>NZ_JAUTBA010000001.1:1868273-2491030 GCF_030818895.1 Sphingobacterium zeae
GAGATAGCATAGGTAGTTCCCCACAAATTGCAGATCGTTTTATAAAATAGGGGTACAATCAAAAGGAGACTGAATAGTAATGCTTATGCATATCTAACCAATGATTAGATTGATCAAAAAAAATTACTATTTTTGAATTAAATTTTATCTACTTAAACTGAAAAGCAAAAACGGCTCAAATTTATAAATGAACTCTGATCAACAGATTTGGCAAATGTTTCAAGTTGGACATGAACCTTCGTTCAAAATACTTTTTGAACGCTACAACCACCTGTTGTTCAATTATGGATTTAAATTTACGCAAGACGAAGAAATCATCGAAGATAGTATTCAAGAGCTATTTGTAAAACTATGGTGCAATAGGGATACCTTAAGTGCGGATGTTGCTGTAAAGAACTATCTTTTTAAAGCGTTTCGAAGGACGTTGATCAAGAAAATAGAACAATCGCTGCGAAGGGCAGATGTTGCTCAATCTTCCCTCGATTATTTGCCCTTTACCATCGAATTACCTCACGATCTCAGTATGATACGTCAAGAGCGTGCGCAGGAAATTAGAGATAAGCTTGATCAAGCACTTCAGCAGATGACAACACGCCAAAGAGAAGTTATACATCTCCGGTTTTTTGATGAATTGCCTTATGACGAAATCGCCGAAATTATGGGACTCTCTACTAAAGATACTTACAAATTGTATTATAGGGCTCTCGATAGTTTGAGAAAACACTTTGGTGCATTTGGTTTATTGGTATTACTGCACATACTTAACACGCTACGCTATCCTTAAATTTTTCACCTATCTTCAAATTTCACTCGAATAAATAATAGGCAGTATTTACAATCATAGTCCTTGTTAACGCTGTTTAATGATGATTTGGTTGAGGAATTCTGTTTTTTTTAAAAAAAATATAATTTATTGGGGTAAAATTCTGTCGAGAGGTGTAACCTATATAAAACAGTATGAACTCTCGATTATCAAAATATAAAGATTATAAGTCAGCAGATTTTTTTGCGGATGAGGATTTTGTATTAGCGGCTTTAATGCCGGCAGACGCCTCAACCGATTTTTGGTCTGAACTTATTCTTCATTATCCACATCTTTCGGATGAAATGGCTCTTGCCAAAACATGGGTCTTATTGATCCAAAATCAGACCACTGCAAAAAGTACCTTAAGTAGTGAACAGCGCTGGGCGAGGATTCAAGCACAAATTCCAATTTACGAAAGTAAAAAACAACGTAGTCGGATTGTACGCACTTTGTTACGGTGGACAGCCTCTGCAGCAGCCATCTTGGTATTTACAATGGTGGTATATGATGTTAGCCAATTTGGGACTAAAGAAACAACTACGGCCTTCGGTGAGCAACGTATCCTTTCCCTTCCGGATTCTTCTATCATCAGACTAAATAGTAATTCTCACATTTCATACGTGCGAAGTTGGAAAACGGATAAACCGCGCGAAGTTTGGCTTGAAGGAGAAGGGATGTTTGAGGTAAAGCATACTGCCGTTAAAAATCGCATGCGCGAAAGCGACTTCTTTGTTGTACATGTGGGCGACCTTTCATTAACTGTTTTGGGGACAAAGTTTAATGTAAAGGACCGTCGTGGGCGTATTGAAGTGGCGCTGTTTGAGGGAAGTGTCCGTATTCAGGGACAAAACGGTGAAGATCGTATCCTAAAACCAGGAGAGACGTTCGTCTATGATACATCTGCAAAGGAAAATCGTGTTGTTACTAACGATGGCAATAGGGTGCTATCCTGGACGCGCGGTGAACTCAGTATTGAGCATAGCAGCTTAGCAAATATTGTAGATGTGTTGGAAGATAACTATGGCTATCAAGTTGTAGTAGAAGATCCATCATTGCTCAATAAGCGATTTACAGGTGTTATACCGGTCAAAAAAATAGATGACATCCTCTTTGTTATCAAACATACTATGAATGTAAACATCGAAATGAAAAACAAACAAATAATAATAAAACCTAATTAAAAACGAGCACTAATCAATCGAAATTTATGAAAACTAAATTACTTGTGCCTATAGTCTGCCTGTTGAGTACCACGGGTAGTTTTGCGCAAAAAAGAGCGAGTCTCAGTCAGGCTCTTAGCGAAGTTACCCGGATCTACGGAACTAAATTTTCCTATGAAGAGGGGCTGATCCGGGATGCCTTTGTTAACAGTGAGGATATTCCAAAAAACAAAAGGCTTCCTGTGGAGACAGTATTGAAGGAACTGCTCTATCCAAACAATTATCTTTTCCTGTACGTTCAAAATAACTACTTTACCATTATTCGTGACAATAGAGATAAGGGAAGTAAAGATGGTAATGACCTGTATTGGAAGACTATTTCAGGCTTTGTGAAAGATAGTAAAGGTACGCCCTTGGTTGGTGCTACAGTCATGTCTGATGGACATGCCGTGCGTTCGGGAGTGACATCCAGTAGCGACGGAAGTTATACACTACGTCTTACAGAACCTGCTGATGCCATTATTTTTTCTTACATGGGAATGGAGCCGCAGCGTAGGGTAATCGGCAGTAGCAACCAGATTAATGTGACAATGGAGGAGGTAGTCAGTGTGTTGGATGATGTTGAAGTTGTGTCTATGGGATATACTAAAATACCCAAAGATAGAGCTACTAGTTCATTTGGAAGTGTGACGTCCAAGCAATTACAGGAAACACCAGCGATTAATATTCTTGAACGAATACAGGGTCTTGTACCGGGAATGTATGTAGATCCAAGAACAAATAACATCCAGATACGGGGTATAAATACTTTTGGGACTGGGGGAACTCCAAAAGAACCATTGATCGTAGTTGACGGATTCCCGATGGCAGAAACAGTTGATGCCCAGTTTTCGCTTACAAATAAAGGCAATACACAGAGCTCTGGTGGTGCGGTATTAAGCCGAATAAATCCGAACGATATCGAAAGCATAACTGTATTGAAGGATGCTGCGGCATCTTCAATTTGGGGGGCCAAAGCCGCAAATGGGGTAATCGTTATTGAAACTAAAAAAGGAAGAGTTACCCCAACATCAATCAATTTCGGTACTTCCTTAAGTATCGCCTCTCCAGCTGATCTGAATAAAATGGACAGGATGTCTTCGTCGCAATATATTGACCTTGAAAAACAATTGGTCGAGGAAGGCTTTATAGCAGACAATATCGAAAAAAATAGCTGGGACGCATTTAATAGTAGCAAACCTCACTCTGAATCACTCGAATGGATTTTTCGTGCAATACGGGGGACAGCTACTGAGCAGGAACGCGATGCAGCACTCTCAAGACTTGCATCTACTGATAATCGTAATCAAATCAAAGACTATCTATTGCAGAAAGCGACTTCCCAACAGTATAATCTTTCGATCTCGGGAGGAGCCAATAAGAGCACCTACTTTGTCTCCACCAATTATACAAAAGATGTCCCCGTGTTTCGCGCAAATAAAGCAGAAAGCTTCAATACAACGGCTAATCTTACCAATATGCTTTTCAACGACCGGGTTAAGTTAGCTACCGGTATTACGTATAATTATGGGAATTCCATTGGTAATTCTGCCGTAATCAACGCTCTATCATCAAATATTAGTTCAGGCGGCCTCCTCCCTTATGATCTGTTGAAAGATGAGAACGGAAATAACATACGACGCTATATTCAATTTAGACCTGAGGTCTCACAGGATTTTGAGAAAAAAGGTTATATGGATTGGGCTTATAATCCAATAGAAGAGCTTACTGCTGCAAATTATAATAATCAAAATCATGGGTTGCGGATGCATATGGATATCAATACCAAACTGGCCAGTTGGGCAGATCTCTCGGTAATGGGGCAATGGCAGCGGCAGCTGAACAATACGGAAAATGTTGACGGGGTAAATAGTTATAGCCAGAGAAATCAGATCAATGTCGGTACAACTTTCAATGCTAATGGAAATTATGTATATGGCTATCCGATGGGAGGTCGATTGGGCATTCAAAATTACAACGGCTCCCAGTACGTTTTCCGTTCGCAGCTGAATATCAACAAAGCTTTTGGCAGGTCTATGGAGCATAATTTGAATTTTCTCGCCGGTGCCGAATGGAAACAAAATAATTACCGGTCATCCGGAGATAACTATTTAGGATTCAACGCTGATACCTATTCATTTGCCGTTATAAATCCAACAGGAAGTTACGCAACGATTTATGGTTGGGATAATTATTTCAGTTCCAATGCTGCCATTGCAAAGAATAGAAACCGAGCGTTATCTTACTATTCCAATGGCGCTTTTTCGGCTTTTAACGGTAAATATGTACTTTCTGGAAGTATTCGATTTGATGATTTTACGCTAGTTGGTGCTTCTAAGAGTGAGCGCGGTAAGCCACTTTGGTCTGTAGGTGGAAAATGGGATGTTAAAAAAGAAAACTTCTTAAAAGAATCGACATGGGTAGATGCTTTGGGGATTCGTATGACCTACGGAGTCAACGGTATTTTGCCAACAGGTGCAAATAGGGTGGTTGTGATCAATACAAGTAATGATAACATTACAAATGAAGTAACGGCAGAAATTGTATCTCCTGCTAATAGTCAGATTAGCTGGGAAAAAGTCCATACACTAAATATTGGCGTAGATTACGGCATCTGGCACAACAGACTACAGCTTAACGTAGATTATTATACGAAGAAATCTTCTGATATTATTTATGATTTTCCGTTCAACCCAACCTATGGCTGGACGCGTCTGAAATTTAATAGCTCGACAATGTCGGGACAAGGTGTTGATTTAGGCTTAAGGGCTGTTTGGTTGCAATCTAAGGTGAAATGGAATACATTATTCAATTTTGGTTATAATACCAATAAAGTCACAGATTCGCGTTTCAGCAATCCGACTCGGGTGCTTGACTACATCAATGGAACTATTCCGATTGTCGGAAATTCAATAGATTATGTCTATGCCTACCGATGGGCAGGATTAGATAATCAAGGACGTTCGCAGGTATACAAACAAAATGGAGAAATTGTCAATGCTGATGCACCTGCTACAGCTCTTTCACCCGAAGACCTTGTGAAAGTGGGGCGTACCACACCGCCCTATTTTGGTGGACTATTCAATACATTCTCCTATCGTAATTTTACCTTAGGAGTTCGTATAACTTACGAATTGGGACATGTATTTAGACGACTTTCCGTACAAAACTATCCAGATTATGCTCCCTATTCTGGAGTCATAGGTCTTCAGTCTGATTTAGCAAAGAGATGGCGTCAACCTGGAGATGAAGCTTTCACAAACGTGCCAGGACTTAGTAAGCAAGGTTACCAATACAATAGTTTGTCACGTTATGCTAATTCGGATGCGTTGGTAATCAGTGGTAGTAATGTTCGCTTGCAACAGATTGATCTAGGTTATAGTTTTCCATTCAAAACCTTGGAAAATACACCGTTTAAATCTGTAAACGTAAATGCGAGTGTTCGCAATCTGGGCTTACTTTGGCGAAAAAATAAAGATGGAATTGATCCAAGTTATCGGACATTGAATAGTTATTCAAATCTTCCGCCCTCACCAACGTATTTTATGAGTCTAAACCTATCTTTTTAAACTTGAAATCATGAAAATTAAAAATATTATCCTCTATAGCCTACTATCCTCGAGCGTATTATTGGCAGCTTCATGTAGGAAATTTGTAGAAGTAGATCAGTATGATAAACGTACCCTGAAAACAACCGACGATTTTCGTTATCTTCTAAACAATAAGGGTAACTTTGAAAGTTCGTATATTCTGCCACTTATCACAAGTGATAATATCGCTGCGGAAGTCCCAACTACAGCTTCATTGTCCTGGGGCGAGAATTACCAAAGAGCTTATATCTGGAATGATTATTTCTATGTAGATAATCAGCAAGATGTAGCCTGGAATAATCTGTATAAGCAGATTTACATTGCCAATGAAATTCTTGACGGGGTGATGGAAAGCCAAAATGGCACAACGGCACAAAAGCTTGCCGTAGCTGCTGAAGCTCGTGTTCATCGCGCGTTTGCCTATTTTTCTTTAGCCAATCAGTATGCCCAAGTATATGATCCCACAAAGGCTGAGAGCCAACCCGGATTACCATTATTGCTAAAAGCAGATCTTTTTGAAAACCTAAGCCGTGTGTCGTTAGCTCGGATTTATGAACAGATGATCACAGATTTAAGCTTGGCTACGGAAAATCTACCTAATTATCCGACTTTTAATTACCATCCTTCCAAAATTGCCGCTTATGCCTTGTTATCAAGAGTATACTTGACAATGCGTAATTTTGAAGAAGCTGGTAGATATGCCGACTTGGCCTTAGCTTTAGATCCTACAGTGTATAATCTGGAGGACTACGTTTCAGGCTCCTATCCTCGGCTGATTGATGATAAGGAAGTACTCTTGTCAAAGTTAAGCTCAGGATTTATACGCGGCCCAATAAATCCTGAGCTTATCGCACTGTACAAAGCTGATGATCTTCGGCTGAAATTATTCATTGGTACCGATGTCAATACATACAAAGGATCTGTATATATCAAACCTTTATTTAATAACCCTTATTATTACAACTCTTATGTAGGTTTGAATAGCCCCGAAATCATTCTTAATCGAGCAGAAGTATACGCTCGTCAAAATAATGTAGCCAAAGTAGTCGAATTGCTAAATCTATTGCGTAAGAAGCGTTTTGCAGCCAGTAAATACATCGCACTTTCACCGACAGATATCAATGGTGACTTACTGCAGTCGGTAGTCGACGAGCGTCGTCGCGAATTTGTTGGAACGGATCTACGTTGGTACGACATGCGCCGCCTTACGTTGGATGGTAATTATTTTAAATCTGTTAGCCGTACTTTAAACGGACAGACTTATACCTTGACGGCTTCAAGCCCACGTTTAATATACCCCATCAACCAGGAAGTGTTGACTCTCAATCCTGAAATTGGCCAAAACCCCAGATAATTTATATAAGATGAAAAAGCAGATAATTTTTTTAGTGTTGTTGTTTGTCCAGGCTGTGTCGTATGCGCAGCCTCGATTTGACAGCAGTCTTTTCAAACCAGCCAAACCTAGAACATCTGGACCTGTCGAGGTAGTTTACAATGCTAAAGATAAGGACCTCGAATTTAGTGATGCGATAAATGCGGCCTGTTTTCTTTTCGAAGATTTTTCGTGGCGGCAAATTAGTCTTCCCATGCAAAAAAATGCAGCAGGGCTATGGACAGTAATACTACCAGTCAAATCGACAACAGCTTTTATTGCTGTAAAATTCTATCAGGGCGATTTTGACCATCCCGACGTAACAGATAATAATCAGGATCGGGGCTATGCGGTAGCTTTAAGTGATGCAAAAGGAAAAGCTGTTCCTGGCGCCTACCTTGGAGAAGCTGCTTTCCAGCAACCTGAGATCGCTGGCGGTGGAATTTTTTCATACTATAATACGCAGCCGGCTGCGATGCCTGCTGACTATATGAAAAGTTTAGCGGATAAGGAGTTTGCCTTATCAGGTAAACAACACCTTCGCTATTTTCAGTCATTTATGAATTTACAAAAATTGGCTTTGGGGGATGCTTTTCCTGCATATGCCCAAAAACTGATCACGCAGCAATTACAACGAAAAGATTTGAGCGATGAAGTGCTTGGTCAGCTTTATTCGTTTGCGAGTTCAAGACTAAAAGACACTGAAGTGATACAATTGATCGAGAAGCGTGTAAATACGGATTACCCAAGTGGAGCGACAGCTCGTTTTATTGCTTATAGTAATACGATGAGTGGCAATCCGAGTAACGCTGAAATAATCACTTCCTATGAAAAGTTTTTACAACGTTTTCCTGTTCAGCAGTGGCGCCAGCGTCCCAATGCTCAGGGATTTATTTATTATGCGATATACCGCGGACTAGGATCGGCATACTTCGAAACCAAACAGCTCGACAAGTTTGCTAAGTTATACGATGATCTCGATTTTAGAACAGGAAATGAGTTGATGCGCTGGAATATTATGCGTGCCTATATGTTTAAAATGGTCGGTAAAGATAGCCTCTATCAAGTGTCTGAAGCAATCCTACCCAAAATGATTGCTCGCCGTGGCGATAATTCCTACAAAGATGATTTTGATCGTCAGGCTCAGGCAGATTCCAATGTAGTGAAAAATTTGGATGACCGTCTTTTTACGCATATTTCTTTGTTAAACGATCTTAAAAAATATGCGGAAGCGAGAAAATATTTTCTGCTGCTCTCTGAAGATGGCAAATACAGTAATGCGGATCTTAACGAAATTAATCTACAAGTACTGGAGGGACTCAATGATGAAAAGCAAATTTTGCCTTTACTAGAAATGAGTGCCCGTTACAATGCGATGACTCCGCGGATGTTTGATAAACTAAAATCAATTTACTTAAAAGGACACCCCAATGATGAAAGTGGGTACCAAGCTTATCTGGCGGGATTGAAATCGGATGAACAAAAAGCCGCAATGCAAGCCTATGTAGACCATAACTGGGTCAATCATCCGATGCCCGACTTTCGTTTGGAAACGGCTGAAGGACTATTTATCACACCAGAAGACTGGAAAGATAAAATTGTTGTTGTGGATTTTTGGGCTACTTGGTGTCGCCCATGTATCATGGCATTTCCGGGAATGCAGCTTCTAGTCGACAAATATGCACAGGATAAAGAGGTTGCGATATATATGCTAGGAACCATGCAGACTGGAAACTATAAAGATAAGTCTGTCAACTATGTTCGTGGGGAAGGGTTCCGTTTCAACTTATTGCATGACAGTGTCAATCCTAAGACGAACGAGCAGGATTTGTTATTCAAGCAGTTGGTTCCTTTATTTGGCGATTCATCCATTCCGCGCAAGATCATTGTTAAAAACGGTCGTGTGCGCTATTGCTCAGGCGGATATTCAGGAAGTCCCAGCAAATTGATGGATGAACTATCCCTTGCGATTGAAATCCTTAAAAACGAAAAATAGATTTAAATCAAGATACAATATGAATAGGAAAGCAACGAGCTTACTCGTGGGAATGCTTGGTGTGGGGCTGTCGCTGCAGGCGCAGATGAATCCAAAATATAAATTTGAAGAGGCACTGAAGCTTATTCAGCAGAATTATGTCGACCAGGTCAATGAAGAGCATTTGGTGGATGCAGCGATCAGAGCGATGATATCGGATTTAGATCCCCATTCACGGTACACTAGTCGTGAGGAAGCGGAGCAGATGAATGTGGCCATGAGTGGAAGTTTCGCTGGAATTGGCATCCAATTCCTAAAAGACAATGAGCAAACTTTCGTCTCTAAAGTAAATGCTGATGGGCCAGCCATGCGTGCAGGATTACGTGTGGGCGATCAGATACTCCGGATCGATGGCGAGAGCATTGTTGGGGAAAAATGGGGCAACCGCGAGATTATGGAAAAATTGCGTGGCGAAAAAGATGTGCCAGTGGTATTAACAATAATGTCTACGGGAAGCAAGGAAAGTAAGGAGATAAGTATTATTCGTGAAAATATACTGGAGAGATCTGTTCGCGAAAGTTATATGGTCGACAATCAGATTGGTTATATTTCCCTTTCAATTTTCAATCAGACTACGCGTCAGGAAATAGATGCTGCCTTAAAGAGTCTTAAAGATCAGGGTATGAAAAAATTGATCCTAGACTTGCAGAGTAATGGCGGCGGGTATGTGCAATCTGCTATTGGTGTCGCTGACGAGTTTTTGCCCAAAGAAAAAATTGTGTTTTATTCCGTACCAAACCAAGGCGGAAAAGATTACTACTTCACTGGTGGTTATGGTCAATTTTATGATGGGGAATTGGTCGTCCTAATTGATGAGTCCACGGCTTCAGCCAGTGAAATCGTTACAGGAGCACTTCAGGACTGGGATCGTGCCGTGGTCATCGGTCGGCGCAGTTTTGGAAAAGGGTTAATGCAGAAACCCGTTCCATTATCCGATGGTTCACAAATGCAGCTTACCGGCGCACGTTACTATACCCCTTCCGGTCGGTCGATTCAGAAACCTTACACAAAAGGAAAGGAAGATTATTTTCAGGATTTTAATCGCCGTATGGCATCCAAAGAGCTGCTGGAAGAAGGACATATTTCTTTTCCAGATTCCTTAAAGTATAGCACATTGGGAAATAAAAGAACGGTGTATGGGGGCGGCGGAATTATGCCGGACCGTTTTGTGCCTATCGATACCAATGAATATAGCACGTGGATGGCGCAGCTGATGAACAACGGTATTGTCGCTAAAGGAGGGATTGAATTTGTGCAGCAGAATCGTACAGCGCTTCTGAGTGCATATCCGAACTTTGATGCATTTAATTCCCGCTTTAAAGTCCCTAAAGAAGTTCACCGCCAACTTGTTGCCGGAGCACATAAGCGATCCATTACTATCCCGCCGGAAAATCATCTAGACGCTCATGATGCCATTGATATTGAATTTAAAGCACAGGTTGCTTCTTTGCTTTACACCGGTGGCGATTATATGGCACGTGTCAGAAATGAGTCTAACAAGAGCTTCAGGGAGGCCTTATTAGTCCTTCGTGATGATAAGCTTTATAAACAACTTTTACAGACAAATATCGTTGGGCAAAGCATAAAAAAAGGCGTGACGAAAGTGTCTAAATAGATTTTAAAATAGTACAATAATTATTATATCAATATGAAGAATATAAAATGGGCTTTAGCTTTAGCCTGCATATTGCCAGCTTTGGGATATGCGCAACAAAATTATACTTTACAAGGAACTGTAGGTAAACTAAACAAACCTGCAAAAGCTTATCTTCGTCTTAACTATGACGGAAAAGAACGCATTGATTCCGTAGATATGAAAGACGGTAAATTTGAGTTTAAAGGAAGCATTCCTTCACCGATGGAAGCACATTTGCGTATCATCCACGATAATGCTCCTTTTGATCCCGCCAAACCACCTAAGCAGGATATATTAGCATTTTTGATAGAAGGAACAACGATCAAATTCGCAGCTGCAGATTCTATCAAACATGCGAAAATAACTGGATCGCCTTTGAATGCTGAAAATGAACGCGTTAATGCCATGCTGAAACCAATATATGATCAGTATGAGGGACTTGAAAATGAGTATAAATCCAAATCGCTCGCAGACCAACAAGATCCCAAATATATCAAAACCCTAGAGGATCGGGCTAATGCGATACAACAGCAGACAATAGATGCAAAATTGGATTACGTCGCCAAAAATCCCAAAAGCTACATGGCGTTGATGGCTTTCAACTCCACATTACCGCCCGAATTTGATGCCATCAAAGCCGAAAAAATATTTGGCACATTGGATCCGAGTTTACAGAGCTCTATCCTCGGAAAGGATCTCGCTAAGCGTATCGCTTTGGTTAAAAAAACAAGCGAAGGGGTAGAAGCACAAGATTTTACACAACCCGATGTGGACGGTAAACCGGTCAAGTTATCGGACTACCGTGGAAAGTATGTCCTCATTGATTTTTGGGCATCTTGGTGTGCCCCTTGCCGTCGTGAAAATCCAAATTTAGTAAAAGCCTATGCGAAATATCAGAAACAAGGCTTTGAAATTCTAGGCGTTTCCATGGATAAAGCCGCGGATAAAGCAAAATGGTTAAAAGCTATTCAAGATGATGGGCTGACTTGGAAACAGGTGGGGGATCTCAAAGGATGGGAAAACGAAGCTGGAGCAATGTACGATGTTAAGGCTATTCCTATGAATTTCCTGGTTGATCCAAATGGAAAAATCATTGCTAAATATTTGCGTGGTGAAGAATTAGATAAAAAACTAGCTGAAATTTTTGCTAAGTAGTTTATAGGTGCACGCTAAAATCCTATAGTTAAGACCTAATTTTTATTTAGTTGGTACGGCTGTAAACTCAAGGCAGCCGTATCGACTTAAAATAGCGTAATTATCTCCTTAATCGACTAATATAATCTATTCTTAAGTTTCAAAAAACAATATTCCATTTCAAGCTGTCTTATCTATGTTAAATAGATAAACAAGATGAATTTTGATATTATTCAGTGTGAAGACCTGAAGCAGGCCATACATATACCAAACACAACGACAGACCATAGTGAAGAAACTTGGTTTGTTAAATTTGGAGAGGAAATAATAGGGGTAGGACTTTTTCCATTACAAAGCCAACATTGTTCCTTAGCCATTGTTGGAAATAACTATGATGATAAGAAAATACTGGGCGATATTGACGCACACGATACAACAATCATCGAGGGATTGAATATTGCTTATGAAGGCTATTTAAGATCCATTGTTGGCGACATCGTTATCGGTGAAAAGCGAGTAGACGATTGAGCTTCCACGCCAATTTGCTCATGATTACATTAGATACACGTGCCTTTTAATTTTTTTTTCGTAATAAAATTCTTTCATTTGTAAAGAAGAGAAAGTCGTGATGATAAGAAAAGATCTTTTGATCGAAATAGCTGAAGAGCTCGAAGATTACTGCACCAATGAATCAGCAAATGGCACACTTGATGATTTCCTAAAATACATGTATCTCAAAAATTCGATTGGGATGACTCAAACACGAGAAGTCGGGGGAGAACATGCGCTTGTAGAAGATAGGGACGTTCCAGCAGAAGATTTAGGAAAACTACTTTTGATGATGAACCGTTATGCCAAACATTATATCAAACTGGCATTTGAAGGGACTCATCTACAGTCTCCAGAAGACTTTACCTTCTTAATGGTGTTATTTTCTTATGACAAACTTCTTCAAACAGAACTGATTCGAAAAAATGCTGTCGAAAAGGCCTCGGGTACTGAAGTCATTCGAAGATTAATGCGTCTTGGTTTAATCGAAGAGGCACCCAAAGTCTCTGATAAAAGAGCTAAACCAATATGTATATCCGATGAAGGGCGAACTGAATTATTTAAGGTGCTGCCTAAAATGAAAATTGTAGGTAATATATTAATTGGAAATCTTTCCAATGAAGAACGTGATCTATTGATCATATTACTTGCAAAGCTTGATCATCATCACCATACTTTGATTGACAAGAAAGAAGTGAGCCATCTCGAACAGTATTTAATAAAAGATTAGGCTTGGCTTAATCTTTTTATTAGATACGTATTCCCTAGTTTATTATTGTATAATCTATTGATTATTAAGTGTATATTGGTCTTTTTAGCCATGTTGTTATAATGATTTAGAGGTAGAATATGTGCCTTCAACCATTTTACTGTTAATTTACTCGTTAATTTAGTATTTTTTAATACTAAATTGGAGTTTTAATAAACTATATTTGAAGAAGAATTTTAAGAACTTCTTTATGACTAATAAAATAACGGTAATAAAATTCATTGAAGTCTTATGCCATTTCTAAGTAGTATCAGCAGCTTTATATTATAGCGCATGATAATGTATACGAAGATTAAGATTACAAAATATTGGGTTTAGCATTATTTATTGTTTTAGTTTGTTTTTGAACTTAAAAAAGTGTTTTTTAAATTTATTTAAACAATAATGGTATATTTATGGTCTATTTAGATTGAGCCGTGATCATGCCAGCGAATGATTCGTTCACTATAGGCTGTAAATCGAGTTGAGTAATAAATGGATGTTATTGCAAATTGATTAGAGGGTGTGGGCATTGATTAAGCCGTATCTGAGGTAAATAAGTTGAGTAATGAAAGAGATTTAAATAAATAGATATGAATATTAATAACTATTTTATCATGCTGTTTTGTATGTTGTTTGGATTTACAGCATATGGACAAAATAATAAATATCAATTGTCAAGTCACATTTTGGATATTGCTAAAGGAAGTCCCGCACCAAATGTCAAAGTTGATTTGGAAAGACTGATGCCGAATAAGGAATGGATTACTATAGCCAGTGAAGAAACGGATAGTAATGGTCGTATCGGTAATTTTTTAGTCGTTGGAAAGGGTGATAATAAAGGGATATATAAACTTAAGTTCTATACAGAAAACTATTTTATCAGTCAAAAGCTGGAAACCTTTTATCCTTTTATTGAAGTCATTTTTGAGATAAAAGACGATAAACATTACCATGTTCCAATCACTGTAAGTCCATTTGGATATTCTACATATAGAGGTAGCTAGGTGAAATGAAAGCGACTTTTTGATCTCAAATTATTCATTCTAGCGTGCAGTTAGATCCTAAATTATTAGACCATGAAGAAACTATTTGATGAGCTCGCTTATGAAGTAAGCAAAAGAACGACCGAAAAATATAGTACCAGCTTTTCACTCGGTATCTTGGCACTAAAACCGTGCATTCGCAATAGTATTTATGCAATCTACGGCTATGTGCGGCTCGCAGATGAAATAGTAGATAGTTTTCACGGTTATGATAAAAAGCGCCTTTTAGCACGCTTATATGCCGATACAAACTGTGCTTTAGAAGAGAAAATTTCGTTAAATCCCATATTGCAATCTTTTCAGGAAACTGTGCACAGGTATGCGGTAGATCCTGAACTGATTCGTCAATTTCTTCATAGTATGGAAATGGATCTGACCAAGATCGATTACAATGCCGAACGCTATAGAGAATATATCTATGGTTCGGCAGAAGTTGTGGGACTCATGTGCTTACAAGTTTTTACGGAGGGAGATAGCGCGCAGTATGAAGAGTTAAAACCTTATGCGATGAAACTCGGATCTGCATTTCAGAAAATAAATTTTTTACGTGATCTTAAACAGGATTATCATATTCTTGGACGAACGTATTTTCCCAATTTGGATATGACAGTTTTTGATAATGCGATCAAAAGTCAGATTGAGCATGAAATTCACAGTGAATTTAAGGAAGCGCTTTTGGGAATAAAAAAACTGCCTGCATCTTCAAAGTTTGGGGTTTATTTAGCTTATAAATATTATCTATCACTTTTTGCCAAGATTCGTAGAAAATCTTCAAAAGAAATTTTAGAAAATCGGATTCGGATACCGAATTTTCAAAAAGGCTTGGTTGCAGTAAAGAGTTATTTACGGTACAAAATGGCGTATTTATAAATTGAAGTATAAATTTCGAGGCAGAAAGTCACTTGTCTCTTCTCTAAAATTACAGAACTATGGATAGAAATCATGTTATCCTTGTAGATGAAAGCGATCAACAACTCGGTCAGATGGATAAGCTGGCTGCTCATAAAGAAGGACTATTGCACCGTGCTTTTTCAATATTTATTTTTAACAGTAGCGGACAACTCCTGCTGCAACAACGGGCGTTGGATAAATATCATGGGGGCGGCCTTTGGACAAACACATGTTGCTCGCATCCCCAGATTGGCGAGGATGTCCTAGATAGTGCTCAAGAGAGGCTTTTTTTTGAAATGGGCATTACTTGTGAATTAAGTTTTTCTTTTTCCTTTATCTATCATGCTAAAGTGGAAAATAATTTGATTGAGCATGAGTATGATCATGTGTTCATAGGATGTATCGATACTGATCCAATACCTAATCCATCAGAGGCCGCTGATTTTAAATGGTGGTCGATTGAGCAAATTTTAATGGATATTTCTGTTCATCCCACACGTTATACATATTGGTTCAAAGCCGCGCTTCCGCAGGTAATACAGAAGGTTAAACGAGCTAGCATATGAAAAAGATCTTGATCGCAGGAGGTACTGGTTTTGTAGGTGGTTATCTCGTTTCCCACCTCACAGACCTTGGTTATGAGGTACACGTCTTAACACGTCAGTCTCTCGCTGAACCTGAGGAGAGCGGAGCAAAGTTTTTTAAGTGGGATTTGGAAAAGAGCTACATCGATCTTAAAGCTTTCGAGGGAGTGGATACCATTATTAATTTAACAGGTGAAAATATCAGCGCCGGGAGATGGACGTCTAAACGGCGTTTGGAGCTGATCGAAAGCCGGGTGTTGTCACTGAATTTAATTTACAAATACATCGAGCATCATGCTATTGCGATTGATAAAATCATTTCATCATCGGCAGTTGGCTATTACGGTGCACGTACAACCAATACAATATTTTCGGAAGATGCTAATAGCGGAAGTGATTTTTTGGCAGACATCTGTAAGTTATGGGAGAAGGCAGCAAGGCAGTTTGAAAGCCTAGGCGTCAAAACTGTTATATTGCGAAAGGGTATTGTCGTGGGTAAAGCGGGAGGGATGTATGCTAAGCTTTCACCGTTGGCAAGACTTGGTATTAATGTGTCAGTGGGCGACGGAAAGCAATACCTTCCTTGGATCGATATCCGTGATTTGGGGCGTTTATACGAGTTTATACTCCATCAAGAGGATCTCCGAGGTGTTTATAATGCTGTTGCTCCTCAACATATTACTATGAATGATTTTTCTTATTCCCTCCTCAAATCATTTGATAAAACAAGCTTTTTACCTAATGTACCTGCCTTTATGTTAAAGCTATTGTATGGCGAAATGGCGGCTATGCTACTGCAGGGGTCGCGCGTCAGTGACGAGAAAATTAGGGGTGTGGGGTTTAACTTTTATTATGACACGATAGAAGCGTCACTGCAGCGTGATGATGAATGATTCGAAGATGGTATAAGCTGACTTTAAAACTTTTTCGTTTTATTTGCTTCATATGTGGTTATTCGTTCACATGATTTTATATATATGATGCTTTACAAAAATTATGCAACCTCCGTACTGAAAGATCTAAAGACCGCCATAGATGAGCAGATCGCAGATTTTGTTGAGCTGGTCAAATTTCCAAAGAACACCTTATTATTATCACCCGGACAGCGAAATTTGTATTATTATGTGGTGGAGACCGGAATCTTAGTGAACTATTATATGAGAGACACGGAAGAAGTTGTTACAAGCTTCACCTTTCCTGGAGATATTGTAGCGGATTTTAGAACAGCCGTGTTTAAAGTCAAAAGTACCGACTATATTAAGGCACTTAGCCCCGTGACGGTTTATCGTATTTCTGTAGCTGATTTTGATATGTTGAAAAAAGACAATACTATTTTATTAGCGTTGGAGAGAAAACTAATTATTGCCTACACACTTCTTTTAGATGAACGTTTACGATTTATTCAGCATACAACAGCTTTGGAACGATATCAATTTTTGATGGATCATTATCCACAGTTAATTTCTACCGTCAGTACCCGATATATCGCATCTTATATCGGCGTTAAAGTGGAAACCTTGAGCAGGATTCGCGGCAAAATTTAGACGCAATTTATAGGTGCGTCTGTCTACTGATTTTATTGACAATTGTCATGTTTATTGGTGTTTTAATTTCAGTTTTTTGTATTTATGGAAAACAAGAAAGTAAATAAGACAGATGCTGCCCGCGTGGTAGATGTTATATGTAGTTCATTTGTAGATGATCCTTGCTTTAAGTGGATGAAAAAAAAAAAAACTTTGAAAAAAAGATTTATTTTCTCGCAAATTATATCGTAGAAGAAACATTGATTAATGGCGAGATATTTATTGATCCAACCAGAAATGCTGTAGCATTGTGGCAATCTCAAAACAAAACGCGTCTAACAGCGGCACAACTATTTAGAAATCTTAAGTTCTTACTTTATATGGGGCCTTCGACAGTTTTCCGTTCACTCAAGCTGTTGAAACTTAAGGATGCGCACATAAGCGATCAAAAACCATATTTATATTTGGCATGTATCGGTGTAATGCCTTCGCGACAGGGGAAAGGCTTGGCAAAAGGATTATTGGATCCTGTTTTGACTGAGGCCGAAAATTCTGGAAAAGATGTCTATCTGGAAACTGCTAATCCATTGAATGTAAGAATTTATAGGAAAAAAGGTTTTGAGATTATTGACGAAGTGGCGTTATCCGATATCAGAATGACGTTTATGGTAAGGCGCAGTTCAACTATGGATAAGACCAAGAGTGTCATTAAAGATTAGTAAAGGGCTGAAAGTTTCATTGAAATCCCCATACAGCTCTGTATAAACAACCAGTAAAATTAGCAGCTATTGGAAAAATAAAAAAATAAATTTTCCTACCCTGCTTCTGAGTAAAATACTGCTCACTAAATGCTGTTAAGACGTATAAATGGCCTTTTACCAGGTTTTGTATAGGTAGGGAAGTCAAAACAATATCTATTTTAGCTTGTTTTTAAGGGTAAAATATACTGTGCTTCTATGAATAAAGACAATAAAATTGAAGACTTAACTCAACTCAACGAAGACCTGGAAAATTATTTTAGCAATACCATCGTCCCACAATTATTTGTGGATGCGGACTTAATATTAAGGAAGTTTACTCCGCCAGCGATGAAGCAATTTGATCTTAAGCCAGAGTTCATAGGAATGTCCCTTGAAAATGTAAGGGGAAATTTTCGATTTCCGACTTTTATCAATAATATAAATACCGTTATGGCAACTGGTAAAATCCTGGAGAAAGAGATACAGACAACAGATTTAAGGTGGTATCAGATGAATATACTTCCTTATCATGTTCGTAAAGAGAACCGGACAAACGGTGTGATTATTACATTTGTCGATATTACTCCGAGGGTGAAAGATCTTAAGGAACAAGAACGGCTCGTTTTGGAGCATGAGTTGCTGCTAGATACGCTAGCCCATGATATCAAAAATCCATTATTAGTACTCAACCTTACATTTGGGTTAATGAAGGAAGTAAAGGATAAAAATTCCCAGAAATTCCTGCCTTTAATGCAAAATCACGAAAAAAGCTTGATAGAGATAAAAAAAATAATTCACGATCTGACCGAAAGTCGTTGGGAAAAGCAAAAGTATCAGGCATCATCTGAATTGGTCGATCTTCCTAGTATTTTAGAAGACGTACGTTTGAGTTTAGCACAGCAGCTTATAGAAACCGATGCGATTATTCGTGATGATTTAGCTGTTTCGGAATTTAATTTCGTAAGGCGTAAGCTGCGTAGCGTGCTCTATAATTTAATCCATAATGCGGTGAAATATACCCCAGAGACACGCCCTCCGGAAATTCTAGTGAGATCATTCATCGCGGGTGACTATATTGTTGTGTCTGTCAAGGATAATGGGATCGGTATGGGAGCTGAGGATAAGCAAACAATTTTTGAGAAATTTACGCGGGCTACCAAATTGGTTGATGGATCCGGAGTAGGGCTCTATCTGGTAAATACTATTGTCAAGCAAGCGGGTGGAAAGATAGACTTAATCAGTGAACCTGGACAAGGGACTGAAGTAAAGATCTTTTTAAAGCAAAGTTAGTTTAAATTGTTTACAATTGAGACTATTTACTTATAGCACCTTCGACAATGCGATAATTCCTTCTTCCAAATCTTTTTCAGATAGTGATCCATAACCTAACCGGATGCCTGTTACCGGCTTATCGAGGCTATAAGTATTGGGTAGAATGATTTGAATTCCGACGCTGTCTAATTTCCCAGCAACATACGACCAATCCACGTCCTTATTCGGAACTATCCAAAATGCTAAACCACCTTCGGGGAAGGTAAATGTTGCTTTGTCGGCGAAATGTTTGTTTAACAGACCCGCCATAAAATCCCTCTTAGTTCTGTAATAATGACTTGCCTTTTTGATATGACGCTTAATCGTACCATCCTTGATAAGTTGTAACACTGCCTGCTCCATAATACCATCTCCCTGAACATCAATTATTTTTCGCAGGCTGCCCGCATTTTTGATTAAGCCAGTGTTATTGCTTACCAGATAGCCAATACGCAATGCTGGGGCTACTACCTTGCTTAGCGTACCGATATATACATAGTTTTTTAGTTCTGAAAAACCTGACAACGGCAATAGCGGACGGTATCCGAAGTGAAACTCATTGTCATAATCATCTTCAATAATAGTAAAACCATAGGTGTTGGAAAGCTGTATTAATTCCAATCTTCTCTTTAAACTCAGGGTTGCCGTCGTCGGATATTGATGGTGCGGCGTTACGTAAATAGCCTTTATTTTTTTATAAGATTTCAGATAGTGACTCACCTCTTCCATGATTAGACCGTTGCGATCTACATTAACTGGCAACAGCGTGGCCCCCGCATGTTCAAATGCTTCCCATGCGGGTTTGTAACCAGGGTTTTCTATCATCACATAGTCGCCTTTAGTAAAAAGACATTGTGAAGTGAGATACATCGCCATTTGACTTCCTCTTGTGATGCAGATATGATGTTCGTTTACCTGCATCCCCCTTTGATGATTGAGCATTTGAACAATTGTTTTACGAAATTCAAAATCTCCAAATTCATTGCCATAGCCCATCATCTGCCACTTAGCTTTTTGGTTGAAAATTTGACGATAAGCGCGAGCTAGCTCACTAATAGGAGCAATTTTAGTATCCGGATGCCCATCATCAAACCGTAAATGATAATGCTGGTTTGCAGTACGCTGTATAGTTCCAGTTAACTTATCACTACTGTGCCCATCTTTAAAATTAGGCAATGTATCAGCGACAAATGTACCCTTTCGTTCCTTAGAAACAAGCCAGCCTTCAATCAGCAGTACATTCAGCGCTTCTACAACCGTATTCCTATTGACTTTTAATAGTTGTGCCAAGTTTCTGCTTCCGGGTAAAGCATCACCAGGATGTAATCGTCCCGAATGAATATCTTTTATTAGAGCATCGGCAATTTGTAGGTAAACAGCCTTACGCAATTTCTCATCTAATTGTATTTCAAACTTCCAATCGCGTAACATCTGGACTATCAATTTTTGTAAAAACTGCATCATTAATACAGTCCAAAGATACAATACTTTTGTCATGCAATAGTGCAAAAAACAAATAATAATTTCAGTAATGGCAAAATTAGAAACAGCTGCAGAACTAAAGAAGTCTATTCATGAAGAGCAAAAACAATTCAGTTCAAAAGATTTTCATCAAACATTTGCCCGGCCAACATATGTAAAGCCATCACATGTTATCCATAAAAATGTTGAGAACGCTGGGGTACATAATCAATTTTCGGAGGAAAGAAAGCATCCGGTATTCTTTGTGGATCTGCCAAGTAAGAATGTGAGTATGACTATCGGTGGTTTACTGTCTGGACAGAAAACGCATTTACATCGCCACACCTATGAGACCGTTTTGTATGTGCTCGAAGGTAAGGGTTGGACAAAAGTGGAAGATGAAATTGTGGAATGGGAAGCAGGTGATGCGGTCTACATTCCGTCGTGGGCGTGGCATCAGCACCAAAATCTGAGCGATAGCCAACCAGCAAAGTATATTGCCTGCGAAAATGCGCCACAACTTCAAAACCTCGGAGTAGCACTCCGTGAAGAAGAAGGAAGAGATTTTTAATTTTTAAATGAGATTTACACAATGAGCACAGTACCATTTAAAGGTGTGATTGCCTATCCCATTACACCATTTGACAACAACGAGCACATCGATATTCCCTTGTTTAAAAAGCAGGTAGAGCGATTAGTGACAGCTGGAGTACACGGTATTGCTCCCTTGGGGAGTACTGGCGTTATGCCTTATCTGAATGATGGTGAAAAAGAAGCCATTACGGAAGCTACGATGCAACAGGTGGCAGGCAGATTGCCTACACTGGTAGGGGTTTCAAATCTTACAACGGAGCGAACCGTTTATCATGCAAGATTTGCCGAAAAAGCAGGAGCAACAGCGGTAATGATTATTCCAATGAGCTATTGGAAACTTACCGATGACGAAATTGTAAAGCACTACGACAAAGTGGCGTCCAAAATTTCTATCCCTATTATGGCATATAACAATCCGGCTACGGGCGGCGTGGATATGTCGCCTACATTGTTGAAACGTCTACTGGAGATTCCAAACGTCACGATGATTAAGGAGAGCACTGGAGATATTCAGCGAATGCATTATTTGAGAAAGGTATTGGGCGAAGAAGTCGCTTTTTTCAATGGTTCGAATCCGCTGGCTTTGGCCGCTTTTTCTGCAGGTGCACGGGGTTGGTGTACCGCTGCGCCTAATCTGATACCTGAACTGAACATAGCGCTTTATGACGCCATTGAGAAAAATCATCTAGACCGGGCGAGAAGGGTTTTCTACCAGCAGATTGAGCTGCTGAAATTTATTGTCGCCAAAGGTTTACCACGCTCCATAAAGGCAGGTCTGGATTTGCTCGAAGTAGGTGGCGGTGGATTTAAAAGCCCTATTCAGTCCCTCGATGAAATGGAAATAGCAGAACTGGCTGGCATACTTTCAGCTATGGAAAACGAAGTTTATCAAAGTTAAAGCTTGCTGGTGTACAACCTCTTTTCAGCATTGTTACCGGCTAATGCAAATGTAAGTCTTGTAAAAGCCCGGGAGCCTATTCAGAGCTTTCGGGCTTTATATGTTCAAATCTGATTATAAACAGCGTACAATAACGTCAAAAGCAGACGAGTAATTCATGTAAAGCCCCGGATAGCCCATTCAATACAATTAGGATCAATGTAAGATCGAAAGCTGTAACCAATTTTAAGCACTGGAACACCAGTTTTTTAATAAACTGTACCACTAGGCCCAGCTCACTATCATCTATTTTTGTACCATCAATAAAAATCATAAAAAATGGAGTTTAATATTAAAAAAGTAGGTCTCAACGAATTAGACGAAACCGCAGAACTATTTAACCTTTACCGGATTTTTTACCGCCAGAACGAAGACTACCAGCAATGTAGAGAGTTTGTGCGGGAACGAATGATTCACGATCAATCCACTATTTTTGTGGTATATGCAAATGATAAAGCTGTTGGTTTTGTACAGCTATACAAATTGTACCATTATATTAAACTGGCGAAGCAATATTTGTTGAGTGATCTGTTTGTGCATCCTGATTATCGCGGACACGGTTTATCGGTAGTATTAATAAACCAAGCAAAACAATGGTGCGTCGATACGGAAGCCTGCGGATTGATGCTTGAAACTGAAAAGACAAACGATATAGGTAATAAGCTCTATCCACGTTGCGGTTTCGAATACGATGGCAATCATAACTATTATTACTGGTGGAAGTAAAAAAATACAACAGCAGTACATACTAGTATTAATGGGTTGGCAATGAGGGTTTTTGTTGTAAAACAGTTCGCTCAAGTACCGTTAAATTTCAGCCAAAAGTTCCACTTTTAGAAAAGGCTAAAAAGGAGTAGAATGCAGTAGCTTTCTACTCCTTTCTTTGTTATTAAGGCTGTTTGTGTTCGATGTGATCCTGCTTGCTATCCGGAAAAATCTACTGTTTAGCTCCTATTTCAAATGGTATAACAGGATTCCCTATTTCATTCCAAACGATTCGGAATTAAGTGATGAGCGTGATTCGCACTATTGTTCAGAAAATTAGTTTTCGGATCAGCAACCAAAAATGTAGTTAACGAATAACACGGTTGCTTGGGAAAAAAAGAATAATATAGGCAAAACCGTTTTAGTTTTTAGTACATTTGCATATAACCATCTTAGATAGTCCTTATGCAAGTTAAACGATAAAGGGGGAACGGCAATATGATGAAATATTCGTGCTTCACGTAGTTATCTTGTATGGCGCTCACTAATTTATGAGCCTTACTAGTTTATACCATAACTTTTAAGATTGGAAATAGATAACCAAATACAATAAACGTTTAGCAATATTTGCTATCGAGGAAAGGGTAAAACTTGACCATGGATACACAAAAATACGACTACGCTGAAGAGAAGTCTGTCTTGATCTCCCTTCGTTCCGGCTGCCAGCGTGCTTTCCGGCAGGTCTACAGTATGTATAGTGGGCGTATTTATCTCAACATCCGTAAGATGGTCAAGTCTGAAGAAGATGCAGTCGAACTGTTACAGGAAGTATTTATTAAAGTATGGGATAAGCGGGAGTTGATTGATCCCGAGCAGCCTTTTCGATCTTATCTATTCCAGATCGCTAAATATACTGTCTATAATTTTATCCGACGAAATAACCTCGAAAAACAAGTTCAGGCCTATCTCAGCCTTCACAATACAGCCTTATACAGTCACGTCGAAGAGGAACTCTATGAAAAGCAGTATGAAGAATGGCTGTCACAGACCATTGACCAGCTGCCGCCGCAACGCAAACTGATCTACAAGCTTTGTAAAATTGAGGGCAAAACCTACGCCGAAGTAAGCGACTTATTGAGTATATCGACTTCTACAATTAACGACCATATCGTAAAAGCTACGAAATATATAAAAGAGAAACATGGGATCCTGGATAAATCCACATTGCTCATTATTTCATTTTTACTTCTCCAACAGCATTAACGCATAAAATTTTCATTGCACAGAAAAAAAGTAAAATAAATTTGCAGACAGAGCAGATGATCTATACCGCTGAAGTGTATTAGCTGAAAAGAGAGTAACCAATTGTGGAAAAGAAAACACTTCAATATACGCTAAGGCAGTATATACAGGGGAAACTTAGCGAAGAAAATTCCCGTGCGTTTTTGTCCTATGTAAAATCAGGCAAGGATAAAATATTACTTCAAGAACTCATTCAGGAGGTTTTGGAAGATCCCATCGATCAACATCTGTTGGATGATCCAACCTTATTGGCTGTACTGGATAATACCTGGGACCAATTGCATCTTCAGATCAATAAACCGAAAACAAGATCGCTGTGGGATTGGAAACGTATCGGCGCAATCGCAGCGGCTATTATTGGACTGTTTTTTATTGGTCGCTGGTTTTTTGCCGTTGAACATAAAAGCGTAGCTCCGCAAGCTGCACAAAATGTAATATCGCCGGGAAAACAATCCGCCACCTTAACGCTGGCCAACGGCAAGCAGATTCGTCTACATGAAGCACAGAATGGTCGGCTTTTGGAACAATCGGGCATAAGAATCTCTAAAACAACGGATGGCCAACTGATTTACGAGGTCAGCGGTAAGACGCAAGGCGATAGCGAACATAATACCTTATCGACAACCAAAGGAGAAACCTATCGGATTAAACTACCTGATGGTACACTGGTATGGCTCAATGCGGCCTCTTCGCTCAGCTATCCCGTTAGTTTTGCCAATCAGAAAGACAGAACTGTCGCACTGACCGGTGAAGCTTATTTTGAGGTAGCGAAGGATGCCAAACAGCCCTTTATTGTTCAGGCAGCAGATCAGCAGGTCAAAGTGCTCGGTACTCATTTCAATGTAAACAGTTATGCCGACGAATCGGCGGTACAGACTACTCTTCTTGAGGGTCGTGTGCAGGTCAGTTCCCATAATCAAAAATTGCTATTAGCGCCGGGAGAGCAGTCGAGCCTTACAGCGCATGGGGTGCTAAAATCCCATCCAATAGATACAGCTCCGGTTATTGCCTGGACAAACAACGAATTTATGTTTGACGAAGATGATATCGAAAGCGTGATGCGCAAGGTTGCACGCTGGTATAATGTCGAGGTCATCTATCAGGGTAAAAAAACAACCGAGAAATTTGGTGGCGGAATATCGCGTTTTGATGATGTTCAAAAAGTCTTAAGCCTGCTCGAAAAAACGGGTGCCGTACATTTCAGAATAGACGGAAAAAAAATACATGTACTTCCGTAATGATCCTGTAAATAATTAATTACACAATAACCTAAATAAACGAACCGATGAACAAAAAACGACAAAACGAATAGCCACAAAGGTGGGGGTATAAAAAAGCAACCAAGATCCTGAAGGGACTCGGTTGCCGTTAGGGACAATTAAATTTAACTATCCAATCTGCAGTATGTTTCTGTTTTGGACGACTCGAATACACTGCAAATAAACCTTACAAATGTATCAAAATTATATCAGAAAAAAGGAGATAGCGTATCTGCTATTCCGTAAACTATGGCTTATTATGCGATTGACAACCATAATTATCTTGGTTACTTTTATGCAGGTTAGCGCTACCACCTTTGCACAAAAGGTAACATTAGAATACTCCAACATGAGCCTTAAGAAAATATTTAGGGAACTCAAATCCCAGACGGGATATAATTTTCTGTACACGGAACGGCAGATGGTAAACGCGAAGTCTGTTGACATAAAAGTTAGGGACCGTCAATTGTCGGATGTATTGGACCAGATTTTTAAAGATCAGCCATTGTCTTACCAGTTGGATAATAAGACTGTGGTCATTTATGATAAGCCAAAAGCTTCTATAAAGTCCGCACCGATGGCGTTTACGATGACCCCAAATCAGGTTCCTGTAAAAGGACGGGTGACCAATGACCGTGGCGAACCGCTCGCAAATGTCTCTGTGCGGGTCAAAGATAATGAATCTATAGGTACTACCACCAATGGTGATGGTCTATTTACGCTCACAAACCTTTCGCCCAAAGCGACCCTGATATTCTCCTCTGTTGGTTATGATGCATTGACCGGGGAACTGTCCTCCCTGCGGACCGATGGATCGGGGCAGCTCAATGTAATCATGAAAAATAGCAACAGTCAGCTCGAAGAAGTTATCGTAATCGGCTATGGTACCACGACACGTCAGCGTGTTGTCGGCGCCGTTGATCAGATCAGTGCGAAGACTTTTGAAAACCGACCTGTAGGCAATGTAACGCAAGCTCTTCAGGGAGCCTCGCCCAGCTTGACCATCCAACAGAAAAGCATGGACCCCAACGATAATTCGATGAATATCAATATTCGTGGGATATCTACCATAAACAGTAATGCACCGCTGGTGGTGATCGATGGAATTATTACAGAAGGTGGAACGCTCAATAAGATCAATCCGGATGATATCGAAACGGTGTCGGTATTGAAAGACGCAGGTTCTACGGCGATATACGGTTCAAGGTCTGCCAATGGCGTTATTTTGGTAACCACCAAAAGAGGACGCCAAAATCAGCGGCCTGCAGTGACTGTCGGCACACAGTGGGGCGTGCAAGAACCCAAAATTTTATTTTCACCGGTTGCAGGATATGAAAATGCGACCCTTCGTAATCTTGCGCTGACCAACTCAGGAATGGATCCTCAGTTTTCACCAGCGGCTATCGCAGACTTATATGCCCATCAGGATATCGAGCGGTGGAACTTGCCGGAAATCATGAAGAACTCTTTCCAGCAAAAATATAATATCAGTGTGGCCGGGGGCGGCGATAAAAGTTCCTATTTGTTTTCAGGCGGCTTCTACAATCAGCCCAGCAACTTTGTCGGACAGGACTTTGGCATTAAGCGGTACAATTTGCGGAGCAACCTCAGTACAGAGATAGGCCGTTTTAAACTGACCTCAATCTTAGCCTATACACGCAACAACAACATGAGCAATACGGCCGGAAGTGCCATTATCAATGCTTCCAGACTTCCGCCTTATTACTACTATCGCATGCAGGCTGACAATGGAAAATATCTTGTCAACAATGCACTGACAGATCAAAATCCTTTGGCTGAACTGAATGAAGGCGGCTATATCAAAAACGATAACGACTATTTTAATATCAACCTGAATCTCGAAGCAAAACTCTTCGAAGGTTTAAAACTGCGTGGTATCTTCGGAGCGGACATCTATGCCGATCACCGTTCTATCCGTAGAATCCAGGTGCCATTATATTCCAGTCCGGACGCCACGCAACCTCAGGTCTACGTCAATTCAGACCGTAATACGGAAGATTTTAACGAAAAAGCTTCCTTACTGAACTTTCAGCTGCTCCTGGATTATGACCGGACTTTTGGCAGTCATCATGTATCAGGTCTATTTGGAGCATCCAACGAATCCTATACACGCCGACAAAACGAACTGAAAATGAAATTTACTGATCCTATCCTCGGTACACCTACCACAGGAACAGTTATTGACCCTGTGAGTGCCCGTGTAACACCAAATGGGACACTGCAAAATAGTATCAATTCGATCTTCGGTCGTGCCGGATACGACTTTGCAAGTAAGTATTTTGCCGAATTTAGCTTTCGCTACGATGGCTCCTCTAAGTTTTCGAAAGCTAATCGCTGGGGCTTCTTTCCTTCGGGATCCCTCGGATGGCGGGCATCCGACGAAGTATTTATGAATTGGTATAAACAACATGTCGGTAGCCTAAAAATCCGATCTACCTATGGTGTTCTTGGCAATCAGGCCGTAGACGACTACGCGTATTATTTTACCTATGAATCCTATCAGAACAGTTATGGATTTAACAACAAACCTGTTTCTGCTGCAGGATTTAATTATGCCAGTCTGGATCTACGCTGGGAGAAAACCTATAATTTCAATGTTGGGTTGGACGCCACCTTTTTTCATGATAAATTGACGGCCAGTTTCGATTATTTTAAAAAGCGTACGGTTGATATATTGATGTCGCCACAAATACCTTCCACATTCGGAACCTCCCTAAAGAATCAGAATTTAGGTGAGATGAACAATGAGGGCTGGGAAATCAATCTTAGCTACCGTGCTACAACAGGCGATTTCCAACACACGATCAATGCGAATATGGGCGATAGTCACAATAAGATTATTGCGATGCCCGGCGATGACCGTATTTCGACAGTCGATAACATTACTAAATTGACGCGTGTTGGGCTACCTTATAATTCCTATTATGGGTACAAGATGGCCGGATTCTTCCAAAATATAACGGATATTGAAACTTCGGCCTTACCGAGCGGTATTGCTGCAGCAGATCTGCGTCCCGGCGATGTAAAGTATGTGGATCGGAATAACGATGGAATTATCGATGCACGGGACCGCTTTGTGTTGGGCAACGGTTTCCCGAGGTTTACATTTGGGCTGACCTATAACCTGAATTATAAAGATTTTGATTTTAGTATGTTCTGGCAGGGGGTAGGCAAGCGCGATATGATGATCCGCGGAGAATTGATCGAACCATTTCATCAGAATTATTCCTATACCATTTATCAGCATCAACTCGATTACTGGACACCGACTAATATTGATGGACGCTGGCCACGATTGACTGCAAATGGATCAACAGCGTCGACCAACAATTTTGGGAAAGATTCTGATCTCTATCTTTTCAACGGGAAATATGCCCGATTGAAAAATATACAGGTAGGTTATTCGCTGCCAAAAGAACTAGTGTCGAAATTGGGATTGCAGCGCGTTCGCTTTTTTATCAATGCCCAAAACTTGCTGACTTTGAGCAAAAACTCCTGGATAGATCCCGAATCCTCCGAATTTGATTCTAACATGGGTGGTTCGGCCAATAGTGCCCGCAATTATCCGACGTTGAAATACTATGGCGGTGGATTAAATATTCAATTCTAACCTTTTATGTAATGAAACTATATAAGATACTTGTAGGAGGCTTGAGTTTAATGGCAATTCTCCAATTAACATCCTGTAATAAGTTGGATACGCTGCCAACAGACCGCTTTACCGATGAAAATTTTTGGGACTACGCAGACAATGCCGAAAAAATCGTCAATATGGCCTATAATCAGCTGTATTCAGCAGATCGTATGTGGAATGATGAAGCCCTGAGTGATAATATTTTTGAGGGGCGCTCAAACACAGACCAGCGTGCAATCCGTAATGGAACTGCCGATCCGACACTGGGCCGCTTTGGGGCAGAGTGGTCCGATCTCTACGGCGGTATTAAGACCTGCCATGTCTATCTAGAGAATGTGGAGCGTGTACCCGGAATGGACCCGGCACTCAAAAAACGCCGTACTGCCGAGGTGCGCTTTATACGTGCATTTCTCTATTTTAGACTTGTTAATTTCTATGGCGCTGTGCCTTTCTTCACGAAAGATATCTCACTGGAAGAGTCCAAGGCTCTCCCACGGACAGAAAAAGCGACTATTATGGCATTTATCCATCAGGAGTTGGATCAATGCATGGCCGATCTACCGAACAAAGATGCTTTACCGGCAGACGACCGCGGCCGGATTACCAAGGGCGCCGCTTCAGCCTTTCAAGCCCGGGCCTACCTGTATGAAAGTAATTGGAATAAAGTAATAGAGTACTGTGAAAATCTGATGAAAAAACAAACGGAATTTGGAACTTACGCATTATTCCGCAGTTATCCCGAGTTGTTTACTGCAGCCAATGAATATAATGCAGAGGTTATTCTGGATTATGCTTATGTACCTCTTTTAAAAACCTGGAATAAGTTATATGATGCAGCACCGATCTCTGCACAGGCACGTTTGAACGGTTATGCACCATTACAAAGTCTGGTTGATAATTATTTGACACTGGGCGGAAATACCATTGCAACGGATCCGCAATATAACGACAGTAATCCCTATGTCAACCGCGATCCACGCATGGCCGCAACCATCGTCTTTCATGGCGGACAATGGACTGATTTTGACGGTACAACACGCAAGATCTTTATCAAACCCGGCTCGGGCACAACCGACAAGGAACGCCTCGACGAATATCAGGGGGCCAGTGCCAACGCTTCCGCGACAGGTTATTACGTAAAGAAATACTACGATGTAACAGCAACGGTAAAATATGATGCCGGATTGAACATCATCATGTTCAGGTACGCCGATATCTTATTGATGTATGCAGAAGCAAAAGAAGCACTGGGACAACTGAATGCCGCAGTATGGGACATGACGATCAGACCTATTCGTCGGCGGGCAGGTTTTGAAGCATCAAAAGCGCTGGACTTCCCGACGACCGGGGACTTAAAAACAATGGTCCGAAATGAGCGGAGAAGCGAGCTCGCACTTGAGGGATTGCGTTACTATGATATCATGCGCTGGAAGGCGGGTAAAACTTATTTGGACGGCCAGGTATTGGGCGCTAAATATGGTGGTAACAATAGTAATATCAAACTGGATATTCGTCGATTTGATGAAAGTAGAGACTATCTCTGGTCGATACCACGAACCCAGATCGATCTAAATAAAAATTTATTGCCTAACAATCAGGGCTACTCAAACTAAATTAATTAAAAAACAAGCGCAAACGGCGCATTAAAAAAATGCACGTTTCGAACCATAAATAATGATAAAGACATGAAATGGTATTTTAAAGTTATAGCAATGGTCGCATTGGCTGCGAGCATCGTTTCCTGTAAAAAAAACGATATGAAATACGCTGACGCAGAGGTGTCTGCTGTTGAGAACCTATATGCCCCTGCAGATGGAAAAGCTGTCAAATTATTAAGTTCCAGCTCCGCAGCGCTGTATTTTGAGTGGGAGTCGGCCTTGGTGGCCGACGGTGGGGCAGCTCAATATGAAGTTGTCTTTGACAAGTCCGGCGGCGATTTTAGCAAGCCTCTATATACAGTCACCTCGGATAATAATGGAAACTCAAACGGCGCCAATATCAGTCACAAAATATTGAATCAGGTAGCAACAAAAGCGGGGATCAACCCTGGTGAGAGCGGCGATGTAATCTGGTCAGTCTATGCTATCCGTGGAATGAAACGGGTGTTGAGCAAAGCTAAGAAGGTATTGAACATCAAAACACTGGAAGGCTTTGCGGAAATCCCGGATGAATTATTTATCACTGGAGAGGCAACTGAGGGTGGGACGGATGTTGCCGCATCTTTACCTTTTAAATTGGTGGGGAATGGTGAATATGAGATCTTTACAAAATTGGAAGCCGGAAAAAAATATATTTTTACGGATCGCAAGTCTGCTGAGGGACGTATTTTCTATTCGGAAGATCAAACCAAAATAAAAGAAGGTGAAACCGGAAGTAACAGCATTGCTAAGACGGCAGTATATCGTATTCGAATTGATTTCAATGTTGCAGCAGTGACCTACACCGAGATCAAAAACGTGGGCGTTTATTTCTCGCCATCCGGAGCTGTGGTGTTGGATCTACCTTATCAAGGGAAGGGAATTTGGTCTGCTACAGGTATCATCAATTTTAAACAGGAAAGTTGGGGCCGCGACCAACGGTATAAATTCCAAATGGAAACCGTCAAGGCCGGAAAGGCTGAAACCTTACAGCTGGGAACTCAAAACGGTACGGACAGTCCTCCAAATAGTTCATCAGCTCCTTCTTATTATTTCGTTCGCATATTGCCCAATCTCTCGCAATGGGACGATAAATGGAAATTTGCGGATGCCGTAGACGGCCATCCAACAAAAATAGCGATGATTTTACAAGGCGACAAAGACTATACGCATACTGTAGTACCAAATTAAAGGAGGAGACCCGATGAATAAAATGATTATACTGTCATCCATAGTGTTTCTACTCTTTGGATGCACCAAGATTGAGGACAGCTACCCGTATGAAGACTCTGTACAGGAAAGCTGGACAGCTATTGCAACACAGGTTTCCGATAAGATGATTGCAGGGTTCTGGAATGAGTCCGGGTATTTTAACAATGCGATCAATCAATCCGATCTGGGATTTCAATATTGGCCCAACGCACATGCCATGGATGTTGTTATCGATGCTTATCTACGGACGAAAGATGCCAAGTATAGTGCCTATTTCAGCAAATGGTTTGAAGGTGTGAAGATCAAAAATGGCAATACTTATTATAATGTATTCTATGATGATATGGAATGGAATGCATTGACCATATTGCGCTTATATGAAATTACCAAGGAGCAAAAATATCTCGATACGGTATCACTTTTATGGAAAGATATTACCGGTGCATGGGATGAGCAATATGCAGGCGGCGGATTGGCTTGGAAGAAAGATATGCGCTATAGCAAAAATGCTTGCTCGAATGGGCCAGCTAGCATTCTGGCAGCTAGATTATATCGTTTGACAAAAGATGAAAACTACCTGACCTGGGCAAAGAAGATCTACGAATGGCAAAAGGCAACCTTGTATAATCCGTCAACAGGTGCTGTTTATGATAATATTAATGGTCAGACAGGTAATGTGGATATGACGACCCTTACGTATAATCAGGGAACGTTCCTTGGTAGCGCGGTTGAGCTTTTTAAGATTACGAATGACCAGCTTTATCTAGTTGATGCGCAAAAAATTAGTTATTACACGATCACACGTTGTATCGATGGCGGGAATAATATCTTGCGCGACGAGGGAAATGGCGACGGCGCATTGTTTAAGGGAATATTTATACGATATTTCGTAGACTATTTAAATCAGGAAGGAATTGATGCAGCCTACCGCAGTAAGTTTGAGAAGTTTTTGGTCAATAATGGTAAAATTGCCTGGACTAAGGGAACGAGTCTACCGACGTTGTTCTTTGGCCCATCCTGGGCGCAGCCACCGATTGGCAACAGTGAAATTACGGCCTATACAAGTGCAGCCATGCTCTTTGAAGGATTAGCAAGCTATCAAAATAAATTAAAATAATTGAACGAATACAAAGAAGCCTTCGTGATCCAACAGGTTCCGAGGGCTTCTTAAAGAATTATATGCAGATGAAACAAATTACTAAAATAACGACCACTGTATTACTGTCAGGCTTATGCTATCTTACCAGCAATGCACAGCGCAGCAAAGGACAGTCTGCTGAAAGAGCCCAAGAGACTTTAACTGTTATTTATGCTAAATATTGGAAATGCGAACAACCAGCTGTTGACGGAGAAATTTCCATATGACGAAAGCTTTAAAGCAGACTATCTTGATAATCCCGAACAGGCAGCCGGGCAAAAGAAATATGCCTACCTATGGCCATTCTCGGGAAGCTTTTCCGCTGTAAATACATTGATGGAGCTCCCGAAGAACAAAGCTCTTTATCAAAAGATCCTGGACCAGCGCGTGCTGCCGGGATTAATGGAATATAGGGATCATTCCAGGGAGCCTGTTGGTTATGCGTCCTATATCAATTCTGCTCCGGCATCAGACCGGTTTTATGATGACAACGTTTGGCTCGGAATCGATTTTACCGATAGCTATGTGCAGACAAAAAAGATTGATTACTTAAAGCATGCAGAAGAGATCTGGACTTTTGTGAAAAGTGGTGAAGATGAAAAGCTTGGCGGTGGAATCTATTGGTGCGAGCAGAAGAAAGAGTCTAAAAACACCTGTTCGAACGCTCCTGCAGCAGTATTTGCACTCAAACTGTTTGAGGCAACAAAAGACAAAGAATATCTCAATGAGGGGCGACGTCTGTATGAGTGGACGAAAGCAGGACTGCAAGATCCAAGGGATAACCTGTATTGGGATAATATTCAGCTCAATGGAAATATAGGTAAAGCCAAATATTCCTATAATTCCGGACAGATGTTGCAAGCAGCGGCATTGTTATATAAGCTGACTAAAGAAAAAAAGTATCTCCTTGATGCACAGGTTCTAGCAAAATCCTGTTTAAGCTATTTTTTCCAAACTAGGGATGGGGAAAATTTCCCAATATTAAGGAATAGTAATTTATGGTTCCATGCCGTAATGATGCGAGGGTATGTTAGTTTATTTGAACAGGATGCTAATAGAACCTATCTTGACATTTTCGCTAAAAACCTTGACAGGGCTTGGTACAAAATGAGGGATCAATACGGACTGTTTGATGTTGATTGGACTTTAGAGAAGAAGCAAACGTCTAAGTGGCTATTGGATCAATGCGCTTTTGTGGAAATGTATGGACGTTTAGCGCAGCTAGGGTATTAGTCAAGCTTAATATCATCATTTACCTATGTTAACACCGACATAGACATATTTACCTCATTTGTATACTTAGTGGCTAAACAGCAACGTTTTGATTGGGTGCTGTCCAGTTTGTCCGTTACTATCTAAACGGACAAACTGAAAACATACGCTACACCAAAGTTTTTTTACACCTACTTTTTAGCCACCTTTTTCTCCAAATATCCGCTGAATAATACCATTAAATAAGCAAGTAAATCAAATATTAAGGTAAGCCACGGAGTGTAAGCTAACCCTTTGTTAACAATAACCCACCGGCCAATAGTTGTCACAATAGTTATACCTCAGTTTAACCGATCATGTAATCAATGGTTAAACCCAGTAGAAGAACCATTACTGAAAATGTGATTAATCCTAAAACATATGCAGCCAGTGCTTTAAAGTAATTTCCTGCCTTTTTAGCGTCGAAGAATTGTCCTATTGCCCAAGAGCAATATACGATCCCTACAATGCCGCCAACATTAGCAATACGCATATGAGTGACACCTTGCAAAATGGAAAATACGGCATAAATGAGCATGCCCATTCCCATGACAAAGCATAGTAAGATTAATATTTCAAAAAAGTTATAATTATACTTTTTAAAAAATAGCTGAATCCATGCCGCAATAAATACACCCATAATGAGGTTTGCATAACCATAATGCCCCTGTACCCACGCAAACAGTACTCCTGTAGTGGATGGCTTAGCTTCGTTGTAATGGACATATTTGTCTTCAAGATGGAAGAAGTGCGTGATAATGGAGTATATCAACGAAGTCACAATAATGAATATAATCGGTTTGACTAGCCGACTTCGATTTTCCGAAATGTATTTTTTTACATTTTGGCCGGGAGTGATAATAAGTTCTTTGATCGTATATAATATACCCCTTTCAAAATGAAGTACATGCTCAATTTCATGAGTAATGTAATGTGCGTCTATTCTTTTGAGAACCGCTGGCTGTCCGCAGTCTGGGCAAAATTTTGAAGCAATGGTAGTTCCGCAGTTTTTACAGTTCATATATCAGTGATTTTTGAGTTAATTGAGCTGGCGAGATGTATTTAGTAGACGTGCAAGAGTTTCCGTATTACTAAAGTAAAACATTGCAAAAAAAAATTAATACGGTTTAAAAGTAGACAGATTAATAGGAAGAGCATCTTGTTTGGTATTTATTTATTTTGCGCGTTTCATTTGGTGTCGGTTGTTATATCCATCAAAAATATTGGAGTTTATACTAAATTGAACTACACCTGAGTGTAGTTTTAGAGTTACTTATGAAAGTTTTTTCTTAGAATCACTAATTACCGTAAGGATGCCATGTTCTCCAAGGAAGTCAAGATTTCTTTGATTGCTAATAATTTCATAAGCTTTTGTTTTTAAATAACTATTGGGGAATACTGTAGCATAGCTCATCTTAAAAAATCTATTTATATATTTGTAGGCACAGTAGAGGGGAGCAAGTGCTTCTATCACGACTGGTTTACAAACAAAGTTAGGATCTAATACCTATGAAAAGTCACATCCCTATCGACGAAATTGCCGAACTATTACTTCGTGTTTCTAATGGAGATGAACAGGCCTTTCGTACTATTTTTGAAGATTACAAAACTCCTATCTATTCTACTATTTTTAACCTGAGTGACGACGAATTCATGGCTGAGGAAGTCCTGCAGGATACTTTTATTCGACTTTGGAACTATAGGAATAAACTCATCGAAGTCGATAATTTTGATGCATGGATCTATCGTGTAGCAAAAAATGTATTTCTGACAAAGATTAAGAAAATGAGTCCGTCACAAGAGCCTTTCGACCTTATCCTACACGATATCTTCGCCACCCCCAAGACCTATAATGATATCGAATACCAGGAGTTGGAAAAAGCATTTGAACAGGCCATACAGTGCCTATCTCCGAAACAACGGATCACTTACCAACTGGTGAAGATCGAAGGCCTTTCTCGTAAAGAAGTTGCAAAGATACTTGACGTCTCGGCCGAAACTGTTAAATGGAATCTGGATGAGTCTGTTAAAAAAATAAGATCCACAATGACCGAAATGCTAAATGACCTCCCATTAGCGCTCATTTTTTTCTATTTGCAAAAAAAATAAATTATTCTCCCCCCCAAAAGGAGCTCTGCGAAAGTCATAGTAATAAAGGGATTCAGGTTTTGAAATTTTCCGGTCCCCAATTATATATGCCCTATGATTGATAATGATAGCTATATAGACTTGTTGATACAACGTTGTTTGGATCGTACAGCGACTGCCGAAGAGCGAAAAGTGTTGATGCGAGTATTGAAATATACAGACAATGAGAAGGTTGAAGAAAAGATTGTTGCTGCATTTCAGCAAGAGCAGATCAGGTTAGAGCCGTCGGATTCTGTTTGGACAGCGATAGTACGGCAGATGGCTAAAGAGGCTCCGATAACACCTATTCGCAAAAATAGTGCTGTATTGCAGTTTGTGAAGTATGCTGCTGCTGTATGCGTGTTTTTAATGATTCCGTTATACTTTTTCAGGGATGCTTTGCCGCCTGCTATTACTAAGTTAAATTTAGGACACAAGGTAAACGAGATTTTGAAAGATAAAACTCTAGAGGCTACTTCGGAAGAACTTGGCGATGAAATTCAGTTGCTTCTCTCTCAGGACAGGAGTGTAAATTTATTGGGTCGGGACTCTGCAGCACTTGCCAATGCCGAGAAATCTATACATATAATCCATAGCGATAACAAGATTAGCTATACACTCGAAGATAGCGCCTCCCACATCATGGCTGGTACTACGATATACCATACGATCAAAGTGCCTTATGGTAAACGTTTTTCTGTTAGGTTGATTGATGGTACCACGGTATTGCTTAATTCAGGCACAGCGTTGCGATACCCTATTAATACCCCGCATAAAGATATGGATTTGTATTTATCTGGAGAAGCCTATTTTGATGTTGCTAAATCGCAGAATAGAAAGTTTAACGTACACGTGCTCGGTAATCGGCTTAAGAAGGAGCATATTGTTCAGGTGTTGGGCACACAGTTCAACATCAGGGCATTCCACAATGAGAAGCAAAGCGTAACTACCTTGTATGAAGGCTCTATTCAGGTGTCGGGACTCACAGCAGTCCCTTTGCACCTAGAGCCATCAAAACAAATTGAGGTGGATCAGCACTTTGTCATATCTGCTGCAGATATGGAGCAGAGTTCGGCTTGGAGAAATAATGTGTTTTATTTCGACAATACCCCGCTAGATGAAGTCTGCCTGGAATTGGAACGATGGTATGGTATAAAGTTTACCTATCGAAAAAATAAAGAAACAAAAAAATTACTTGCTCAAATATCCCGAAATAAGAGTCTAAAAGAAGTACTGGATATGTTGGCCCAAACCTATGATGTTAAATACGAATTCCGTGGAAAGGAGGTTATCTTGACAGATTGACACTTACCAAGTAAATAAAAAATTATGGTTTTAAAAACCAATAATTTTTAACCCTAAACTATAAAGAGCTAACCAGTCTTTACTTATACTATTTATGAAAAAATTTTTTAGTAACACTAGACATAGATGCTGCCTGTTGTTTTTTTGCAGCTTTATTTTCGTGACCAATGTCTTTGGACAACAACCAAAGATAACGATTCAAAAGAAGGGCATTACGGTAGATGAACTTCTTAATGAACTTCGGAAGCAAAGCGGACTTGATTTTGTATCGCTAACTTCCAAAATCAATCATTTCCAAAGAATTGATGCAAATTTTAAAGATGAACCGCTCTATCAAGTGCTGGACAAATATTTTAATGTTCGATCGGGTGTAGTATATGTATTTAAAAATAACAGTATCATTTTGATGGATGAGCAGAAGGCCAAGATGCGCAGAATCAGCGGAGTAGTACACCGCGAAGACACAGATCGTGAGATGGCCGGTGTTTCGCTCACTTTTACCGATAAGGCAATTAAGGCTAACACAGATCTAAATGGAAAGTTTATAATCCAAGTACCTGAATATGCCAAAGCGCTGGATGTCTCTTATTTAGGATTTAAAAAGAAGACAGTGCCGCTAACATCGGCGACCAGTTATGTCATTCATTTATCGCCCACCCTCCAGGAGCTGGATGAAGTCGTCGTGACAGGTATATTCAACCGTTCTGCCGAAAGTTTTACCGGAGCCACTACAACCGTTAGTGGTGAGGAAATAAAAAAAATTAATACCAATTCGGTACTAGCTGCAATATCGGCTATAGATCCAGCCTTTAGAATGGTGGCCAGTAATCAATTCGGTGGGGATATAAATCGCCTTCCAGACGTACAGATGCGCGGACAGAACTCGTTTCCGAACCTCAGTGGCGAGCTTTCCAACAATCCAAATGAACCTCTTTTTATATTGGATGGATTTCAGGTCAACCTGCAGCGTGTCGTTGATCTCGATATGAATCTGATCAAGTCGATCACACTGCTGAAAGATGCGTCCGCTACCGCTATATACGGTTCTAGGGGGGCCAACGGTGTCATGGTCATTACCACAATACCTCCAGCGGCAGGGAAAGTACAGGTAACCTTTACAAACGATTTTAGAATAGCCGCACCTGAATTGGGTGTTTACAATCTGTTAAATGCCAGGGAAAAGCTGGATTTCGAAAAGCGTGCAGGCTTTTACACCAGCACCTTCAACATCGGTCAATTGGGCAAAGATGTACTGTACAATTCACATCTTAAAAATATTCTGGAAGGTGTAGACACTGACTGGTTGAAAATTCCAACTCAGATTGGGCGTAGTAACCGTTCTTCCTTACGTGTTCAGGGAGGTGATGAAATCTTTCGCTATGGATTGCAGTTCACTGCTGATATGCAAGAGGGAGTAATGAAGGGACAGGATAGGGATAATTACAGTGGGCAGGTCGACCTGAGTTACAATGTCGATAAGTTCCGCTTTATGAACTCCCTGCGTGTGTTCCAAAATAAGGCCAATGTTTCTCCCTACGGAAATTTTAGCGATTATGTGAAAGCTAATCCCTATTTTTCACCGTATGATGCTGAAGGAAATATTCCATTATTGCTAGAACAAGTTTATTATCACGAATCATACGAACCTTATACGACGATAAACCCTTTATACAATACGACCTTACATTCTGTCAATAAATCGGCATACTTTGGTGTGACCAATAATTTCTCTGTGCGATATAATATTATTCCTGGATTATTTGTGGAGTCTAATTTCAGTATTACAAAGCAGCACGATGATGCTGATCAGTTTTATTCTGCACAGGATTCCAGGTTTGCCTCTATTGCCGAGCCAAGTCGCCGCGGATCCTATACCGCCCGGACAGGGAAGTCTTTTGGTTATGAAAGTTTGACCACGGCCAATTATAATGTGCAATTCGGAAAAAGTCAGATCTTTTCGATGCTGGGGTTCAATGCTAAAAATGCTACAAGCGAATTTTACCAGATTGTAGCAGAAGGATTTCCGTACGACCGTCTGGACAATTTGCTGTTTGCCAATCAATACCAGATGAATGGCCGACCCACGGGCGATGAAAGTACGACACGCAATATCGGTCTAGTATATTCAGGTAACTATAGCTATGACAACCGTTATCTCATGGACCTTTCGGTACGTCGGGACGGTTCTTCTCAATTTGGCACAGACAGACGCTTTGGTACATTCTGGTCTGCGGGTTTAGGATGGAATATTCATAATGAGCGTTTTTTCAAAGATAGCCCCATTATTAACAAACTCCGCCTAAGGGCAAATTACGGAAGCACCGGATCGCTGAACATTCCAGCATATGGTGCTCAATTTAGGTACAGTTTCGGTGTCGGTTCTTCCTATTACGACCAGCTCGGAGCTATACTGAATAATTTAGGGAATTACGACCTGAGTTGGCAAAGTGTCTATAAGTTAAATATTGGAATGGATGCATCGTTGCTGAACCAACGTTTAGATCTTCGAATGGAGGTTTACAGAGACGATACGAAGAATGCTTTAACTTCGGTTACACTGGCCCCTTCGACCGGTTTTAGCAGCTATTCGGAAAATCTTGGCGAGCTACGGAATACCGGTATGGAATTCTCTGCGCGATATGCCATTATCAATCAAAAGGCAAAGGGTGTAATGTGGTCGGTCAATGTAAATGGATTCACGAATAAAAACATACTTAAGAAATTGTCCAACAAGTTGAAGACGGCTAATGAAGATCTGAATACGGCAAATTCGGGTCAGATTTACCCGAATGTACTGTTGGAAGAGGGCCAGTCTATGAATACAATATTTGCGGTGCGCTCCCTAGGAATTGATCCTGCCACAGGTACTGAAATGTTTTTAAAAAAAGATGGGACGACTACTTACGATTGGGATATTAAAGACAAGGTTCCGGTGGGGATACAGCAGCCGAAATGGAACGGTAACTTTGGATCTAATCTGATCTATAAAGGGTTTGAGCTGAATTTAATCTTTAACTATCAATTTGGTGGGAAACTCTATAACTATACCTTGGTAGACCGGGTCGAGAATGTGGATATTGCGCAAAATGTAGACCGACGTGCCTACGAACTGGGATGGTCCAAGCCGGGGGATGTGTCTCTCTACAAACGTATCGTGGCTACACCCAATACTACGAAAGCTACCTCACGGTTCGTTCAGGATGACAATAACCTGAAACTGACCTCTGCATCTTTAGGGTATAATTTTTATGGCAAGGCATTTCTAAAAAGATTGGGTTTCAATTCCCTTTCTATTACAGCATTGACAAATGATCCGATATGGTGGAGTTCTGTCCAGCTCGAAAGGGGTACGGACAACCCATTCGCCCGCAATTATTCACTATCGCTTCGCGCGAGTTTCTAAATAGAAGAGATTATGAAAATATATGTATTTTTACTAGCATTAACGACTATTTTGTCTCTCTCCAGATGCAGCAAGTATCTGGATGTTGAACCTAAATCCTCCGTTGCTGAGGAACAGATGTTTGCTTCTGAAATAGGGTTTGAACAGGCTTTAGTAGGGGTATACTCCCAACTCAGTAAGCAGAGCATGTATGGAGACCGGCTCTCCCTGGGTTTTGTATCAGCCTTGGCACAAAATTATACCCAATCCAGTTCGACAGCACCTTATTATGAGACACGTTCGTATAATTACAACAGCGACGAGGTCAGAAATATCCTTAGTGAAGTTTGGAGCAGCTCGTATAATGCTATTGCAGGGCTGAATAAAATTATCGAAAAGTCAACTTCTAACAAATCTGTTCTTTCTTCAAAAGGATATAATTTGATCCGTGGGGAAGCGTTGGCGTTACGGGCTTATATCCACTTTGATCTTTTCCGTTTGTTTGGTCCCGACTATCAAGTTGGAAAAGGACAAAAGGCTATTCCCTACGAGACGAAGGTGGATGCTTTTGCCAATGTGCCCGGGACATCGGAGCAGGTATGCAAATTGGTATTAAGCGATATTGCAGAAGCAGCAGCTCTACTTAAATCCGTCGACCCGGTTTTTGAGGATGATACCGACCTGAATACCCGTCGTATCCGATTAAATTATTATGGGGTCAAAGGATTAGAGGCTCGTGTTTACATGTATATGGGAGACAAACCTGCCGCAGCTAAAGCTGCTCAGGAAGTAGTCGATGGCGCGAAGTTTCAATTTGTCTCCAATACCGCAGTTAGTGCAGCGGCCGGATCGAAAGACAGGTTGTTCATGTCGGAGCTTGTATTCGCTCTACGCTCAAGGGATATTCTTAATTGGACACAACAATATTTCAGATTCTATATAAGTTCAGGAAGGGGCCTCACACGTACTTTGGCCAATATAAACACCTTGTATGAGAATTCGACCACCGATGTCCGTAGGCTCTACTTATTCGAACAAGATCAGAGTATATTGTTTCCTTCCAAGTTTTGGCAGACTTATACACCTGTGACGGGAGAAGGATTGACCTCGTCTCAGCGACGCGATCAACTGATACCACTTATACGTCTGTCGGAAATGTACTATATATTGGCAGAAGCTGCAACTAGTCCGGCATCTGGGGCGGTTGAATTGAACAACGTACGCTCTGCCAGGGCAGTAAATAAGCTACCAGAAGACGGGTCGGTTACCGATACACAGCTACAGAACGAAATTCAGAAGGAATATCATAAAGAGTTTTATGCCGAAGGACAATATTTTTTCTATTTGAAGAGAAAAGCAATCACGCGTATGCCTTTTATGTCATCTGATGTCCCACTATCTATTTATAAATTGCCTGTTCCTGACGTGGAATTGGAGTATAATCCTACTTATCAATAAGCCTATGAAAACAATACAATATTTTATTTTTGCTGGACTACTGTTCGCATTGATGGCCTGTAAAAGACAGGATACAATCTTGTTCGAGGGCGAAGAGCGTATTTCATTCTTTATCGGTGAGTATGATGTTGATTCGACCAGTTACACTTTTGCTTTTGACCCGGTGAAAAAAGAGCGGGATACCATTTACCTCAAAATGCGTATACAGGGCAGAACGCACGATAGCGCTAGGGCGATTAAAGTTAAACCAGGTGCTGGTACCACAGCTGTATTGGGGGAAGATTTTCTTTTTCCGGAGGTAATACTTCCAGCAGATTCCATTACCATAAACTATCCGATCATATTGATCAATACCCCGAAAATGGAAGCGCAAGCTTTACGAATCGTGGCCGAAGTCGTAGCCTCCGACGATTTCTTACCGGGTGGTACTGGACAGGTTATCGATGGTACTAAAGCCATTAATTCGTACAAGATCTGGGTGTCTAACAAGCCTGAAAGACCAGTTTACTGGGACGATGCGGAATACTACTTCGGCTCTTTTTCTGCAACCCGTATACGTTTTATGATTAGCGTATTAGGAATCTCCGATTTTTCGTATGATGCTATAGGGGCCTATGGATCGTATACTTATCCCGTAATTCTACGCAATGCTTTAGCAAAATACGAAACGACGAACGGCCCTTTGATCGATGAGTTTGGGCAACGCGTAACTTTTTAATTCAGCACACAATGATAGGAAATAGATTTTTAAAATATACTATAGGCTACTTAAGACTTGGTCTGATAGCTTTACTTATGCAGGGCTGCTCCTCGTTTGAACAGGATTTTGATATAACACCAATTGGTGAAGTGAAAATTCTGATGGACAAGAGCGAATACGATGTGGTACAACTGGAAAAAATACATATCCCGGTTACACTAACTGTGCCACCGGGGAAAATGGGGCGGTACACCTATCGCTGGAAAGCAATGACCAACGAAGCCATCTACATATTGTCGGATAAAAAGGATTTGGATACCATCATTAATTTGCCACCCCAGCAGTATAATATTCAATATACGGTAACCGATCTTGATAACGGTCTGGAATTTAACAAGCAGCTGTTTTTGAATGTAAATGGTGCTTTTTATGAAGGTTGGCTGGTTTCTCATAATCAAGGCGGCAAGGGCAAACTTACATTTATTCGGGCTGACGATGTGGTTTATCCGGATCCGGTAGGACAGGCAAATAACCTATCCTTTCCAGAAAACTTAAAGGCGACGTTTTACACCCAAATACCTTATAAGGCCAAATACGCATCGATAGCCAGCTTTACTGGAACAGAAATATTTCGCTTTGATCCAAATACATTTAAATTGACGGGCAAAAGTCAGGAAGTTTTTATGTCTCCAAGTGGTTATGATCGAATAGCTTGGGATAGTGGGTTAGGTGGTATAGATCAGTATTTCATTAATAAAGGTGAAATTCATGTTGGTATGGGAAGTTTTTACCCCGACGATATATTAAAGCCTTATACACCTGGCCTTGGTGGAGATTACGACTTGTTTCCTGCCGTTATTTCTTCAAACGCCCGAAAAACTTTCTTTTACGACAACAAGTATAAGCGATTTATGGAGATTCCATATTTCGGGCGGGAAATAACTCCTGCAGCCAATAGTTCAAACACAACTTTGAGCATAATGGATATGTCAAATGTAGGCAAGACTATGATAGCTGCCGAGAAAGGAAGGACTAGTTATAGTTCTGGTGTGTTTTATTTTGTATTGGAGGACAACGAAGGACGTTATGTGACGGGGATAAATAATTCGGATCCAAGTTTGTTCCAGAAAGTTCTGGATAGTCGCTGTCCTGAGTTTAGCAAGGCGAAACTGTTTGCGGCATCTGGCTTATTTCAGCATATGTATTATGCGGTAGGTAACAAAATTTATCTATACAATATAGTGGCTAATACCGCCGAGTTACTCTATAGTTTTCCAGGCTCTCAAACGATTACAGACATCGAGATTAAGCAAAAAACAAGTAGAACGCTTGCCGTAGCGACCTTGGATGGTACTACTGGCGCCCTTAACCTTTTTGATATAAACGATTTAGGTCAATTTGTTGATGGAACCCCAAAAAAGGTTTTTGGCAATCTTGGCCATATTGTCCATATAAGTTATAAATAAAATCATGAAAAAAATCAGCATTATACTAGGTCTAGTTGCACTGTTGTGTACAGCACAGGCACAGAATAAAAAAGCAGTTACGCTTCAGGAACGCCTGGCTGCTTTAACGGAGATAAAAGATACCAAAGCATTGCAGTCAGCTTTAAAAAAATTGGAGCGAAGTAAAGAAGAAGCCGACAGAATGGTGGCGTACTGGTATTACTATGGACAGAAAAATGAAGAAAAGATAGACGCGGTTCAGCAGGCAGTTATGCGAGATTTTCCGAACGGTCAACTTTCAATTCAGGAGAAGTTAAAAGAAATTAATAGCATTAAGTCGCTTGCCGAACGCGACTTTCAATTTCAAGCGCTTTTGAAGGAGTATCCCAATGCTCCTGTAAGTTTTGATATGTACAACATGGCCAATGCCTATGCTGCCGAAGGGAATGTTGAAAAGATGATCCAATATGCTACGTCTTATGCGGATAGAGCTTTGGACCGAAACGGCAACCATTTGGATAAAGCATGGGTTTTATCCAACTGTGCGCAAATTTTGAGCAGGAGTAACCCCCAAGCCGCCCTACCATACCTCGAGGATGGTCTTGCCTACCATAGATCCGATCTTTCCAAACCAGAGTTGGGAGATACCGAGCAGATCCGAAAGGAACGCCGTCGTCGAGGAGAGCAGGCATATTATATTTTGCTTAGTAGCTATGCCGATGCTTTAGGAAGAGCGGAAAGAGCAGCCGAAAGCTTACAACTCGTTGCAGCCGTGAGGCAAGAGTTGATGCTCAAACCGTCGACGGAGCAGGGTAATCTGGAGATTATGGATGGAGCCTATTTAAATGCCCTACTGGCCAACAAAAAATATGCAGATGCGCTTCCGTATCTCGAAGAACAGTATATCAAAGGTCATACTGGCGTTGTAACTGTCGATCTGTTGCAAAAAGGATACGTCGAAAGAAAAGGATCGTCGGAGGGATATGAGGAATATCAAGCTGCGTTAGACAAAACCAAAATAGCGAATGCTGAAGCCGAAATGATGAAAAAACTAGTATCAAAAGACGCACCCGACTTTGAATTGAAGGATTTAGACGGTAAAACTGTGCGACTGGCTGATTTACGTGGAAAAGTCGTCGTGCTCGATTTTTGGGCTACTTGGTGCGGTCCATGCAAGGCATCCTTTCCAGCTATGCAGAAAGCGGTAGATCAATACAAAGACGATAAAAACGTTCGCTTTTTGTTCTTGCACACTTGGGAACGAGGTGGGGGGGATGCTACGGTCAATGCCAAGAAGTATGTCATTGACAATAAATACAATTTCGAAGTGTTGATGGATCTGCGTGATCCATCAACGAAGGAGAGTGCTGTAGCGCAAGCCTACAAAGTAGACGGAATTCCAACAAAGATAATCATCGATCCACAGGGACGTATCCGGTTCGAAACATCAGGCTTTTCTGGCGACGAGGCGACCGCGGTGAAGGAACTTTCTGCCATGATTGAGTTTGCGCGAAAGAGTTAATTAAATAGAGTCTTCTAAAAATCCTTTAGGGGACTCTATTTTGTATTAACTATCGACAGCTTTTGCCCTTCCAATCAGAAGGAGAAACTACATTAGGCACTATTTAGCTACATAGAATGTTGTCCGGCTGGCAATATTTTTTTTCGAAAATCGAGCCAGCGACTGAAAATTGGAAGTAAAAAATAATAATAGATAACCTCATCATTAATAATACATATATGAAAATAAAGATAATATTAATCCAGATCGTACTTTTGTGCCCCTTTTTGGGTTTTGCTCAAAAGGAAAAAAAAGAGCATTATATCATTCATGGTCAAATTGATAGTATGCCTCAGGGAAAGCAATATGTTTATCTTTCCTCCATAGTCAGAGATCAGGAGTTCCATACCGATTCAGTACTGATGAAGGACGGAAAGTTTACATTCAGAGGCAGGGTAGACGAGCCTTGTATGGTAAATATTTACATCAATGTACCGGGACGGAAATATCCGGCTACGATGAAATTATTTTTAGAGAATGCTAAGATTAACTTGCGTGCAACTTGGGACAAGTCTGCTCATGAATATGTGAAAAATTTAAAAATTACCGGTTCTAAGGTACATGAAGAAAATGAGGATCTGTTTGATGGAGCTATGAAACGATCCGGAAGAGACAAAATTAGGGAAGCTTATTTGGAAGCCGAAAAACGGCGTGATACCGCTCAGATGCAAGCTTTAACAAGTGCAAATAGGAGCGCGCTGGAACTTTATACAAAAGAGATCAACGATTGGATAGCGGCAAATCCGCACAGTTTTGCGACGCTGCGATACAAGAGCATGATTATTCCTCCGGATGAAGCTGGATTGGATAAGTTTGAAGCTGAACTGGGCCAAATGGATTCGGTTCTCCGTTCATCTTTCCTTGCACGGACCATCTACGCCGACATTAATGAACAACGTAGCCGTCTGAAAATAGCTCCGGGAACCATGGCCATTGATTTCGTACAGCCTGACAAAGATGGAAAGCTCGTACGCCTTTCCGATTACCGAGGAAAGTACGTATTTGTTGATTTTTGGGCAAGTTGGTGTGTACCATGTCGCGCCGAAAATCCACATGTTGTAAAAGCATACAATGATTTTCATAAAAAGGGCTTGGAGGTGTTGTCTGTTTCTGTTGATGATAAGCGAGAAGCGTGGCTAAAAGCGGTAGAACAAGACCAGCTCCCTTGGACGCAAGTTTCGGATTTAAAAGGCTGGGAGAATTCTGCCAGTCGATCGTATTTGATCAAGGCAATACCCGCGAACTTCTTGATCGATCCTTCTGGGAAAATAATAGCATCCGGGCTTCGAGGTGACAATCTTCATAAAGAACTGGAGCGTGTATTCGGAAACATCAAATAATTTTTCTAATTACTTTTTATTGTTGATAAAGGCCTTTTGAACTTCGTCAACAGCTTCAAAACTCTGCTCAAGCAGAGTTTTGGATAATTTTTATTTCAAGATAAATTTGTCGTAAGTTAGTTGCTTGTTTTTCATCTCGAATTTAATACAAAGATCATATTGTATTGTGTGAATATCGGTTTATCTATTGATTTTCTGTGAGTTCTGTGCTTTGGTAGGGTAGCCAAACTGAAAAAACTGCTGCGGTAAACATATATTTTATGCCTTTTCTGTTTATTTTCTTGTCTATTTTCTTGTTTTAACTTCTTTTTCTTGTAATGCCAACTCGTCGTTGTGTTTAATGTTGTTTTTTTCGATTATTGCTGTAAATAATCTTGTATAGATAGTAGCCTTAAGTTGTCAATTAAAAAATTACTTCCAGTTATGAATCGAAAATTTAAAACGATAGCCTTCATTTCGCTATTGTTCATTACTACCGGCATCCAGGCCCAGGTAGGCAAATATGTATGGAAAGATTCCACAGAGGGTGGATATACTTATAAGTATGTGACTAACGACCCTATTCGCACCCGTTTTTACACATTAAAAAATGGTCTCACTGTTATCCTCAGCGTCAATAACAAACAGCCCCGTATTCAGACATACATTGCTACCAAGGCTGGAAGTAAAACAGATCCTAAAGATCATACCGGATTGGCGCATTATCTCGAGCATATGCTATTTAAAGGTACCGATAAGTTTGGTAGTCTCGATTGGTCGAAAGAAAAACCACTGTTGGATCAGGTTGACAATCTGTATGAAAAGTATAATCATACAACAGATGCTAATGAACGGGCGGCGATTTATAAAGAAATTGATCGCGTATCCGGTGAGGCATCTAAATATGCGATTCCTAATGAGTACGACAAGCTGATGAGTAGTATGGGCTCCAAGGGGACCAATGCGTTTACATCTTTTGAACAGACAGTATACGTGGAAGACATTCCTAATAATGTGCTCGATAAATATTTGACAGTTCAGGCCGAGCGCTTCAGGAATCCCATACTGCGTTTATTCCATACTGAACTGGAATCGGTTTACGAAGAGAAAAATATCAGTTTGGATAACGACAATAGAAAATCTATTGAAACTATTTTTGCAGCCATGTTTCCAAAAAATAATTATGGTAAACAAACTGTTTTAGGTTCTGTAGAACATCTTAAAAACCCTTCACTAAAAGCAATACGCGAATATTACAATACGTATTATGTGCCTAATAACATGGGGGTGATTATGTCCGGTGATTTTAATCCCACCGAGGTTGTTCAACGTATTGACAAGGCATTTTCCTCCATGAAACCCAAAGCTGTTCCGGCCTACACTTTTGATAAGGAACAGGCTATTACGAGTCCCATTACTAGAACTGTCATGGGACCGACAGCAGAATATCTGCTTCTGGGGTTCCGTTTTCCAGGGGCTGCCGATCCTGACGCACAAATTCTGAATCTTATGGCCAACGTGCTTACCAATGGCTCCGCAGGATTGATTGATTTGAATCTGGTTAAATCGCAAAAGTTATTGGGTGCAGGTGCATTTCCCTATGTATTGAAAGATTATTCCATGTTGATTCTTCAAGGGAATCCAAGTTCAGGTCAGAGCCTTGATGATGTGAAGAGCCTATTGCTGAGTGAGCTCGACAAATTACGAAAAGGCCAATTTTCAGATGATCTGTTGACCTCTATCGTGAATAATGAAAAGAAAGCGCAGATCAAGTTATTTGATAATTATACCAGCACTGCTGAGCAACTCATGTCAGGCTTCACATCGGAGGTTGATTGGGCAAAAGAATTGGGATATACCGATCGTTTATCAAAAATTACAAAAGAAGATATCATACGTTTCGCTAATAAGTATTTGTCTGATGTCAACTATGTTGCTGTCTATAAACAAAAAGGGCAGGATAGCAAAGTGGATAAAGTAGTCAAACCGACCATTACACCAATTACTGTTAACCGAAATGTTGAATCTGCCTTTTTGAAGCAGATCAACGCGATGCCTGAGCAGGATATCAAACCTAAATGGATTGATTTCTCAAAAGATATGTCAACAGCTAAATTGAAAGATCTAGAAGTGTTGGCCGTTCAAAATAAAAATAATGAGTTGTTTAGCCTTACCTATCATTTTGATTTTGGAAGCTGGGACAATAAATTATTAGGCCTTGCAGTGGGATATTTAGAGTTTTTGGGCACCAAAGATAAGAGTAGCGAAGACTTTAGTAAGGCATTTTACAAATTGGCATCAGACTTTTCAGTCTCTTCAGGAAATGAGGAAAGTAGTGTTTCTGTTTCCGGGCTAAATAGTAATTTCGCAGCAACCGTAGACTTGTTGCAAGACCTTATGCACAATTGTGTAGTCGATGAGCAAGCATTCAAATCTTATATTGAACGCGTCAAAAAGTCGCGGGCTAATGCCAAGGAGAATAAGGCGGCCATCATGGAAGGATTAAAAGCTTATGCACGTTATGGCGGCAAAAACCCATTTAATTATACCTACACCGACCAGGAACTAGATGAGCTGAAGGCATCTGACCTCGTAGCTGTCTTACATAATCTGGCGAACGCTAAACATCGCATATTATACTATGGTCCGCACAGGGTGACTGATCTGGTAAAAAACCTGAAGCCTTTAAAACATCATGATTTGCCTTACTATGCGATTAAGAAAGGGATGAAATTTGCGGAAAAGCCAACAAGCGATAATAAAGTTTTGTTTGCGCAGTATGCGATGAAGCAGGCAGAAGTTTTCTGGATCCGTAATTCAGGATTGTTTGATAAAAACCAAATACCCACAGTGGCCTTCTTCAACGGTTATTTTGGAGGCGGTATGGGAAGTATTGTTTTTCAGACGCTACGGGAGTCCAAAGCTTTGGCCTATACTACTTATGCTTACTATGGACAGTCTCAGAAAAAGGAAAATCACGGTATGGTGGGGGCGTATATAGGCACGCAATCCGATAAGTTTAAAGATGCAGTTGGTGGTATGAATGAACTTTTGAATGAGCTGCCGGAATCGAAAATTGGCGTAGAATCAATTCGTACCAATTTGCTGAAATCATTGGCAAGTGAACGAATTAGTGGGGCAGGAATTCTTTCAAGCTATTTAGCCGCACAAAGACGTGGACTTACAGAGGACTCTCGAAAAATAATTTTTGAGAAGCTTCCTCAGCTGACATTTTCAGATCTCAAATCATTTCATATCGAAAATATCAGTCGTAAACCTTATGTCTACTGTATTGTAGGGGATGAAAAGGACTTAAATGGAGACATGATGTCTGGATTGGGAAATGTCAAAAAGTTAACTCTTGATGAAATATTTGGATATTAATCCAGGTAAAAAAAATGTTTAATGTTTAATGTTTATTGGGGCACATTCTTTGGAATGGCCCCTTTATTTATCTTCATCAGCACTATGTTATGACCAGCTAAAATAGTTACGTTGCCAACTCAAAGCCCAAGATTGAAACGATTAGATGCCGCAGTTCCTTATAACTAGTGCAACATAGTTATAAATGATTTAAAACAAAATCATATCTGCTCTCGACAGAACCGATCGGTACAGTGATTACCTCATATCCCAGATTTATATACGTTTCTTTCATATTACGATAGGTATTAACGGACTCTTCCCAGCTTTGCTTTCGCTCCATATCGGTTTCATAAATTTCAGCCCATGGTGGTAATATGAAAACCTTTCTATTATAAATTGTATCCTTTACAGTTTTAATTTGGTCATCAGTTATAGGTATATTTTCCATTTTCATGTAGCACAACGTATCTGCCAATCCACGATCAAAAAAGACGGTTTTATCGCAAGTAACATTAAAAATTTGATTATAAGCTTGTAGCGATTCCTTAAACATCAGTTGTGCATAGATATATTTGTTTTTCCAGGGGACACCATCACCATTTTTACCCACTTGATCTCTAATGATGGCTCGAGCAGATTCAGGAACAATTAAAAATCCCTTTGTATGAAGATAGTCAACTAATGTTGTTTTGCCAACACCGGGGCCACCTGTGATAATATATAGGTTCATAAATGTCGATTGGATTTTTATTTCATATTATACGCTGTCGAAGAACATTGCGGCATTATTCAAGTATTTTGCCATCAATCTAATGATTTTATTTCTTAAATTAGACCTATGAATACTAATTTTATAACCGTTTTAACTCTTTTAACCATCCTTTTATCATCATGTTCTGGTACCCGAATTGCCACGATGAGAAAATCGAAGATGGAGCAGCTTGAACTTGGAATGTCTAAAGTACAGGTTGTTACTATTCTTGGGCCATCCTATTCAATTTCTCAGAAGGAGGCAAGTGACAAAGATACCATAGAAGTAATTTCTTACAGAAATATTCCTTTTGATGATGAATTCTATTTATTTCGGTTCAAGAATAATAAATTGGAGAAATGGCATCGAGAATTTCAGCCGATATACAAAGAAGTAAAGCCCTAGATTTTTATAATAAAAGTTATTCCTGATTTTAATCTCGCGATATGCCCATATTGCCTAAGCTAGAGGTGCAAAATTTTAAAAGGTTTTATAGCTTTCTTTTCCTTAGCTTTGTCGTTTACCAAGAATTGAAAATAGCCTTCCATGGATAATATCATCGCATCTATACGTAAGCATTTTGATGTAAGAGATGAGTCTTTAGCATTACTGATCAGTGGTTTAAAAGAACTGAATGTACCCAAAAAGACCATGCTGATACAGCCAGACAGAAGTGATAAAAATATTTACTTTGTAGAGAACGGAATCGCCAGGGCCTACACGATACGCGATGGAAAAGAAGTTACTTCTTGGTTTAGCAAAGAAGGGGATTTAACTAAATTGTAAACATCGAATGATGTATACGAATAGAAGGAACAATGATACCGTTGCTCCTTCTTTTCGTTTACCCTACTCTACTGAGCACATCCTATTTAAGGCATCAATACAGCATCTATCACATGGATTACCCCATTCGATTGATTGACGTCAGCAACCGTTACTTTTGCGCTATTACCTTTTGCGTCTTTTACATATACGTCTTTCCCTTTCATCCAAAAAGTAAGGTTGCCACCTTGGACTGATTTGGTTACATAAGTTCCTTTGCCATCCTTAATTGCTTGAACGATCTGTGGCGCGTTCCATTTCCCAGGAATCACGTGATAGGTCAATATTGAAGTTAATTGCGCCTTGTTTTCTGGCAGCATTAAATTATTTAGAGCCTCTTTGGGTACTTTAGCAAAAGCATCATTCGTAGGAGCCAAAACTGTAAAAGGACCTGGTCCCTGTAAGGTTTCCACAAGGCCTGCAGCCTTTACTGCAGTAACCAACGTTGTGTGATCTTTAGAATTGACTGCATTCTCAATAATGTTTTTGGAAGGATACATCGGTGCACCACCTACCGTAACAGTTTTTTCCTTTGTTTGAGCGTGGCTCATATAAGTGCTTCCCAATAATGTTGCTGCTGTGGCAGCCGCCCATAAGATTGATTTCATTTTCATGATCTTTATTTTTTATATGTGGTTTAAAACTTTTATACGATCATTTACGACAAAACGGAAAGTTTGGATTGCGGTGATCGATAAAATTTAAAACAATACGTAGCAAAAGAACACTCTTCTTAGCTCTGATTTTTTTAACTAGGTAATCGAATTAGCATACTAAACTGGACAACCATAGCTATTCCCAATAATTCAAACCTTTATGAATTTGCTGGTGTTTATGTGATGATAACCATTTTGCATGGCATAGTAAATAATAGATGCATCTAAACAAAACATCAGAGATTGTGAGAAGATAATCAAAACGATATTACTCAGTCCTTAAAGTACAGTTATGAAGAATAAAAAACAGAGTTTTTTCTACAGGAACAGCCTGTCCATCGTTTTTATTGCTTTATTTTTTTTAGCGTTCGGCGCCCAAGCTTTTTTTGGATGGAGAGAGCATAACGACGAGTTAAAAGAATTGGGAGGCCAAGAAATTGGATTTTTTGCTTATTTGGAAACTGGTCATTTTTTCTCAGCAACATGTGAGAATTTCCAAAGTGAATTTTTACAGATGGCACTTTATGTGATGCTTACGATTTCACTTCGACAGGTGGGATCAGCGGAATCAAAAGATCCAGAAAAACCTGAACAAGTCGATCGGATGCCCGACCCGGGACGTGAAGGGGCACCTGGTCCAGTAAGAAAAGGTGGTTGGCGTTTAACGCTTTACCAGCATTCCCTTTCAATTGCCTTTATAATCCTATTCATGTTGAGTTGGGCCGGTCATCTGTACGGTAGTTTTAACGACGCTAATCTTCAGGAATCCCTTCGTGGCAGAGCTGAAAAAAGTTTAATTGATTTTATCGCAGAGCCGCAGTTCTGGTTTGAAACTTTTCAAAACTGGCAAAGTGAATTCTTATCGGTTGCATCTATTGTATTGTTGACGATCTTTCTTCGTCAAAAGGGATCGCCAGAATCAAAGCCAGTAGATGCTGCGCATACGGAAACGGGTAAAGGTTAAGTGTTTGCAATACCAAAACTTTCATTTAAGTAGTGGACGCAACACTTCATAAAACATGACGTGAGCAACACATAAGTTATCCAAATTAAGTTTTGAAAAGGTTTTACCACTACTCATATAATTTGTAACAATGGTTTAACTTGCATACTGACGACCGAACAGCGGAGTGGCTGTGATACGATAAAGGCGATAGATCGAGCTATGTCTTCGGCATATAACATTTCCATCGCTCCGATTTTTTCACGCTGCTCTTCGGGTGGATAAGGCTGCATATCGGTTCCAACTGATCCCGGTTCAATAAGGGAAACCTGTATACCCTTCGGATTAACTTCTTTGCGCAAAGATTCGGTAAATGCTTGAATACCGCCTTTTGAACAGACATAAACGGAACTCTGTGCCTCTCGGACATCTGCACTCATCGAGCCTACATTAACGATATGCCCTGATCCGTGGGGTTCCATCCTGTACAGGGCCGCTTGTGAACAGCTCAGATAGGCAAGAACATTAATACGTAATAAATAGGCCTGGTCTGAATAGGTTCCCTCGTTAACCGATTGATAAGCGACGGCGGCATTGTTTATCAATACATCCAACTGATCATACATACGGTCAAACTCCTGAAAGAGAGCCTTTATTCCATCTTCTGTAGCCAAGTCCACAACAATGCCGTTTAACGAGCCAGTACATGTAATCTTATTGAAATCTTCCAGCGTGTCCTCCAACTGGCGTTGGTGATGACCGCATATGAAAACATGATTTCCCATTGAAGCAAGCAATAATGCCGTTGCACGTCCAATACCTGTCGTACCACCGGTTATTAATATATTTTTATTCTTTATCCATTGTGGCAGGACAGAATTTTCATAATTTGTTTGATCTTTTATCATCATTTTATAATTAGTGACTATTTATTTTCAACCGCATCAGGGGAACGTTTGCTTATCTAAATTCGTTTGATACAAGCTTTTAAGGCGTATTTGTTCACTTTTTTGCGTATTTACCGATAAAACGATTCCTCCATAGAATGGTTCATCCCTAACAATAATTCATCGTAATTATACACCTCTGGGGCTTGATATAAGACATCCCGCCTTCAGAATAATCAAAAGTACTATGACACGAGACGGAATCAATAGAAGTTTTTGGCAAAGCGCTGAATCCCCCAACCTTTCATCGGACTTCATCGATCTAGCCTTTGACACCATTATCGTTGGAGCAGGAATTACCGGCGTTACTTTAGCAAAGGAATTACAAGATAGGGGTATTAAGTGCCTGCTTTTAGACAAGGAAAATCCCGGATTCGGTACCACGGGCGGAACTACTGCACATATCAATAATTTTTACGATGCTTCCTATAATGAGATTATCGATAATTTTGGAGAAACAGCAGCGCAACAGCTGCTTCTCAGTACATTTGATACCGTAGATTACATCAGAAATAATATTATTAGAAATAGAATCGGCTGCGATTTTTCTGTATGCGATTTTTTTCTGTTCAGCGCAGAGAAAGAACAAAACGAGCAACTTGATCAAATTTATGCAGCCCATCAACAAATTGGATTGAAGACATCTCGGGTAAATTCGATCCCCTTTAACGTACCTTTTAAAAAAGCGATTCGCATCGAAGGACAAGCCCAATTTCATCCGATTAAATATATTGACGGGTTATTGTCCGCCTATATCAACGGAGGTGGTGCCCTCCTGACCAATCAAATTATTGAGGATTATGACAATGATGAAAACAAAATCAGCATAAAAACAAAGGATAAAAGAATCTTTACTGCCAAAAATTTGGTTTGGGCAACGCATACACCACCAGGAAAAAATAGATTTAATTTTCTATTAGCGCCTTACCGAAGCTATGTCGTGGTGCTGAAACTTTCCGAAGGTTCACCTAAAGCCGGGCAGGCTGCTGATTTGTATGATCCTTATCATTACTTTAGATACCATCATGCTGAGGACGGGCAATATTTAATCGTTGGTGGGTTCGACCACAAAACTGGAGATGAAAAGGATACGGAGAGACATTTTGATGACCTGAAACAATGGGCTGATGAGCATTTTGATTATGATGAATTGGTTGCGCAATGGTCGTCACAGTATTATGTTTCAGCAGACGGTTTACCTTATATCGGAAGAATGCCAGATGAGCGCAATGTTTACATCGCTACGGGTTACGGCGGCAATGGAATGACTTTCGGCTCAATGGCATCTTTGATCATTCCCGATTTGATCGAAGATAAGGAAACCCCTTTATCCAAATTGCTGTCGCCTGCCCGGGTGAAACCGATCGCAAGTGCTAAAAGTGTGGTCTCTGAAGGGGTGAATGTGGTCAAGCATTTTGTTATGGACAAGCTTTCGCCAGAGACAATAAAAGAGCTAGATGACATTTCCAAAGATGAAGGGAAAGTTGTACGTTTTGAAGATAAGGCATTGGCAGCCTATAGGGATAGGGAGGGTACATTATTTTGTTTAAATTCAGTGTGTCCACATATGGGGTGTACGGTAGCCTGGAATCCTTCAGAGCATACATGGGACTGTCCGTGTCATGGATCCAGGTTTGATGTCAACGGCAACATGTTGAATGGGCCTGCGACCAAAGGTCTATCTAAAGTCGATCTACATTTTTAATACAAACCATAAACTATTCTTGATCGTATAAAATGTTCAAAATCGCTATCTTTCGTGCACTTCACTTGGGGGATCTCCTGTGCTCCATACCGGCGATAGGCGCGCTAAAATTTAATTATCCAAACGCAAAACTTTACTTTATTGGCCTGCCGCATATGCGCGCATTAATGAAGCGTTATGATTGCATTGACGAATATATTGATTTCCCGGGGCATCCAGCGCTTCCGGAAATACCATACGACCCTAATGAATTGGCCCGGTTCATCCTTCGCATGCAAGCGGAAAATTTCGACTTGCTCGTCCAGATGCAAGGAGATGGAACTATAGTTAACGATTTTTTAACACAATTCCGTGCAAAGCGATTGGTCGGATTTACACCGTTAGCCGCTGTAGGAGATTCGGATTGGCTTACCTATCCGAACCACCTACACGAGGTAGAGCGACATTTGGCACTCGTCCGTTTTTTAGGTATTCAAGTTGTATCGAGCACGATGTACTATCCCATGTTTCCAGCGGACTGGGCAGCGTATGAGCCCATAAAATCCGAAATGGTACCACCATTTGTTATCGTGCACGTAGGAAGCAGGGACGAGGCGAGGCGTTGGCCGATCGAAAATTTTGCCCATTTAGCCAGGCACATGTACAATAAGGGATATCAGATTATATTGACAGGAGTACCCGCCGAGCGAATACTGGTGGATAAACTACAGCGTTTACTGGAATTTCCCACAGTCAATCTTTGCTCCAAGCTGGATTTAGGTATGTTGGGCTGCCTGCTAAAAGAGGCCTCTTTGTTACTTTGCAACTGTACCGGCATTTCGCATGTCGCTGCGGCATTGCAGACAAGGAGCGTTGTCATTAGTATGGACGGGGAACCAAAGCGCTGGGGGCCGCTCAATAAAAAGCTGCACACCACATTTGACCTAACTGTACCCGTCGCCATGGCACAGATTGAACGTGAAATCAACCGTCTTCTTCCATGAGCTCCTTTTTAGGGCCGCTGCGCCCAAGTAAGGCCTGAAATTTTTTAAGAATGACAGCGGTTGTCAAAGGAACAATTTTAGAATCTCGGTTCTGCTTATCCACAAAGATATTGATGGTGTTTTTTGACCTGGCCGAAGGGCTGACTGGATATAAGATAAAATCGGAGTCACGCGACCAGGGAATATGTTGCGGATTAGTCTGCGCATATAGGACCAATGTGGGCCTTTGTAAGGCGCAGGAAATGTGAGCCACACCGGTATTCACCGTAATTACCGCATCTGCCTGCTGCACCACTAGCAAAAGATCGCGAACGCTAGTCTTCCCAATGAGATTGACCAGTTTCGGCGAGCTATCGACAGACGAACAAGATCTTAGGTACCCATTATTTTCCTTACCGACCAATACCACCTGGAAATTCAGTCCGAGCAGTTTTTCGAGGAGTTCCCGCGCTACTTCAATAGGTATGCGACGCTTCTCTTCAGAGACATCATAATTGAGTATTACACGTTTGAGATCAGGCTTTGGAAGAAAGATTGATAATCTGCCGGAAGGCATTTTTAAAGTCGGCAGGCAACTACTTAGATGGGAGATACCCAAGTATTTCACTAATTCAAGATCCCTTGTGATTTGGTGTTTTACCTGAAACAACGGCTCTTTATCGGGAACCCAGTGCGTGAGCAATGAATAGGGATTTTCACGCATATACGCCGCGCGCTTCGGAATGCCGGCAAGATAGGCTAATAGAATCGCTGCCATTGGATTCTGGCTATAAACATTAAATATGATACAGGAGTCAAATTGTTTTTCCTTAATGTTTGCGACCAACGCCTCAGTGCGGGCGGCGGAATCCTGATTGCTTAACTTCATCCATGGTGCATCGTATTGTATATATGCATCTACTGTACCCAAAAAAGGAATAATAGGAATAGCCATTTCAGATGCTAAAAGTGTAATTTTACAGTGCGGCATATTCGCTTTTATCTGCTGTAATGCGGCATTGTTCATAATGAGATCTCCCATGTTATCTAATCGGATGATCAGCATATTTTTACAATCTTTCCATTTGTCCATATTAGCTGATTTTCTTTAAGAGTTGGCTGCTATTTTCCTGCACGCGTTGTATGATATTAGTTGTCGATTGTTGGTGTACATGCGGAATAAAGACAAGTTGGGTTCCTAGTATTTGAAGCAGCCCCATTTCGGGCATTTCTTCGCTTTCATAAGCCTCACCTTTAACAAATACATGGGGTTTCACTTTTTCGAGTACCGGAATCGGGTCGTCGGAGAGTTCATCACCAAAGGGGACAATGTAGTCGACAGCCGATAAAGCGCGCAGCACTTCGATACGTTCGTTTAGGGTATTTATCGGTCTGGAGGCTCCCTTTAACCGGGCAATGCTTTCGTCTGTATTGATACCGACAATCAGAATATCGCCTTGCGACTTGGCCTCACTGAGGTAATGTGCATGGCCTGCATGAAAGATATCAAAACATCCATTTGTAAACACAATTTTATGGTCGGCGCGTAGCTTATCGCATACTGATCCGAGGCTGCTGAGATCCACGATCACCTTATCATCTTTATGGCTTAGCTCCTGGGCAAGCTCTTCGCAACTACAGCTTGCCGTGCCACTTTTATGAATACCGATTTGAGCGGCTTTGATACCCAATCGTATGGCAATATCTTCTTCCAGTTTGTTATAATAAGCCAGACAGAGCACAGTCAGAAAAGTATCACCGGCACCGGAAAAGTTTCCTTCGTTTAGGGCAGGTACGGGATAATGTTTGGGCTCTTCCTCTTTTTTAAATAAGATTACGCCATCTTTATCCAGGGTGAGCGCTACCCAATTTGCCTTCGAAATAATACACAGACTTTCGGACCATTCTAACGCTTGTGTTACGCGTTCGTTTTGCGGTTTATGTCCCAAAATTTTACACGCCTCCTCATAATTTGGCTTAACCAGATCGGGGCGCAGACAGTTATACCGGTAATAATCTTTGCTGTCTACTGCGATAATTTTAGGATTTTTCTGCTGCTCCTGATAAAGCAACTGAATCAGTTCGTCGGGAATGTTGCCTTTGTCATAGTCCGCTAGAAAAATAATATCGATATGCCGTAGCATTTTTTTTACATCTGCTAGATATTTTTGTAATAGATCAGGGGTAAAATGATAGACACGGCCAATGTCATAACGTATGAGACATTGATTTTCTCTTCGTAGGCGGGTCTTGGTGAGTGTCTGACAGTTAGGATTAAATAGGATGTTGCTGGTATCTATCCCTTGTAACCGCAAGTCACGGGCAATGGTCTGGGCACTGTGATCGTCGCCAAGCATAGTCACTACAGAAACTTTCGCGCCCATGTTGCAGAGATTCGTGATCACATTTCCGGCCCCGCCGAGGCAGCACTGTACAGCATTGACATCCAAAACCGGAACAGCAACATCGGGCGCAAGCCGGTTACACTCGCCGTCCAGATAAATATCCAGCATACAGTCCCCTAAAACAAGAACTCTGGGATTGTTGAATCCTTTTTCGACCAACTTACTTAATGTTATTTCATTCATAATATTCTTTTTCTAATGTGATTACCTGAGTCAATCCATAAAAATTGTCCGTGATGAAATCGGGCATAAATTTCGGGTCTTCCATGCGGTCTTTTTTGCGTTCCTGCTGACTGCGATCCACCAAAATAGTTTTGCAGCCTGCAGCTCTGCCGGCAGCGACGTCATTCAAAATATCGCCTATCATCCACGATTTTTTTAAATCGATATGAAGCTCCGCCGCTGCCTGATATAACATTCCCGGTAGTGGCTTGCGACAAATGCATTGCATATCGCTAGCTCTGTCGCCATGTGGACAGTAATAAATGCCATTCAGGTGGATACCCTCAGTCATAAGCTGTTTTCGAAGCTCAGAAAAAGCGATTTCCAACTCTTCTGCCGTAAAATAGCGCCGCGCTATACCCGACTGGTTGCTAACGACAATGAGTTTATATCCATTTTTTTGCAGCATCCGCAACGGTTTAAATATATCGGGGTAGCATACAACCCGCTTGGGGTCTACATTGTAAGGCACATCTTTAATGAGCGTTCCATCCTTATCTAAAAACAGTGCTTTTTCCATTGGCTATGCAATCAGTTTTTTTTGTATTAAGATACGCTCGTTCCCTTCTGTTTGGGCAACCATTTGCTGTTCTACAAGTGCACAGAGCTGATGGATTATATGGAGTTGAACTTCCTGAATTCGTGCTGTATTATCCGATGGCACAATGAGGTTGTGCTCGCCGTACTGCATTGCTTCGCCACCGTCCTTTCCCAATAAGTTTACACAGACAATGCCTAATTTATTTGCTTCTTTTAGTGCATTGATAATATTTACCGAATTTCCACTGGTACTGAGACATATCAGCATATCGCCAGGTTGCCCAAGCGCCTGAATTTGCCTCGAAAATACCGTGTCGTAGCCAAAGTCATTGGCCCAGGCGGTCATGACCGAAACGTCAGTATTGAGCGATATAACGGGATATCCGGGCCGTTGTGGTATTTCGAATCGCCCCACCAGTTCAGCTGCAAAGTGCTGGCTCTCTGCTGCGCTTCCCCCATTACCACAGATCATGATTTTTCTATTACTCTGTAGTACCGATACCATTTTAGCCGATAATCGAGCAATCCCGCTAGCCATAACTTCTGCTGCCTTTTCAAAGGTTCTTGAGGAGCCTAGGAAATTCTGTTTTATCTGATGAATTGCTTCTTTTTCAGTTGTATTTGGCATACATTGTTCATAGAGTCTGGCAATACTTTCACTAACAGTTTTCCACGTGAAAGATTTGACATGGCGGAGTGCGTTGACGGAAAATTTCATGCGCTTACGGTCATTGCTTATCAATTCGACGATGACCGAAGATAATTGTTGTGGTTGTTGCGGGGATACAAGTAAGCCAGTTTCCTCATGGCGGACGGTGAATGATATTCCGCCGACGTCGGCACCAATCACTGGTGTGCCACAGGCCATAGATTCTAAGGGGGTAATCCCGAACGGTTCGTACCAGGGCGTCGTAATGAAGAGCTCACTTGCAGCATAGAAATATTTCAGTTTATCACGATCTTTTTGTCCCGTAAAAATGACTTTATCTTTGATGTTGAGTGCGTTACAAAGATGTTCCAGATGTTCGTATTCAGTACGGTCATCCGGTGAATCAAAGTTGCCGCCCACAACCAAAAGCCTAAGTTCAGGTAGTGCATGTTGCGCATGTGAGAAAGCCTCAATCACGTTGTCGATTCCTTTTCGTCTCACCATTCGGCCAAGCTGTAAAATATAGGTGAAGGTAGGGTCAAGGCCCAATTTTCCCTTTGCTTCGGTACGGTCTACTGGATAAAAATCAGTAGGATTGTAACCACAGGGGATAATTTCTATCTTATCCTGCGGAGCCTGGTAATGCTGAATAAGATCTTTTAAGTCGTTTGGACATTCGGCTATAATACGCTCTGCCGCCCAAATAATATCTTTTTCAATTTTTTCACGGATTTTCGGAAACTTATCGGAGCAGCCCTGATGCATTCTACGCACGGCGCCTAAGGCATGAAAGGTCATAACAAAAGGTATTTTTAACTGTTTTTTTACCTGCATGGCCACCATTCCCGAGAGCCAGAAATGCGCATGGACCAACTGGTAACTCAGCTGATTATGCTGAATAAATGCAATCATATTGGCGGTAAACTCTTCCATATGATCATAGAGTTGTTCCTTGGGCAGTTCCTGCATTGGCCCGGCTACGATATGAACAACACGAACATTGGGCTTCCAATAGACGATCTGTTGTTGCTTAGGGTTTTCAGCTCTGGTATAAATATCAACCTGATGACCCATTAGAGCAAGCTGGGTGGCTACTTCAGCCACATAAACATTTTGGCCACCACTATCTTTGCCGCCTAGCGTGGCGAGCGGCGAGGCATGATCACTAATAAAAGCTAGCTGTTTTTTCATTATACAATATATTAGTTAATTTTTTTGTTGATTAAATATTCCCATTGTTGCGTAAAGCGGGTGATATCAAAAAGCTCCTGTGCTTTATGTTGTGCATGCGCACTTAACTGTTGCGCATGAATCGGATCGCATAGCAACCTATTCATCTTGCTGATTAGCTCATCGACATCTAGCCCGATATATCCGGTTTTTCCATTTTCGATGACAGTCGATAGCTCCGTCGTGGCTAATCCAATTATTGGGAGACCTACCATCATTGCTTCGCAGATGGCTAAGCCAAGGCTTGTGTAACGTATAGGATTAAAAAAGAAACGATAATCTTTAATAAATTCAGGCAACCGCGGATGCAGCACTTCGCGAATGCCATAGGGCGCGTTACCCATACCGATGAGATCTAATGGTACCTGCTGCTGTACACGTTCAAAGATATCGCTACCTAGCATGCGTCCGCGAGAAGGAAGATTATTAATAACGACGATCCCTTTTTTTAGTCTGCCATTGTACGTAACGCCGTGCGTATCCACGCCGTGGCTGATTACACGGACATCTGGAATGTTGGTCTTCCACATGAGATGGTTAAAATGCGTCACATGGACCAATGTGACTGCCGGATTCGTTACGGGATGGATTTCATCACAGGGATGATGCCATGGCGGATCGTGTTCGATGTAAATCTTGGGCAATAGCTGCTGTAATTCTGACAAGATCATGTATTGATCTTCCAGGTAATTTTCATCACATTGAAACAATATCAGATCGAACTCAAGGTGACGCACTTCATTGGCAGGAACTTCGACTACATTGTCACCAAAGGGAAACGTGCTGCCTCTTCCGACATACCGGGGTCCTCTTTCTGGTGTGTAAGGGATGTACAGCGTATAATCTCCTTGTGACAAATAATATAAATAGGAGCCATGAATATGCCAAGTCAGGATACGGGGTTTTTGTGCCATAATTATTCTGTTATTCAACATTTCCTCGTGCGTACTTGTCGGTGACAATCATAGATAGAGGCCATGTGTTCTCAACCTTTGTCTGATGAACGGGTGCAAGAACAACTTAGTTTAATGGACTAATACCCAATCGTATGTACGAACTACTTTACTATTAGTATTAATCCTGTGAATTTATTTCATGGGACTAAGGGAAATTACATCAAAAGGAAAATTGTTAAAGGACTAATGCGATACATTATATCTAATCCAAAAATGTCCAAAGGATATTAGAGAGTCTCGAGGTTCGTGGACAGCATGATCACTTTCAACGTATAGCTAACATAGATTTAGGTCAATTATAATACGAAAGACATCGGCAGATTAAGTGGTATTTATGTAGTTGTTTACGTAAACAGTAATAGTACCACAGACGACCGATTTTTACCCAAAATTTATCTCAACACAACCATTCCTTATTTTGTACTGTTCAATCTCCGAATGGTTTAATATAAACTGATAGGATATGAAAAAAATTAGTATATTAATATTGACAGTCCTCGGACTTTGGGGATGTGGCAATAGTAGCAACAAAGGAAACCAGGCAAATGGAAGCTATGATTCATCGACTAGCGTCGATGAAGGGCAGACAGGTGTACGTACGGGTGACTCTCTAAGCAGTGACAGTACAGATTCTTTACAAAGACAACCTTCTCCCGCCAAACCAGATTAAATGATTTGCTTTTACTGAGACTAAGTTTTTACCTGAGCTTAGTCTCCATTTTTTTGTTTCGATGTAGCGAAAGAGTAGCTTGCTTTAAATCGAAACATAATCGAGGATAAGTCGAAATATACAATTTAAGGATTTTAGTACATTTATTGCTGTGATGTTGGTTTCGTTTTAGTTATAATTACTTTTTCATGTTTTAATGCTTTTATTTTATTATATAATTTAGGAAAATATATTTTGTTTTATAGCGTTATTGTTAATAATAAACAGATATAGATGTGTAAAATACTTTTAGTTGATGACCATGAAGTGGTTCGTAGCGGAATCAGGCTATTACTTGAGTCTAGCCCCAGCTTTTACATCATTGGTGAAGCAGCCAGTGCAGAGGACGCTCTTTTATTTATAGAACAGCAGGATAAGCCCGATTTTATTTTATCAGATATCAACATGAGTGGTATGGACGGAATTTCCTTAGTTAGGATAATGAAGAAAGTGTATCCGCACATCAAGATAGCCATCCTTTCCATGATAGAGGAAATTGATAAAGTAGCCGAAGCATTTGATGCTGGTGCAGATGGTTATTTATCGAAGAGTACCGAGATTCAGGAACTCTTATTTGGTATAATGCACATGTACGAAGGAAATAAATATGTTACGGCCTTTTTGAGTGTACGTATTTTGGATGGATACCGCAATTTTGTGCCAAATCGTATCGACAGGGCTGCGGTCGCCGATCATTATGGTATCACGGAGCGAGAAATTGAAGTATTGATGCTAATATCAGAAGGGCTTACTAATAGTGAAATTGCAGAACGGATCTTTCTAAGTACCCGTACAGTCGAGGGGTATCGCCAGCATCTGATGGAAAAGACAAAAACCAAAAACACAGCCGATCTCGTCCGCTTTAGCTTTCAGCATATGCTATTACAATAATCCAGGGATACAAAGATTTAAAACCAGTTTTAGTCTTTTGCCCCCGGATCTAATTGCTTAGTGGGTTGTAATTCTTACCAATCCAGTGCCAGTTAATTCGTAAAAACCGCTACTTAATTTATTCACAGGTATATAGGATGATTTTACCTTTTGTTCCACTGTAATTTTGGTTAACATTTCCTTTGAAAAACCCAGCAGACTCATATGGGCCTTGAGCAATGCACTGCCCTCCAGCCTGAAAGTTACCGAGTTTTTTCCGATTCGGAAGTTTGAAATTGGATAATTTATAAATACAGTGCCGCTCAGATTTCCCACTTTGAAGTATTGTCGCGGTATGACGGCGAAGGCCAAGCCAGCGCCATATACTTCCTGCCCAACTTCACCGCTTTTCTCCCAGCCGTCATGTATATCTTCAAGTGGAATCCATAAATCCTTTTGAATTTCGCCCGTTTTGGTATTTTCGGCAATCATTTCTTCCGGGAGAAGCGGAGGGTAATAATACGCCAGTCTGCCTGTTGCATACTTGATAAATTCAGGGATCAGTATTCTTAGGGCTGGTAAAATTGTTATATCTGCTGCCGCCTCAAGATAATGATGCAGGGCAGCAAATACTTCCAGTTCTTCGTATGCTGCTGTGTATGGCGCATCTTTCAAAGGAAATACAGAGAAAAAATACGGAAAATTTTTGCCGTACCCATAACTGCACTCCCACAATTGGCAATTTTCGAATATGCCGGCGAGGCAGCAATAGCTCAGCTCTAAGTAATGAATATCCTCGGTGATCTTATACATTTCCAAAAAGGCACTTGCAGCGAATGCTGTATTGTTGGCCTGATAGAATATATCAAAGGCTAGGCCATCTAAGCTTTTAATTGCTCTGCTTGCTTCCAAAAGAAATCGTTTTTCTTTTGTCAGCTGCCATGCCAGGAGCATAACGTGCGCATATGATCCCGGAACATCCTTTTCGCCACCTTCGCCCGGAGCCGTTTCGGCTTTTAATACTTCTAACGTTGTCATTTTATAAAATACAGGCCATTTATAGTTAAAATGCCTTGCAACCTTTATTGCATAATCGATCGAACCCAAAAAGAGTTCTTTAGCCATCTTATCTCCCCGCAATGCCAGTCGCGCTAGGTTTAACAAGGGATGGTGAAGGTACCAGGAGTCCATTACCATTTCACTCTTTTGCTCCTCGGAATGATCCAAGTCTTCTGTTAACGAGGGGTGCCACCTGACCAAACTCCGTATAGACTTATCATAAAAAGATGGGAGACCATCTGAAAGTTCTTCCAGCATGGGGTGGTGCTCTCCAGTCCAGGCAAGGTATTCATGCAAGGGTAGGATAACGGCAAGCTGTACCATGATCTCTGCAGGAGTTTTGTAGTCACCCACATAAGCATTCAGATAAGGGCTGCCGTCCGTTTGTGTCCAGCAACCCTTATTGTTAGAGATGTTATCGAGTATTTTTTTAGCTGTCGGCAACCAATTATGTTGGCTAGGTTCGGGCTTAGGTAAGAGCAGGTAGACTGATGCGAGCAAATCAAGGTAACTTTCAACGACTTCATTGTCACTTTCAGGTATATTTTCATCCAGCTGAACAAATGCATCCGAAATAATATATTCTTCATTGGCTGACAGTGGCTTTTCTGCATTGACAGGAAACTGGAATCCGAGCTCAGGCCATTCGCCCCCGACTGTTTCCCGAAGGGATACCTGTGTTTCTTGGCAGTAAGGGGACATGGCTGTCAGATTCTGGAAGTAAAACACAGAACCGGCTTTTGGCTTTGTCATACTAAAGTAGAGCTGTCCCGACCGCGAGCCTACCTGCTTGGTATGTACTTTTCCTGCTGTATTCTCCGTCTTACCATTTTGAGTCAAGGGAATAATATCCCGTGGCCAGAAAGGGATGAGCAGCGGTAATTTTGTTCGTAGAGTGGTGGTGTAACGAAAGACGGCACGCTTACTTTCCGGAAAGAACAGAATGATTCGATAATAGGCAAGCCTAGTTGAAGCAGTGATCAGTATCTCATCAGGTGCTTCGGAGATCGTCACTTTTTCAAACCGGCTATTCATTCCAAAGGCAAGTCTAAAGGCAATCTTTGCACCTTTTGGCCAGATAGCTACGAGCCAAATCGAATCACCTGCATTATGGATTTTGAGTTTGTACGCTTTTAAATCTATTTCAAAAATTGGCATAGCGTCTGAAATATCGGACTGGACAGTTGCTGTCCATGGAGTGACAGGATTTATCATCATGCTAATTTCTTAATTGTATAATGTGCTTGTTTTATACATGAAGGCGGGTAACTTGGCAATGGTTTTAATAATCGAATTTTATGTTAAAACTACGTTTAAAAATGTATTTTCCCTGTTTTTCGCGGAAAGGAATAAATAAGTTAGAAGTTGTTAAGATTTGTGGCTAGAGATAGGAAGCGTTTATCTGAGCAGCTATGGAATTAAGGACGGCGGCTGGAGAAACCTTGATGGGCATTCTACGTAAAACAGTAAAATAAAAGCCCGAATTACCGGGCTTTTCAGATTCATTATGCAGACTCGTTTACCGAAGAGACGGCTATCTCTGTTAGTAACACATCGGTTTGTTTTTCCTCATCAAGTGTTTGTTGGAGCATTTGCTCTGCTTCAGTATGATTCATTAGTTTTGCAAATGTAACCAGGCAGCCATAGCTCGCAATTTCATAATGCTCAACTTTTTGTGCAGCAGAAATAAGTGCCGCATCTAACGCTGGATCGCCTTCAAAATTTTCGATGATTTCATCTGCTTCCTCCAGTAGGCCTTCCATAGCTTTGCACTTTTTGGCGCGTGCACGAATGCCCAAAACTGAGAATACCTCTTTAAGTCGCTCGATCTGCCCTTCAGTTTGGCTGTGGTGTTCCTCAAATGCTTGTTTCAATTGTTCGTTTTCTGCTGCTTTGCTCATTTTCTTTAAACCTTTTAAGAGCTGTTTCTCCGCGCCCAGAATATCTTTTAATTCGTCTACAAATAACTCATGTAAATGCTCATTTGGCATTTGTTCCTGATTTTGATTCGATTTTGCCATAATTCTTTTTTGAAGATGTACATGAGTCGTGAGAAGATCGTTTTTAAAATTCTCAATTTTGAATGATCGGTCATCTTACTGCTATGCATACATTGACGTTTTACAAAACGTGCGAATGAGTTTTGTTTTCGTGCATAATCAATATCCCCTTAGATAGAAACTCGGGAATTTTATACACAAGTATTTCACTACTATTTTTTAAATGCAACTAAATTGCTTTTATAGATTATTGTAATTACTTTTGTACTTAAATAGAAGACAATGAATATAATTCCGAAAAACTTTGAAGATTGGAAATGGTGTATTGAGACGCAATGTGGTATTCCCTTAACGGTAGAATTTGCCAAAAGCCGACTGGCTATCTATAACGACTATTTAAATACGGAAACGCAGCGTTTTATAACTAAGTATGGGGAAGAGCATCTTGAGAATATCAAAGCGTGGATGAAAATAATTGCCGACATAGAGGAGGATACAACTAAAATTTAATTTTGATCAAAATGAAAAATAAATTACCGGTTACAGTCTTAAGTGGCTTTTTAGGTGCTGGCAAAACATCATTGTTAAATCACGTGCTACATAATAAGGAAGGTAAGAAGGTTGCCGTGATTGTAAATGATATGAGTGAAGTGAATATAGATGCGCAGTCTGTTGAGCGTGAAAATGTTCTTTCTCGTACTGAAGAAAAACTTGTTGAAATGAGTAACGGATGCATTTGTTGCACATTAAGGGAAGATTTGATGGTCGAGGTTGAGCGCTTAGCAAAAGAAAATCGGTTTGATTATCTCTTAATTGAAAGTACAGGAATATCCGAGCCAATTCCTGTTGCTCAAACATTTAGCTACGTTGATCCTAACAATGGCATTGATCTTTCATCTTTTAGCTATATTGATACAATGGTCACCGTGGTCGATTGTTTCAATTTTTCCAAGGATTTCGGTAGCGCAGAAACTTTGTTAGATAGAGAATTGGCTGATGATAATATGGATAATAGGACAATTGTAAATCTATTGACAGATCAAATAGAGTTTGCAAATGTTATTGTCTTAAACAAAGCGGATCTTGTATCTGAGGAAACAATAGGAACTTTAGAAGCAGTTATTGGTAAACTCAATCCTGGGGCCAAGCTAATAAGAACTCAATTTGGACAGGTCGATCCTACAGAAATTATGGGTACTGATAGGTTCGATTTTGAAGAAGCATCTGCATCAGCAGGTTGGTTAAAGGAGCTTGAGGCAGATCATGTTCCCGAAACAGAAGAGTATGGAATTTCATCATTTGTCTTTCGTTCGCAGCGGCCCTTTCATCCACAGCGGTTACATCGCTATTTAAATGAGCATTATCCCCATAATATAATCCGCGCAAAGGGCCTTTTTTGGTTAGCGTCTAGACCCGATACGGCAATTAGTTTTAGTCAGGCTGGTGGAAGTGTCCGTTTAGAAAGCGCGGGCTCTTGGTGGAGTAGTATGCCCGAAGAAATGCGCTATCAATATCCGATTTATCACGAGGTAAGGGCTGATTTACTAAAGCGTTGGCATCCAGAATGGGAGGATCGTAAAAATGAATTAGTTTTTATAGGACAACATTTGGAGAAGGATAAATATCTTCAGGAGTTGGAAGCGTGTTTGCTGACCGAAGAAGAAGCTGATGATTGGCGCTTCACTTGGTGGAAGGATGAATTTCCTAAAAATCTTTAAAAATACTATCAATATTACCGCTATTTAAATCCTGGAAGCTTGTTCTGTTTTTAAGAACATATTGGCAATCTACGTGGATTCATTCCGAACTGCGGATGGAATACCGATGAAAGACCATTACCTAAAATTTAGCACAAGTTAATTGATTTTGAACATGCTCTAAACATGTTGTATATTTAATTTGTTTAACATGCCCGAAATACATAAAAATGAAAATTAAACCGAATTATAGATTTTACAGTCTCCTTGTTTTATTACTGTTCTCGGTACGGTACTTACCTGCCCAGGCTACTCGTGCCGATTACAATTATTTTATGGAGGAGTTTCAAAGACTTTTTAATGAAAAAAAATCAGACGAGATTTACGGGCAATCGTCCGCCACTTATCAATCTAAAATTTCAAAAGAAAAGTTTTCGTTGGGAATGCGGAAGTTTGTGGCAAATGTGGGCATGATGCAATATTTTTCTTTTGTTGATTCTACTAACAACGGGTATAATTATACCATTCAATTTGAAAACTCCGAACAATTATTTTCTGTTCTGCTTGATAATGAGAAACAGGTTCGAAGGATGAATTTTAAGGAACTGCCATTTTTCATAGAAGATAAGAATTTCAAAGCAGAAAGTAATAATCCGTTAAAAGACTCCATAGATTTGCTGGTGGAAAAAATCGTCAGGCCTTATATTCAAAAGGGTGCTGCCACAGGTATTATGTTAGCGGTAATTGATGGAAAGCGACAAAGAAAATATAGTTATGGAGCTATTGCTAAGACAAGTAAACAACTTCCAGATGCTTCCAAAAGTATTTTTGAGATTGGTTCAGTTACAAAAATTTTCACCTCACTTTTATTGGCGAAAGAAGTAGTTGATGGCAATATGCAATTAGAGGATCCGATCAGTAAATACCTGCCAGATTCCATTCCTCGTTTAGCATGGGATGGTCATCCGATCACACTTGTGCAATTATCAAATCATACCGCTGGATTTCCTCGGCTCCCGGATAATATTTTTACGACTAATGCCGTTCCAGCAGATCCTTATAGTCATTATAAGGTTGATTCACTCTTCCATTTCCTTAAAAAATATCATGTTTCGTCTCAGACCGGAGTCAGATTTTCTTATTCAAATTTAGGCGCTGGGGTTTTAGGTGTAGCATTAGAACGTCATAGTAACAAAAGTTTTGGACAATTGGTCATTGATAATATTTGTTTGCTCTTGGGAATGAAAAATACATCACTAAGGGATACCGACGTGGTACAAGGATACGATGAAAAAGGCAGGCCAACGTCGTATTGGCACTTGGAATCTTTGGCGGGGTCTGGTGCCATAAGATCTACATTGGACGATATGATTATTTTTATGAAGGCACAGTTAGGCTTCAAAAATAAACTGACAAAGGCCATTCATTTAACTCATCAGCTGACTTTTGCAGATAAAGATCAGGTAATGGCATTAGGGTGGCGTGTTAAAAAAGCTGGAAGTAAGGCGATATTTCATCATTCTGGAGGTACAGGTGGATTTAGGTCTTTTGTGGCATTTGATGATAAATCTCAAAAAGCAATTATTATTCTGTCCAATGTTGCCTTGGATGTTACTGCTGTCGGATTTTCGATATTTGAAAATTACCTAGACCAATCTCCTATTGAAAGATAATGGCTTGCGCAATAATCAGAGACGCATTTTCAAATTTTTAAGAAGGCCTCGGTCTATAATTGAAACCTAGCGGCCATTGCTGCGTTGCCGGTACATTTATTTTTTCGAGTTTACACCAGTGTTTGAATATGGACTTTGTCGTTACCTAGTTTTAGAAATCAGCAATAATGATCTTTTTCATTCCCATCATTTTTTTGAATGCGCCCGGTCTTTTGTTGAGTCCCGCCCAATTTTCAGGAGAAACCTGCCAGCTTAATCCGAATTTGTCTTTCAGCCACCCGCAAACGCTCTCCTGTCCTCCATCCGATGTAAGTGCTTCCCAATAGTAGTCTATTTCAGTCTGGTCTTTACATGGGATCATCAGGGAAATAGCCTCGTTAAATTTGAATATTGGTCCGGCATTGATCCCGATGAGGCGCATTCCCAGAATCTCAAACTCAACGGTAAGCACCTTTCCGGCAAAATCCTTCTGGAAATCAGCCAGTCCTTCGGCTTCCGAATTCGGGTAATACGTAATATTGATTATTTTTCCATTTTTGAAAACCGATAGGTAATATGCTGCGGCTTCCTGTACGTTGCTGTCAAACCAAAGGTTTGGAATAATCTTTTGCATAGCTTTATATTTTTGGTTGTTGTCACCCTATTGGAATTTAGATAAATTATAGTCTTGTAAATTTAAAAGATTTGTTCTTCGATTGACTTGGCATAGGATAAGAAATAGAACTGCATATTTAACGCATTGCATCTCGTTAATAGTCTAATAAACAGGATGATTTTTGGAACAAGGTTTTAACCCAACTATATTTCAACTATATTAGCTGAAGGGGAGGTAATATAAATGAACTGGCTTGTCGGACCAATTTTAAATATCAGTAAGTAATATGAATAGACAAATTACGCAAGACAACTTAAAAGACAATACGTTCTTTTGGTATACCTATATTAAATATTTCAATGGGTACGATGACATCAACGAGATCAACATTGACGAAGCACTGGAAGTTATCGGAATTGACAAAGAAAAATTAGCTGAATGGGAAGAACAATTTTTTTCAATAGATAAAGGCGGAGAATCTTTAAAATTTATCGGAGGAAATTTAGAGGAAGATATCACTTTCTTAATTGAATTTCAAGATCATGAAATTATATTTTTTCTTAACGACATTTACTTGGGGAATTTGGGAGGACATTTTGAAGCATGGTTTCTAACTTGGGATGAACTTTTATCACTTCAGCAGTTTGAACACTTATTTCTGCTTATGTTACCAATGACAGCAATTGAAATACATCAAAAAGACAATGCGAAACAGATTATACATGACCATTTAAAAACAATACCAAAGTTTGAACAAAGTGCAGAATATATTTCTAAGTGTATATTAAATGGACTTGTAATTGAAGAGCTCTTTTATGAAGTCGATGAAGTGGGCACCGTAAACAATCAAAATCATAGTGTTCGAAATATTCGAAAATATCCGAGATATCGAGAAAACGTGGTTGAATTAAATAAAGTCTTGAAAAAATTGTGACACTTAATGTTGCAAGTCCTTTTAAACAGTCCTTTTAACTAAATCAACGAATTTATTGATTTGTATTATCAATAGGAGCCAGACACTTTTTTGAACTCCTGTAGAGATTTTTATTTTGGCTAAAAGCTATGTCTTAATAGCTGTATATAGTATATTTGGGTTGTTCTCCCTACAACGTGGCAGAAAACTAACCTACTATTTGTTATCACAAAAAAATGACCAATTGAAAATACAGTTTTATATACCAGAAGATGAAACGTTAAGGAAATACATCGAGGGCTACTATTTTATTGCTGACGATGCTTCGGAAGGAATTGAGGAATATTTTACCTTTCCTAATAACTATTGCATTGTTTCCATAAATTCTGATTCAAGCGTTACATTTAGTGAAAATCAGATTTCAATTATTCCTTCTGCAAAAAAAAACATCTATGCTAACTTGATTTATAACTATACCACACCAATAACAATACATTACGAGCGGCCCATTAAAGAAATCACTCTTTATTTTAAGCCGCTTGGAATTAACCGTTTTTTGGATAATTGGGAGATTATGTTTTCTTCTTTGCAACCTGTGGATTTTGTATCTCATTATGATGATTTTGAGAGGGAAATGAGTCGTATTTTTCATATTTTTGAGAGGCAGATTCAACGAAATGAATTTGAAGCTTATTGGCTTTCGAAGTTTAGATACAAAGATTTTCGAAAAATTGAAAATATTTTGGTTGATCTTGAATCTAATATGAAAATCGCAGACATCGCCCTAAAAAATAATATATCAAGAAAGCACCTTTACAAATTGATATACAAACATCTGGGAAAATCCCCCATGGATTACCGGAAGATATTTAGATTTAGGAATACAATCGATAGCAAAGGAAGAGTTAGAAATTTAACAGAATTGTCCTATAAAAACGAATTCTACGATCAGCCCCATTTTGTAAAAGACTTTAAGGCCCTGACCAAATCGAGTCCGAATTCTTTCTTTAGAAGTGTAGATATCGAAATAAAGAATATTTGGCGCTTCATATAGTCGGTAACATTTTTACAATTTTTAATCTTTTTTTCATTGTTACTTTAAGCTACATTTTGACAATATAAACCATGAAAAAAAGAATATCTGAGTTTGCCTTAATAATAGTGTTGTTATTGATCGCACTTCCACTTTTCTCCCAATTATCGTCTCAAAAGATAGACTCCCTTATGGAAGAAGCTTTGGTTAAATTGAATGTCGCAGGGGCCTCGATTGCAGTTGTGAAAGATGGCCAGGTGATACATCAAAAAGGTTATGGTGTTGCTTCAATTAGCACGAAGGAAAAAGTAACCGAATATACCAACTTCCAAATAGCATCCAACACCAAAGCTTTTACTGCTGCTGCGCTTGCAATATTGGTAGATGAAGGAAAGATAACCTGGGATGATAAAGTGAAAGATTATATTCCAGAATTTAAAATGTACAATGATTATGTGACCGACAATTTTAATATCGTTGATTTACTGACACATCGTAGCGGTCTTGGACTTGGCGCGGGAGATTTAACATTTATTCCCGATGGAGCTGACTTTACAGTGAAAGATCTGTTTGGTATTTTCCAACATTTTAAACCAGTTTCTTCCTTCCGGACAAAATATAATTATGACAATTTATTCTACATCATTGCTGGAGAAATTATTGCCAGGGTGAGTAAGATGAGTTACGAAGGATTTATTCAAAAGAGAATCTTTGATCCTTTGCAGATGAATTCTTCATTTGTCGGAGATTCAAATATTCATAATGTCAAGAATCTGGCAGCACCGCATTCTGCGGCAACCGGTGAATTAAAAAAGATAGACCGGTTTGCTATTGGAATGATTGGACCAGCCGGCGGAATATATTCAAATGTGTCAGACATGTCAAAATGGATGTTAACACAGCTTAATAAGGGGCGGTATGGTGATGATCTAAAAGCATTATTATTTAGTTCTGCCAGTAGCGGAAAGATGTGGACGATTCAAACAGTTCTGCCCAACTTTATTTCAGAGCGGTACAATACGCAGTTTAATGGATATGGATTAGGTTGGGTGTTAAATGATATGAGAGGTCATCTTACTGCTATGCATACCGGTGGCTTACCCGGAATGTTATCACAGGTGATGTTAGTACCGGATATGAAGTTGGGAGTTGTTGTTTTGACCAATACAGAAAGCGGGGGCGGGGGGCTGGCATTTGCTGTTACTAGAGCTATTATTGACAGTTATTTCGGCTTAGATGATGCGGAGTGGATCGACAACAGAGCCCGAAATCTCTCGCGTCACATTGGTGCAACAGATGCGGTAACAAAGAAAGTTTGGGCACAGGTAGATTCTTTGAATGGTATCAAATACAATCGTCAGAATTTAATGGGTATGTATAACGATAAATGGTTTGGACAAATGGAAATTTATGAGAAGAATGGTGAGCTTAGAATCAGGAGTTTGCGTTCGCCAAAATTAAATGGCCGCATGTTCTTTTATGATAAAAATACGTTTGCCGTGAAATGGGATTATCAAGATATGAATTGTGATGCGTTTGTGATATTTGATTATGGTAAAAAAGGTAAAGCACAATCATTTAAAATGAAAGGAATATCACCTTCAATTGATTTTAGTTTCGACTTTCAAGATCTAGATTTAAAGCGAATAAATTAAAGCAGGTGCATAAGATGCTTTAGTTGTTAATCCCAGTAGGTAATAAAGGTATTGATTTTGATATATTTAGCAAATATGGAGAAATAATCCTATTCGTCTGGAATAATAGGTAGCAAAAATATTTTAGACATGCCTACAAAATAAATCAATGATTAGCGTAAATTAGAGCTATTCAATGGTTAAATCCCTTATATATGTGTTTGCTAAAATGTAGTAAGAATATCTCCGTGCTTATTGTTTTATTTGCTTTTCTCGGCGATACAACATTGGTAGCGCAAGAAAAGTTAAATGAGTATTTTGATCATCTTTTCCGAAATAATAAAATGATGGGAAGTGTAGCGGTACTGCACAATGATAGTCTATTTTATACAAGTTCAATAGGCTATGCCGATGTTGATTCTAAAAGAAAAAACGATAGCAGTACAAAATTCCGTATTGCATCCAATACAAAAACTTACACGGCTGTTTTAATTCTCAAGGCTGTAGAAGAACAAAAACTACGTTTGGATACCCATCTTTCTACATTTTATCCCCAAATTAAAAATTCAGAAAAAATCACTATAGAGCAATTATTGAAGCATCGTAGCGGAATAGCTAACTTTACTGAAATCGATGGGAACGAAATATGGGAGCAGGAATTTCATACAGAGGCAGAAGTTTTTACCTATATTAAGGATTTGAAGAGCAATTTTGAACCAAATACTGCCTTCGAATACAGCAATACGAATTATGTGCTATTAGGGTTTATATTGGAGAAAGTATATCAGAAGTCTTACGCTACACTGTTAAATGAAAAGATATGCAAACCACTTAAACTTACCAATACCTACTTCTCTGCAGAGACAGATCCCAATAGACATGAAGCGGTATCGTATAATATTCAAAATAAATATATTAAAAATTCAAATGTAAATTTTTCCAATCATCCCGCTAGCGGTGGTATAGCGACTACAGCTGTAGAACTTAATCGATTTCTTTCAGGACTGTTTGAGGGTAAATTAATCTCCAAGGAGAGCCTTGAGTTAATGTTACCCGAGAGTAAGGGGGAATACGGAATGGGAATAGAAAAAGCACTATTTAAGAATCCAATAGGGTATATTCACGGTGGTAGAATTGAAAATTATTTCTCGGATTATTGGTATTTTCCCGCGGAAAAGCTAGGGATCGTGACTTTGTGTAACGCGGTTAATATTAACCTAGGGGAAGTCCAAAATACACTCATTCAATATGTTTATGGTAGAGATCCCATCTTACCCGATTTCAATAAAACAAAAGACCTGACTGAGGATAAGTTTCGCAAAATAGCAGGAACCTATCGATATAAGGAGGGGAGTCAAACAATGACGATTTCTTCAGATGGCAAGAATTTGATCGGTCAGTTATCAGACAATGGACAGATGTATGTTCCTTATCGCTATAAGTCAGACTATACATTTGTGTATGATGATGAAGGTAGCATTTTAGAGTTTATGCCCGACGAACAACGCTTGTTGTTGAAAGATGGAGACTTGGTGCTTGAATTTACGAGAATATAAAGATTCAATTTGACATTTTCAGATAGAAGACAAAACAATTTTTAGGGAAAGCGGCGTAAAATTATATAGCGTCGTGAAGGAAAAAATGAACCGGCAGGCATACGGTATCTGGCAAACGATGTTGAATGTGGCATTGGTTCGAGCTGCGGTTATTAAATATCAGAAAGATCATAATTTCAGCGCCGAAGAAATCTCAAAAGAAACCAATGGACAGCTAGATAGGGGATTTCTTTGGATTGAAAAACTTGTTTAAATGAATTCTCAGAATTGCTACAAATATGTTTGCTTTATTGGGCATGAAGCTATTTTTAAGTATGGACAAGTTTTAACAATTGTAGAACCTTTCTCTAAAAATACTTGTGATTTTCTATTTCAATTTTTTAACGGATTTATTTTCTACGAGCGACCTCATTTGTGTTACCGCTACTTTATTCAGTTGCATAAGCCGTTCATTTTGTGGTACTCCTTGTTGAATTAATAACGCGTTTATACTTTCCATGTTGCTTAGCACCACCAACTGTTCTATAATCGCGTAGTCTCGAATATTGTCCTTTTTGTCGGGATTAGTATCTCTCCATTGTTTGGCTGTCGTTCCAAATAGTGCGACATTCAATATATCAGCTTCGCTGGCATAAACGGAATTCACTTGCTGCTTGGTAATTTCGGCTGGAATGAGGTTTTCCTTTATTGCATCAGTATGGATGTGATAATTTACTTTGGCTAGTGTCCGTTGTAAATCCCAATTTAATTTTAAACGATTGTTTTCTTCATCTTTTAGACGCTGAAACTTCTTTATTATGTAAAGTTTAAACTCGATTGAGATCCAGGAAGCGAATTCTAGTGCTATGTCCTTATGAGCAAAAGTTCCCCCCTATCTTCCAGCTTTAGAAACTATACCAATTGCATTGGTATTTTCTATCCAGCGTTTGGGAGTCATCACAGAACTATTGAGACCAGCTTGTTTTCTAAACCCGTCGAATTCGACGGGTTTAAAATTGGGGTTATATATATATTCCCAAAAACCTAAGAGTTCAATTGTATTGCGATTTCTCATCCAGTTTTTAATTAAATCGTCAGTATGTGCCGAATCTTTGTGTCTGGCAATATTGGTAAGCGATATGTAATCATTTTGACGTTCTTGATACAGGAGAATATCTACTCCCTGTACATTAAACTTTTTATTCTTTGCCATACATTTAGATTTGATAAATTATTATTTGTCAGTTTGAGAAAACTATACGGAATAATTGGCTATTACAGTTTTTATTTTACTTGAGTAAATATACTAAAAAAAATAGTAAAGTATGGGCCGATGTATATATGGTATCGATTCTAAATGACCATATCAATTCTCATATTGTGATGGGCTTGGGCTCCAGTATTATTTTATTTTTAATACGTGAGATTCTTATACTACATGTTTTATCATTTCCTGATTTGAGCCTATTAGTTCGGCATAACTACATTAGCTTTGGAAAAGTCAATGTTTTTGTACCTATCTTTCATTTTCTTGTCGAGTATGACCTTATCGTTCGTGAATGAAACAGGAGGGGTTTTAAAATGCCAGGTTCCCAGATAGTTTAATGAGTTTTCTGTAATCTTAAAAGTAAAGCGTTCTAATTTGTCTATACTTATCAGGCCAGCATTTACTTTATCTTCAAAACCATCTGTTGTATCCGTATTCTTGAAAATATATTCTGTATACATTTTGCCACCATACCACTTACTATTGGTCCACCAATAGTTTAGAATAGCGTAGTTACCCGGCTCAATGGTATATATGAAGGTGTTTTCCTTTGTTGATTTGAATGTTGGCTTCACCCTAAATGCTTTCGCCACTTGACCTGCCGTTTACATTATCTTTCTTGCCGATGATTATTAGCGGATAAAGTTCTTTAGCTCCTTTTGCACTTAGGAAGAAGTTAAAATGATCAATTAAATAATTTCTGTTCTTGACTCGCGCTCCAAATTCACCCAATGCTTTGTTATAGCTTATCGTTTCTATGCTGTAAAGATCGTCCATAGTCAAAGGACGTAATAGAACTGTATCGTTTTCAAGGATCAAATCAGACGAAAAGAAAGTTTCTAGAGTCATTTTTTTAAAATCTATAGTAATATTTTTTTAATGAAGTTAATTTAAAACAAGTTCCGTATAATTATCGATTATTTTGTGATTGCTTTCAACGGTTTTCTATACAAAGCTAATATAGAGAAAGTTTAAATATCTAAAGGTTTGTCCTTATTTTTCTTTCGAAGTAATCTATCCATTACTTTTTTTATTCAATTAATTTTTTATATCGTAGAATTGTCTGTATTTTGCAGACGAGATTTAGCCTATTTGATCCGATGAATTGTAATCATGTAATTAAGCAAATTACTAGGAGGCAGACTATAGCTTTCCTATGTAGTATTCTTATATTTATAACAGTTTCCTGTGTAAAGGAAGAAACCGTAGTACCTCCCGACAATAATCCCACAGAGGTCGTCATTTTGACACCGGAGAGTAATTCAGGCAATAATTTGATCCTAGCAGCTGAAGTCAGATATTTGAACAATAGCGATGCTATTCAGTCGCATGGCTTTTTAATTGAAAAATATAGCGACGAGACTCCCGTAAAAAAGGAATATGCCATTACCACAAGTTTACAATCAGGTCGTATTACTTTTAAAGTTCCCGACCCTGAGCATTACAAAGAAGGTGATTATTATACTTGTAAATACTTTGTTCGGACGGAAAAAGGGCTTTATTACAGTCAACCCGCTAGGTTTTTGGTAAGTAGCCTTAGGGTAAAGCCCAAGGAAGATCTCACAGTTGTCGTAGGGGAGACCATCACTGTTGATGGCGAGTTTGGCGATGCTGAAAAAAATTACGGTTTATACTACGGTTACGTACCATCCGAAGAGCAGAAAGTGCCATTTGAACTTATCAATTCGGGCAAAAGTATTCGTTTCAAAGTCCCGGCTGGAATAGAGCAGGGCAATAATGCGACCTTTAGATTAATTGGCAAAGAAAAAAATAGCGGACAATTAAGCGTTATTGTCGCTCAAGGTTTTATTCTGGCGACATTAGTTCCCCCTGCGATGTATACATACTATGTCGATGAAAATCTTCAGTTACCCTCATCTATAAGAGAATATAATGACAATGCCAGGCTGCAAGTTTTCGTCGGTAATGTTTTTTTGAAGTACTCCAATTACTTGAGACTTTATGACTTTGTTAAAAGTCAGAAGGGTAAGACTTTTCCGATAGGGTACACGAATGGGCGCGACACGATCACCTTTCCACAGCCTTTGCAGCTTAAAGAAGCTGATCCCGATGAGTTCAAGATGATCCCAGAGTATGTTCATCCGGGGACTAATTTTGAAGTAGTAGGGCCAGATCCTGGTCGATTTGATTTTTATGGTTATGCTACTGTTGGAAATAAGAAAGCCTATTATTTACTTCGGGATAATACATCAAAAAAGGGGGAGTTAGCCATAGACGATATTCCAGACGGTGAGTACTCCTTGGAAATGAAAAATAGTTTCTTCAGCTATACAAGCAACAATAAAATTAAAGTAAAGAGCGTACATATCAGTTCAAGCAGTCATACGGAATGTTATGCTGGAGATAAAATAAAGTTAAAAGGTACATTTATACTAAGGCGGTCTTATGGATTGCGTATTGATCCGGCTCAAGAAAGCTATTTTTCAACCTGTAATACGTCGGGTGAGATCATATTTGAAGTACCTCCTACCAAAGCCGGAAATTACCAAGCTCAGGTGACATATCTCAGCGAGATGGGACAACAGAAAAATTACTATTCCAATGCTATTCCATTGCAAGTCAAGGCTACTGTAATAAATTCGGTCTCTCCATTACGTGCTACAGCAGGAACCCTGATTACGATTGAGGGACATGGATTGAATGGATACAAAGTGCGAATTGCTGATAGGGAGATTCAACATACACTATCCCAGAACGATAAAATACAGTTTAAAGTACCGGATGATCTACCAAAAGGTAAATACCGGGTGAACGCCAGATTTTTTAATTATGTCATTGAAAACGTTGTTTTCGCTAGTGATTACCTTGAAATACTTTAATCGCAAAAAATAAATTATGAAAAAGACCAGGTCTATATATATAGTTGCATTTTTTTTGCTTTGGCTATCTATAAGCAGTTTAAGCATTTTGGTTGGGTGCAAAAAGAAAGAAGTCATCGAGCCTGTCGATTACAGTCCCATTCAACTGGAAACCACTACATTCAGTGATTTGGAAGATAAAACGGTTACCTTAAATGGACATATAGCTCGATTAAATGGGATACCTGTGGAGGATTACGGATTCTTAATCCAAAAGGTAACCACCACAAACGGCGAGAAGGAAACTGTTGTCAGCTTGGGAAAAAAAGCTACAGTCGGGAATGTTACATTGAAATACCAGCACAACAGTAATTTTGAGTTGGGAGATCGTTATCAGTATACTTTGTATGTCAAAACAAAAAATGGTTTCTATCGTGGCGAGCCCAATACGTTTGAAGTGGATGGAATTAAGATCAATCTTTTGGAAGATAAGCTTGTGCCTAATAACAATAAAGTAACCGTTACTGGTGATTTTCAGTTCCTCTCCGAAAATATAAAGTTATATTATCAGAGCCAATATCAGGGTGAGCATGTCATACCCTATCAAGTCGGTAGTGATCGAAAAAGCCTTAGTTTTATTTTTCCAAAATCTGATAACTTCTATCATGGAAATAAGGTGTCTGTTTTTTTACGTGTTAAAGATCAATCGGGTTTTGCAAGCAATAGGACAATAGCTAACATTGAAGTTTTAGGTGTAGCCAATCCACCCGTAAAAACTAAGTTTTATCTAAACGAGCCTATACCCATCACGGGCAACGCAATAAAATGGGATGGAATGCCTATGTCGGCGCCATTTTATATGCTGATCAATGGAAAAAAAGTTGAATGCTATCACCAGGTCAATTTATATGAAATTGAAAGCCTAAAAGGAGGCAAATTTCAATTGGGCTTCCATAATGGGAAGGATTCCGTTATTTTCAAAGATTCCATTGAATTGATCAGACCGCTTGGTAGCAATATCCATTTTACAAAAAAGGTGATCCATTCTCCTTCCTTAATGAGGATCGATGGGATTGATATGTATACCTATCTCATGAATCCAGAAAAAGCTAGTTATTATCTAGGTAAACATAGCATCGCCCATTTTTTTGATAGCAGTACCGGGAGTATAGAGACATTTACCGTACGCGATGTCCCAGATGGCGTTTACACTTTTGGATACAGTAGCCCTTATTATTCAGTCAGTTCTACGGAGCGAGTAGAGGTTAGGACCTTGAAGTGGAATACACCAGCAGATTTGACAAAATTTGTTGGTGAGCCATTTACGATTACAGGCAATTTCATCGAGGGGCAGACTTATTCGGTTATCGGAAATGGAATTTACGAGTATCCTGTTGCTCGAGACGGTAAAATACAATTTGCTTTGCCAGGTTATATCATTGGCAGTACAGAAATTCAGATCGGTTATAGCGTAAATTACAATTATAATGAGAATTATTATTCACCCCAAAAACAGCAGTTATATATTCGCAATTTTGAAGTCACTAGTATTAGTCCGTTAAAAGGGTATCCCGGTGATGTCGTCACGATTAAAGGTCGGGGGCTCAGCCAAATAAATGTGACCATAGGTGGAGCATATGCTACCAGCGTTTTTCGAAGTTCTGAAGAACTTCGATTTATCGTACCGGCATTTGCATCCAGAGGAAAAAGCGAAGTTATCATGACGATGCACGACAAAACCATGAAGTATAAAGATCTTTTTGAAGTTTTATAGCTCGCTGAATCCCCAGAACTTGCTTACTCCTGCAGATCGGGAAAGTTACTAATGTGCTTTGGAAATTACATCAATTGTGTCTAGGGCTTTGAGGTCATCACAAAGCTCCGGGCACTATATTAAAGCATTTCATTAACCTGAGAAGCGAGTGTAGTTTTACTATTTCCTTCTTACAATTCCCAATTCTCCAACTTCGTTTTGCCTTTGAAAAAATCTATTGAAAACCGAAATAATTCTTCCGAATATCCATTGTAATAAACGATATATTTTCCATTTCCAGCTAACTTCACATAGCTTGAACTACCTGTGTCATAAAAGAAAGGTCTTCGATACAGTTCTTTTGCATTGAGGTCATAACAAACGATCCAAGTCGTATATTGTTGGTCCCATGTAATCGCATATATCAACTTGTTTTTCGTATCAGATTGCCAATAGTTGCCTTGGATGGGTTGACCTATTGGTGTTTTTGTTTTATAGTTGATCAATTGATTTCCTAAGAACGTCAGAAAAGCCATTCCATTTTTGTTGAAGACAACCTCTTCCGGAATAACATAAGGGGATTGCGGATGATCATTTGGCTGCGGGGTGAATTGAATCTCCTCTAATACCAATAGCATCTCCCGGAGGATAACCCTCCTTATAAAACGTATGTATCAGATCTTTGGTAAATTTGTTTTCAGTATAAGTCTCAGGTTTTTCAGTTATGATCAATCGATTGATGTAAGTGTCATGGTTAAATATCGCTTCCAGTATTTCCGCATAGTCTTTTTCAAAAGCGGAATAATTGAAAGTTTTTTCTTGAGCTTTTGCTTTAGGAGTTTTTTTAGTTGTGCTTTGACAAGCTAAAGCAAGAAATAAAACGGGTATTAAGAAGTATACTTTCATAAAATGGCGCGAATGATTTAACAGATGATGTCAAAATGTTTTCTTTTCCATAATGCAATTTACTAAATTCATTTATCAGGTTTTTATTTGTGACCTTATTGGTAAATCATTAAATATGAAAGCAGCAATTTTTCTTTTTTTCATTATCGTACTAGTCTCTTGGGATCGGATATATAGGTGTAAATAGCGGTAGGATAGAATTTTGTGTTGGTCATTTTTCTGCTGATATCCCAAATCAAAATTGTTATAAAAGAGTCGCGGATGAATAGCACCTTCCAATTATAAAATTAATACACTTAGAGGTATGCTGCAATTACCTCTTTTGTTTTTTCATTTCTTCTATCTCTCGCTTTAGCTGGTCTCGACCTTGTTTCTTTGAAAATTCTTGTTCCGTTGCAGAATAATCGTACTTGAATAGTCTAGCTTTCATCTTAGTATTATTGACAAAAATACCAAAGTCTATGTTTGCTATCGTAAGCAAACCAAATGCTTCATAGCTAGGCTTACTATAAGGCGGTTTGGATATCCTCTCAAGTGAAGATTTTGATACCGTTGCCTATTCAGTTTCGAAAATCGAAGACCATTCGATTCGGATGATTTTTTCCATTTGAATATTATGCTGAGAATTCAAAAATCAATTTTTACTTAATAATATCCGAAATCTCCATTTTATACGTAAATGCATATAATTTTAAAATAGTCTGCTTAGTTGTATGCTTTTACATATAATGGTGTTGCTTTTTTTTGTTTTATACGTTTTTGCATATAGTTATATCGTATTATTTGATATTATATGTTTTTGCATATAAATGAATATATTTGTTTAAATTTATTATTATGATGACATTAGCGGATTTTGTAAAATCAAAGAGAAAAGAAGTCAACCTAACACAGGAAGAATTTGCTGAGCGAGCTGGTGTGGCATTAACCGTAGTCCGGAAAATCGAGCAAGGAAAGGAAAACCTAAATTTGGAAAAGGTGAATCAAGTTTTGAAGATGTTTGGACATACTTTGGCACCGGTTAGCTCAAGAGAAATAACGAAATCAGAAAATAAAAGAGATTATGAGGCGGGCAGATATATATTATAAAAATGATTTGGCAGGTAAACTTACTGAAACGGATGAAGGACAATATATTTTTGAATATGATGAGATGTACATCAAGAATTACCCAAATCAGTTCCTGACTTTCACAATGCCGGTTGTAGAAAAACCATATATTGATAAAAGATTATTTCCTTTTTTTGAAGGGCTGATTCCAGAAGGCTGGTTATTAGATATTGCTTCCAAAAATTGGAAACTGAATCGAAATGACCGGATGGGATTGCTTTTAGCCTGTTGCCAAAATTGCATAGGAGCGGTAAGTGTGCAACCAATAATACATGATGAAAATGAAGAATAAAAATTGCTTGTACTGTTATCGGGAATTAAATGCAGATACAGAAGGTGACTTTCATGAAAGTTGTAGCTTGGAATTTTTCGGGACCAAACAGCAACCTGTTTTTGAATATTCCATGGAACAAATGGGGGAACTAGCAAAGAATATTGTCGAAAGAAGTGTCGCAGTTCCAGGAGTGCAACCAAAATTGTCTTTATCTGTAGTTAATGATACACTTAATGATCCTGACAGAGGGCGTTTGACAGTCATAGGAGCTTTGGGCGGTAATTATATTTTCAAACCACCTTCCGAAATCTTCCCTGAAATGCCGGCGAACGAACACGTTACAATGCGAATTGCCGAAGCATTCGGGATCAATGTAGTGAAATCAAGCTTGATTAGGATGTCTTCCGGGGAATTGGCCTATATTACCAAACGGATAGATAGGACAGACACCGGAGAAAAAATCCATATGCTGGACATGTTTCAGATTACGGACGCTTCCGATAAGTATAAAAGTTCCATGGAAAAAATAGGGAAGGCCCTAGATGAATATTCAGATAACACCCTGTTAGATAAGAGTTATTTTCTGGAATTGGGGGTGTTTAGTTTTTTGACGGGCAATAACGATATGCATCTGAAAAATTTTTCAATGATCGATGGTGGTAATAGTTGGAAACTAGCTCCTGCTTATGATCTTTTAAATGTCACAATATTAAATCCGGACGATACAGAAGAACTTGCGTTAACTCTTGAAGGAAAAAAGAAAAAGCTTAAGTGGCAGAATTTTGAAAATTTAGGTAAAACAATGGGATTGAATACTAAACAGATATCTAATATGGCCCGGCGTTTTCTGAAAAATAAACCGTTGGCATTCAAATGGATTGATAATTCATTTTTATCTCAGGATTACAAGGACCTGTATAAACAACTGCTTGATCTTAGATATGAGATTCTTAACATGTAGAGAAGAAATTCCTTAAATTATGGATTATTTGTGGGATTTACACACATCGTTTCACTTCGATAATTAGCACGCAAATAATAGCGCCACATTTTTATAACAGGAAAACTTATGATAAAGTATTTCAAAGAACAGCGAGTACCATTTTTTATTGCTTTGGCCTATGTTGGAATAGGTACCTTGTCGGTATGTTCGATTCTTACTGGTGATCCGTTTTATAACGAATGGTTTGTTGTCGGTACGGTATTTACATTTCCGGTATCAATTATAAGTTTTGCATATCGCTATGCGGAAGGAGATCTACTTTACCCTGTATTTATCATTCAGGCAATTATGTTTGTACTTACTTTTTCTATTCTGAGCCATCTATTAAAGGTAAAGAAATAAAAAAGAGCAGTTGAAAATGACGATGAAAAAGCGGTGATAATCTCTATAGCAACAGTGTGATATTAAAATATACATCGCTGTAACGCATAAAATTTTCATAGCTCACACCTAGCGACAATCCCTTCGTAAATGTCCGAATCCCCTATTATATACTGTTTATGTCCATCATAAAAGGCTTGGCAAATAAATATAGCAAAAGTTTGAATTGTTTAAGTGATTATTGATCTTTATATAGATAAATCTTTGATAAGCCAATAGCAGTGAATCCTTCCGGTCCGATATCTGGAGATTTCGGAGGCTTTGATCATATTATTTCGGAAATTACTGATCAATGAAATCGAAATCTCCATGTTAGCTTCGGTATTGTCCGTTTAACAAAGTTTATTTTGCAGCCAGTTTTAGCTGCATACGTTCATAGATCACTTTATCAGCAAGACTCAGTTCAGCTAGATTACGCTGTACAAATTCCCAATAACGATCTTTCTTTGTTAATTTTCCATTCCGTTGATAGACCAGTGCTAAATACATTGCAGACAATAGTGTTGAGCTGTTTACATAATTGAAATCCATTTGTGGGGATAACATTTCCTTGCCCCGATCCCATTCTTCATTTTCGACCAGAATACAGCCCCAAGTGTGACGGATGGGATCGAGTTCGGGTAGCAGCTGAAGTGCCTGTTGTCCCATTGTAGTAGCCTGTTCTATATCACCTTGCACTAGATAGATATTAGCGTAGAGATTATAAAGATAGCCTGCTAAGCGTTCAACTTCTTTTGCAGGCAGCTGATTTTCTACTTCCTTTAGATCGTGTAATGCCTCATCATAATCCCCCAGGTTAAAATGACATATTCCAATATTAAACCGGATAGTACAGGTAATAGCTGGGCCGGATTCTGTAGCAATTTGCAGGCATTGTTTATATTGTGCCAATGCTTTCTCATATTGCTGCGTTGCCACATAATCATCTCCTTCCAGACAGAGATCTATAACCTCGTTGCTCGTTTCTTTTTTGTATTTACCCAGTAGTATGTTTAGGATAATCCGTCCGTCGAAATCCATTGGGAAGCCATTTATTTTTCTTCTGAATGGGGTCAGGTTCCCTAGACCTACCAGCAATTGCAGATAACCAAACCATAGGCTGAAAGCAATCGTTTTTGAAAAATCCATCGAGAATGGTACTACGGTTATTACGATCAAGCCAATAGCAATATTGGTCAGTGGACCACCTAGGACGCCTACAAATGTTTTAAGTCTGTAATATTTGTCATCCTTGATATTGAGCATGACGTAGCCACTCTGAAATTTGGAATACAGATTCAGCTTACTCTTAAAGAAATGTGTACGCATCAGCAGGTGTCCGGTGCCGATGACAATGCGTTTTGGATATTCACCGACTAGCCGTGTGAAAAACCAATGTCCCCACTCGTGTATGATCAAAGAAATAGAAAGCCCCATGAGATAAAAAGCATAATTTATTCCCATCATACCTAAAAAATTAAAGGGCATCGGTAGGAATAATGCAACGGTTCCAAGAACTAGGCTCATCCAACCATACTTGGACATGAATGCGAGTAGTAATTTTTTGATCATTAGAAAGGTTTATATTACAGCAATATCAATTTTATATGCTTTTTAAACTTATAAGTAAGTTTGGTAAATAAATATAGCAAAAGTTTGATTATAACCATCGCCAAGATGTCATATGTAACCAATCATACTTGAATAGTCTCGCTTTTATCTTGATGTTATTGACAATAATACCAAAGTCAATGTTTGCTATAGTAAGAAAACCAGCACTATCTCCATCAATTTCAAGCTTCCGGTAACCATAAAATGGCGTCCTGAGATATTGCCCTCGCATGAACAACTCTATACTTTCATAAAATAGCGCGAATGATTTAAAAGATGATGCCAAAATGTTTTCTTTTCCATAATGCAATTTACTAAATTCATTTATCAGGTTTTATTTATGACCTCATTGGTAAATCATTAAATATGAAAGCAGCAATTTTTCTTTTTTTTATTATCGTACTACTCTCTTGTAGTTACTATACCGGGGAAATGATAGGAACTTACAGCCCTGATAACTATACAAACACCTATGATACTATTCAGCTAGGGACTAATAATATATATTGTCGCAGGGTGTATGATAGGAATAAAAAGCTGGTGCTGAAAACTAAAGGAAAATGGAAAGTAGATCACGATTTGATAGTCTTTGAACCACCTTATTTTTGGAATTTGGATAGAGATTTAGTGCAGTTTCCTGAGCTTTTAAACGATACAATAAGTAATGGGATTGGATATATAGGTGTAAATAGCGGTAGGATAGAATTTTGTGTTGGTCATTTTTCCGCTGATATCCCAAATCAAAATTGTTATAAAAAAGTGGGAGATTAATAGCATTAAATGCTTATTTCTTCATCTAATAGTAACTTCTCGCTTCTTTTTCAGCCTTGTATTGGCAATACTTGTAGCTTTATTTTGCAGTGAGAAGAACTTTTTACGGGTTAGAAGATGAATTAATTAGGTTCATTCCATTGAGGTATACCGATAAACATATCATTTACAAATTTTTCTGTATACCGCTGCATTCCAGTTTCCTCCTTATCAAAGTAGGTCTTTATTTTTGAGCATACTTTAGGGTTGTAGCATAACTTGACGCGGAAGTTTTCGATCCATTCTGCCCGTATAACAATGGTAATTAATTTTTTCGTATCTCTGGACAATCCGATTACGGTAATATCTTGGCACATCCCAGCATACCAATCAATAATATACACTTTGGTGCCCGGGCTAAACTGTTTCGTGCCATAGCGGGTTTCTATTTTCCCTTGACCATAGCTAATTTCCTGTTTGATGTTAGCTACCAATGTCCATAATGGTATAGGTTCTAAATGATCCATATTTATTCAGCGCTATTGTAGATATGACGCCATCGGTGTCTGTCGAAATGTTTTAGTTTTCAATGATAGTGACGTCAAGTCATCAATAATGATTTCATCTATTTGAAAATCGGTGATTATTTTTTCCTGAATGTTTGCATAATCTAAGGAGTCAAATATTTCGCCTGAGAGGATATCGAAAATATATAATGTACCTCCTGCGTACGCATTTTGGCCACTTTCAGGCATAAATCCATGAATACAACCTAAATTGCTCTTAGTTGTTATGATATTGTAACACCAAATTCTCTTATCTTTTTTTAATTTGGAAAAATTTATTGACCATATCGGTTTCACCATGTTGTCGTGTGTAAAGCAGTGCAATGAATTTTTTTGTCACTTATCAATAAATAGGCTTGGGTATTATCAAATTTGATCCAACTCGTACCGCCTACATTTTCAAGTTTTATTTCATCGAAACAGTGATTGTCAAAGTGATACCTCAAAATAGATTTTTTCTCTGTTGGAATATAAATAATATTGCTTTTAAGGTGTAAATCTGCATTGTACAGACTTTTGTCGACTTTATCTTTTTTGAAAACTACCTCACCGTTTTTAATATTTACACAACATAATCCACGATAATATTCAAGTAAAAAATAGTTAGATGATTTATCTATTATGCTTCTATATCCCAGGAACTTTTCTGTAGAAAAGAGTTGTTGTTTAGTCTCAATGTCAAAAGCTGTAATTGTCGTTTTATTTGCATTTCGTATTGTTAGCCAATTTTTGGAATTCAAAAGTATAATATGGCCATTAGGGGCAAAATCTAAGAGGCGGAATTCTTCAAAACCAAGATTATTTAGAATATTTAGGTTTGAATCTGTCAAGATTAAACCTTTTTTATCATCCTCTATAATAGCCTTATTAATTTGTATTCTATTAATAACTCTTTTATTTTCGATTCTCATATTGCAATGCTCTAAGAGTCTTGTTGTTATATTTTATAATGCTTGAGATTCTTACATGACATGTTTTGTCAATTCCTGATTTGAGTTTATTAGTTTGGTATAACTAGATTAGCTTGTGAAAAGTCAATGGCTTTGTACCTATCTTTCATTTTCTTGTCGAGAATGACCTTGTCATCCGTGAATGAAACAGGAGGGGTTTTAAAATGCCAGGTTCCCAGATAGTTTAATGAGTTTTCTGTAATCTTAAAAGTAAAGCGTTCTAATTCATCTATATTTATCAGGCCATCATTTACTTTATCTTCAAAGCCATCTGTTGTATCCGTATTCTTAAAAATATACTCTGTATACATTTTGCCACCATACCACTTACTATTGGTCCACCAATAATTTAGAATAGCGTAGTTACCCGGCTCAATGGTATATATGAAGATATTTTCCTTTGATGATTTGAATGTCGGCTTCACTCTAAATGAAAAAACCTCCTTTGTTTCTGTATTGATCAAACGTATGTCCTGCGGAAAACCTCCACTGCTGAATCCTAATCGTTGGATGAAATTACCATAGATAATTGCTTTTCCACGAGGTATGCCGTCGTTACTTGCGACATCATTAAGGTGTTTAAGATCTTGTGCATTAATCTGCATTGATAAAAAAACTAAGAATACTGTTATTATACGTTTCATTTCTAAAGCTGATATTGGCTGAAAAATATTTCTTGCCGACTTTAATTTAGATTAACTAGCTAGCCATAAAACTATAATAAATACCCCATATTTTATGTATCAATTATGAAATTAACGATTATATAACACACCTATTTTCTCAATGAGTTCTTTGCATTTACTTTTTTCATCCATTTAGTTTGATTTAAAAATCGAATCCCAATTCGGATAAAATCCGTTCCGTGATTATTCATAAAATACCTCATCAATTTATACTGTTCAGTATCCTGGTATGCAATTAACTTTATTCCATTTTCAGCTACCTGATAGATGTCAGCTTCGGGATATGCCATTCCCGCATTTCAGCACTAATTCTTCCTGCAAACGCATCCGGAGATTCATTCGTGTCGTTTATTTTAAATCTTAACGCATGCGACATGTAGTTGTTTGCCTTTGTATACTATTTCGTTTTAAAGTTCGTGAAACTATTTCCTTTATAACGATGCACTCCATTTAAAGTACCAAACCATATACTTCCATCGTTAGCTTCCGTGATTCCAAAAATCAGGGCTTCCCCCGATCTGATTATCTCGGGAGGCGTGGAGGAATCCGATAACGATTTTGAATTGTAACGGGAGAGAATCCAGCTTTTTGTCTTTGTGGGCGGTTGTGAGACATGTTTGAAGTCCCTATTGACAATACTATCCGAACTAGTCCAGATATTCCCATTTTTATCTTCATAGATATAGCCAACAAACTGACGCGTATAATTTGTAAATGTAGTACCGTCGTAGCGCCATAGTCCGTCATTTCCCCCGAGCCAGATATTCCCATTTTTATCCGCTATTATCGAGCGGACATTTTTAAACGATTTACCTTCATGCTTGAGGACTGTGTATGTTTTACCATCATAGACGCAGGCATCATCACTTGTTCCAAACCATAACTTTCCTGTTTTGTCCTCCATAATCGAGTTGACGCTGTTGCTGGATAGTCCATCTTTTGCAGTAAAATTTTTAAAAGACTTTCCATCATATCGGCTAGCTCCAGCATCTGTGCAGAACCAAACATGACCGGCCTTATCCGCATAGATTTCAGTGACCTTGTTACCTGCAAGACCGTCTTTGGTCGTAAAATTGCGGAAGGATTTTCCATCATAATAATACACGCCTGAACCGATCGATGTCAACCAAAAGTTTCCTTTTTTATCTTCCAATACTGCGAAAAAACGGGCAGTACTGACGTCAGCTGTTATATTGGTAAACGATTTTCCATCGTATCGAAAGACACCCTTCCATGAAGCAATCCAGATATTGCCCCTCCGGTCTTGCTTTACCGTACGGACGATTCCATTTGGAGCCTGTGTAGTGTCTGTACGATTGGATAAAGACCTTGAATTATTTATCTTTTGTTGTTTCTGGTTGATCTCGTTACAAGAGCTGGTTAAAAAAGAGAGCAGCAGTAAAATGGAAATGGTCATTGCATTGTTCATATTTTATCAAAGTTGGTTGAGCGAAAATACTTTGATATCTTTATAGCTGACCGTTCAGGATTGTAAATTAAATTGTAAACTTTGTAAATAATGTCCGCTTATGCGATTTGATTTCAAAAATCTTCCCAGTAGAAGACGTAGATACATTATTGGACTAACATTCGTATTCCTATCTATCGCATTGATCGGTCTGGCATTTAGTAAGGACGAGAGGAGTAGCTTTGATGAAGCCAAAGCAGAAATTTTACTCCGTAAACTTGGACACCAGCTGCTCTTACAATCGGGGGATAGTTCATCAAGGGTCCTTCCTATAGAGCGGATTACAACAGATGAATATCGGATTAGATTTGAACAGCATCTTACCTTTCAGCCTGATTCTCTCTTAAATACAGCGAAAGACCTGCTGGGCGAAGATCCTTTCACACGCAATTATATTGTCAACGTTCTTAACTGTGCATCGAATGCTGTAACCTATGGATTTGCTATCGCTGGAGATGAAGAAGATGATATTGTACCTTGTTTAGGAAGAGAGCAACCTAGTGGCTTTTATGCGATTGACATTAAATTCAAACCAATAGAACATAGAGAGAAAGAAGTGTATATATTGGGTAGTCTGTCAGCGTTGGCTTTTATCTGTTTTGTTGTTTTTAGGCCACGTGCAATACAAAAAGCACCCAAAAGTGATCAGCCTGTAGAAGTATTCCGTTTCGGCTCGGTTCAATTTGATCCCATGAAAAGTTATTGAGGATAAATAATGAATGCATAGATCTGACTCGGACGGAAGCAAGGCTAATGCACATTTTTGCACGATCTCCTAATGAGATGATAATTAGAAGCAGGTTGCAAAAAGAGATCTGGGAAGATGAGGGCGTGATTGTGGGGCGCAGCTTGGATATGTTTATTTCGAAACTCAGGAAAAAATTGGAAACAGTTCCCGATATCAACATTGTTGTAGTCCGTGGCAAAGGCTATAAGCTTGAAACTAGATTTTAATGCAAATTGTTTTGAACCCATCTTGCTGGTAGTTCTTTTCTTTTCGTTTGTCAAAATAAAAAGAGCGATTGAAAATAAAGATGAAATAATATGGATGCAATGTCTTGAATAGATTAACAATTAAAGCAGTAAGTCAATGGCTAGCGAAATAATAAAGAGGAAGATTAGTTTAACACAATCTGAATTATTTAAAAATAGTATAAAGCTAGATTTGGATGACGCTCATCTTGATCTACATAACGACTATGGCTGCATTAGATTGGTATATAACGGAACATATAATGAATTTCGCCTTACTTTTAAACGTGTCACTCTAGAAACTGATGTTAACTATAATCTAGTTGATGTAGTGTTTATTGATGCCGTTATGGATACTTGCCTATTTGTTTTTGAGGAGGAGGTTTATAAACGCTACTGGTTCAATATGGGAGAATTTCTAAACAATACTAATAAGATATTGATGGATTTTCGACAAACTTAGTTGGCGTATAGTCAATTTTAATGAAAGAAGAGGTGATAATCGCATAAAAAATCTTATTGTAAAACAAATGAGAAAATTATTGAGTGAGTTATGCGATGATACTATAGCTGCACAACGCCTTAGGATCTTGCAAGGAATTTAGCTATCTCAAACATTTGAGATAGCTAAATGTTCAGCTAGGATGGGCGTTGAAAAATTTAAGCATAGTGGAAAGTGCGTTTTTGGAATGCATCTTCTCGCCATTTTCCAGGGATTTTCGGGTGGCATTTACCGACCTATTATACATGTTAACTTCGAAATCTGAAATAGCCTCCTGTATAGTTTGATAAGTCGCGTTGGTCAAACATTCGCTTAACTCCAACGCGTCCAGCATGGCCATATTTGCTCCTTCTCCTGCAAATGGAGGCATCACATGGGCCGCATCTCCTATCAGGGTTAGGTTGGATTTTGTTTTCCACCGCTGTTCGGGCATCGAATAGATCAGACGTGGAATAAAAGGAGTATATGCATGTTGAATCAATTCATGCCAGAGCGCATTCCATTCTGGATATGCTGTTTTAAACCATTCTAGAATCTGAATATTATCGGAAAAATCAAGACCGCTTTCTGCCGCCCAATTTTCATTTGCTTTAAAACTCGCATAAAATCCAATATCCCCATTTGCTTTCTGGCCGAGCAATATATTTTTAGTATTTCCAAAGGCCATGATTTTACCTCCTTTTACCAGTGCATCAATGTGGGGGGCATATTGTTTGGCAACAGTTCCTTCCAGCATAATCACTCCTGAATAGACGGGTTTGATAGGGGTGAGATAGGGGCGTAACCTTGAATTGGCGCCGTCTGCTGCGATAACCAGGTCAGCATAGACAGAAGAGCCGTTTTTAAAATGAATCGTCCACCCCTCATTATGGGGCTCCATTGAAATAAAATGACTGTCCCATACTACCGTTTCCGGTAGAAGAGCATCCACCAGCATATTCCTTAAGGGACCACGATCTATTTCCGGACGGAAATATTCGGAACCAAAAGCTTCATCAGGTTTTGTGTTATGGTCACTGTAAAGAATTTCTGCCTGTTCATTCATAATAAGCATTTTATCAGCTCCCGGACGAAAAACTTCTTTAAATTGTTTCAGCAAATCAGCTTTCCGTAAAGCTGCCAGTCCTGAGTTTTCATGCATGTCGAGGGGCGATCCCTGGACTCGTGCATTTTTATCAAAATCTCTTTCGTATACTTTTACATGTAAATTTTTTAATTGTAAAAGTCTTGCCAGTGTAAGCCCCGCGGGGCCTGCACCTACGATGGCTATTGATCGATTTTTAATCAGCATTGTCTCTATTTTTACAATGCAAAATTATTTTCCTTTCAACACTGATAATAGTATAAATCGGTCATTTTGATTTTTTAACAATTCTTTTGGCACTACTCCTGAGAATTTTTTTATTTCTTTAATAAAATGATTTTGATCAGTATAGTTCAGCTCAGGGAAGAGCCTTCCTTGTGCAATGTGCTCCAAAGATGCCCTGAAACGTAAAATAGTCGAATAGGCCTTTAACGATAACCCAAACTGTTTTGAAAAATAGCGGTTGATCTGCCTACTGTTCCATTTAACTTTTTCGGACAGTTCTTGCACGGTCATCTCTCCTCTATACCGATAAATAAGATCAAAAAGCTTACATTTTCTTTCATCCGCTTCTTTAGGGAGTAAATTCTTTATTATCTGTGTTGCTTTGTTACAGCAAAGCTCAAAATTCTGTAAGTCTTCGGCTTTAAAACCCCAAAAATTGTTTGGAAGTGTTTTGCCGGTGTTCAGTAGCGCTGCAATCGAAGTGTCTAAAATATATTCCACTGCGAGTGGCTTAAAGCTCACTACAAAAGCGGTTGTGTGGGGCAATATATATCTTTCCTCTGGGTAGGTTTCCAAGCCCATAATCATCGTGTGGAACGGTTCCGCCGAGGACTGAAAAAAAAGAAGATCAACTCGACCATCGGGAATAATGACTACTTCTTTTGGGTTGTCAGACTTGTTTTGAAATGTTCCCAGATTTTCGACAAATTTAGCGATGTCCTTATCAGGTTGGATGAAATTGCAATAGAAGTCATTGTCCATAAGGATGGTTATAAAATCTTTCAGTGATTGAAAATACAAAAAATAATAAATACCATAAAGATTCTAAGCATAAGTTATATTGAGCTCTTTATCATATGCCTTAAGTCTGAGTCAACATACCAAGAATCCGCAGGAGTGTTATTATGGAGTGATAAAAATTGAATACTTCTAAGTATAAAGGGCTTAGAAATCGGTTGAGCATTTTCTTATACGCTTAAAGGACCAGCCGTATCGGCGCAAGTTCAATATACCCCTACGATCACAGATCCTTACAATATTCCAGATAACTATGAAGAGAACGTCACTGTTCCTTGGCAAAAGACAGTCAGCTTGATAGATAACGTAAAAGGCGCGGGTTTCCGTTGCAATTGTTTTCTGTTCGTTTAAATTCGTCTGACCCAAGTAGCGGTTCCGTGGCTTTTTGGATTACGCTCCAAACTGCTTTAAATGGTGGTTGAAATGTTTGTATATGAACTGTCCTAATTGGGCTCTGGACATTCTACCAAAGAACCAATGTACAAATGTATCTTTTTCAAATGTTTCATATTGCTCGATTAATAATTTCCAATTTCGTTTCTCCATTTCTAAATCATGTATGTCTTCATTTACGATAAATACAGCGGATGTGGGTGCGTTTTTGCCAAAACTTGTTGTTTCATCTTTCAATATCCCCTTTATCGCATTTTGACCAAACATTCGCCCTAAAAATGAATGCGTAACCTTTATGGATCCTTGGTAATATTGTTCACATAATATACAATGCCTGACCATTTGCGTTACTGTCATTTTTCCCCAAAGAGCATCGCTGTCCTCGTGTAATAAATTAATTCTTTCGATGACCGCTTCTCTTATGTTTTTCTCAAATATTGATTTCATATTAGGAACATTTATCTATTCTATATGGATTTTGATCATTTGCAGTCTTACAAATCTAACAGATTTGTTCTTCGATCGACTTTGCATAGGATAAGAAATAGAATTGCATATCTAACGCATTGATGATAAGATTTGTTTAAAACTCATCATATTTCCAGTTAGAGGAATGGATAAATAAGACACCTTTCTATTTTAATTTTCTAACAGCCTTATTTTTTACGAGCGACTTCATTTGTGTCACAGCTACTTTATTCAGTTGCATAAGCCGTTCATTTTGTGGTACTCCTTGTTGAATTAATAACGCGTTTATACTTTCCATGTTGCTTAGCACGACCAACTGTTCTATAATCGCGTAGTCCCGGATATTGCCATTCTTATCAGGATTTGCATCTCTCCATTCCTTAGCGGTCATTCCAAATAGTGCAACATTGAGCAGATCGGCTTCATTTGCATAAACGAAACTCACTTGCTGTTTTGTAATTTCTGCTGGAATGAGATTTTCCTTTATTGCATCGGTATGAATGTGATAATTTACTTTGGCTAGTGTCCTCTGTAAGTTCCAGTTTAATTTCAAACGATCATTTTCCTCATCTTTTAGACGCTGAAATTCATTCACTAAGTAAATTTGGAATTCTGGACTTAGCCACATCGCAAAATGGAAAGCAATATCTTTATGAGCAAATGTCCCTCCATATCTTCCAGCTTTTACTATCATCCCTACAGCCTTCGTTCGTTCAATCCATTGGCCCACAGACATAATGAATCTATTTGTCCCTGCTTCCTGTTCAATTACCCCGAATTCGGGGTAATTAAAATCGGAATTGTTTATCTTCTCCCAAACGCTCAGATACTCTAATGTATTTTTATTAGTAATCCATTTTCCAATTAGGCCAACCTGCTTTTTTGTGGCTTTCAGCATTATATTTATCCCATAATATAGGGTATTCCCAATAAGGATATTTGCCTGGTGTTGGAATGTCCTTATTGTTATATCCAATTTCTATTACAGGTATTAATTCGAGTGCCATTTTGTGTCTATTGGATGTTGTACTATACGATAATCTCATAAAGGTATATTAAATATTGTAGAGAATTATTTGGACTAATTAATGTGTCAATTAATTATGTTAAAAAAAATGCTTTTGATACAACCTTTTTAATATCTTTGGTGAGTAACTTCATTTTTATGAAAAGAGCTATTTTTTACCATTGTGCTCAGCTATTTTTCTTAATTCTAATTTTATTAATTGGAGGATGTTCCAAGAAGGAGAATATTGCGAGCAAAACCGATGAATATATTGATCAGGCAGAAATATTAAATCCTTTGAATCTTGTTGTAAGTGCTGCAAACAAAGATTTAATAGAGTTATCTTGGGATAAGGTGAACAGTTCGCATTTTAAGCCAGTATCCTATGCGATATATGTAGATAATAAGCTTGTAGCGAAGGATCTTAGTATAACAAAATACAGCTTAATTAATTTGCTTGGCGATACAAATTATAAGATCCGTGTAATCGCGAGGTCCCAAACGGGCATAACACAAGAACAAAGCATAGATGCAAAAACTGTTGGAGGCAGTACAACTAACGGAAGTACCTATGTTGAATACAAAATTCATACGCAATCACGTATAACAGGCAATAATAGCATCCGTCTTCTGGAAGATGGTGGACATTTAATCTGTACATTTTTGCAGCATGAGGGTGGAGATACAAATTTTAAACTGATTGTATATCGTACAAATAATAAAGGCCAGATTATTTGGTATCGCTTGATCCAGGATCTAAATTATTATGATTTACCACCACATGTAGTGTTGCCTTCTAAGCTAGATGAAGCTTTCATTATTGTTAAACACGATATTTATGTCATTGATCAGACGAATGGTAAACTGAAATTGGAGAAGCCCGTTTCGATAGATTTGTCTCCGAATGATTACGTTTCATCAGTTCAGTTTGACGCGTCACATAACATGATCATGGGTACAGGTGGTGGAGAGCTGTTAAAGGTTACTACCAGCGACTTTAAAGTTGTTTGGAAACGTAAAAATAGCTCCGTTGGCATTTCTTCAATTCAGTTAGACAATGCGCAACAGATCTATTATAGTTTGCTTGATTCGGAAGCAACAAAAATTAAGGTGCAAAAAACAGATCGGGACGGTAATGTGCTGGCTACTTTTGAGTTTGATGGAAAGCTTCCTGGCGATTACGAACGTCAATACCATATGCCTATTTTACTGAAAGATAAAAATGATATTTTTTATCTCTGGGGTTTTGACTTCTATTCCTATTCGTTAAGGTATGTCAAATTTGATAAGAATGGCAATGTCAAGGCAAAATTGGGTGAATACGTCAATTTAAAGCCAGCAGGAGCTTTTTTTGATAATGATAACAATATTGTGGTCTATGGACAGCAAGAGGGTGGTGGAATATCCACTTATGGTACAATAAATAAGTATGACAGTGATCTGAAGCTCTTATCGACTTTACAATATCCTAATTTGGAGATGCATATGTTTAAAAATATGACCCAAAATGTCGATAATTCATACAACCTGTTTTTCTATTATATACAAACCTGGTCCTATGAAAATTTGAATTTCATTTATATTAAAACAAAATCAAATGGGCAACTTTAACAAATACCTTTGTCTACTGGGGCTTGTTTTTCTTATGTCGGCCTGTAAAACTGAAAAAAATGAGGTTTTTCCAAGGATTATAAACGAGGCCATCACTAGTGTCCGGGATAAAGAAATTTCAATGACCTATCAGATTTCCAGTCTAGGATATACAAAATCGGGCGTCAGGTACTATAAAAAAGATAATCCCAGTCAAGGAAAAAGTGTTGAAGCTGTTCGTGAAGGAGATATGTTTCGACTCACATTGAATGAACTGGATTCCGAATCTACTTATATTTTGGTGCCTTACATCGAATATAACGGCAACACAATAGAATCTGAGCGTAAAACTGAAATAACCACAACTGCTCCATTCCCAGAAGATTTCACGCTATTTTGGCCTACACCTGTGGCAACTTATGATGAGACTGGCAGTTTTACCACTGTTGTAGAAGGAAAGAACCTCCAGAATATCAATTTGCGGGATCTCAAATTTCTTAATTGGAAGGACACATTGCACATGGACTATCCGCAAGCGACAAAAAATGGAACTTATCAAATCAACCTGTCGGGGTATTATCCGTACAGAGATGGTAACCATATGATGCGCGTTCTCTACAAAGATAAAGAGATTATTGGACAGGCTATTGATTTTGTTTATACTGGAAAAGCCTTGTCCTTAAAGCTGAAAAAAACGTCGTTGAGGACTACTTATGCATCTATCTGCAATAATCAAATTTATTATTTTGGAGAAAATTCAGTTTCATTATTTGATCCTGAAACAAGCAGATTACAAAATATTGCTCATATTCCGGATTCCATACGATTTCTTCCTGCAAAATCCGTCTCCTTAAAGAATAAGATATTTTTTGTGTCACAACCAGTAAGCCATATACTACCTTCATTGGAGCCGGATGTTTTCCATGGCAATGAGCTTCTTTGTCAGGCTTTTGATGTTGAAAAACGTGAGTTTTCAAAGTATTATTTTAGCCGGCCCCAACTTAAAGAATCGCACGGTTATAATAATCATGGTATCTTTGTGCACAATAATACGGTCTACCAAACCTACACACTTACATTGAATTCGCGAGGCATAAAGAACATCGTTGCCAAGTATAATCCAGAAAAAGACAAATTTGAAGAGATTGCCACTTTCGATATCAATTTTACTAGCGAATGTTTTGTCTCAGTCAATGGCAAATTATATGCACTTGGAGTTTCAAATGTATTTGACCAAGGCTTCAATATCGGGTATACTCTAGCAGTATATGCTGTTGATGCGGGCACTTTTAAACTCACCGAATTATATCGTGCTGGAACAACCAATCAAACCTATCCTTATGCGCCAGTAGGTGCCATAAATTATGGGGGGGATATCGTATTGGCACTAGACGTTAATAATTTTATGTTATACAACGTAGCAAAAAACACGCTTAATACAGTTCATTTAAGCAGTGATGTAGACCATATGTATTTTGGGGGGATGTTCATTTATAAAGACAAGTATTACCTCAATACGGATTTAAACTTTTTAGAAGGCACGATTTATGAAATGTCCATTCAATAAAATTGCTGTAAGCTTGATGTTTGGGGTTCTATTATTCCTGATCAGCTCCTGCAAAAAGGAAACCATATACAACGAAATAGATGCTTTTGCACATATTCAAAATAAAGTTACTTTAGATAAAGGCCAGTACATACTGTCTTTTACACTTGCTTCGTATCCATATAGTAAAGTTGAAGTATATGTACACGATGATCTTGCTGTTATGTACAAACAGACCGGAGGAAAAATCTACAATGCCGTGAGTCAAAGTAACAATAAGTATAGTGTATTCTTTTCCCCTTTAGAAAAATCGAAAAAATACTATTATCAACTGATTGTTAACGACAGCAACGGGAATACAGCGCGTTCAGCAACTTTTAATTTTACAACTCAACCTTAATATCCATGTATAATAAGTCTACATTATTTTGGTGTTCATTTCTTTGTGTTTTTTTTGAAAGCTTTTTATTTGTAGCCTGTTCAAAGAAGGAATACCAGGATGTCCTGAAAACAGTATATGAACCTAAGGTCGAGCCCACTGAACTATATGACGAATTCACCGTCCAGCTAAAGGGTAGTGCCTTACAAAAAGGAGAAACTGGCAATTGGAGTATAACTAAAGGAACAGTGGTAGAAGATTATGTGAAAATAGATGATCCTAGTAACCCTAATTCATTATTTAGGGGAATACCAGGTGAGGAATATGAACTTACATGGACAGTAACACGTGTCACTAATAGTAATACGGCCACAGTGAATGTTAAAATACCCGAGTTACATATCGAGATTAAAGAAAATACACCTTCATCTTTTAGGACGATACTTCACTTTGCAGTGGATCCTAAATATAAAGGTAAATGGTCTTTCGATAAGGCTTATGGTCACCTACATAGTACATATCACGACGGATGGGCTAGACCAGTAGAAGAAAATCCTACTATTGAACTGCATGGTTATTCGAATACCAGCTACCAAGTTACCTATACGATGACTTATGCTGGGAAAAATTATCAGTTTACCAAAAAAGTACAAACCGGCGAATATCAGGAAGACGAGGCATTAAATGAATTGCAAATGGGGCGCGGTGGGCGTGTTGTTGAAGATAAGGACGGGCACATTATTGAAATGAATATGCAGGCTTCAGGTATAGCACATCGTTTTAATGATCCGGGCTCTTTTCCTGCGCTTAAGGCATTTAAATATCTGAGGAAGCTTATTTTAGGTGGATCTTCATTGAAAGATGTTCCGACTATTTTCGGCGATCATTACCTTGCTCTTGAAGAACTTAGTCTGGATCGGGTAGGCTATTATCTTACCATTCCCGATAATTTTGGCAATCTAATCAAATTGAAATCATTTCACCTCACACCGATGCGAACCCCCGATTTGGGATATACCGTGGTATTGCCAAGAACTTTTGGAAATTTAAAGTCGCTCGAAACCCTTATTATGCGGTATGTCGGCGATGTAGATTTCAACGGCACGTTGGGTAAACTGGTCAATTTAAAACACCTCGATTGCTTTGTTACTCAGATCCCTTCAGACTTTGGAAACTTGACTCAATTGGTTTCTACAGAAATTCTAGCTCAGCAAGCCTATATCCCGTCAAGTTTGAGTAAATGCCATAATTTGAGGTTCGCACGGTTCAGTTTCGTATATCCGGGATCATCGCCAGTCACACTGCCATCCGATATTGACAACATGGTCAAGTTAGATACATTAGAAATTTATGGAGAAAGCAGGCTTCAGCAGCTGCCACAATCTTTTGGTAACCTAAAGAGCTTAAAACAACTTTGGATTCAAGGAGAAAGCTTGCAATCTATTCCTGATAATATTGGAAATTTGTCTAATCTTAGATTCTGGTTAGTGGGCGGTAATTTTAAAACTTTACCGGCTTCGATAGGTAACCTTAAAAAATTAGAAGATCTTTGGCTTTCCCCATCTGTGGAGAAGCTTCCAGATGAGTTCGGCGGTTTGAGTAGTTTATCCTACCTGAATATGGAGAATAGTAAACTGACAACTCTACCGGAAACATTCGGAAAACTTAAGAGCCTGAAGGAAATCAATGCAAGGGCATCTTCGATTACTGGTTTTCCAAGCAGTTTTGGACAATTGGATGGTCTGCTAAAACTGGATTTCAATTATAGCAAGCTCAAGAAATTTCCTGTAGAGATTTGTGCTTTGAAGGCCGTGAATAACGTTATTTTGAACGGTACAAATTTGGGTCGACTTCCCGATGAAATTTATTCCATGCGCTCAGGGGTGATTTTTACGCTATATCAATGCCTGAATATGGACTATGATCAATTAAAGGAAATCACTGCGAAAAGAGATGGTCTTGTATTTTATTATTGATAAACGGAGCAATTTCATATGAACATGTATACCTTTGGAAGTTTAGATTCTTTTCAACTAAGTAAGGCTAGATAGATCTAGGTTGCCATATTCAGTCTTGAGCAATTTTAATTTCTTGTTACGTTCTTTCTCTAATTGAAAAATTGTTTGGGAAGCATTTATATTTAATCCTATAGAATATAATTATTCGTGTAGCGAATTATAAAAGTGAAACGTTAAGAGTATTAATAATCCAAATCAATTATGAAATATTCTCTAAAAATGAAAAACTTAATACGCAGTTCAATCAAAAAAATATCTGTATTTTTTACCCTACTATTATTATTTGGGTGCAAAAAGGACGAAAAACAAAGGTTTAACTTTATTCTTACACCAACCGAAGTAGAGACACGTTCAAATTATGTAGGATATATTTCCATCACTAGTGGAAATGGAAGTTATACGATTAAGGTTAAAGATGAAGAAATCCTCGATGCAAATTTTACCACGACAACTAATGCTCCTTTTGGAGCCATAAGTTTAAATGGTAAGAAAAAAGGAGAGACTGTTGTATCAATAACTGATAACATCGTTCAAAGCACACGAGAAGTTAAAGTGAAAATAACAGATTTCTATCTCCCTTTAGTAATCTCAAAATCAAGTCATCCCACTTTCAAGGATCAAATGCGGATATTTCTGGTGAACAATGAGAAAAAAGATGCTTATTTCTTTTTCGAAGAAGGAGACAAGTATAATTTAAAACAAAAGGGTACCTATAAATTCATTTCGGAAATGAAAGGGGGAACTAAAACGCCGTTTCTGTTGTTATCCTATTCATCAGACGAGAATGGAAAATTCACAGATACTGGAAACATACCTACCGAACACAAATTTGATCTAACAGGAAGCAATAGTCGGTTTTATGATGCTGTACATTCATCACTTGGCGTAAATTGGGAATTACCGTCATTTCCAACTACCAAATCATCACCTACAACTTTAATATTTACTACGATGAAAGAAATTGATACTGATTTTAGCTTGGAGGCTTATTTAGGTTTTTCAAGTTCGCTGGATTTTATTCCAAATGGTTATTTGGATTAGATTCTTATAACGAATGGTTTGTTGTCGGTACGGCATTTACATTTCCGGTATCAATTATAAGTTTTGCATATCGCTATGCGGAAGGAGATCTACTTTACCCTATATTTATCATTCAGGCAATTATGTTTGTACTTACTTTTTTTATTCTGAGTCATCTATTAAAGGCAAAGAAATAAAAAAGAGCAGTTGAAAATGACGATGAAAAAGCAGTGATAATCTCTATAACAACAGTGTGATATTAAAATATACATCTCTATAACGCATAAAATTTTCATAGCTCACACCTAGCGACAATCCCTTCGTAAATGTCCGGATCCTTTATTTATACTGTGTATGCTCATCATAAAAGGTTTGGCAAATAAAATATAACAAAAGTTTGATTTGTATAAGTGATTATTGATCTTTATATAGATGAATCTTTGAGAAGCCAATAGAACTATGCGAAATATGAAAAGAAGACTTACCTCTGCAGAAATAAAGCTGATCTCCTATTTGGTGCGGGACACGCCGGAGGGAGTCGGCATTATAACTTCATTGGAAGGCCTATTTGTTGAGGAAATGGACGATGGTGGAATGGGCAGCCTCCAAGTAATTATAGAAGGAGAGGATCATAGGCGTTCAGGCGGTGTGCTAGCCGATATGGATTCTCACGATGTCGACGGAATGTATTTGCTTATCTCTGTTATCGTGGATACTGACGATAATTTTTATGAATTAGATATTTTCAAAGGTGATTTTTCTCCTTTGATACAGTTACCTGGTGTATCAATAAATTTATGATGCGGTATCTAAACAAAGATGAAATTCAATCCAGATTGAGATTAGGAAAATCAGTGGAGCAATGGTTGGGTGTTGTTCAGGAAGCAGATCATACCATACTCAGATGGTTAAGCATTGATAAGAAAAGCGACGAAAGCTTTTCTGTGGCCTATTTTGAATCCTTTGATGAGGGGAATGAAGACCTCTTGGACATCTATGCGTTTTCGTTGGTTGATCCAGATGAGCCATTTGGTGTGATACATACTTTTTCTTCAGTTGCTGATGCGGTAGCATTTGCAGAGGCGACCTACAAAGCCTCTCCTAATAAATATATTTTAGCAGGAGTAATTCAGGAAGAATATAGATATTATATTAATCGATAATTTTGAGTTAATGAGAGCCTTACTAATAATAGATATGCAATTGGGGAGTTTTATACCCTGTTCTTTACTCGCGCTCCAAATTCACCCATTGCTTTGTTATAGCTTATCGTTTCGATGCTGTCAAGATCGTCCATAGTAAAGGGGCGCAATAGAACTGTATTGTTTCAAGGATCAAATCAGATGAAAAGAAAGTTTCTGGAATCATTTTTTTTAAATCGATGGTAATATTTTTTTGAACAAGGTTAATTTAAAACAAGTTCCGTATAATTATCGATTATGCAATGAACACACTACTATTTTATTTGATTAACGCTTGTGATTAGAGAAAAGAGACGTTATATGGCCTATTGGTCCAAATTATTTGTTTAATATGGAGATACGAAATCTATACATCAACATCTGTATGAATAAATATTTTTTTAGGGATACCCTAAGAATTTGTATATTGGATATCAGAACCATATAAACCTTCTAGGTGATATTTTGTCCTAGAATAGTTAACTTTGTATCATGGCTACTACAATACCGGTGAGAGAGAATATGATAACATGGGCGTTAGACCGTGCGGGGTATGATTTAGCCAAATTTTCTTTAAAATATCCAACACTAAATGTAGAGCGTTGGTTACAGGGAGAAAAGCAACCTACAGTAAAACAGCTAGAAGATTTTTCTAAAAAAGTACATATTCCTTTTGGTTATCTCTTTTTACAAGAGCCACCAAATGAGGAGATTGATTTTCCCTTTTTTCGCTCTGGTCAAGCTCGGCCAAATTATACGGTCAGTCCCAATGTTTATGATACTATTCTAGAACTCGGAAGACGGCAGGATTGGTTGAGAGAATATCTTATTGAATTAGGAAGTGAGCCATTGGATTTTATAGGCAAATTTAATAATACAACGACCGTTAATGCATTTGTCAATGATCTGAGAGCTAAATTGGGCCTGGCTGAAAATTGGTATTTGGCTTGTAAGACCTGGGAAGATAGTCTTACAATGCTGATGGATGCGATAGAGAAAATCGGGATTATTGTTGTTCAGAATGGCGTAGTCGGAAACAATACGCACCGTCCCGTACCTGTAGATGAATGTAGAGGTTTCGTTTTGGTAGACGAGTACGTACCATTTATGTTCATCAACAATACAGATGCTAAAGCTGCGCAGTTATTTACATTAATACATGAGTTGGCCCATATCTGGTTAGGTAAAAGTGCCGGTTTTAATCAGGATCAATTACTTCCTGCAGGCGACGATCTTGAATTAATTTGCGATCAGGTGGCGGCTGAGTTTTTGGTTCCCAAAAAGGAATTGCTTTCCCAGTGGAAAAATATCCAAGATATTCAGCTGTTAGCGACTCGCTTTAAGGTAAGTACTATCGTCATAGCGAGGAGGGCGCTTGATTTAAATCTAATTACCAAACCCCAGTTTTTTAATTTTTATAATAACTATATGGAATGGGCTAAAGCAAAACAGGATAGTAAAGGCTCTGGTGGCGATTTTTACAGAACCACTAAAAGGAGAGTCAGTCCGATCTTTGCCAGTTACGTTGATAGTGCAGTGAAAAGTGGAAGATTGACCTATAAAGATGCTTTCAAGCTAACAGGCCTCTTTGGCGATGTATATACCCGATTTATTAACCAAAATGTAATGGGAAGCTGATGAAACAGTATATTTTGGATACAAATTTCTTCGTGCAAGCACATCGGGCGCATTATCCTTTCGATGTATTTCCAAGTTTCTGGTCCAAAATACAAGAACTGGCTGCAATTGGAAGAATAGTCAGTGTTGATAAAGTCAAAAAAGAACTTGATCATAATAAAGATAAACTAAGTGACTGGGTATCGGATAATCTTCCTGATAGTTTTTTTCAGCCGTCGTCAGAGACAATTGAAGCTTATTCACGTATTGCTAATTGGGCTTATTCAAAATCAGGACATTATAAACAAGCTGCATTGAATGAATTTTTAGATGCCGATGAGGCGGACGCTTGGTTAGTCGCTTATGCTTTGACAGATGTCACTAACCGTATTTTGATAACACACGAAGTAAGTCAGCCTGAGGCTAGAAGTAGAATAAAGATTCCCGAACCGTGCAATGAATTTGGGGTAACATTCAAAAACACGATCGCAATGATGAGGGAAATCGGAGTGAGCTTTTAATTATAAAACTTATATGATAGGTGTTAATTACCTGTTACTCTTAAGTTAGTTAATTAAAATTTCAGTCCTAATACTATTATTTCCTCATCAAATGAGTTTACTTCCCAAGAAATCTGAATTAGATTGCTCTTATCTCCCCACGACCTTATAATTTGCCCTTTTTCATACTTTGATAATTCCGTAAGCCTTTCCCGATTGATAATTTCAATTGAAGGCCCAAATGCCTTCGTGCATTTATCTATCAGCAATTGCAACTCTGCATACATAATACCATTTCTGCTATCTCTAGATCTAAACAATTGAATAGTCATTTCGTCTAATTCTACTTGAATTCTGTCGAAATAATTAAAAAACGGATATAAAGATTGGACTATTTGTCTTTTAGAAAAAATATAGTTATCAACTACTAACCCTGTTTTCAAAGAATGTTTTAGCCCCAATTTAAATGAATTTAAATCATCTTCATTTTTCAATAGAAGACAAGCTCTACCAATAAAATCTTTCGATGATAAAACTTGAGTTTTAATACCATGTAGTTTATATGTGATAAATGATTTAACTTGCACGCCTTTATCATCCGTAATAAAATAATCAGTGAATGATGCAAAAAACGCGTGAGCTGCATCGTGATATAAATCCATATAGCTATTTGCTTTTACTTTTCTTTTTTTCCAGTCTTTTCTTCTGTAACCCCTAAAGTTTCGAGTCCAACATATGTATTTATGAAATTGGTATATAAATCATCTTTATCAAAACCAGAGGCAATCATGTCGACTAACTCCATAAAGGATTTTTGGAATCCAGTTTCTTTCATCTTCTGATCAAAATCAAATGAACATTTGTCGTAACTATAGCCATCCCTATTTATAAACGAAGCAAGATGTTTCTGGTGGTTTCTAAATGCTTTTGAGTCTGTAAGTGAGGAACCGAAATTTGGTAGTAATTTAATTATATCTAAAAGCGTTTTTATGTCCTTGATATTACCCAATTTATCTTTCAAATCTACGGGCAGATTTTCTAGATTGAAGTCGGATAAATCTAATAAGGGAATATCGAAAAGTGGTTTTATCAAATTAAATACTCGTTATCTTCTGTGTTTAAAAGGTTATTAATATAATCAACTGGGTCTTTGAGGTAATTTTCTTGTGCAGCAAAGTCATGACTATTGTAAGCTTCGGTAGGAGTTGCTAACAAGAAATTGATCTTTTTATAGATATGATAACGACAAATATAATTGTTGTTGACATACCGCTCCATTAATGTTAGATCTTCATTTCGATAATGCTCATTTGATTTTGAGAGATCGTCGAGATGTGCTTCTGAGAAAAGAAATAAGCATATGTCACTTAAAGACTCCATAGCATCGTATACCTCTTTGTTGAATTGGTTAGAGGTACTTTTTGCTTTTCTAAAGATATTACTGTCACAATAAATTCTCATTTCTTTGGTATTATTTATATGGTCAATATTTAGTAATTCAATTTAATTATAATTCTAATATGAAGACCTGTCCCCTCGAAAATCAGATATATTAATGTATTTTAGATGATGAAGTTGTGGCTAATTTGGTTATTGGAATATGGGAACAGATTCAAAATTTAAAATATTTGATAAATTTTCTAAAGATTTGACTGGAACTCTTCAGAAGTTTCAATTGAGTTTTACAGACGAAAACGGTGATAAAATCGATCTTCACGATCATTATATTTGTCCTTTATCTTTAAGAGTTTACAGTCGAAAGGACATCGATAAGCTTTCAATTGAGCACGTTCCCCAACATAGTTTAAATGGTAAACCGTTAATCCTGACTGATAAAGAGTTCAATAATAACGATGGTGGAACCAAAGATAAAAAGATACTTAATTACTTTAAGTATAGAAATTTTCAGGATGGAGTTGGACCAATAGATGCAAAATTTTATGTGCCTGATATAATTAATGGTGCACTATCTGGCAAACTATATAATGGGCCAGTAAAAGATGGAAAAGTGGAAGTTAAATTCGGTTTTCCAAATAAAACTGTGAATATGTTAAAAGAGAGAGGGCCTATAGAGAATTGGTCTGGGGTGAAGTTGAGGTTTAAAGTTGATTATAGTCCAGAAATCAATAAAAGTGTGTTATTAAAAGCAGCATATCTGATCGCATTTTCCAAGATCGGATATCGTTTATTGTTTAATTTTCAAGGTATAAAAAGTAATTCTTACTGGCTTATAATAAAAGAACTAAAAAAAAGCAGTTTGTGCAGACTTTCCATTAATATTTACTGATACTTTAGGAATGAATATGCCTGACAATATCGGAATTGTAGAAAATGAAACATTTAAATTACTAGTGACAAAGGTTTGTTATAATTTGGCTGGTAAGGAATATATTTACCATATAATTCTTCCCCATCCGGACGATCAGAATCTCAATCATTTGATCGATTTTAAAAATATTTATATTAAGCAGGAACAGATGATGAAGGTAAGAAACTTGAATGTGGATTATTTACTTGATTAAGAAATACAAGTTTGGTTATAGACTTTAAATTATTTGGAATTTATATGTTTACTAATAACAGTAATGAACGTGAAGTATTGTCTTCACTTGTTAACTGCAAATTCGAGATTGACTTAGTATTCGTAAAACTGAATTGTGATGGGACTGAGATCAGCGGCAAGGGCGTATTATATATAAAAGAAGATGGACAGTTCTATTTAAAATTTTTTAACGATCATTATTTTGGAGATGGAGAAAGGTTTGAACATTTGCTTTCTCTGCCAATGAATAAGACACCTATTTACAGTTTTGCTGGAAATGATGAAAATGATAAAAAATATTCTTGTAATTATCTCTTCTCGGGTTCGCCTGTTTTAAACGTCACTGAATTCAAATTAAGCGGGAAAATTGAGATGGATTTTCCTTTTAGCTATAATTCAAAAATTGTATTTTCTGGAGAATATAACTTACCAATGGATAGAATTTCCCATACCAAAACTACACTTAGTGAAGACTTATGGTATACTGATTATAATCATGTTTGGGAAATTCCGTTGAGGGAAGGCATTACAATTATCTTTAGCAAGTTTAATAGTTATACGGAGGCAATTTTCGTAGGTAGAAATGCAGATCAAGTAAATTATGAGTTTTTAGAAAGAGTTGTGTCAACATTTGATTTTATGACAGGTAAAGAGACTGAACCTATATTAATGAATGTTGGAAAAGAATGCCATTGTTATTATGGACGCAAAAACATGCTACCAGCAGATTCTAAATTTATGTCACCGCTTTCGATGTCCCATAATAGAGGAGATGAGTTTACTAAGAGTAATCATACTGAATTATTTAAGTCATACTTTAATTTCATGGATACTCAAGAAGGAATAATATTACCAGTTATCCACAAAAGGATTGTTTCATCTAGTTGTAGTTATTTATTTGCAATGGGACTTGTGCTAAGTGTTCAAATAGAAAATCTTTGTAAAGAATTCTACTATGATTGGTATGTCAAAGATGAGAAATATACTACAGAGGTGAAAGAAGCCATACAATTTTTAGAAATGCAGTATGGTTGCAAATTTCAAGCTGTTATTGAACGATTAAAAAGTACAATTCCTTCCTCTAATAAAAGGTCCTTGAATGTGAAAAATATATTGAGGAATCTATGTGCTAAAGGAATTATCGATAAAGATCTAATTGACTCTTGGATTTGGATTAGAAATAATACTGCACATGGTGAAAACATATCTGGTGATACTTGGTCAAAATTCTTGGATAAGTCTTTTTCATGTATCAATTTATATTATATACTCATCTTTCGAAAAATTGGATATTTAGGTCATATGCGTTACTACACGGATGCTCATAATAGTAAGATCATTGAATTAAACGTTTAGATTATTGTATTGTCAGTTTACCTAAATAATTACAAATTACCTTCTTCTTTGTTCTTCAAGAAGTTTATTATACTTCTCTAAAAGTTCAAAATATTTTTCTTTCCAGGAATCTTTTTCTTTGATTAATTTTGATTCTTCTATACTACTTGCGCCTATTTTCGGAAGATTTTTACTTTTAATCCATTCACTAAATTCCGGTATTTCCTTAGCGAAATTATAGTCCATGACTTTCGCATACTTATATAGAACTCTAAAAGGCAAGTCACTTCTCGAAATGTGTTTATAGTACGTTGATTGTGATCCATAACCAGCCAATCTTATTAATTCGACCTTTGGCAAAGGATGATTGGTTGCTATATTATCTAAAATTTCTCCGACGTGTTTTTTGCTCATTGTACTAGATTTTTCCAAGTATAAGAACTCGAAAAACGAAGATACCCAAGATCTAAAGCAAAATAAATACTGAAAAATACGTCATTATATTTTGATATTGCGTCTTTTTGTGTTATATTTGTATCATTGTACTGAATTATTAACGATAGGAAGCAATTTGCTCTCTATTTTGAACTTAATTTAAAGAGTCTCGTCAACAGAAACTAGCACTTTTTGAACCGAAACGAGACGACAGGAGTACACCTTGCCCATAAAGAAATCTGTAAATATTGTATATTTGCATTTCTTCAGGGCTGGTTTCCTGTTGGACGTTGTTTCGGGGCCTGTGCTAGTGCCTTGTTGATACTGAAAACAGGAACCGCCCTGTCGATGTTTTAGAGGCTCGTTTAACCAATAAAACGAGGATGAAAAAACAGCTTTACAAAAATTTGAAAAATTCCCCCGAGTAGCTCGGTACGATTCAGCCAGAGATGATCTGGTCACATCAGCTATGGAATTCGAGACGCCCAATTATTTACCTAGTGATACTCATTCAAAAGAATTCTAGCTCCTCCAATTAATCAATTTTATTACACATGGCTTATGGCCTGAAAATGTAGCTGATTCAGTCGGACTGGAATAGCTATGCCTTAAGCTCGCCATTAAAAATCTAATGAATGAAATCCAATTATGCTCACCTAATCCTATTGGATATGGTCATCTATGAGACGCACAGGGAAGAATACGACCCCATTCAGAATGTACAGAATTTCTGGGAGAAATATTCTTTGAACACGATCCTTGAACATATGGTCGCATTGCAACCTAATGTCGACAACACAGAAGGGAATTATAGTATTGATCAATTGTCCTCATTTTCAGTTGATCTTCTGCGAACAACGATAGCTTATTTTATGCTGCATATGGATAAAGTCGATTTGGGTAAAGTCCCAATTTCAACGTCGGTGAACGAAGAAGAATTACAGGCAACAAAGAGAATCTTCGATTTCTTCCAACGCGCATCCGAATCCAATACCAATTCCTAAAATAATGAAAAAATTAACATTGCATTTAATTCGCTTTTTAAAGCCATTGAAGAATACAACATTGCTTCTGACATGCATTGCTGTATTTCATATGTTTAGTTTATCAGCTCAGACGCCCCGCAACGACAGCGGGGCCGATGGGCTTTATATCAATGACCAGGTTCCCGAAGCCTTTTACAATGAGCTGCACCAGATGATCGACTGGTCTACCGGAAAGATCTATAACAAGTCTTTAGATAAAGATAGAAACAAACTTATCATACTGGATTTTTGGGCACACTGGTGTATGCCATGCCTTGGTTCCCTAAAAAATATGAATGAGGAGCTGGTCGGTAAAATAGATACTACGCAGGTAGCCATCATACCCGTCACGTATGAAGGTAATGCCGAAATTCAAGCTGTTCTGAACCGTTTTGCTTGGAAACATCAGTCTGTGATCAACGATTCGATCTTGTCCCGCTACTTTCCACACCAAGCTATCCCACATATGGTCTGGATCTATAAGGGAAAGGTAATAGCAATGCCACGAGCAAATTACGCCACGTTGGAAAATATCAATATGCTGCTTGCTGGAAAAATGCCTTCCGTCTATAACGAGACTGATATCAAGGTAATAGATCCTAATCAGCCTCTCTTTCAGAAGCATAATGCTCCAGCAGCTGTACATTATCAAAAGGATAGCTTTAAAGTTGGTGGCTATGCCGAGGGCTATGCGCAGGTAACTTTTAAAACAGTAAAAACGCCTAATGGTTGGCTCTACTATGGTATCAATATTCCCATCGATCAATTGCTTGTATTTGCCTATCAGGATCTGTTGACTGACAGAATGGATCTTTTAAAAGCGATAAAATATGAGGTTGGACCTGATCTGAAAAGTAAGCTTAAAATTGGACGCCCCAAAATGTATAATAATGACTTTGCTAAAGATTCGATCTATGGTGACTGGCTCAGGAAAAACAGTAGAACCGTTGAATTTCGCGCACCAAAGGGGATAGGAGAGAAAGAAGGTTTAAATCTGTTCCGGCAATACTTAGCTGATTATGCGCTAGCTGAATATCAGCTTGAGATCAGTATTGATCAATCAAAACAATATAAAGTCCCAGTGTTAAAATGTATCGGTAAACCTAAGGGGACAATAGCACTGCTAACAAAGAAAGCGAAGCCTTCTGATCCTGCTTATCGTTATTTCAATGGCCAATATGGAGAGCTTAAATGGTTAGACTATATCAGAACGGGTTTGCCAAGGCTCCCCAATAGGTTGTTTGATGATAATCGCATAGTCGATCAAACTAATTTGCCCAAAGAGCTGCTGGTCCATATGCAATTCCCTACGAATCTTATCGGTAAAGGATCGATGGAATATGTACAAAGCGAACTGAAACGGTACAACCTAAAACTTGAAGTCGGTTTTGAAAAAGTCCCGATCCTCCTGCTCAAGGAAGTTAAAAAACATGCCAATTAACCTTTAAAACAAATGAAAACTATTTTCTATTTTTTTATACTACTATCGTTTCCATTGCTAGCAAGTGCACAGCAAACCCGAAAAATTAGGGTGCTTGACAGCAATGATAGGCCTATCCCAAATGTCAATATTCGGTTGATGCCACAAAATAAGGTGTTAAAGACTGATGACCTTGGTTATTTTTCTTTTGTACAGGATGGGCAAAAGCAGATTGAAGCCTCCGCAATCGGATATAGTAGGCAAATAGTCTCCCTGCTGTTAGATCCGGCAATTGCTGTGATACGCCTGAAAGCCACGTCGGTACAGCTAGATGAAGCCATCGTCAACACAGGATATTATCGTTCGGATAAAAGAAATTTGCCAGGCTCCTTTGTACAGATTGATCAGAAGTTGCTGCAGCGCAACCCCTCTCCAAACATTATAGAGCGACTCGAGGGTATTACCAGTGGGCTTCAATTTGACCGAAGGACAAATTTTAATGAAAACACCATCAAGCCTTCACTGCGACTGCGGGGTGTAGTCTCAATTGAATCTAGTTCAGAACCCTTGATTATTTTGGATAATTTTCCCTATACAGGGGATCTAAACCAGATCAACCCCGATGATATTGAAAATATAACGGTGCTTAAAGATGCTTCTGCAGCAGCAATCTGGGGAGCTAAAGCTGGTAATGGGGTGATCGTACTGACATCCAAAAAGGGGATTAATAATACACCTTTGAAGCTAACCTTTTCAGCGAGCAGTATTTTAAAGGATAGGCCTGATTTATTTTACAATAGAAACTATATCCCCTCCGCGGATCGTGTCGATCTTGAACAAACGCTCTTTGATCGTGGTTTTTACAACCGGGCTAATCCGACTTTACTGCCTGGTGTAGCCGCGCTCAATTTTAAATATAAGGATGGTCTGATTGATCTGTCCACACTGGAACAACAGAAAGAGATCCTGCGGAATAGAGATGTACGCGAGCAAGCTCAAGAACACCTTTACCGGATGTCCTGGCTGCAGCGCTATAATCTCCAGCTTAAAGCTGGTGGATCAGATTTCAATTACCTGCTTTCTGCGGGCTTCGATCAAAATAACCTCAATATCGTGGGGGATCGGGATAGACGCTATACCTTTTCATTGAATACGGAATATAACCTGCTCAAAAAACTGGTACTCAATACCAATATCCGGTTAAATATGAACCAGTCCATCCATAATGGTTACTCGCTCAGCGACCTGAACTATACGCGCAATTTGGATGGTTATACAACCTTTGAGGATGGTGATGGAACGGCGCTTCCCATTAATTACCGCTACCTGTCTTCCTACGTAGAGAGTGCTGAGAAGAATGGCTTGCTTGACTGGTCTTTTAGTCCTATAAAAGATCGAAACCAACAGGATCTGAATGCGACAAACCGGAATCTATTGTTAGGGACAGGCCTTTCTTATGAGATTATCTCGGGATTGAACTTATCGCTCAAATATCAATTTCAGCAAGGAATTAACACAACTCGTAACCTATACAAAAAGGATAGTTACTTGGTACGCGATCTGGTAAACAGATTCACACAAGCGGACGGTACTTATATCATTCCTTTGGGTGCCATATTGGATCAGAACAATGGGAGCGACCAGTCGTACAACTGGCGTGGCCAGCTAAATTACAGCCGTAATTTTCTGAAAAGACATCAGATCAACGCATTGGCAGGAGCAGAGCTGTCCGAGAACAAAACCATTGCCGAAGCTGGAAGCCGTCTCTATGGTTATAACAGCGACAACCTGAGCTATCAGACAAGCTTCGATTATACAAAATACTATCCTGTCCGCCCAGAGGGCAGCGGCTTGATTCCGACCAATACGGCAACAACAATGGAATTGACAAACCGCTATATCTCTTACTACGGCAATCTGAATTATGTATTTGATAAGATGCACACCGTTAGCCTGAGTACCCGATGGGATGCCTCCAATTTATTTGGAGTTAAAACAAATCAAAAAGGTGTGCCGTTATGGTCCATCGGCGTCAATGAGGACCTCAAGAATTCCCTAAAGTTAACGCCAAACTGGATTTCTAGGCTCAACCTGCGGGCTAGTTATGGGGTGACAGGAAATGTGGTCAACAAAATCAGTGCTTTGCCAACGGCTTATGTGGCAACTTTCGTCTTCCCAAATTCATTGCCGAGCGCTACTTTATCCAGTGCAGGAAACCCCAGTTTAAAGTGGGAGCGGATAAATATCATTAATCTGGGACTCGACTTTGCTGTGCTGAACGGAAGAATTCGCGGAACGATTGATTATTATTCAAAAGATGGAAACGATCTGATCGGCGAATCTTTTTTGGACCCAACAACCGGAATCTTTACGTCAAATGGTGTGTCAAATGTTGACAATAGGATCAACTATGCCAATATGATTACCAAGGGGCTAGATCTCAATCTGAGCGCAAACATTATACAGGGCAATTTTAGATGGGATGCTAACCTATTGTGGAGCTATACGACTAATAAGGTGACCAACTACATGGCAAACAGTGCGGTCAAAACGAGCAGCTTTGTATCGTCTCCAAGACCTCGGGAGGGGCATTCGTTGGACGAAATATACGCGTACCCTTTTGGTGGACTGGATCCGGCTACTGGAATGGTACTAACCCCGCGTGGAGACAAGGATTATACAGGTTATTTTAATAGCATCTCTATAGACGACCTCATTTTAGTAGGGCGAAGTTTTCCGCCATATCAGGGAAGTATACGCAATACATTTACTTATAAAAACTTTGGTCTGAGCTTTTTGATCCAATGGAAAAATGGCTTCTATTTTAGACGGAAATCCATTGACTATGCGAAGCTTTTTCAAAATAGCATTGGCAATATCGACTACCTCGATCGTTGGCAAAAACCGGGGGATGAACACACAACGATAGTACCTGCTTTACCAAGCGATGTAAACGCCAATCGGGATAGTTATTATGCAAATGTAAGTCCATTGGTAGTCAGTATCCGGCCTATGAACTACAGGTCTGCTGATTTTTTGAAGTTCTGAGGATATAGATCCTTTAAGTTTTTATGGTTTATTGACATGATGTTTTCCAAGGTATGCTTTAACCACTGGAAAGGGTTCACCTCATGCTTTTTACAGCTAGCAAAGAATGAGTAGATCATCGCCGCACGCTGTGCTGCTTCATGGCTTCCTGCGAAGAGGTAGTTTTTTCGTCCCAGTGCAACGGGGCGAATGGCATTCTCGATAAGATTATTGTCTATGTGCAGATTTCCATCATACAGGTATGCTGATAGCGCATCCCATCTAGCGTATGCATACGCCATAGCTTTACCGATCTGACTTTTAGGCAATGTGCTTTTTATCTCTTCAAAGATCCATTTGCCCAGCTCGTTAATAATAGGTAAGGATTCGGTCAATCGAAGTTCTTTGATCTGCTCTGCGCTTAGATTTTCGTGTTTGGCTTTCCGCTCAATGGCATAAAGCTTCTGGATCATTAGCAATGCCTTTTCAGCTCTTGCTTTATCATTATCCAATGCTTTTTCAAACTCACGGCGTGCGTGCGCCCAACAGGCCAAGTGCGTCACTTCCTTCTTTTTGCCATACTTTTCGTATACAGTATAGCCATCGGTCTGGAGATAACCCTTAAAGTTTCCAAGCATAGGCACAGCGGCAATGCCACCACGGGTAGGGCTATAATCAAACAGCACGGTTCCCTCCAATGGAGCGTGGTACACCCAATAATAGCCTTGATGGGCAGCGCCTTTTTTATCGCTGTCCAATACTTTTATTGGGGTTTCATCAACCTGTAAATAACCCTGTGATTTGGTCTGGAAGACGAGTTGTTCATAGAGTGGTTCCAGTTTCTCCAAGGCTTGTCTGGCCCATCCTTCGATTGTTGAGGAAGCTATCTGTATATTTTCTCTGGCAAAGATCTGTTTCTGTCGGTATAGCGGGAGATGATCTTGATATTTACCGGTAAGGATCATCGCAAGCAGGCTCGGCCCAGGGATTCCTTTGTCGATTACACGCTCGGGAAGCTCGGCAATGGCCACGGCAGATTTATCTTTGGCAGCATATTTATAACGGATGTAACGTTTGATATAGAACCTTGCAGGTTCGCATTCCAATTCTTCCGTAATTTCTTTACCGATATAAACCATTTGGGATAGATCACCTTCGGGATGGATTTCAACCTCTTCTACAGGGAGGTGGGCAGGTAATTTAGCACGTCCTTTATGATTAGGTCGTTTACGTACATACTCGATCTTTTCTTTGATTTCCTCCTGTTGCTGTATAACTTCGGCCGGCGCTGCTTCAAAGGGAAGCATGGTCTGATTTGGATCGCCTTCGAATCGCTCACGCTTCTGCCCGAACTGCATACGCTTGTACATAGCGAGTTGGGACTCTAGGTAATCTATCTTTTCATCTCTTTCAACAAGGGCTTGGTCACGACTGGAAATGACCTTGATAAGGTCTTCTTTTGAGAGATTTTCCAGTGCTGTTTCCATACCCTAAAGATACGGAATTACCCGCGCTCATGCAATTAAATGCCGCTTTTAAGGCAAAGTAAAACGTCTTTTTTGAATACTTTTTACGACCTGTATCCCCTCAATCATCAGCACCAGATCACTCCATGACAACTCTCCGTTTTTTATACTGGGCGGTACGAAAGTACCGCTCTCCAGCCGTTTGTAATACAGCACAAAGCCACCCTTCTCCCAATGTAACAGCTTCACGTGCGTACGGCTACGGTTTAGGAACACAAAAACCTCCCCACTGGTAGCTTGCCGCTGCATTCCTGAACTGATCAGTCCACAAAGTCCATCAAAAGACTTCCTCATATCGCAAAAACCATCATAAAGATAAAACCTATGCGATGAGCCTAGCGCAAACATCAGTACAGACGGATCAATTGAGAGAGAAGTCCAAGATCATTTTCTACCTTTATACGTACACCATTGGGATAAATTACCTCAACTTCACTTTTTCTGCAGGCCTTGTCGATGGATATAAAACTCCCCGCAGACGAAACGTTTTCTTTACTGCGCGAATACCAATAATAAAAGGTGGCCTCATTTATCCCTTTTTCTGCGCAGTATCGTTTCTTGCTTATACCGCTTTGTTGCCAGTCTGCTATCAGGGCAAACATCTGTATTCTTTTTTCTTCTTTGCTCATTTAGCAAAGCTCCGCATTATACATCGCTCAGAAAATATGTACTTGGTAGGGCGGATACGGTAGTCAAGGGCGACTTTATCAAGCTCTCTGATATTCGTCTGGATTATAACTTCGCATTCAAAAGCGGGAGGGCCGCCAATATGGGATTATTTGCGCAGTACAATGGTGGGTTGATCCTATATCGTTCCAATAAATTTGGCATTGATCCGGATGCGGTCAATTCAAGTTATCCGATTCCCAATGCATATTCGATAGGTATTCATTTAAATTATTAAATCATGAAAAGACTTTTGAGTTTACTTTGTCTCTTATTTTTATGGGGTTGTAACCCCGGTTTTTTGGATGTAAAGAACAACAAATCGCAGTTAGTACCATCGACTTTGACCGATTTCGAAATGTTGCTCAATAAGTACACGGTTATGAATACATCCACGGGAAATGGTCTAGGTATTGCCAGTGGTGATGAAATCGCTGTTGATGATAATATCTGGCTGGCATTGAAAAAGCTACAGGATAAAAATGCCTATGTCTGGAGCAAAGATCTTTTTGAAGGTGAGGATGTGCCCGATTGGAACAATCCATATCAGACGGTTTTATATGCTAACCTTGTACTCGATGGATTGCAAAAATTGAAAGGCAAAGAGCAGGATGAAAGCACGCGACTTAAACTGGAAGGCTACGCCCTATTTTTTAGGGCGAAATCATTTTTTACTTTGGCAATGCATTTTGCTGCTCCGTGGGGAGATACTGACAACGAAATATTTGGAATCCCATTGCGGCTGGATTATGATCCGACGTTAATTTCTAAAAGGGCAACCGTAACAGAGACTTATGCACAGATTGAACGTGATTTGCTGCAAGCGCTAGATCAATTGCCCAAACAGGTGCCTGTATTGTATCTACCCAATCGGGCGTGTGCTATGATCATGCTTGCCAGGGTATATCTCGTTAAAAGTGATTATGAAAAAGCATTGAATTACGCCAATATGGCTTTAAACGAAGGGTATTCATTATTGGACTATAATAGTATTACACCTGGTGTTAGCTATACTTTCCCGGCAAGTGGAATAGGCAATAAGGAGTTTTTACTTTTTGAAAATGTTAATCAAGTTGAATATTTTTCCAAAACAAAATTGATCGTTCCGACCTCTTTTGTCGATTTGTTCGATAGTAATGATCTGCGCAAAAGCTATTTCTTTACTAAGGTTGGAAACCTGTATCAATATAAGGGATCGTATCTTGGTTCTGCTTCACTCTTTACAGGAATAGCGCTTGACGAAGCTTATCTGATCAAAGCAGAATGCTTAGTGCGTTTAGGAAAAGTCAATGATGGATTGCAGGCCGTTAATGAGCTCCTAAAATATAGGTACAAACCAGGGGCAGCACCCGAGTATAAAGATATGACGCAGGCTCAAGCATTGGCACTAGTGCTGTTGGAACGGCGGAAAGAATTGTATCTAAGAGGACATCGCTGGTATGATCTAAGGAGGCTCAATCGGGAAGATAATCTTAAGATAGACCTAAAGCGGACGGTGAATGGAATAGAGTATAGTCTTCCAGCAAGGGATAGGAGGTATACTTTTCCAGTTCCTGAGGAAGTCATTATAAAATCTGATGTGCTGCAGTTTAAACGGTAAAAAATAGGCTCCATCATAAATTTGATGGAGCCAATAATCAAGACATGAAAAACAAAATTATGATGTATCTATTGTTCTGGTTTGTAGGTCAGATCACTTGTGATCTGAACGTTCGACAATTGTGATGCTTCATCAACTGTTAACCCTGATAGGTCGTGATTATCGGGGTTTTCAATAAAGCGTGCACAGCGCATGTCATCGGGAGTTGCGTTACATTGACCCGACAAGGTTGGATCTGTAATTGCACTTCCTAATACATCATCACTTGGATTGGATGCATTTGTTGTAATCTGATACCAAGACGATGACACTTTTTTCTCAGCATTTTTAAAACTGTTAAATCCGATAAAGGATGCCATTGCAACGACCACAGCTACTGCGGCTTTTGCATTAAATTTTAATGTTTTCATACATTTAGTGTATTTCTGTTTTTTATAATTGTGTTTTCCCCTTTCGATAGGCTATTACGGCCGATCTAGGACGAGAAGCCCTCAGTCTTTTGGCAGACGCGCCCTTCTGCTGAACCAGCCTTGGGCTCAGCTTCCGCTGTAACAGCTATTGCTAATTTCTTTATGAACCTAACTTCGTCATCAATTTCCTCTGATGCGAAATCCTTATCTTTCTATCAAGTAGCAAGCCTGCAATACATGCTATCGCGATCAGTCCGTTGACCCAAAGATGTGCCTTCCAACTGATCGGAAATTCGAGGACACAATCGCAGGGTATACTTCCCCAGGTATCTCGTAAGCCCAAGATCACATAGCTTGAAAAAACAAACATCAGAATGATCGTAAACCAAAAGCCCAATCTTTTAGTTCCTTCAAAAATAAAGAGGGTGCCTGTAGCTAACTGTACGGCGGGTAGGATATACGATAGCATAATGCCATACCCATTGGCAAAAGGTTGTTTGATCATCGAAGTACGGAATTCGGTATAGGTAAATACCTTTTTCGATCCCACATAGATCCATAGACACAGCAAAGCGTAAGTCAATACCTGCAACACAAATTCCTGCGGATGCTTCCTGATGTACGAAAGCACCCCAGTAAATTTGTGCCCTAACCAACTACGTGACCTTACGTTTTGAACTGTATCCGCTGCTGTGCCTCCATCATGCTGTAAATATCTTCCGCCTAGTGCCATAATCTATTTTGTTAATCGCTTACTTACATTAGTAAGACTAAATTACAATCATATAGACCCCTCGCGTTAGGCCAAACTTGATTGATCGATAGGCCAAGTTTGATAAGGGCAATTTATAGATAGCCTTGATATTCGGTCAATAAATAAGGATATCCCTTTGGAAATTCACCATAGGCATGGAGGTAGGCGAGCACGATGGGGCACACTTCGCGCAGGTTAAACATTTCGATGATGGCCGGTAGGTCGAGCGGATCAATCGCCGAGCTATCGTAGGTACGGAGTATAGCATTGATATCTGCTTTAACCGATTCACGCCGCTGCTCTTTTTCGTGGGCGTCGAGGTTACTGAATAATAATTCTTGATATACGTTTTGAAGATCGACAACTTGTAAAATCTCATTGTGCCAATAATCGAGCTGAAAGCCATGTTTTAGCAAAATCCGAAATAATACTTCCAGACAATAGTGCAGTTCCATCGCCTCCATGTAGGGCGGCGAAAAGGTAAATACCATCAAATCCGCCCAGTTTTTATCAATTTCTCCATTCTCATGCGCCAATTGGATCACCAGATCTTCCATTGTCATTTCATCGAAATAATACATGTCGCCGTCATGATTCTGATAGAGGTTACTGACAAAAGTGATTTCAGTGAGAATGCAGGAAATTAAGTAAAATAGCTCTAAGTAATCGTAGCCAATCGGTGGAAAGCAGATGTATAAATAATCATCAAGGCTTAATTTTTCTTCGGGCTGATCCACATGCGCGCTAACATCAGAGGAGGAGTCTGTCTCCCATACACTTGCGCTATCACTTTCCAGGTAACAGTCATAAAATAGCTGCCGGCTGTCCATGAGTTCCTGATGAAAGCTGCTTTCCTCCCAACCGCCAGGCGCTAACCGGCTCATCAGCTGCGGCAAAGCATCGTATGCATCTTGAAGGATGGCATGGGTAGTATTAACATCCAGTGTTTTTCTTTCTATAAAATTCATAAGAAAGTCGGTTTAGTTTGATTTTTTATCGCGTCTTTGTTCGAGTTGTTGTTTAAACAGAGCGCTCGTCAAACCGGTCATCTTTTTAATAAATCGGTTCATTTCGCTCGGGCCACTAAATCCGACTTCATGAGCAGTAGTGCCCAGCTTATCGTGCTCCACAATAAGCTGCTCAATATAATCGAGAAGCAGCAGGTTGCGGTAGTCCTTCATACGGATACCGTAAAATTTGTGGAATTCGCGGCTGAGCTGTTGCGCGTCTGTCAGAAACACTGCAGCTACTTCTTTGATCAGCGCTTGAGCACCGCGCTGCAGGATCATGATATCCAGTAGCTGTCGGCAACGCACTGCAAGGTGATTGTTTATGTCATTGTCAACCAGAAGCTTGAACCGGCTTAGATCGATCAGAAAAATCAGGTGTTTGAGCAGGATATGCTCGTTGTTGAGCGTATTGGGGTTGAGTATACTGAACAGGATACACAGGTATTTGACAGTAATGGGGCCCACACGAAAACCCACACTTTTGAGCGAAGTAGTTGACGCCTCTTTTTTTGCCTGAACCAAGTGTTTGAGAAATGAAAATTGTTGAATGGCCGGCGGCCTGAACATACCGGCATCCACGACAAAGCCAACCAGTATATGATGGCCTATAGGTAAATGTAAACGATAATGGCCCGATGCAACGTATAAATAAGCGCCCTCAGAGGGACAAAGCTCAAAACGGAATGCCTGATCCAGCCTTTCCCCACAAATCTGCACCTCGTCCAATAGCGGATAGATGACATGAAGATCGTGCATGTAAACCTCAATCGTCAGATCGGTCGACTCGTTGATCCAGTACTCGTATGCGTAGAGATAAGCATATCGGCCGTCAAAAGTTTGTTCGCTGATCTGATTGTGTATGGATCGCCAATGCCTCTCCTTGGCATGGCGAATGGGGTAACTTAATGGATGTGGAGGATCATCAACGCGCTTATATTCTTTACTGAATACAATTTTGAAGGTTTTTTTCATCTACTAACAACTAGTTATTATATGATTTTATGAAGATCTACTGTAAAGACCAAATAAAATGGTACATAACGGTATTTTTCATGCAAATGACCAAAGTGTAGGGTAGATGACATTTTCAGATTGCACCTGACAGATTTATGCTGTCGTTGTCTTGCAGTTGACCATTTGTACAGTATGTACATTTTTTTTTGAAATCATTTTTCTTTGACGACATCTTTGTTGCCATTGGATCCAATAGAGAGTTTTAAAATTTCTGGCCGGGGAGGGTACAGCCCAAGGCCAGAAAATGGTTCAACAAACGATACGATGAAATGGAGTCAACATGTGATTAAATGTGAAGAGGTATAGATATGCAGCCCTATACCGAATGGGGAGTGTGCTTTTGCGAAAGAAATCACTCCCTTAATTAACCCAATTGATGTCGGCTATGTGAAGGACATACGTAACCGAAAAAAACACGGTATTTTCAGCGGCAATCCTGTAATTTTCTGTTTGTCGTAATATCACCTTCCTGTTTTGAGTCTCAATTAATAATATTTTTGTTTATATTGAAATTAAATAAATATTTTAGGTAAATTTATTTTTCTAAACCTTTTTAAATTATAAAACCTTTGTTTTAATGAAATCGCATGGATAAGTTAAATTATAGACTATTGATCGTTGATGATAATCCAGACTCGTTGGTGTATATTTTAATGTCATTGAAGGAACTTCCTTTTATCAATGACGACATCAAAATTGTTCAAAAGCCCATAGAAGCCCTCAACTACCTAAAAGAAAATGAGGTCGATGTGTTGATGCTAGGTATGGATCTTGGCGATAAGGAGATTGATGGGATCAAATTGGCCAGTTTGATTCCCAATCCTCCCGTCATGGTTGCCTGTTCAGCACATACAGATTATGTATTTAAAGCAAATGAGGCTGGTTTTTACACCTATTTCAGTAAAAAGATCAGTTTTAATGTATTGAAGGCCAAAATGGAAGATGTGGTCGAAAAGGTGGATAAGAAATTGCAGGAACAAAGTAGAGAAGTGAAAAGTTTAACGATAAAAGATCTCAATAACGATACGATTCAAATAGACGTTGACCAGATTTTTTATGCGCAAGTAGACAACGATATAATCGATATTTATTTGGAAAAAGATAAGTATCAAGTTAAAGGAAGCCTAGGAGGGCTGCAGGCTAATCTTCCAGCAGCCATGTTTGCACGCCCTCGGATAAATACCTTGGTCAATCTTTCCAAAATTGACCTCTTGCGTTCAGGTGAACTTCATTTTGTCAAACCAAGAAATGGTTTCCCTATTGCGGTGACCCGATCTTATAAAGATAATTTTCGGCATCAATACGAAGTCTATAGACAGAATAATAAATAAAAACCGGTAGGGCTGCGCCATTTCATGGCATCAATCAATGCAATAATTTATGTTACAATTGAATGAAATCGTACAATTGCTGCGAGAAATTAACGACAAGCTGTCCTGCAAAGCCTACCAAATCATGCCAAATGAAGGAACGCAGATAGGCTGGAATGTGGACGAACTGATGACTCGTATGGCTGTGGTATCACGCCTCGGGATCTCCGAACGTACGTACAACCGCTGGGTAAAATCGGGAGTACTCAAACCCATTTGCCTGGGCAACAAGCATTATTACCGCGAACAGGACCTCCAGGATGCGATTAAGCGGAGCATAAATCGAGGTATGATCTAACATTGTTTTTTAAGGCTGATCTTTGGGAAAAGATTGGCCTTTTTATTTCGAGTGCACGCAGTGAACCAAGCTAGTCGCTGCTTCCTCTTTGGGATTACGTTGGGATTAGACCGCCCCTCGGTTGCCTATTCTATGGTATTTCGCTGTTATCTGTTTGCTTACCCTATACCATTTCCTTGCTTATTCTTTGCCATTTGTTTGCTTATTCATTGGTCTTTCTTTGCTGTTTGGTTGCTGTTTCTTTGCCTATTGCTTGCCTATGAATAGCTTTTTTACGGCAACTTACAAGCCGTTACCTGGCCTTAATGCTAACTAATTAACCTACAAATGGTCTCAAATTAACCTCAAGCAGGTAAATAACGATCAATTCAAAAGCAGGCGAGTCTGTATGAAGATCGCTCGAAAAGCACAACGTTTTCCATCAAAATGCTGGATTTGATGTCGTCGGAAATGGCATTTTCAGTCAAGTGACGTCAGATGGCGCCATAAAGCAAATTCCTTTCATACACCGCTTTACCTTAGTACCATGATATCAAAGTAGTGGCTGCCTGCAGCGCCACTTTAGGGTTTAACAATTTAAAAAAATAATAACATGGCAAGATTTGTAAAAGGGATTCACGGATCCTATAGCGGAAAAGTTAGGAATGTCGTCGGAAGTTCATGGCGAGGAATAGATTATGTACGTTCGTTACCAAAAAAGAGTAGCAAGGCTTCGTCAGAAGCGCAGCTGGCACAGCGGATGAAGTTTGGGATGACGACCAGTTTTCTCAAGTCCATCAAAGATATCCTGATGCTTGGGTTTTCAGACAGCAAGCTAAGGAACAAAACAGGCTATAATGCGGCCTTTCAACAGCTGATCAATCATGCTTTTCGGGGCAACTACCCGGATTTTACGATAGACTTCGCGGCAGTCAAAATTGCCAGTGGTAGTCTGGCAGCTTTGGTTGGTTTGGTCGTAGGTGAGGTGGCGCCTCGTGTGCTAAACCTGACCTGGGATCCGATCATCAATCGTTTTAATGCCTTTGACGACGATCAGGTGCTGGTCATCCTGTACGATGAAGAGGACAACCTTTTTTTTGCGTACGAAGGTGCGACAAGATCGGACGCAGCGATAGATATCGCGTTGCCGGATAGCTATACTGGAAAGAAAATAGTGGGCTGGTCTTTTAATATCCATCGGGATGGGCTAATAACCTCAACCAGCCAATACTTAGGGGAGTTTGTGTTGAACTAGCTGCATCTGCATAAAGGGAGGCTGTTCGGTCAGGAGCGCCTCCCTTTCATCCTTAACCCCGTTTACTATCAACAAATTAAAAACAAAATAAATGGAATCCATACAAAAACAACTGGTCTCGGATATCGAGGATATCTATTGGCCGCTAACAGGAAGACAGGTGCTTGGCATTGTACTGGTAGGTCTCCTCATATTTTTTATCTCAGCAGGGCTTTTGCTACAGGCGATCGATCCTACAGCCGGGGTATTGGATCTTGGTATCCTCTCCGTGCTGCTCTTTGCCGTACTGGCTGGCGCGGCGGCTATTTATTGCTGCTGCTGGCTCCAGGAAATCCTGTGGCAGCCTTTTAAATTCTTTCGGGAAAATTTCAGTTTTCACTTTAATCAATTGACATTATGGCAACAATGCATTATTTATTTTTCGGTATTCTTTCTGTCGCTATTCTCGTTCTTAGCCGTTTTGGCAATACTGCTGTAGCTGACAAGAAGCGGTCAGGCAGTTATGCTGAGCTCCGAAGTACCAGTTCTGACCTGGAGCGGGACAATGACCCATCAGTGAAACGATACTCCAGTTCGGGTATACGCGCGCGTATTGTGGATTTTGCTGTAAAGGATATTGGCGTGCGCGAGGCCACAGGCAACAACGATGGCAGCAGGGTAGAGGAATACCTCGCGTATGTCGGAATGGGAAAGGGGTATGCCTGGTGTGCGGCTTTTGCCTCCTGGTGTTACGGCAAAGCTGGATTAGCAGCTCCGCGGAATCCCTGGAGCCCGGCACTTTTTCCGGTGGCCCGGCGTTATACAGCCCAGCAGATCGGGCAGGGGAGTGTTCGCCAGGCAGATCTTTTCGCTATCTATAGCTCCAGTCTCCAACGTATCAACCATGTGGGGATTGTGCGCAAAAAAAAGGACAATTGGATCGTGACTGTGGAAGGGAATGTAGGTAATCAGGTCCTTTCAAAGCGGCGTCCTGCATCCACTATTCATGCGTTTTCAAATTGGCTGGACTGAAAGGTGGTGATATGTTGAGGTATATTTACACGCGATTATTTTTTTCTATAGTCTTCTTGTTATTTTGTTCCTGTAAACTTTATCAAAGCGAGCGGAAAGAAGCTCTGCGGGAAGAACAAACGCAGTCCAATTACAAGCAGCAACTCGATATTTGGTACAGCGGACAGAGAGATAGCCAATCGCGGCATTGGCTTTTTTTGACGGATAGCAGTTTTCGCTTTCATCCCGATAGTGGTTTGATCGGTCAAAAGGGGCAGTTGGCCATGCTGGAATCTCAGGTAAAGATAAGTAATAAACAGGGGGCTTCTACAAACAGCAGCGCTAGCCGCGTAAAAACGCTGCAGCAACAAAGCACAGAAAAATGGAGCGCATGGGCATTCCCCAATCTATGGCTCATCGGATTGCTATTAGTGGCATTTGCACTGGCTTGGAAATTTCGAAACTTTTTTAAAACATGATGTTGCTTGCAATCATCGATGGGAAAACATAAATTCCGGGGATAGACAATTTATTTTTTAGGCCAATCAAGAGTTTTCGTCAGTAAACAAGAAAGCCGCAAAGAATATACATCTTTACGGCTTTCTTTAGTTCAGTGCTTTTAACGATAATGAAAGGTCAATAGCCAGCGTGCATTTATTTTTTTAATTCCGGAAGCTGAACGATCTTGATGACGTTTTGGTCACTGATATAGCGTTTGGCAACAGCTTTAACTAGCGCTGGGGTCAGCTGATCGCGCATCGATGCACGTTCAAAAATACGGTACATATCATCGCCATTGTACAAGTTGCTGTACAGGTAATTCGACCAGAAATCATTTGTCTTCAGCGCGGATTCGTAGTTTAGTTTGTCATTCGCTTTGAATTTGTCGAGATTGGCAACAGAAGGTCCTGCTGTTTTTAATTTCTCAATTTCCTCAAGCGAATACTTCGCGAGTTTGTCCGCATTGGCCACAGAACAGCTAAAGGCTACAGTAAGCGTATACCGTGCGTCCGGAAGCTTACTATAGTCCATCTGGATCGATGGCGAATACACACCACCTTCTTCTTCACGTAGTCGTTCCAACAAACGGATATCCAAGACTTCCCGAAAGGCCTGCAAAGCCATATTATTGGCCTCACTATAGTCATACGGGCCCGAGAGCACAAGATAAACCATCGCTTTGTCTTCTTTGCTTAGCGCCAGCTTTTTCTCGATCTTTCCTGCAGGAATGTGGATGTTTAAATTACGGTAAGCAGGTACCTTGGATGATATGTTGGGTAGTCCACCAATGTATTTAGCAAGTAATGGCTTTATTTTTTCAATATCAAAGCTGCCCACAAAAGTAAAATTGAACCCCGAAGCATTGGCAAAACGTTCTTTGTAGATTTCCAAAGCACGCTGAGGATTGATCTGATTGATCTTTTCCATCGTTAAACCCGTGCGACGAAAATTGTTGCCCGACAGGATGGCCATGACCGAGTCTTGGAATACAGCGTCTCCATTCTTGTCGCGGTCTTTAAGCCCGTCTTTGGCATTGGCCAAGATACCCGCAACAATAGTGGTGTCCAGGCGAGGTTGTGTAAAGTACCCGTACATCATTTGCAGGGCAAGTTCAAGGTCTTTGTTGTTGGCATAGCCGCTCACGCCCTGGGCAGTCTCACTGATAAATGGGGATGCCGAGGCCGTCCGTCCGGCTAATGATTTTTCAAATTGGTCTGCAGTATAGTTGCCCAGCCCACTGGCAGCAATAAGACCAACGGCATTGGTCGCGCTCTGAAAATCTCGATCATCGTAAAGTGATGTTCCTCCATAGGAATATCCCTGAAAGGTGATCTGATTGTTTTGGTAGTTGGTCGGTTTTAAGAGTACCCGGATGTTGTTGCTCAACGTCAAGGTCGTGGTTCCTAACCTGCTGTCTTTTTCTTCTTTAACAATCGTACCGGACTGAGCTTCCCGTTTGAGCAGTGGCAGATCGCTTGTTTCTTCTGTAAATGCCGTCTGTTTTTCTTTGGACAACGTAGCGATCCAACTGTTGATATCGGCCTCTTTCGGTAGATTTGCTTTATCCGATTCAGGTGCAGTCACAATAATATCGCGGTTGCTATCAGTTAGATACTGTTGCAAGAGCTGCTGGATATCCGAAAGGCTGACCGCCGGAAGCATTTCGCGCGTCAATTTCATCTCATGATCGATACCCGGAGAGGCTACACCATTCAGAAAATGCTGAATATATTCCTGTACATATTGTTCGGATGCAATCTTGTCCTTTTCTTCGAGCATATTTTCCATTTGGCTCATATAGGTATCCTTGGCGCGTTGTAGTTCTGTGGCCGTAAAGCCATATTGTTTCGCCCGCAAAAGTTCACGCCACACAGCGTCAAAACCTTCTCTCAGACGACCTGGTTTGGCCGTGAGTTCGATCTGAAATACATCTAGCCCACCCATAAATCCACTCAATGATGCGCCACAGCTCAAAAAGGGGGGATTGGCCATGCGAAATAATGGACTATACCGCCCCGCCATCATGCTGTTAAACAAGGTCTTGATCAGGTTGTGCTTATAGTCGGCGAGGTTCTGTAACTTACGCTCGGGGTGTTTGATGCTGATCGCAACGGAGGTTGCTGTAATTTCTGGATCTGTCACCACCATAAATTGGTTCTTGCCCTGCAGTGGAATGTTGTATGTTTTTCGCGCTGTCGGCTGCAAAGGATTTTTGAGCAACGAAAACTGTTTTTTCAGCGTTCGCTCGGTCTGGTCGACATCGATATCACCCACCACAATAACGGCTTGCAGGTTGGGGCGGTACCAGCTTTTGTAAAAATGTTCAATTTCCTCATAAGGGAAATGCTGGATGACTTCTTCGGTACCAATTGGAATACGCTGGGCATACAGGGAATGATTGAGCGCGACAGGTAAAGTCTTGTCCTGGATGCGCTCGCCCAGGCTCTTGCCGGCACGTTTTTCTTCTAATATCACGCCACGCTCTTTGTCGATTTCGCGATGGGTCAGACTGATACCCTGTGCCCAGTCTTGAAGAATCTGAAAGCCGTTGCCAACAAGTTTGCCATCATTGGAAGGCAGCTGCAGTTGGTAAACAGTTTCATTGAAGCTGGTATACGCGTTGATATCGGCACCAAAGCTGATCCCATTTTTTTGCAGGTAGTCAACCAGGCTGTTGTCGGGATAGTGCGTCGTACCATTGAAGGCCATATGCTCTAGAAAATGCGCTAGCCCACGCTGCTTTTCGTTCTCCAGGATAGATCCGACCTTGTTGACCAGATACATATAAACACGTTCTTGGGGTTCGGTATTCTTACGGATGTAGTAGGTGAGTCCATTGGCCAGTTTACCATAACGGACGCTTTTGTCAAAAGGTAAAGCGGTGGTATCGGCTTCGTGTTTTGTCCATACGATTTCCGTCGCTCCGGGGGTGCCACTGCTATGGGCAAGCACCGGACTAAAACCTAACAGCGAAAGGTAGAGCAGTCTTTTTAAATGCATATAATTGTGATAAAATTGCGAATTAGAATATGTTTTTTAGTGTTTCATAAAGGGCGTCGCCGCGTAGGTTGATGCCGATGATTTTCCCTGTGGGATCCAAGAGGTAATTGGAGGGGATACTTTTGATATGATACGCTGCGCTCACCTGACCATCCGGATCAACTACATTGGTCCAGGTCATGCCATCGTCCGACACGGCTTTTTTCCAGCTGCTGAGCGCGAAATCTGTGGATACACCCAATACTTCAAACCCATTAGCTTTAAAAGCATCGTAGGCTTTTGCTACATGTTCATTTTCCACACGGCAGGGTACACACCAGCTGGCCCAGAAATCAACGAGTACATATTTGCCCCGAAAGTCGGACAGCTTCACCTGATGACCGGTAGTATCGGCCAATGCAAACGCTGGTGCGATATCACCGATCTTTAGATTTTTAAGATTGGCAAGCTGCTCTTGGACCTCCTGGCCCAATGGCGAATCTTGAAGGGCAGGCGTAAGTTTGTCAAACAGCTCCGATACCAGTTGCTGATTGCTGGAATCTTTCAGTAGTGCCTGTAATTTAAAAAGGCTGAGTACATGATCCGTATGCTGCTGCACATAGTAAACCTGTGCTGTCTGTAGTGCCGCAGACCATTTGTTGAGGTTCGCGTCAATGGTGTTGATGGTTGTCCGGGCGGGCGAGTCCATGCGAAAGCTATCCTGAGCGAAGGCGTTCTCAGCCTCGAAATAGGCAGCCATCAAGGTATTGATGCTGTCGAGTATGATTTCGTTTGCTTTGTCAAAACTTCTGGCTTCGGTATTGAGTGCTGAGCCAGCAATCTCCGCTTGATTGAGCTGACCAAACCGGGCCCGAATGTTAATCTTGCCCGGGTGGAGATAAAAATCCAATGTTTCAGATCGTTCCCCCGCAGCATCCATGTAAAATAGGTTCGCGATTTCGGGTCCTTCGGAAGTACCTGTAAAGCGAAAATGACCTTGTTCCAGCCGGGCAGAATCAAGCGGGAGATCGGAACCAAAACGTTGCAGAAACAGTTTTCCCTGTTGATTTTTTGGTACGCCCGCAAGCGTTCCCTGAAGGTGGTAGGTTGCTTTTTCCTGCGCCTTAACGAAGCATATAGAATAAAGAAAGGCAAAAGCTAATAGCGTAACTCTCATTGTATATCGTGTTTAGTTGTTATATCCCGGATTTTGCGTTAATTGCCTGTTATTTTGAAGCTCAACGGTCGGTAAAGGGTAGAGCTGGGCAAACGTCTTCCAGGTGGTCGGTTTTGCTTTTTTCATCACATTATCCACTAGTCCCAAACGTTTGAGGGTAAACCAACGGTCGCCCCATTCGAAACAGAGTTCGACACGGCGTTCTTGCACGATCGCTGCACTGACCTGAGATTTGGTTAAACCATTGGATAAATCCGAAAGTCCCGCACGCCTGCGTAAGATATTGATATCATCAACAGCGGTTGGCAGACCAAGTTCCAGACGTGCCTCGGCACGGTTGAGGTACTGTTCCCCCAGACGCAACACCGATGTATACTCATTGTTGGCAGATCCGGCTTCGCCATCCGAACGGTATTTATTGATCTGATAGCCGTTTACTGTTTCTTCAAAACGAACAAAGTTTTCTTTCCGTTTATCGTTCTCCTCAAAGGCTTGCAAAAGACCCGTTGGATCTTCAGTCACGCCAAAGCTTGCAAATTCTCCTTTTATACCGACGCCAATGGAGGCGCCCATACTGTTCCACAGTTGTAAAATCTGTTCGGGATTGTTTTTGGTGAAGATATCCATTGGCTCAGCCCCATCTGCACGGTCAAATTGGCCCAGTTGGAACAACTGCGACTGTGCGATCACCTGACTGGAGGCCTGTTCAGCTTTTGTCCAGTCTTTGGTAAATAGGTATACGCGCGACAACAGGGCCAATGCAGCCCACTTATTTGCCTTCACGCGCTCGCCCGGATAATCCGAGCCTAAAAGCTGGCTGGCATTTTCCAGGTCCTGAATGATCTGCGTATACACTGCCGCTGCCGTTGCGCGCGGTTTGAGACGTTCTTCCGGGTAATTGGTCGTCAGCACCAAAGGAACATCGCCATAGAGATTGACCAAAAAATAGTAATTGAGGGCACGCATAAATTTAGCTTGACCAATAGCTTCATCTTTGCCCGCTTGTGTCATGCCCTTGGATTGCCCAACGCCTTCAATGATTGCATTACTAACCCCAATGATGGAATATAGATTTCCCCAAAAGTCATTGGTCTGCGCCGAAAAGGGATTGAGGTTGTAGCTGTACATAAAACTATAGCCTGGGTTGAAGCTATTGACACCGGGTATCAACTCGTCAGAAGATAATCCCGTGTTCAGTGAAAGATCATTTTGATTAGCAGCAAATCGCCCATACATCCCGACCACCACACTGTCGGCCATGGTGTCATTCGCATAGATTTGGTCGGTTGTATAGATATATTTTGGTGTCACCTCCAGCAGCTTGTTGCAACTGCTTGTAGCTACGGCAACAGGTAAAAGAAAGCTGAATAATTTAATATAGTTGGTTTTCATGTCCGTTGTCTAAATGGTTTAAAATGAAGTCCGTATTCCTAGCGTAAACGTGCGCAGCATCGGCATGTCCACGCCGGTTTCTGGATCTGTACCCTTATAACTGGTGATGGTCAGTAGATTGGCTCCAGTGGCATAGGCGCGTAGGTTTTTAAGTTTTAGCTTCTCAAGCATTTTACCAGGGATCGAGTAGCTTAGTGTAATATTGCTTAAGCGGATGTATGACCCGTCCACAAAATTGGCACTCGATGAATTGTAGTCCGACATGGTACTAGAATTGGTCGTGTAGGCCGGAAACTTAGCTTCCTGACCGGGATGCTGCCACCTGTCCAATACGGTGATAGGGGCATTGGTTAAACTTCCCGCGCTCGTAAAGGGGTAATTGTAGATATGCTTGTTCTTTTTGAAACTAAAAAATACGTCAAGATCAAAGTTTTTGTAATTGAACGAGTTGCCCAAACCACCAAAGAATGTCGGAACACCAGAGGCCAGTGGGACATGGTCATCTGGATAACTGATAAAACCATCACCATTGACATCCCGAAATTTCGGCTGTCCATTCTCCGGGTTGATGCCTAGATATTCATACCCCCAGATCAGATTTAATGGTTTGCCAATTTGATATAAGAGGCTATTGGATGAGCTTGCAAGGTTGGGATAAGACAGGAGTTTGTTGCGGTTGATGCTCATGGTAAAGTTGGTCTTCCAGGTGAAGGCCAAGGTGTTGATTGGTGTGGTCTGCAGGCTAAATTCCCAACCGCTATTCTGTACATTGGCATCCAGATTTTGATTGACCGAACCAAACCCAACCTGCGTAGGAAGCCCATAACCCACGAGCTGATTACCAGATCGATTGCGGTAATAATTTACTTCAAATATAATACGGTCTTTTAAGAAACCTAGTTCAGCAGCTAGGTCAAGCTTTCTGTTAACTTCCCAATGGTAATTTGCATTGAATGGATTTTTTGGCAAGTATCCCTGTCCCTGATAATTGTCGAATATCCGTTCGTAATTGACAAAATAGGAGTAATCGCCAATATTGTCGTTACCGGTTAGCCCGTAGCTGCCGCGTAGTTTGGCAAAACTTAAGCCAAACTGGTTGTCTTTCAACCAGTGTTCTTCAGTGAGGATCCAGGCAGCGCCGACGGACCAAAAATTCCCATACTTTTTTCCTGGACCGAAGCGGGAAGATCCGTCACGTCTGACGGTTGCGTTGATCACGTATTTTTGGTCAAATGTGTACCCTAGACGGGCAAATCCGGAAAGGAAACGGTACTGGAATTCCGATGGCAGTATATTAATAATTGGCGCAGCGTTGATATCTCTAATCTGGCTGTCGTCCAAATAGCCCGTGCCATTTTTTGTAAGTGCCGAATTGACTCGGTTAATGTAAGTTCCACCGAGAAGGGCACGGAATGAACTGCGCCCCACGGTCAGGTCGTAATTTAGCTGTGGCTCAAAATTGAACGCAGCGGTGCTGGCATTGGTCAGGTTATTGTTGCCCGGTATGTTATCTGCCGGATTGAATGACGCTCTTGGATTGATGGCAAGCTGGTTCATTTTCATGCGTGTGTAGCCGGTATTGACTTTGGCGACCAGATTGGGTAACACTTCGTAGCTTAACGCAATATTGCTGATGAGGTTTTTTGTTTTATTTTCGAGTGTACGTTCCAATGCGGCGACGGGGTTGTCAAAAGCCCAGTTTAGTTTCCCATCTGCATTGTATAGCGGATAATTCGGAGGCAGAGTCAGGAAGTTGGTAAATGAAAGTGGGATGACCTCATTTTTATCTGTTGCAAAACTTGCCGACAGGGATGCTTTAAATTTACCGTCGCTACTGTTGTAGTCAAGATTGCTGCGAAAGTTACCAACGGAAAGACCGTTTTTCTTTTGGTAAACGGTGTTTTCACGCCTAAATCCACCGCCAAGGAGGTAGTTGAAACCCGAAGAGCCACCCGATACCGATAGCTCGGCATTGGAAGTATGGGCCACATTGCCAAAATATTCCCTTTGCCAATCGTGGTCTTCGGTTTGGCTCCATTTCAGCAGATCAGGATAGTCATTGGGCGTAAGTTCAACACCGTCGTTTTTTGCAGCTTCACGTCGCATTTCCAGATATTGAGCGGTATTGAGCATTTTTACATAATTCCCAATAGAAGCAAAAGTATGGTAATAATCGGCGCTGATCGTCGGACGGCCTACCTTACCGCGTTTGGTGGTGATCAGGATGACGCCATTTGCACCTCGGGCCCCGTAAATCGCTGTGGCATCAGCATCCTTAAGCACTTCAATACTGGCGATCGAGGCAGGGTCGATACTTTTGAAAGGACTCTCACCTAAATAGGACTTAGTGACGCCGTTAGCACCGATGTAGGCAAGTGAATTGCTGTTGAAAGGAATACCATCAACAATATATAGGGGTTGTCGCGCTTCCCCATCTGGATTGACAGTATTGATGCCACGGATCTGCACTTGAGTCTGTATGCCGGGAAGCCCATTTAATGTATTGATCAGCATACCCGGAACCCGGTTTTGAAGGGCAATGAGCGGATCTGCAGTCGGTGTTTTCTCAATGGTGGCCGCTGTGACGCTAGCCGTCGAACCTGTATTCAACCGCTTGGATACCTCTTGTCCATACGACAGTACGCTGACTTCATCAAGCAGGTTTTGTGTCTGCAAAAGCTGCATGTTAATGATGCTTTGGCTTGTGGCTACAGCGAGTTGCCTTTCTTCGTAACCAACCGAACTGAAAACCAAGGTATCGGTATGATTCGTTCGCTCAATCTTAAAAGCGCCTTTATCATTTGTAAAGGTGACTTTGTCATTGCTTTTGTTGTAGACGGTTACCAATTCTACCGGGCCGGATTTGTCCCGTACAGTTCCGTTCACAAAAAGCTGTTTGGTAGGTTGCTGTTGTTTTTGATGCTGTTGGTCATTTTTCTCCCGCGGAAGAATGGTGATCTCTCTTCCAACGATTTTAAAGGTGAACGGTAAATCCTTAAAGGCTTCTTCAAGAACATCACGCAAGGCTTTATCCTTTGCCTGAACTTTGACAACTGTATTGAGGTCGATCTGATTGCCTGAAGCAATGATGTTATAGCCTGTCTGTTGTCGGATCGTTGAAAAAAGTTCTTTGAGCGTAGGTTTGCCCTGATAATTGAGCTGTTGACCAACGACTGTGCTGCCAACGAGAAGCGACGTGACCAAAAGCAAGTTTTTTAGACGATTCATCGAGTCTGTGATTTAGGTTAATGTGTTTAGATTTCAGTATTAAAAAGGCTTCGTTATTTATTTTTTTTGGACAACTATTTTGCCGTTACGATAGTTAAAGTTTAATTGACCGGTGCTTTCCAAAAAGGTAAGCGTCCTGGTCAACGATTGATTTTTGTCGATAGAGCCCCAAAACACAAGCTGTTGCGTAGCGGAGTCTTCGTATTCAAAATCTACATTGTACCATCTCGAAAGTGTAGCCAAAATGGCACCGAGCCGTTCGTTGTCAAATAGGAAATATCCTTTCTTCCAGGCCGTCGCTGCTTCGATATTGGCCGGTAGAATCTGGATCGATGTCTTAGAGATGAGCGATCGCTGTCCGGGTACAAGCAGGCGTTGATTTACATTGACCGAACCTTCAAGCAGCGTAGTTTCCACAAACTCGTGGTTGTCGTAACTGTTGATGTTAAATGTGGTGCCCAATACCTGAACTTCCTGGTTTCTGGATTTTACGATAAAGGGTTTATGTGGATTTTTGCTTACTTCAAAATAGGCTTCTCCTGTTAACGAGACTTCCCGCTTGGCGGCAGAAAATTGCATTGGATAGCTGAGTGTCGAAGCAGCATTCAGCCATACTTTACTTCCATCCGGCAAGTTGACTTGATATTGACCACCCCTGGGAACTTCAACGGTCAGTTCGCGCGATTGCAATTCCATGTCGCTGATAGGCGAACCATCTAGATAGACGGCTGTTCCGTTGACGATCTTTACACCCGATTTGCCCCCGTTGAGTGCGATGCTTGATCCGTCTTCCAATTTCAGGATGGCCTTTACTTGTCCGGGTTTGAATTGATCTATCACCGCTAGGGTATCGCGATGGGACTGTCCACGCGGGATAAAGAGTAAAGCAAAAGCGATCAGTAGGACAGCAGCTGCAGCACTGATCCAAGCGGCCCTTTTGTACAGTGACCTACGCGAGGCTGGCTTTGCATCAAGCTGCTGTTGGATTTGAAGGAGTATGGCATTTTTACGATCTTCCTTTGTGGCGCTATCCAGTTCCCATTCCACAGCTTGCTGCGCTTCGTACCACGATTCTATCAGCTGGTTTTCCTCCGCTGAACTGATACCGAGTTCGTAATTCAATAAGATTTCCGCAATGTTTTTCTGTTCCATGAGCGCCATTGTTTATAGTATAGTTGCACCAAAACGTATTTGGTGGTAGATAAATAGTAAAAAATAATGAAATTTATTTTAAGTCGATGAGAAGGAGGAGCAGAAGCGAATAGAGCCCCTGTTTCTTGAGGTTATTTCTCAGAATGTTCAGTGCGTTGCTGATCTGTTTTTTGACCGTTTGGTCAGAGATGTCCAGACGTTCTGCAATTTCCTTATAACTAAGTTGTTCCTGTCGGCTCAATAGAAATACCTCTTTCATTTTTGCTGGGAGCCGTTCAATTTCACGATCAATAATCTGCTGCAGCTCTTTACCTTGCTGCTGGTCGCTCAATGAAAATCCGGTTATGTCGATATATTCCAAAATTGATGCAATCAGTTTTTTTTGATTGCCTTGCGTGCGGTGATAGAAAAGAGCGCTCTTGCGGGCAGCCCCATATAACCAGCCGTGAATATCCTGTATTTCGGACGATTGAGTTTTGTTCCAGAGATTGACGAAAATATTCTGCAGGAGATCTTCTGCATCGGTCTGGTCTTTCACCAGTTTGGACAGGTAGATGAGTAGGGGATCCCAATAGGATTTAAAAATAAGGTCGAACACCTGCCTGTCACCCTGCTGTAGGCGCTGAAGGATATATTTAGATTCGATCTCATTTTTAAGATTCACGTTAGTCGTAATAGGTGATGACAAACTTAGATAAATTTGTGATTATTTGCAATAAAAGGTCCCGCTCGATTTTTCATGCCAACCTGTTTAAAGCGAACATTTTTGTTCTTGCTGTTTCATTCCAATGGCTCCATCCGGATTGCTTTATTACCCTCATTCTTTCTGGGTGATGGCAAAAAATAGCTCAATACTCTTCTGCTTTAATCTAAGTTTTTGAAAATTTCTAAAAAGTTCTTTTGCTGATAGTGGTACTTTTGAGCCTTAAATTAATTTAGATTATTGCATTTTTAATTTTCCTTATAGCTGTGCCGCTGAATGTATTCAGTGGGGCTCAACCCATACATCTTTTTGAATAGCGTAGTGAAATGCGTCTGATTGGTAAATCCGAGCGAATAAGCTACCTGAGAGATATTCATTTTTTTCTCCAGCAGCAACTTTTCAGCTTGCTGTAACCGGATATTACGAATAAATTCACCGGTCGAAATACCCGTAAGCGATTTCACCTTACGGTGCAGCTGTACACGGCTCAATCCTACTTCATTGGCTAGAAACTGTACATTGAACTCCGAATTCTCCAGGTATTGGTTCACTGTTTTAACAATACGTTCCATCAGCTGCTCATCGCTAGACTTAAAGCTGATGGTTTTTATCTTACCTTCCTGCTGCTGCGCGCCCGAAAACTTTCCTTTAACTTTCATGCGGTTTTTGATGAGATTGTGTATAACAAGGTGAAGCTCATCCACCATAAAAGGCTTTGTCAGGTAGGCATCTGCGCCGCGACCTATGCCTTCCAAACGGTCTTCCTGATTGGTTTTGGCCGTTAGTAGCACCACGGGAATATGGTTGGTCGTGCTATTACCCTTGAGCTTTTTGACCAACGTATAGCCATCCATTAACGGCATGGCCACGTCGGAAATAATCAGGTCGGGCTCCTCAGCAAGGGCGAGCTGAAACCCCTCGCCACCATTTTCGGCAAGCAGTACTTTGTAGGATGGTGAAAGTTCCTGCTGCAGATAGTGTAAAATGTCGCGGTCGTCGTCAATGACGAGAACTTTATAGCCTGTTTTTTGATAATCGTTCTTTGGATGTTGGTGAGTTGCCGAAATTGGGCGGTTCTCGTGTTTTACCGTCAAGGCATCAGTTGGTCTGACAGGAGCAAGATCTTCCTGCCGAAGATGCTTGTTGCCCATCGGAAGACGGATCACAAAAAGGCTGCCGCTGCAGTCACTTCTATTTTCGGCATGTATCTGTCCACCGTGCAGTTCAACCAGCACTTTGGTCAGATGTAGACCAATGCCCGAACCCTGTCGCTGATAAGTACTATGCGCAGTAGACTGGTAGTACCGCCTAAAAACATCGCGAAGATCGCTTTTGGCGATGCCGCTACCCGTATCACTGATAACAAGTTCTAAGATTTCACTTCCCTTTTCCCGTTGTTGAACGGCTAGGGAAATCGCAATTTGACCACCACGCGGAGTAAATTTAAACGCGTTGGAGATCACATTATGCAGTATTTTTTCAAAGCTGTTGACGTCTATCCAAATTGGAATATCGTCCGTATCGCTGTTTACGGATAGCTGGATCTGATGACTAAGCGCCTGATCCTCAAAAATGCTGATGATCTGCTTCACATAATCTACAGCATTGATTTGGCAAAATGTGAGATTCATGTGCCCGCTTTCCAGCTTTCGGATATCAAGCAACTGATTGACTAGACTCAAGATGCGCTGTGCATTGCGATTCATGTTCTGCAGCGTGGATCGGGTTTGTGGATCTGCTGCATTTTTCATGAGCTTATCAATCGGACTCATGACTAACGTCAGCGGAGATCGGATCTCATGCGATACATCAGTAAAAAGCTGTAACCGGAAAGCATGCAGACGTTCGAGCCGCCGCTCATGCAGGTATTTACTGATTAGGAATATAATACCGGTCGCAAGTAGGATATAAACGAAGTAAGCTAGTCCACTTAAATACCAGGGCGGTTGGATATGCAGCGTCACCTTGAGGCTTGGCGAGTAGATGCCGAATTTGCAGGCGCGTATTTCCAATTCATGCTCCCCCGAAGAAAGGTTGTTGTACGTAATCAGGTTTACTCCCGGAAGCGTAGCATTCCAGCTTTTGTTGATGCCTTTAATGCGGTATTCGTAATGCACATTTTCTGGACTGTTAAAATCCATCGTAGATAGTTCAAAAGTGAAACTGTCGTCGTTGCTATGGAAGAAAAATTGATTTGCAACCATCAGGTCATCTTTATAGATTACGCTTCCACTGGGTGCCATGCCAGGCTTAATGGGCTGGTTCTTGACATAGAGATTGGTAATGAGTACCGGATGTGGATAGGTCTGCAGCTGTATCTTTTCTGGAAAAAATGACGTAATCCCCTGCCGCCCGCCGTAGTATATTTTTCCTTGAGTATCCTGAAAATGCACACTGCGGTTGTAGGACCGATCGACCAAGCCGTCTCCGGTATAGTAATTGACAATTTTACCTGAACCGGCATTGAGACAGTTGATACCCTTGAATGTGCTACACCAAATATTTCCTTCCTTGTCACCGCCTAAGCCAGTGATCACATTGCTGGATAGTCCGTTATTAGTCGTGTAAATGCTGACCGATCCTGATTTCTTATCGATTTGATACAGGCCGTTATAAGTGCCTGCCCAGATGTGACCTAAATGATCGTCCAATAGAGAGATGGTTATCTGTTCGGATAATCGATGGGCTGTATACTGTTGAGAGAAACTCTTTGTGGTAGGATCAAAACAGCTCACGCCCTTATGATGCCCAAGCCAGATAAGACCATCATCGGCGCATAAGACGGTAGCAATCCAATCATTGGCTAAGGCGCCCTTCGTTGAACTGCTGGTATTCATACTATAACTTTGAGCAATTTTCGTATCGAGGTCGTATTCCACAAAGCCCGATCCGAATGTGGCAATATAAATCTTATTGTTTTTGCCTAAGGCGAAAGATTTGACCTGTCTGGATGGGCAGATATCCCTGAGGGTGGATTGTCCTGCTATAGGATCAATTTGTCCAAGGCCTTTATCATATGAACTGAACCAGATCGTACCGTCCGAAGCCGCTTCCAGTTTATTGATATCCGCTATGGTGTTTATTTGTTGATGTGAAATGCCTTGACGGTCAGTTTTAAAAACGCCTTCTCGCTCCACGGCATACCAAATATTACCTTGGCGATCACGCGTAATGGCACTGATGATGTTTTGATCGGTTTTTTCCCGGCCTGAGATACGCCAAAACTCAAACTGTTTGCTTTGTACGGGGATAAAAACCAGGCCCCGTTGAAACCAGCCCAGCCAAAGATTATTTTCTCGGTCCTGCAGCAGCGCACGTATCCGTGCATGTCGGTAGTCATTATCCAAATTAGGTAGTTCAGCTTGTGCAGCAATCAGTGGCTTTTTTTCCAGATCCAGATACCATAACCCATCACCCTCGGTACTGATCAGCAGATGGTTTTTGCGGCCTTTTGATAGTTGAATCTCCGTTACGGTAGACTGCAGTTTCGACTTGTATTCAACCGCTTCAAATGTATTGTTTTGCGGATCATAGCGGCTAATCTTTGAGGGCGACGCGAATAGGAGCTTGCCGTCATGTTGCTGCATGATGTCATAATTGCCGCCCTTCGGCATCGGAAGCAGATCCGAAACGATTTGCCTTGCCCGCTTCTGGTCGGCAGAAACCTGCGAGACCCCTACACGGTCAATAGCTACCCAAATCCTGTTCATCCGGTCTTCAAATAGACTGCGGGCAAACATGCCGCCAACCAGCGTATTGAGTCGCGGTAGCGATAGCGCCTCTCTACGGCTAACCTGAATGTCGAAGATACCCCAGCCTGATGTCGCTACCCAAATGTGACCATCTGTTTTATGGATGATATCTGTAATGTGCGGTGCAATCTGATCGGGAAAATGGATCCGAACAAATTGGTCACTATTTTCATCGTAATACTGCAGTCCATTATTGCAGCCCACCCAGAGTCTTTTGTCGCGGTCAAGATAAAGGATGATGATATTATTGCTCGATATGGATGTGCTGTCCTGCACATCGTGTAGATACTGTACAAAACGGGTACCGTCAAACTTGTTGAGCCCATACTCGGTACCTGTCCAGATATAGCCGTGTTTGTCCTGACTGATACTGGTGGTCAGATTGGATGAAAGTTCGCCAAAGCCATAATCCCTATTGTCATAGATGCGCGTGGCCTGTCCATGGGCATACCCTATAAAAGCAAAAAGTAATAAGATTGTCGAAAAAAGATCCCTTCGCATTGGTATGATTGGTTTATGCTTTTGAAGATACATATTATTGCGCAACCCTAAAAAGAAAAAAAAGCTTATGGCCCAATAAACCCTGTTTTACATGCAGATGTAACAAATTGAAATAAATATGAAACGTCAATGCAAAGCGTTGCAACAACGGCCAAAGGGAAAGTAACAGGTACAAATGCGACGGTTCATTAAGAGTACTACCTTTAGATTGCTGAAAATGATCATCATGCAACATTCCTCCCTGTGCTGTTACAGCATTGGGACTGGAGGTGCTGTATGTGCTGAATTGAGGAAGGGAAAAAACCAATTATAATGGAAATCATCATGTTTACTCATCACCGCTATTGGCGAGTGTTTTTGGTCGCTGTGCTGATCTACTGCTGTGGAGGCAATGCCTATGCTGTGTTGTCTAGTACCAAAGATACGGTGGCACGGGATTTTATAGTCCGCGAGTCCGGTCCCGGTTTCCTGGCTTTAGTCAATAATGGGGTGCCTATACCTATGCTTGTCGATCCGCAAGATCACAAGGGTGTATTGCGGGCTTTCGAAAATCTAAAAAAAGATTTTATACAGGTTACGGGGCATGGTCCCAACCAGCAAAAGGACGGGCGCTCAAACATCATTATCGGTACCTATGGCAAATCGAGCCTGATTGACAGTCTCGTGCATAAAGGTCTTTTGGACAGCAGTACGCTTGCCGGAAAGCGGGAAAAATTTGTGATGACGGTGGTCAATGAGCCATTGTTGGGCATTGATTCAGCGCTGGTTATCGCCGGCAGTGACAAACGGGGTACAATCTACGGCATTTATGAACTGTCGGCACAGATTGGCGTTTCGCCCTGGTATTACTGGGCAGATGTGCCAATCCGCAAAGCAACCGCATTGTACGCCAAGCCAGGCCTCTACACACAGGGGGAACCAAAGGTCCGCTACCGAGGTATCTTTCTGAATGATGAGGCACCAGCATTAAGTGGTTGGTCCAAGGCGACATTCGGTGGATTTAATGCAGACTTTTATGAAAAGGTATTCGAACTGCTATTACGTCTGAAAGCAAATTACCTCTGGCCTGCAATGTGGGGGAGTGCTTTTTATGATGATGATCCAAAAAATGGACCACTGGCGGATGAAATGGGTATCATCATGGGTACGTCGCACCACGAGCCGATGGCTAGGGCGCAGGCGGAATGGAAACGCTACGGCAATGGTGGAGCCTGGGACTATGCTAAAAATAAAGCCGGGTTGCAGAAGTTTTGGCGTAGCGGTATAGAACGTGCACGAGACTGGGAGTCTATCCTGACCATTGCCATGCGCGGTGACGGCGATGAACCGATGAGCGAAAAGCAAAATGTCAGTCTGCTGGAGCAGATCGTCCGCGATCAGCGACGTTTGATTGCGGAAGCCACAGGACGGACGGCAGCCGAGACACCACAGCTGTGGGCTTTATACAAAGAAGTGCAGGACTATTATGATAAAGGCATGCGCGTGCCGGACGATGTAACGCTACTGCTTTGTGATGATAATTGGGGTAATGTACGCAAGCTGCCCGAACTGAATGCTTCGCCACGAAAGGGTGGTTATGGCATGTATTACCATTTTGATTATGTGGGTGCCCCCCGCAATACAAAATGGATCAATGTATCCCAGATACAGCGGATATGGGAGCAGATGAACCTCACCTATAGGCATGGCGTAGACAGAATATGGATCGTTAATGTCGGCGACCTCAAGCCCATGGAGTTCCCCATTTCATTTTTTCTGGATATGGCCTGGGATCCCGACCGGTTTAACGCCAATAACCTGATGGACTACACCCGCGAATGGTGTCGGCAGCAGTTTGGCGAAGCGTATGCCACGGAAGCGGCCAGCATGATCAACCGCTATACCAAATATAACCATCGGGTTACCCCCGAACTGCTAAACGAACGCACGTTTAGCCTCACACATTATAACGAATTTGACAGTGTTGTCAACGATTACAACAGGTTGGCCATGGAAGCCTCGCGACTCTATTACTTGCTGCCAGATTCCCTAAAGGATGCCTTCGATCAGCTGGTGGCTTTTCCAATAAACGCCTGCGCGAATTTGTATGAGATGTACCATGCTAAAGCGATGAACGACTACTATTACGGAAGGAACGATCGCAGGGCAAATGACTGGGCCGATAAGGTAAAGGCTTGCTTTCTGCGCGATTCACTTTTTACCCATCATTACAACCATTCCATTGCCAAAGGGAAATGGATCCACATGATGGATCAGGTGCGCATCGGCTACAGCAGCTGGAATGAACCGTCTAAAGCTATTATGCCTGCTGTCCACTACTTGCCGGATACTGCCGTTCACCGTTCGCCGAAGGTATTTATGGAGACCGACGGCTATATCGCAATGGAGGCCGCTAGCTATGTTGTCGCAAGCAGTGCACCGGGGGTACAATGGGTTGAGATTCCAGATCTGGGAAAGACCGTGTCGGCCATGACAACACAACCTGTTACAGCTAACCTCGGAAATAACACCGCCCTAGAATACAAGATTCGCGTAAAAGAAAAGCGAGAAGCAAAGATCATAGTACTGCTGTCGCCTACGCTCAATTTCAATGGAAACAGTGGGCTGCGCTATGCGATTTCCATCGACGGCGGTCCCGAAAAACTGGTCAATTTTAATGGACATTACAAGGGCGAACTGGGACAGTGGCAGGCACGCCGTATCATTGAAAGTGTTTCGGTACACAGCTTGCTGCCGGGAGAGCATACCCTTCGAATCCGCTTCTTGGATCAGGGAATCGTGTTGCAGCGCATACTCATCGATTTTGGGGGGCTGAAACCCTCTTATCTCGGTCCGCGGCAGAGCGCAATAGCGCAGTTGATCGACACGGATAGTAAATAAATATGAATAAAAAAAATTGTAGTCATGGAAAACAACGCACATTACTTACTTATTAAATTCAGGCGTAATCTGTACGGATCAAGAGGTGGACGTAACGAACAAATAATTGAAATTGCATATCCTAGTACGGTTGGTATGCTAGCAGTGGAGGGAAGCTGATGGGACATGTGATCCGATATGGGGTCTGCCTATTGTTAGCCATGTTGTGCTATCTGGTAGGTCAGGCAGAAGATGGTAGCCGACTTTGGTTGCGCTACACCAAGGTCGCCGATAGGGAAGCTGCACTGCGCAAAATTCACTGCTCACTCCGTGATCCTGTGGCCAATACCGCAGTCCAGGAGTTACAGCACTACTGGCGCAAAGGTGATGTAGCGCTCGTGCTGGATAAGAAATGGCCAAAATACCAGCCGGACGGATATCGTATCCGGTCGGTAGCGGGCAAGACGATTATTCGTGCAGGCAGCAGTACCGGCCTGCTCTACGGAGCTTATCACTTGCTGCGGTTACAGCAGATTGGGAATGAGGTTACACAGCTAGATATCGTTGAAACGCCGAGTTACCACTTGCGCATGCTCAACCATTGGGACAATCTGGACGGTACAGTTGAGCGGGGCTATGCCGGGTACTCGCTCTGGAAGTGGGACGAGTTACCTGCAATAAAGTCGCCTCGCTACGTTGAATATGCCCGTGCAAATGCCTCCATCGGTATCAATGCGGTTGTGCTCAATAACGTTAATGCGTCACCACTGATCCTGCGCCAAGACTATATAGAGAAGGTAAAGGTGTTGGCAGATAGCTTCCGTCCTTACGGTATCCGCGTGTTTCTATCCATTAATTTTTCGGCACCGGCGATTCTGGGAAATCTTCCGGATTCGGATCCGCTAAATCCCGCTGTGGCACGTTGGTGGAAGGACAAGGCAGATGCAATTTATAAGGTCATACCTGACTTTGGTGGCTTTTTAGTGAAGGCCAATTCAGAGGGACAACCTGGACCACAAGATTATGGTCGGACGCATGCCGATGGCGCCAATATGCTGGCCGCTGCGCTGAAACCACACAAAGGGTTGGTCCTGTGGCGTGCTTTTGTGTATAATCCCTCGGCCGAGGATCGCGCCAAACAGGCTTATCAGGAGTTTGTGCCACTAGACGGCAAGTTTGAAGACAATGTGATCCTACAAATCAAAAATGGCCCCATCGATTTCCAGCCGCGTGAACCGTTTAATCCATTGTTTGGAGCGATGCCAAATACTAGCCAGATGGTCGAATTTCAGATCACCCAGGAGTACCTCGGGTTTTCTAATCATCTGGTATACCTCGCTCCGCTGTTTAAGGAGACGCTCGATGCCGAAACCTACACACGAAAAGAAGCGAGTACGGTGGCGGGACTAACGCAAAAAGGGCCGAATCCACGGCTATCGGCGATTGCGGGTGTTGCCAACATCGGCGAGGACCGCAATTGGTGTGGTCACCACTTTGCCCAAGCCAACTGGTACGCCTTTGGAAGGTTAGCTTGGAACAGCGGCTTATCCAGCGATAGCGTGGCGCGGGAGTGGCTCGCTTCAACCTTTTCGCCAGATATGACCCTCATAGCCCCACTGTCGAAGGTGATGCTGGAATCGCGTGAGGCGGCAGTCAACTACATGATGCCGCTGGGTCTGCACCATATATTCGCTTTCGAACACCACTATGGTCCCGAACCCTGGGGCGATATTCCCGGTGGAAGACCCGATTGGATGCCTTGGTATTACCATAATGCAGATTCGCTCGGGATCGGATTTGACCGGACTGCTTCGGGCAGCAATGCCGTTGCACAGTACCATAGCCCCCTCAAGGAGCAGTTTGCAGCGCTGAGCAGCTGCCCTGAAAAATATTTGCTCTGGTTTCACCATGTACCCTGGAACTACAGCATGAAAAATGGTCGCTCCTTATGGGACAACCTGTGCTATGCCTATCAGGAGGGTGTGGATCAGGTACGATATGTTCAGCGTGTATGGGATGGTCTTGAACATAAGGTGGATGCGGAACGCTTTAAGGACGTGCAGGCAAAATTAAAAATCCAGGCAAAGGATGCCGTATGGTGGCGCGATGCCTGCCTGTTGTATTTTCAGACTTACTCCAAAAGGCCCATTCCGCCTACCCTGGAGCAACCGGTGCATAGGCTGGACGAATTGAAAAAAATTAAACTAAATCTTAAACACCATAATTAGCTCCGCTAGATTAAATTATTATCGCTATTCATCGAAGTGAAACCGCCAGAAAACCAGTATTGGCCGTTGGCGAACAGAAGAACGTAACAAATTGAAATGCTTTTGTTACATATTTTAATTGTTGTAAATACACTTAAAAGTATGTTTGTACTCAGATAAACCAAATTATAAATAAACCAATCATGTTAAAGCGGAAAGGGAAAATCATGCTGGGCATGTCCGTCGTTATATTGGCGACATTAACGGCATTCAGTACAAAAGAGTATAAAAGAAAACCGCAGAAAGATCGTCTTTCTGGTCCTGTATTTTCGGATTTTGTTTACAAAGGTGAAGACGCAGTTTATAAGGAAAACCCGTTAAAGCCGGGCCAGTTTTATTCACCTATTCTTCAAGGCTGTTATCCCGACCCGAGTATCACGCGTAAAGGCGATGATTACTACCTGGTGAATTCCTCTTTTTCGATGTTCCCCGGTGTTCCGATCTTCCACTCGGTCGATCTGGTCAACTGGAAACAGCTGGGGCATGTCCTCGACCGTGAATCGCAGCTAAAAGTAGCGACGTCAGGAATTAGCGAGGGAATATATGCCCCTGATATCGTGTACAATCGGCACAACGACACATTTTATATGATTACGACACAATTCGCTTCGGGCATCGGAAATATGGTCGTGAAAACCAAAGATCCCAAAGTTGGAAACTGGTCCGATCCAATCAAGCTGGATTTTGATGGCATTGATCCGGCACTGTTCTTTGATGATGATGGTAAAGCCTATGTGGTGCACAACGATGCGCCGGATAAAGGCAAGCAGCGCTATGAGGGGCACCGTGTCATCAAACTCTGGGAATACGACACACAGAAGGATCAGGTCATTAAAGGGAGTGAGCGTATATTGGTGGATGGCGGCGTGCATCCCGCGGACAATCCCATCTGGATCGAAGGCCCACATATTTACAAAAAAGCAGGAAAGTATTACCTGATGTGTGCAGAAGGAGGGACGGGCAGTGATCACAGCGAAGTCATCTTTTCGAGCGAACAGATTGCAGGGCCTTATACCCCGGCACCCAAAAATCCGATACTCTCACAGCGACATCTCGATAAAACTAGGCTCAATCCGGTGGAATGGGCGGGCCACGCCGACTTAGTTGAAGGTCCGGGTGGATCGTGGTATGGTATATTTCTTGGCGTCAGACCCAATGAAGTCAACCGGGTCAACACGGGACGGGAAACATTTATCCTCCCCGTAGATTGGTCCGGCGAATGGCCTATTTTTCAAGGCGGCATGGAGCCACTTAAACCTAGTGTTCCAATGCCTGCCGGTGTGGACAACAAAGGGAATGCTCCCGGTTATTTTCCCAATGGGAATTTTACGTTCGCCGACCCGCTGACTGCAGTGAAGCTCGACCACCGTTGGGTTGCTCTACGCGGAGCCCGCGAAAAATTTGTACAGCAGTCCGATAAAGGGACAATCCTAAAGCCATATGCCGTCGATATCAGTGAGCAAAAGCCATTATCAGCCCTCTTTTACAGACAACAGCATAAAAACTTTGAGAGCACAGTATTGCTAAACTATGTGCCCTCTACGCCCTCGGATCTCGCAGGCATCACCTGTCTGCAGAGTGAAAAATACTATTATGTGCTGGGCCTGACCAAGCTGGACAAGGAAAACTATATCGTGCTGGCTAGAAATGAGAACGGTAGCACCAAGATCCTCGCGAAGGAGAAGATGAATCTGAAAGGGGCAGTGCAATTAAAGGTCCAAGCGATTGGCGATGCCTATCAATTTGCCTATGCCCTAGCACCTGGCCAGTTTAAGCATATCGGCAATACGGTATCGGGCGACATCCTGTCAACAGACGTTGCTGGCGGTTTTACAGGTGCGCTGATTGGTCTGTACAGTACCTCAGCAAATCAAATCAGGTAGCTGCATTGACCTAAAAAAGAAGTATTCAAATAATGATTATAAACAGAAGTGAAAACAAAATTTTCTTAAATCCCTAAATTATGAGAATGACGAGATTTACTATTTTTGTGCAACGAAAAAGAGCATTACAATGTATTCTGCCCTTGCTCTTTTTGCTGGCAGCCCTGCAGTTGGCTTTTGCACAAGATAAACTGGTAAAGGGCATGGTCTTAGATCCGAAGAGACAGCCCATTGAAGGGGTGACCGTATCTGTTAAGGGCGGCACCAAAAGTACCATTACCGACAGAACTGGTGCATTCGCCATCGAGGCGGGCAGTGGTGCCGCACTGGTCTTTACCAATGTAGGTTACAAAACAACCGAAGTCAAGGTACCTGGCAGCGGAATGGTGCAGGTGACCCTACAGGCTGACGATATTGCCATGGAGGAAGTGGTGGTCATCGGTTATGGTACCCAGCGTAAAGAGGCTGTCACTGGATCGGTGGCTTCGGTAAGTGGCGCCACGATGAACGAAGTGCCTGCAGCCAACATTAGCCGTGCCCTACAAGGGCGTATTGCCGGAGTCAATATGCAGCAGAACTCGTCAAAACCGGGATCGCCAATGCAGATTCGCATCCGGGGTACACGCTCGTTGACCGCAGATAACAATCCACTTATCGTACTCGATGGAATTCCATTTGCAGGCTCCATCTCCGATATTAATCCGGCAGACATTAAAAGTGTCGATGTGCTGAAAGATGCTTCGGCAACAGCCATCTACGGTTCGCGTGGTGCAAATGGTGTCATCCTGGTAACGACCAATAAAGGTCGTATGGGACAGGCGGCACAATTGGCCTATAACGGTTTCACGGGACTGCGCACCGTGTTTTCCAAATATCCGATGATGTCTGGTCCGGAATTTGCCGAAATGCGCCGCTATGTCGGACAATTTCAGAATACCCTCGATGAGTCGGACGATACTAATACCGATTGGCAAGATCTCTTTTACAAAAATGGAATGGTCAATAGCCACGATATCAGTGTCAACGGCGGAGCAGAGAAGGGCAACTACAATTTCGGAGCGGGTTACTTTCGCGACGAAGGCGTGGTACCCTTGCAGAACTATACCCGATACAATTTACGTGCAGCGTTGGACCAGCAGGTAGGTAAAATATTTAAATTTGGTTTCAACCTCAACCAGAGCTATAGTATCACTAACGGCAATAATCTGGGGCTTTTTGGTGTGCTCAGCGCGACACCGATTGCTAATCCTTTTAATGCGGACGGCAGCTTGAAGCCGCGAATCCAACAGCAGATTTCTGGACAACAATGGGTACATACCCGCCAGTCCTATGAAGCACTGGGGGATAGTTACATCAACCAGCAGCGTGTGTTTGGTTCGTACAATAATATGTATGGCGAAATCCAGATTCCTGGCGTAGAAGGACTGACTTACCGCACCAATCTTGGACTTAATTTCCGCCAGAACAATGACGGAAGTTACACAGGGCAGGGAGTCTTTAGCGGTACGCCCGACAATGTGTCCACTGCTTCGGTCGCAAACGGCAGAACCGTACAGTGGGTCATGGAAAACCTCCTGACGTACGACCGCACCTTTGCGCAAAAACATAATCTAAACCTTGTGGCATTGTATTCGGCCGAACAGAATACAGGCAACAGTACGCTCATATCGGCACGCGATATTCCAATCGATGCCTTCCAGTTCTATAACCTTGGCCGTGCTCAGGGGGAGATTATCGTAGATCCCAATCAGCAGGGCTATGCCAAAAGCAGCCTGATGTCTTTAATGGGCCGCGCCATGTATACTTTCGATAACCGCTATATGCTAACGATGACCATGCGCCGCGACGGTTCTTCGCGCTTGGCACCGGGGCACAAATGGCATACTTATCCAGCGATTTCAGCAGGTTGGAACGTTCACAACGAGAAGTTTATGTCGTCAGTATCTTGGGTAAATCAGCTTAAGCTGCGACTAGGCTATGGCGAGACCTCTAACCAGGCTGTCGATCCTTACAAAACGCTTGGGTTGCTGAGCACAAGACCGTATAATTTTGATACGCAATTCCTGACGGGTTATTACATGTCTGAATTACCTAACCCGATCTTGGGATGGGAGTTTTCCAAAACCTATAACTATGGTTTGGATTTCGGACTTTTCAAGAACAGGCTGAGCGGTACTTTCGAGTACTATGTTCAGAATACAGACAATATTCTGTTGCGTGTGGGGCTGCCACCGACCAACGGGGGAGGAAGTTATATGGCCAATATCGGAAAAACACAGAACAAAGGCTTTGAGCTTTCCCTCAATGGGGCGGTGATCGACAACGAAAGTGGCTGGAAATGGGATGTCGGGGTCAACTTGTATGCCAACCGCAATAAACTCGTTGAACTGACCTCTGGAAGTCAGCGCGATGAAGGCAACCAGTGGTTTGTGGGCCATCCAATAGACGTCATCTTTGACTATAAAAAGATTGGACTATGGCAACAGGACGATCCATATCGGGATATTCTTGAGCCAGGCGGCAATGTGGGAATGATTAAAGTGGAATACACCGGTGAGTATGATGATAAGGGTGCGCCAACACGTGCCATCGGTGCAGCAGACCGTCAGATCATTAATATTCAACCCAATTTTCTGGGAGGATTCAACACGCGTCTGGCTTATAAAAATGTCGACCTGAATGTGGTGGGAACTTTCCAGAACGGCGGTACACTAATCAGTTCGCTCTATGGTAGCACCGGTTATCTAAACCAGCTAAATACCCGCTCAGGCAACAATGTGAGTGTCGAATACTGGCGTGAAGACCGTACAGATGCCAAATACCCTAAGCCAGGAGGCATACAGAGTGGTGACAATCCCAAATATGGCAGTACCCTTGGCTATTTTGATGCCTCTTATTTAAAGGTGCGCACAATCAGCATGGGGTACAACTTTAAACAGAAATGGGTAGAACGCATGGGGATCGGCCGTCTGCGGGTATATGCGACGGTGGAAAATCCATTTGTCCTCTTCTCGCCCTACAATAAGGAGTCGGGGGGCGATCCAGAACCCAATTCTTATGGAGACGAAAATGTGGCCGTGGGTGGCCTGAGAAGAATCCTTGTGGTGGGTACCAATACGCCAGCAATGAGAAGTTATATTTTGGGATTAAATCTTTCATTTTAAAACATTCAGGCATGAAAACTTTCAATTCAAAACTTATTATAGGACTATGCGTCGGTTCACTCATGCTCGGCATGAATAGCTGCTCCAAATTTTTGGATGAACAGCCTAGGGGAATCTTTACACCGGGTGATTTTAAGACAGCAAATGGGATCAATAACAGTATCGTGGGACTTTATGCCCACCTGCGCAACATATATGGACAGGCGTATTATTACAATGCCTGTCTAACAGGGACAGATGAAGTGACATATGCCCAAAGCGCCGACGAAAATTTTCAGGTAATGGACTTTTCAGGTCTCAGTACCATGACGGCTGTAAATAGCCGGGCGGATGTGGCGTGGCAGGCTGCCTTGCCCAACATCAACATGGCTTCGGGTATCATCGAAAATGCACCGGCGGTAGGTACTTCGCCGGCGATCATTGCCGAAGCGCATTTTTTTCGCGCATTTGACTATTTCCTGCTCGTGCAGACCTTTGGTGGCGTGCCGCTCGACCTGGGTGGAGGCGAACTCAAATATAGTACGTCTGTAGAGCGCAAATCAACACGCAATACCGTGGCTGAGGTGTATACCCGTGCCATCTTTCCCGATCTGCTGCAGGCGATCGGCGATTTGCCGGAAGCACCGCGCTTAAAAGGTGCTGCCACAAAAACTGTGGCCCGCTTGTATCTCGCAAAGGCCTACCTGACCTATGCCTGGTGGCTGGAAAATCCTAAAAATATACCCACTTATCCCGAAACCGCTCGTACGGATCCTGATGGTAAAACCAGTGCATGGTATTTCCAGCAGGCTTACGACATAGCGGTCGGCGCAATAGAAAATCCAGGACCTTTTGCTTTGCAGCCCACGTTCTATGACGTCAATGTCGGAACCAATGACCGGAACAACGAAATCTTGCTCTTTGCCGACCATACCGAGAGCAGTGAGCTGTACAATGGCGGAAGTCTCAGCTATGGAAGTGGCGGTGCACCGGATAACTTTGCGGGCTGGATGATGACCTGGAACTACCCTTCGTTGACGAGTTCGAAAACAACCGCCTGGGCGACAGCCGACCTCGTCAATTCGGTACAACGCGAGGCAGCACAAGCACTGGGACGTCCTTGGACACGGATGGCACCGACCATCAATGTGGTCACCGAAACCTTTGCTGATAAAACCAACGACTCGCGTTACGACGGCACCTTTACAACAGTATACCGGGGCAACTGGGATAAGGCCAATATTAGCAATCCTTCGTTGTTCAATGCCAATAATTTGCCGGTCAAACCAAAGGAAGCGATCTTGACTTTTTTGAATGAAGAACCGCAGACACCCATCAACTACGACAATAAAACCTATAAAAGTAGTATCGGCGCTGGGGTATTGCCGGGTCGGGCCGATTATGTGATCTCTCCAGAGGGCATCAGCCGCCGCGTTTATCCGGGGCTGTGGAAGTTAGGACCTTACCGCACGGACAACGGTAATGGTTTGGGTCAACCTAACGCAGGGAGTACCCGGCCGTTTAATATTGCCAAATTCTCGGAGTTGTATTTTATCGCTGCCGAAGCAGCGGTAAAAGGAGCTACGACCAAAGCAGGTAAAAGTGCTCGGGATCTGGTTAATGTCATCCGCGGTCGTGCGGGGGTATGGCGTTGGGACAACAATGGAAACATGGCCAAGGAAGCCAACCATCGTGACGACATGATCGCAGCAACACCGGCGCAGATCACACTCAGCTACATCCTGGCAGAACGTTCCCGTGAGTTTTATGGCGAGGGCTATCGCTGGTATGATCTTGTACGTACCCAAACCTGGTCTGATATAGCCAAAACCTACCGCATTGCAGGTTCTAATGTTGGCGACCACACAGCGGCGACCTTTACCCGATCCATACAACCTTTTCATTATCTGCGGCCTATTCCGCAGGGGCAGCTGGATGCTATGGATATGTCGGCAGCTGAAAAAGCAGCTTATCAGAATCCCGGTTATAATTAATGGGCGTGCTGCGCCTGCCATCCGCGTACGATGGCAGGCACAACGCCTCTGTCGCTATACTATTCCATCGCATGAAAATAAAAAAAGGAAGATTTTGTGTGGTTCTGCTATCATTAGCATTACTCTTCTGTGCCGGAGTTTCTTCCGCAGCGATACGGCTTCCCGCACTGATTGCGGATCGCATGGTATTGCAGCGTGATACGGAACTGAAAATTTGGGGATGGGCAGACCCCGGTGAAAAAATAACAGTACGTTTCCGGGATAAAAACTATCTGACGGAGACGGATGCTACAGGCAACTGGGCTGTTAGGCTACCCGCACAAAAGGCGGGTGGTCCTTATATGTTACAGGTTAATGAAATTACAGTCCGGGATATCTTGATTGGTGACGTGTGGCTCTGCTCGGGACAATCCAATATGGAGACGCCAATCGCGCGGCTGGTAGAACGGTTTCCCGAGATTGACGCATCCAACAACCATATGATCCGTTATTTCAAGGTCCCAACACAGCACGCGCTAGAAAGCCGAAGCGAAATTTCCGGTGGTGGGCGATGGTGCTCCGCGGTAGCTTCGGAAGTCATGAATTGGACCGCACTGGCTTATTTCTATGCGCAGCAGAGCTATGCACATAACGGCGTACCCGTCGGTATGCTTGTCTCCAGTCTCGGCGGATCTACCATCGAAAGCTGGATCAGCCAAGCGCAGTTAAAGGAATTTCCGAAGCTGCTGCTCGACCGTACAGCACTGGACAGTATGCGCTTGGCTGAACGTGACCAAGGTATCAACGATTGGGTAAAACCCGAATGGGACGATAGCAATTGGCCCACTTTTACGGTACCGGGCTTGTGGCGCGAGCAGCAAGTGGACAGCAAGGGAGTACTGTATTTCAGAAAGTCGTTTGAGTTGCCCGCCGAACTATCAGGTCGATACGGAATGCTCTATTTAGGCACCATGATCGACAGCGACTCGGTATTTGTGAACGGACGTTTTGTGGGGGCCACAGGCTATATGTATCCACCTCGTAAATATGCTGTGCCAGCGGGTATTTTACGTAAAGGTTCCAATCTGGTTACGATACGCCTTCGGTCAAATAGTGGAAACGGCGGATTTGTAGCGGGCAAGTCGTATAAACTGGTCGTAAATGATAAGGAGATCAATTTGGCAGGGCAATGGAAATACCAGGTCGGTATGGATCTGGCGTTATCCAAAAGTTATCGCACGCGACTTAAAAATAAAAATGAGGTCGGGTCGACGCTCTATCATGGAATGATCTACCCATTGAAGGATGTAAAAGTAATTGGTGTCATCTGGTATCAGGGTGAAGCCAATTCAGATGCGCCCCAAGACTACGAACGGTACCTTAAGCTGCTGATCAAAGACTGGCGACTCGCACTAAATCGGCCCCAGCTGCCCTTTTTGCTCGTACAGTTGCCCAACTACATGCCTCAACAAGAACGTCCGTCTGAATCGGGGTGGGCGCGCATACGGGAGGCACAGTTTAAAGTAGCCCAAGAGGTGCCCTATACGGCGCTGACAGTCAACTACGATATTGGTGAATGGAATGATATTCATCCTTTAAATAAAAAGGACTTAGCTGCACGGTTACTGCTAGCCGCCCGAAAGTTGGTGTATGGTGAAAAATTGATCAGCACAGGACCAACTTATCAGCGCATGGAAATCAAAGGGAACAAAATCGAACTCTTTTTTACCAACGTCGGAAGTGGTTTAGCGATCCGAGATGGCAAGGTGCTCAAGCATTTTGCTCTTGCTGGACAAGACGGCCAATTTAGATGGGCGAAAGCGGTTATTAGCGGTCATACGGTTGTTGTAACCCATCCGGATATAACCCATCCTGTAGCGGTACGTTATGCATGGGCCGATAATCCAGCCGATGCGAACCTCGTAAATAAAGAAGATTTATTAGCTTCCCCATTTAGAACAGATAATTGGTAAGCCATACGCGAGCGAACGGGTAAGTCGGATCTAAGCCTGGATGTCGTCATCCATAAATTAATTTATTACGTAACGCATGGTTCATCAAAAAGAAAGACTGGCCTATATATGGGCCAGTCTTTTTTTTTAATAACTTTTAAATCAAGTTGGATTTAGATGTCGCGCATAATTTTAATGTTTTCATGCGCTTCCCGTTGCTGGCTGAGTTGAATCTGAATCAGATTTTTAGCACCAACAGATAACTTATCCGCTTCCTCGAGCGCTTTGGTATATACCTCGCTAAAAGCAGTCTCGCCGCGCTCGCATTGCTGCAATAAATCCTGTAAATCGCCGCGCGACAATTTTGATTTAATCACCATCCATAGCCTAAAAAGTTCGCCACTCAATTTGGTGCGGTCCGTAGCATATTGACCGGCAAGCTCAACCAGCGGAGTAAGTTCAGCGATAAATTTTTCGGACTGCGCGATACGTTCTTTGAACACAGCCTCATGGGCACCTTCGCCCTGCTCATTGGCTAAGTCAATGGCAAGCTCGTAACCTTCGATGCGGTCATTGTTGATCTTAATAAGGTCATTTAAAATATTGGGGTCGTTCTGATTACCTTTCATTTTTTTCGTTATGCTTTTTGTTTCCTTTATATTGTTTTTCTCGCTATACTGGTTTTATTTCTTTGCTGTCTTCTTTCCTGTGTCGTGTTCCTTCCTATCCTGTCTTGCTTCCTATGCTATTTCTAAAGAGGAACACGAAAGGTTAATCATTAGTTTGTCTTTATTTCTTTGATGATAATAAAAAGAGTGGTACTCCTTGATTTTGAGTGTTTTTAATTCCAATGATAGCTGATTGCTTCGTATGCTGAATTTGTATAAAACGTAGGATATTCAAAATTTTCTCATAAAAACAAACGTTCTGCCTCGTTAAAGAGTTTATTTCTTAAAAACACTAAATACAATGGATATAAACAAGGAAAAGAAAAGCAAGCTACAGACGTATTGGACGATATTAAAAAATACCGTATCCGGATTTACGAATGAAGACTCGATGAAATATAGTGCGTCGCTATCGTACTACACCGTTTTTTCCATCGGCCCAATTTTGGTTTTGATGATATCATTGGCCGGAATATTCTATGGAGCCGAAGCAATTCAGGGAAAAGTCTTTGACGAACTGAACGGATTGGTAGGAAACAATGCTGCTAAACAGATCGAAGAGGTCATCCAAAACCTCCAATTATCGGGTAAGTCAAACATCGCGCTGGTCATCAGTATTGTTACCCTAATTATCGGTGCAACGACCGTTTTTGGCGATATGCAGAATTCAATTAATAAAATATGGCACGTGCGGCCAAAACCTAAGAAAGGATGGTTAAAAATGATTCAGGATCGTTTGCTGTCATCGTCGCTTGTGATCGGTTTGGGCTTTTTATTAGTCGTCACATTAATTGTCAATGGAATAATCTTGGCCTTAACGGGACAGTTGCAACGCTATTTCCCAGATATTACTGTCGTGCTGATGAATGTCATCAATTTTGCCATTTCCTTTATTGTTATTGTAGTGCTATTTAGCGTTATTTTTAAAACCTTGCCGGATGTAAAGATCCAATGGAAGACGGTGCGTGCAGGCGCCTTGTTTACGGCGATTTTATTTGTCATCGGTCGCTACCTGATCGGGATTTATTTGGAACGATCAGCAACGCAGGATACCTATGGCGCGGCTGGTTCATTTGTGCTTATTCTGCTTTGGGTATATTATACGGCCGCAATACTTTATTTCGGGGCGATCTTTACGCGGGAATATGCAACGGAGATGGCTATCCCTATTGAACCTTCTGAATTTGCGGTACATGTAGAGACACAGGAGATCGAGCGGAATGTCGATGAGATTCCACCTGCACCGCTGGATGCAGAGGAAACGACAATCGATACAACGGAGCAATAGCACCGAAAAAGAACAGGAATATTTTTAACATTTGATAACATTTTTTTTAAAACGATTAAAGCTGTAGGCTGTTATATCTATAAAAAACGAAAGGAAAATATTATGAGTGAATTAACATGGAAAGGTCGTTGGAACGAAATTAAAGGTAAGGTAAAACAGCAATATGCAGATCTTACAGATGATGATTTACTATACGCAGAAGGTAAAGAAGATGAATTGGTAGGTAAACTTCAAAAGAAAACAGGAAAAACACAAGATGAGGTGAATAGCTGGTTAAACGGCTTGTAGCATCTTGTTTTTTATGGTAAAGGCGGATAACAGCAATGTTATCCGCCTTTTTTATGGACGCTTTCTGTAAAAAAGATAACTGCTTAAAAGACTTACGTTTATAAGAACAGCAAAACTGTTAGAATAGATAATAGTGCTAAAGTTCTACAATAAGCGTCAGCAGCATCAAGGTCGAAAGATCGCCCACATTCTTTTCCTTCAAAGACTTGATTAGCTGCATTAAGCATAGAAATTACGCTTTATAGTCCTCAGCTGCTTGACATCATTCCTTAGAATGGGTAACCGATCGCCAGGTTAAACATTAAATTGTCTTTACGCCATCTAGAACTTCCAAAATCGATATCCTTTAACACCCAGCGTTCACTCTTCGGTAAATAGGGGACGCGGAGTGGAATGGAAAAATCGGTACGCAGGATCAGGAAGGTAAAGTCGAAACGTAAACCTAGTCCGCCGCCCACAGCGAGCTCCTGGAGAAAATCTTTACTAAATTTCCCTCCAGGTTTGGTTTCATCTTCACGTTGAAGCCATACATTCCCCGCGTCAATAAAGGCCGCCCAATGGATTGGACCAGTAATTTTTGCGCGGTATTCGGTATTGAGCTCCAATTTGATATCACCCGTCTGATCGGCGTAGAAAAGGCCATTACCAAGACGTTCTGGTGCCACGGTACCCGGTCCGATTGCACGCGCACCAAAGGCGCGGATACTATTTGGTCCGCCTACATAATATTGTTTCAAATAGGGGAGGGAACGCGAATTACCATACGAGTAACTCATTCCGATACTTACCCGCGAGGCAAGCTGTGAATTTTCGCTAAGCTTGAAATAATGCCTGCCGTCGACGCTTGCTTTGATATATTGTGAGAAGTACGCGTCGAAGAGTTTAAAGGTTTTGCCCTTATTAAAGTCCGCGCCTTTAATAAGCCCCAAAATATTGCCCGAAAAATCCAGATTCCCCTTAAAATAAAAGGTGTTTTGAAGATGTTTTTTCATGGTATTCTGAAAGGTGAAATTGTAGTTGGGACCAATGGTAAATTGGGGGTCGATCACATGGCGTAGCGCGGGAATGGTATCCATCTGATTTTTGTAGCTTTCTGAAATACCCCGCGGTTGCACATACGTGATTTCCATCAATGCCAGATCATGCTGTTTCTCTTCGTTCTCCTGCCAGGTATACCCATAGTCCAAAGCAATGGAATTAAGGGTATAGGCTTTTCTGCGATTTAAAAATTCGTAACGTGCTTTGATATAGGTATTCGGAATAAATTGCCGCGACGGATTTATGGTGCCAAACGGCGTTAGTATGCGGGGGAAAGTCAAGGTAGCCTCGGTACCGTAGCGGAAATAGCTGGAGTTGAGATCAGCATTGCCACCTGTCTGTAATTCGTAACCGCCGAATACATTGATATTAAGCTTTTCGGCACCTTTAAAGGCGTTGCGCAAGGTCCAGTTCACATTGACTTCGGTCCCGTTGTACACGCTGGCCATTTTGCCGAGTAGTTCTACCCGGATGGACTTCTTGGGCAGCGGTGTAAGGTAGTAGTACACATCCAGTGCATTAGGCACCTCTTTGCTATCCACAAAGTTGTTTTTAACAAATTTCCAGCTATTCAGGTTCACGAGGTGGCTGATGGTCCTGTTGTGGCTATCCCGGTTGTAGAGGTCGCCCTCCTTGAAAAAGATATGATTCGCAATAACCGGTTTGCGAAAGGTATGATTTGGATCGACAAAGTAATAACTGCTGTCGAATAATTCAGCATTTCTGGCCGAACGTTGGTACCCTGTCCCGGTCTCGTTATAGTTGGGATAGATATAAATCTTATTAATCTTGGAAGGGACCCGTGCCTGTTCAGGCGTTTCTTTTTTGACCGTCACATAGAGATTAACCTTGTGGTCGCCGATTGTACTGTCTACCTGCACGAGGATGTAGTCTGGACTAAAGTAATAGTAGCCTTTATTTTTTAATACATTGTCTATGCGGTCTCTTTCATTGAGCACCACGTCAAGACTATAGTTGTTATTGACCCGCAGAAGGCTACCACTTGAAGTCTCCCGAATATCGCGGCCGAGTTGGGTGGTGTTGTCAACGTCGAAAGTAACGGATTTTATGCGGTAAATCAAGTTAGGGGTGGCGGTATAGTCTACCGTAGCTTTTTTATTTTCGACGATGGTATCTGAGGTGACTTCTGCATTGAAAAAACCAATATTCTCCAGTCTATTGCGGAGAAGATTCTCATTGTATTCTCGATTTACATCGCTTAGCAGTACCGGTTCTTCGCCGATCTTTTTTAGAAAGCGTTTGATAAAATTGCTTTGGGCGGTGTCTCCGGCCATGTTATTAAAATAGAGTTTATAGGGCATTCCCAGCACCCGTTTATTGGGCTTGGGCCGAAGCGACTCTGCCAAATAGGTCTCCAGCTTTTCCTTGTTTTTCTTTGAAATGGTATCCGATGCTATCTTGACATTCCCTTTCACATATAGACTCTCGCCTTCAGGTAGGTTTTTAGTCGAGGAACAAGCAGCAATTAGTCCCCCTATTGTCACTAAGGCTATAAGCCACTGTAATTTAATTTGCATGGTAAGCCCTTTCCTCATCTTCATTTTTAATCGCTGTTGTTTTAATCGTATCTAAATGTTTTGGCGCATTATTTTTTTGCGTCCGATTTGTTGTACTGTCCACCTCCTGTCGGCGTTGCTGTTCTTTTTTCTGCTCTTCAATCCGTTTGCGGTATTCTGGGCTATGAAGCATTAGACTGTCGCGTATCACTGTTCTAACGCTGTCGCGATATGCGGAATCTTGCTCCATACGGTCCACATCAAAGCGTTTCCTAAACTTCTTGCTGCCGGTATCGTAGAACTCCTTCAATTTTTTGGAGCGCATAAAGATCTCCTTAAATCTGTTGTAGTCCATGTTGATAATGAACCCGATTCCGGTTTCAACAAATTGCCCCTGTAGGGTAACCTGATACTGATTTTTACGGTAGAAGCGCGCAAAGTAGCGTCCATCTTGGGAGAGTTGATAATCCAGTTGAATATCACCAGCAATGTTATTGGAAGCCTCTCCCGGACGGGAATTCCCTTCTACCTCAAAATTAGATCCGATGCTGACTTTCAGGCGGTCGTTGAGTAACATCTTGGAGACGCCAATGTTGAGGTCGGTACGCGTTTGCGCTGCACCCGTGCTATAATCGTCTTCCGACGTGAGGTTGAAATCAAGCTCCACTCCAGTAATCAGGTCAGAAGCCAGTCGGTTCAGCTGAGAACTTAAAAACGAACTAACGCTATTCCGTACCAGTGCTTCTGTACCACCGCCGCCAGAAAGGCTTTCAAATGGATTGGCTGACATAAACCTACCCAGTACAATCAAAGAAAAGACTTGTTTGTTAAGATCGGACGGGTTCTCGCGCAATGTCGTTAATGCATTGTCCACCTTACTGATGACATCCTGCGATACAATGGCATTATTGGCATTCAGGTCGATGTCGAAATTAAGCTGTGGCTGAAACAACTGATCCGAGATCTTCAACAATACGTCGAATGGAATCTTTTGTTTATATAAGTTGGCATTTTGAGTGCCGAGCTGTGGAGCAACCAATTCTAACGTTGGTGCCTTTAGAGTGTATACGGCCGTTATGTTCAGCTGTGCGTCCAAAGGATCGCCATTCCAGGTTATTGTACTTCCTTTTTGAAAGGTAAAGTCTCTACTGACAGGTCCAAAGCTAAATGAATAACTTCCTTTCTCCACGGTAAATGTCCCTGACATCGTAATTTTACCACTTGCATCCACGCCGGCATTGAGTTCGGCTTCCCCCTGAATGTTGAGGGCATCCTGCGAACCTGCGTCGAGCAAAATCTTAAACTTGGCATCCTTATCGGTCTGTAAATTTAGGTCGACATCTATTCCAGTGAGTTTCGTTACGGTCATCGAATCTAGTCGGGCAAGTGCATTTGCAGTCGCTGTATCGCGTTTGTCGACAAATTCAACCACCCCTTTCCGGTCGGCCATCCCAGGCTCATTGTTGGGCATGACCAGCGTAAAATCAGTGCTATCGAGTACCTTGATGGTTCCATCCACAATCGGTTTGTCGAGATTTCCGCCGATTTGCAGATTGGTGCCAAGATACATTTTTCCATAAAACATATCGTTGTCCGCTTGCGTGGAATTCAGTACTTCAAAGTTGTCCATGTCGATGTTGAGGTCAAAGTCGAAATCGGTGTAGGTCTGCGTACGGATCGAACCACTAACCTGAGCCATATTTCCTTTGCTATCTTCCAGCTCGAAATTTGGAAACGATATGCCGTTTTGGTCGAAACGGATCTGTTCATCTTTTGCTTTAAAAAGTGAATTTAGCATGGCAACATTGAATTCGGCTTCCCGAAAATTAAGATCCCCCCTGATCTGTGGTTTTGAAGGCGACCCCGTTATTTTTAGCTGACCTTCGAGGTTGCCCTTGGCGTCTTTCAGGTTGCCCATACTAAAGGCCTGCACGGTCTTCATGGTTAACGGTGCGACATCCAGCGTAAAGTCAAGCGTAGCATCACCCTGTGCTGGATTGATAAAGTCACCACTCAGAACGAGGTTATTCCCGTTTTCCGTAATGCTCACATTGGCATTGTAGGTATTTTCACGTGCATTGTTGACTTTGATATTGATATTCCCAACGGTATCTTTTCCGAAGTAAAACTTATCTACCACAAGATCGGCAACAAACACAGGACTACTTTCGAGTCGTGATAGTGTGGTTTGGCCGTTGATACCACCGCCCACATCGACACTGTCGCTCATCACCATTTTGGTCAGCGTCTCAATGCGGAAATTGTTGAATGCTACATTTAACGGTGAATTGAATAGGCTATCCTGGGAAGCAATGCGGAGTTCCTGGCCCTTGTTACGCAGTACAAAATTGTTAGCCAATATACCGGCGCTACCAAATTTAAGCGTATTGTCGGGGGCCACATCCCACTTATCGTAATTGAGCATCAAGCCGTCCTGCAGCAGACTAAATTCAAATAGTCCATTTCGTGCCTGCATGTCTGCCCCAACGTGATATTGCTCTTTATCTTGTTTATCTTTGATCCACAGCCCCATGTTAATCATGTTCTGCGCGACCTTTCCGCTGAAAACCGTATTGGTAAGCTCAATACTGCTGACTTTAACCTTGTTGATGAGGGCCGAATAGTAAAGTGCGCTATCTAAACTATTGATATCTAAGGTCACATTGTTTATTTCTGTACCGCCATAAACGATGCGCGGCGCATCTAACTTGGCTGAGAGGTTTTTGGACGCACTGTTAAATAGACCGTCCAAACTGATGGCTTTCATTTCAGTGAGTTCTGGAAGAAAATCCTGAATCAGTCTATTTCGGGTCAGCTGAGCCGAAAATTCGATAAGTTGAGGCGAGTATGGGGGAATCGAAACGGGTTTTTCAGGTTTATAATAAACCTGCAGAAGATCCTGTACGGCACTTTGCAGTTCCAGAATTTTGTATTTACCAACCAGGTGGGCATTCAAAAAGTCAGATTTCAAGATCAGCTGGTTGCGGCTCGTATCGGCCTTGGCCAGTAAGGATACAGAGTCCAGTGCATAACGATCGTTGTTGTATCGGATCAACGAGTTGGTAATATGTGCTTCACCGTTGAGGAAGTTTGGATCAGCAGTGGCAAAATTACCGCTTAGCTTACCCCGGTAGCTGAGAGCATCCTGCATTAAATTTAACTTTTGCAGATTGATGCTGTCCACCACTAGTTCAAACGCCACTTTAGGATACTTAGCCCTCGTATTGGCCGAAGCATTCAGTTTCAGTTTGATATTTGGATCGGGACTCAAAACGGATGCTTTGATAGCGCCTTTATCTGCGGAAAGGTTCATGCCGATATCGTGATAGCGGTAACCCATGGCATCGAGCCGGTTCACTTTACCGTCAAAGTTTGCCATAAGTTTCTTGGGGTCAGTTCCCTTTCCCTTAATTTTTCCTTCAAACGAAACAATGCCCAAGGTACTGTCCATCTGCATGATCTGACCGATGTTGAGGTCACGGACGCTCACTGCTGCATCGTAGCTGGTATCCTGTTTGGTCATATTGACTTTTCCATCGAGTTTGGCTGTCCCTTTTTCAGTGACCAGTGCGAGTTTCGTATTAAAGGCAGTCATTCCGCCTTTGAAAGTACCACTAAGACCAATCGTGTTGGGGAGTTGAATGCCACTCGGCAACATGGACTTAGCAACTAGTTTTTCGATATCCGAACGGCCTGTGGTCAGTTTTTTGAGATTCAGGTCTACTGACAACTTATTCATATCAGGAAGTCCCTTTAGATGGAGGCTGGCAATCAGACGTGTATTTGATAACGTTTGAAAATCGATTGTGGGGATATGAAGGTCATCTACACGGCCGACAATACGAGTATCAATATAAAATTTCTTATCGAGCAACGGCTTCATCACTTGCATGGTATCGAGGAAGGGTGCAAGAAATCGGATATCTCGCATATCGATATGACTCTTGCTGATGTTGGCATTCACCGTGATCAGTTCTGGTTTTTTGGCAATCAGATCTAGGGAAGGGTAACTGATTTTGACATAGTTTCGGATCAGTGTCCGCGGAGTTTCTGCATATAGGTTTTTGATTTCGGCACCGGTATTGGTATAGTTGAAATCGGCTTTCAGCTGCTTGATAACGAAGCCAGAATGGTCTGAAGCTACAAGCTCTTTCAATGACCCGCTGATGGAATCTGCGCTATAATATAAATCAGTGAGCTGCGTTTTAAGACCTGGCATGTGGATGTTAAAATAATCGAAACCCTTCATGCGGGGCTGGTTGTCATCTCTAAAACGAATATTGGTGTTATTAATGCGAATGTTTTTGGCCGAGACGATCCAATTCATTTTTCCAGCCGCACTTGAATCTGTTTGCGCAGCATCGGCTTTTGTCGGATTAGCTTTTCCCCCTTCGGGCAACGCTTTTTGAATTTTTCCCAGCAGAACATTGTTGTCCGACCCGTCTAGATCAAGCTTTTGAATATCCACAAACTCTTTGTTCAGATCAATTTTATTGAGATCCGCATGGAAGCTTTTTATTTTAAATTCGGATTTAAGCGCGCTGGCCTGATCTTCATATCGGACCAGAACATTTTTGAGATCTGCCACTTGGATGCCGACATCGGGGAGGAGGGACGTCGTCTGCGCGGTTTTATCGCTAATCCCAAAGTCTTCAACAGAAGGACCCGAGCCATCCACGGCGGGTTTCCATTGCTTAACGGTCGCATTTAGTCCGTCTATATTAATTTTGGGAAGCTCAAAGGCCATGTTGTTCGTGAGGTCAAACTTCTTTATATTGGTGTTTAAACTGCCCAAATACACGTCGGCGCCGGTACCGATTACTTCGTCGGTATAGACCACATGTATTTTTGAAAATTTAATTTTATCGAGGTTAAACAGCAGGGCAGACGTAGTATCAGCAGTAGGTTGACTTTCTTTTTCAGACGCAAAAGCCTTAACGATATAATCGAAATTAAAGGCGCTGTCGGGTAAAGTACGTTGTATTTTGGCCGTAACACCCTCAACTTCCAAACTTTGGATTTCTACTGTATTTTTCAATAATTTTAGCATATTGATATCCACCGCAATGCTCTTTCCAGCAACTAAAGTGTCCTTACTCTGATCTTCGAGATAGATGTTTTCCAAGACCAGTTTTTTCGGAAAATCAATATTGATATAGCCAATTCTAACGGGGGTGCCAATTTTGCCTTCGACATAATGGGTTACTTTTCCGGCAATATAATTCTGTATCGTGGGAAGACGCAGCAAAAAAATAATTAGAATGAAGAGTCCAATGATTCCGCCAATAATCCACAATAATGTTTTTAAAGCAATTCGGGTAAATCTGTTCAATGTGTTGTCTGATTTAAGTTTACACATAAGACAACATAACCATACAAATGGTTTGGAATTTATAGATAGATATCGCTATAATGTCATTTTCTTACCACAGCATATACGTCAGGATGATTAAAAAGCCTCCCCGGATAAGCAATTCTTGCGCCAGTTCCTCGCGGTCCAACTTATACCAGCTATATTTTTCGTAATATCTACTGATCGTTTTCCTGTTTTTTTCGCTGACAATTTTATAATTTGTTTTCATAACCGATTTATATTGATGTCTTGTAACAGCATGCAATTATGGTGCAATTTTGGCGATTTGTTAGGGAATTTAGGTAGTTGATGTGGTGGTTTAGGTTATAAAATACACTGTCAAGGCGTATTTAAACGCTGCGCCTCATTTTACATCAAAGGGAGTGTTTTATCTATACACTCATTCCGGCTTTGCTAATAGCATATCGAAGCCGGAATGAGTATATGTAAATGAGTATATGTAATAGCGTTTGTTTATCGTTCGTTGTTGCTGCGTGTACCAGGTTCATGCGCTGTACCATGGTCGTATCGAGCAGCCACTCTTCTGGTTCGTTGAGCTTGATCAGAAGGAAGTGTATCCATCTGTTTTCCTTCGCTATAAAAAGTATCTTCGCTAAAGTGATAATGCGTATAGAATGTGGATGGATCATAATTATTGTCGCTTACGACAAATCCAACATCTCCGGTGCCTTCAAAGATGTGCCGGATAGATAATTCCGTTTCCGGATCGACATGATCATGGTAAGCAGGCAGTCGAATGACCTGATCTTCAGTAATAGATAGAACCACCACCTCTCCATCATCAGCAGGGTTGTATAAATAATCCGTTGCAGGTTCTTCTGTCGGCATCTCGTCGACAGTAAAGATCACGGTATGATTAATAGGCTCAACGGGGGGAGTTAGGTAGGCGGTATCATTACTCGCCTGAATCTTCGTGCCATCATAAAGCGAGGCAAGACCTATGGGTACGAGTATTTTCTTATCTTCTTCCACAACAAATTCAGCGTCATTCAGGTCGATGATAAGATAGCGAACCTGTTGGCTCTGGGGATCAAACAGCAGATCTCTTACATGTCCGATCAATTGACCAGCCTCATTTTTCACTTTCCATCCGCGGATATCAGGTTCTCCATCGACTATTTCATAATCGCTTCCTGCGAGTTCAATCAAATGATTATAGTTTTTGTCTTCTAATGCCATGTTTTTAGTTTTTGAGTTATTCAATTTTTTACGAGGGTCTAAAGAGTATCTCTTAGTGGCGCTGTGCTGTTTACACTTGTATCCGGAGTAGCCTCATTTAACCGTGCGCCACTGTTGTAGCGGTTTACAAAATAGAGGACCAATCCCAATGCAAGGAGTGATAGCAGGAGCCATAGCCACCAAGGTGCTCCATTTTTAGGTTTTACTTCTAAATGTGCCATATATACTTTTTTAAAAAGAACAACACTTCACTGGCTTCGTTTGAAAAAAATTTTTATGTATAGGTTTGGCTATTATAGTTTGTTAGCTGTAACGCACGATTGGTATGAACGATATAGCTGGCTGAACACGTATGGCCTTAACTTTGAAGGCTGCGTGTTGTATGGCTTTTAATGGGACACTATTAAAAAAATAAAAATAATTTAAACGATTTGCCGTGGACACTGTTATTTGATCGGAAATGTATTAATTAGTTAAATAAACGCAGGTTAAAGGATTGTTTTTTGTAGAGGCTAGGTTCGTGGTTGACCCAGCCTTTTTTTTTTACAAACAATTCCTAACTTTTTTTCTCTCTTATTTTTTAGGGACAGCAAATGAGAATCAACTAGTAACCAAATTGACCCATTTTGCACTTCTTGTTCAGTGCTCGTTCAGTGCTCGTTCAGTGCTTGTTCAGTGTGGACTGAATAAGCACTGACGAATTACTGTCTAAAAATCAATTAAAAACTGGTGTTAGGGATAGGTTGTTGTTAAGTTGTAGGCATATGAGGTATTCCATAAGAATTAACTAAGTTTGTAGCATAGCGCTTTTGAGTAATGCAATCTTTTTATTTCTGTTGTTTATTTTTTTGTTCCTTAATCAGCACTTCGGTTGTTGGACAATCGCTGGATTATCCGTCTTTCCGAAATATTTCTTTGGGTACGAACGCAAATACCGTACATTCATTTGCGCAAGATAGTTTGGGAATGTTATGGTTGGGAAGTAACAATGGCCTATTTAATTATGATGGCTATGCGCTGCAGCCGCTTACGGGAACTAAATATCCTTTTCAGACCTTTGTATATTGTATTGAAATGGTCGATGATAAGCATTTTGCATTGGGTACCGGACAGGGCGTGCTACTTTATAATTACCAGTTAGACCGTTTCGATTCTTTCCCTTCAGGAGGCCCTTCTGACGTCAGATCACTGCTGGTCGTGGGCAATACATTATGGATCGGCTCCATTGCTGGTTTGTACTGCTATGATATCAAGACGCATAAACTTGTCGACTATACCAAATCATTTCCCACGAATAAAGCCAGACCTGCCGTTTACGCACTGGATAAGATCGACGATAGCATCTTGATAGGCACGTATAATGGACTTTTTGAGTTAGATGTAATCCATAAAAAAATTGTTGCCTTAACACTACCCGACTATAAAAAAGGGAGCAACCAATTTGTAAATTCCATTTTTTCTGTTCCGGAGTTAAGCAAAACGTTTATTGGGACAGAGTACGGGTTATACTTGTACGATGCTAAAAAACATATGCTTCGTAAGACTCCTGTGCTACAGAACCATCCGATCAAGGCGATGGCATCGAAAGATTCTAACAGTTTATTGGTCGGGACCGACGACGGTCTTTTTACTTATCAGCTGAATCAGCAGATCGTAAAGCGGATCAAACATGATTCCCGTAATAGAAACTCGCTGGCCAATAATATTATATGGAGTATCTTTAAAGACCGAGCGGGAAATATTTGGTTAGGTACGGATTTTGGCTTTTCATTATGGTCTAATCGCAAGGTAGAAAAAACACTGCCTATATATCAATTAACAGCAAGTAACGACGGTAACCGTTTTTATAAAATTGCGAAGGACCGTAACGGTTGGTATTGGCTTGGGGGCGACAATGGTTTGATTCGGGTACATGGACTGGGCGATAGAAATGCTGAAAGCAACTGGTATCGGATGGATGCTGGAACCTATCGGCTGACCCATAACCGTATCCGCGATATCTATCAAGATCGTGCAGGATTGGTCTGGATTGCTTCTGACGGTGGAGTTGATGTGTTCGACGCGCGGACCAAGCAGTTTAAAAACCTGACGATTATCGATGCAACCGGCAAACGGAATGCCAAATGGTCCTATAATATGCTGGAAGATGGACAAGGTAATCTGTGGATCGCTTCCTATATGGGGGGCATATTTGTGGTCGACAGAAACAGACTCTTGGAAGCTACCGGTACGGTCGTGGCAAACCGAAATTTCAGCAAAGAGGATGGACTCTTAGAAGATTTTGCCAATCAGATTGTTGACAATGGAAGAGGAGAAATCTTGGCACTTTTCTATAACAAAGGAATTAGCAGCATTGATGTAGCTACCGGGAAGATCAGGGATCTTACGGATAGTGCGGGGCACCCGTTAGATCGCGCGACCTTTATGCTGAAGGATAAACAGCATACGGTGTGGGTCGGGGAACATGGCGAGCTGCGAAGAATTGCAGCGGATGGAAATAATACGTTGATTCGTTTTGATCCTGTTGGCAAGGGTGAAGTGACCGCTATGGCCGAAGTCAATGCCTATATCTGGGTAGCAACGAGTGCAGGCGTCTGGCAGATTAATAAGCAAAGTCTAAAAGCTGAATTATTGCGGTATGGACAGCGTGTATCTTCTATGTATTACGATACGGAGCGGGAGGAGGTCATTCTGGGCGGGGTTGATGAAATAGTTTTGTTACCTGCACAAAAGGAGGAAGCGGATGTAGACCGCGCGAAAAAGATTGTACTCACCGCAATGTATGTCAATAATGAAAGATTTGGTAGTTATGATTATGGTTTGCGCTACCGAAACGAAATCTCGTTAGCGCATGATCAGAACAACCTTCGGCTGGAGTTTTCTGACCTGGACTATGGGAATCATCTCGGCTATCGCCTTGCCTATTCGTTTAAAGGTAAAAATGAAACCTGGATTCCAATGGAACGCGGGGATAATAAGGTGTTACTGTCCAACTTAAATTCCGGAAGCTACGATCTTCAGTTGGCAAGGGTGGATAGTGCTGGACATGTAGTTTCTGAAATCTATACCTATGCGATTACAATACGCTACCCTTGGTATGCGACCTATTGGGCCAAAAGTCTTTACATACTCATTGCTGGTTTCTTGATCTTCTGGATAATCAACTTTTTTAGGGTACGCAGTACGCTGAAATGGGAGAGACGTGAGCGCCGTAAGGTTCAGGAGCTCACAAAGATGAAAATGGATTTTCTAACTGCTGTGTCGCATGAGCTGAAAACACCCTTGAGTCTGATCTTAGCTCCCGTGAGCCAAATGATGCGGCAGACCAAAAATAGCGATAAAAAGAAGCAGTTGGATGGCGTACATCGAAATGCCTTAAAAATCAGTCAGCTTATTCAGGAATTGATGACTTTTGATCAGGTGGAGCAGCAGCAAATGCCTTTACAGGGATTGCTGAATTCTCAAATTGATCTGGTCGATTATTGCACACAGCTTATAGCTGAATGGCAGCAAGTACCTGAATACAACAATATCCATATTGCATTTGCCACAACTGTAGAGAGCTTCTTTATACAGACGGATGTTGCCAAATTAGGATCAATCGTCAATAACCTCATCGCCAATGCCTGTAAGTATAATCGACCAGCGGGTAGTGTGAACATGCGGCTGGAAGTAAATGGTGACGATGTTAAGCTGATCGTTCGTGATACCGGAATTGGCATATCTTCTGAAGATTTCCCTTATATATTCAGTAAATTTTATCGCTCTTCTTTAAAAGAGGTCAATGAAGTACAAGGAACGGGAGTAGGCCTTTACTTAGTCAAAAGTTATTGTGAACAATTAGGCTGGGACATTGCGATAACAAGCGATCAAAAGGGTACAACTGCAACGCTTAACTGGAAGCAGGATCGTATAAACGGTACGAACCCTACCGCTGATACCAACACCTCAAGCAGAAAAAAACTGTTAATCGTCGAAGATAATGCCGAGCTTGCTGATTTTTTAAGAAATATCCTTCAAACAAATTACGATTGCAGTATCGTTGGCGACGGAGGCGAGGCAATACGGTTGATCGATGGGCATAGCTTTGTGCCGGATATTATCATTTCAGATGCCATGATGCCCAATATGGGAGGCATTGAAATGGTCAAAAGACTGCGCCAAAATACATTGACAGCGACAATACCTATCATTTTGTTAACTGCGCAAAGCGATGAGCTCATCAAACGTGAGTGGGTAGCTGTTGGCATAGATGCTTATATGGCTAAGCCTTTCGATCTGGATTTGCTTCAAATGCAGCTACAGCAGCTCCTGGAGAGGAAAAATAAGATTGTCGCTCAAGTGCGTATCGATCAAATCAGTCAACCAGCAGAACCAGTTGCGGTACATTCACCGGATGAAAAATTCCTGGCCAAAGTAACGCAGTTGATTGAAGAAAATATGGATGATTCGGAATTCTCCGTGCAGCGGCTCAGCGAACTCACTGATGTAGCGGCAAGGCAACTCTACCGAAAAATGAAGCAGCTCACGGGATATACTCCTGTGGAATATATTCGCAGTATCCGCATCAAAAAAGCCGCACTCTTGCTACAGCAAAAGAAGTTTACTGTAGCCGAAGTGATGTATATGGTCGGATTCTCCAATTCGTCCTATTTCTCAAAATGCTTTCAGTCGGAATTTGGTATGTCGCCAAAGGTTTATATGGAGTCTTATTCGTAAAGTGTTGTTTATTAGTGCTGTCTGATGGTTTAGAGATGTGGAGATGTCCAATTTGTGTTGTTCTTTGTCCGATATGTGGCCTTAAAAAATAATGCGGTTTGATAGCTTTGTAAGCGTAATAACCAAAAAATTATAAATCGATACAATCCATGCGTGTAATTATTTTATGCTGCCTTGCTCTTTTGGGGTACGCCAATACCTATGCACAGGTTAAGGCCAATAAAAATGTTCCTACAGTCTTTGTTGATCGCGAAGGTGTGATGCGCTGGTCCGACACCAGGGCTGAGGCCTCATTTTATGGGGTCAACTATACCGTTCCTTTTGCCCATGCTTTTCGGGCACTTCAGGCTAGAGGAATCGACCGTAAGCAGGCTATTGATCGGGACGTTTACCACTTTTCCCGTTTGGGGTATAATGCTTATCGTATCCATATCTGGGATGTGGAAATCTCGGATAGAAATGGAAACTTGATAAGCAATGAACACCTCGATCTATTGGACTACCTCTTTTTCAAACTGCAGGAGCGTGGCATCCGGATTTTAATTACCGGCATGACGAACTTTGGAAATGGTTATCCCGAAAAAAATGAAAATACGGATGCCTTTACCTACCACTATGATAAGTGTCAGATCCATGCCAATCCACAGGCAGTCGCAGCACAGGAAAAGTACATCAGCCAGTTGCTTCGCCATGTCAATCCGTATACGGGCTACGCTTATCAGGAAGATCCTTACGTTATTGGATTTGAAATTAATAACGAGCCGTGCCATACAGGTTCAGTTCAAACGACTTCGGACTATATTGCACGGATGGTTAAGGCCATAAAAAAAAGTGGTCATAAAAAGCCGGTTTTCTATAATGTCAGCCATAATATGGATCATGTGCAGGCTTATTTCAATGCTGATATCCAAGGAACCACCTATCAATGGTATCCTGTGGGATTGGTTGCAGGAAGAGAGCGTTTGGGAAATTTTCTGCCTTACATCGATCAATACCGCATTCCCTTTGCAAACTTGAAAGGGTTTGCCAATAAAGCAAAGGCCGTATACGAGTATGATCCTGCAGACAATCTCTACAGCTACCTGCATCCCGCGATGAGCCGTACATTTCGTTCGGCTGGTTTTCAATGGATCACGCAATTTGCTTACGATCCGATGGATATCGCGGCCTACAATACCGAATATCAGACCCATTATCTCAATCTAGCCTACACACCGGCAAAAGCATTGAGTACGTTAATTGCTGCGGAGGTAGCCTATGCAATCCGCAGGAATAAAAAATTCAATCCATACCCGCAGAATATTTCGTTTGGCGATTTTGAGGTGAGCTATGATCAGGATCTCGCCATGATGAATGCACAGGATAAATATTTTTATACGAATAATACAACAGTCAAACCCGTAAAGCCAGAGAAATTGATGCATATTGCCGGCCATGGTTCATCGCCTGTAGTGGAGTACGGCGGATCTGGTGCCTATTTTTTGGATCGTTTGGAAGAAGGTTTATGGCGTCTGGAGGTGATGCCGGATGCAGAAAAAATCGCCGATCCTTTTGCCAAGCCGTCGCCAAGCCGCGAGGTGGTACATATCTTGTACCGGTCTCAGGCGATCGATATTCAAATTCCTGACCTTGGCGAGATGTTCACCGTGCAGCAGCTTTCTCACAAAACTGGTGTGGTGGAAGATTTTATAGTACCTAAAACCAGTTTCAGTGTTGAACCAGGCGTTTACCTGCTGAAGCGAAAGCATGTGCAGCTAAAAAATAGCTGGACAGCCTCTTCATCCTGGAAAAATGGACGACTGGGTGAATTTTATGCGCCAGCAACTGTGCCACTGAAACAAGCTCTGCTAATACACCAGCAGCCCGAGGCACTGGAAAAAGGGCGTAGCGCCAAATTGGAGTTCCGCTACATCTTTGAACAGCAACCCGATTCGATTATTTTACAAACGGATCAGATCTCATTTTGGAACGACCATAATCCTTATATTAAGCTGATCCCGAAAGATAGGTATAGGTATGAAGCGGATATTCCGGCAGCTTTGCTAACGGGCAATGCGTTAAAATATACAGCCACGGTGTTCGTTGGAGGTAAGCAGTTTACTTATCCAGACAATCAGGCCGGAGCTCCGCTCGACTGGGACTATCGCGTTAATACCTATTGGACGGTCGGATTATATGAACAGCATGCGCCGATTTCGCTGTTTGAATCATTGTCCAAGGTCGCTAATTTCGAAACTTTCGCCATTCCAGAAACCGCTTATATGACTGCCGAATGGAAACAGCAAGATTTAGGGAAGCTGCCTTTCTGGACGTATAGCTTTCACGCCAAGGATTCGAGCGCGCAGTATTTTTGGCTCAAAGATATCAAAACAAAAATTCTTGATCGGCCAGTTGGAATCAATCATGTTAAAAAACTTTGTATACTCTTAAAACACACCGGTGGCAATCCGACGCTAAAAGCAGGTTTTGTCACAAACAAAGGGTACACCTACCTCAAAAAAATAGATGCTGTTTCAGCTACTGAAAGGTTGGTTTGCCTCGATTTAGCAGATTTACAGCTGGTACCAACGGCTTTGTTGCCTGCCCCTTATCCCGTTTTTCTTGAACGGTTTTTTAAACCGGTAGTTTCTGATCAATTTGATAAAAGAGCGATCGAAAAGCTCATTATCTCAGGCGAAAATATGGCGGGCGTTGTGCTGTCTGTAGCCGCGGTCTGGCTGGAGTAGTGTATAAAGACAGTAGTTTGGCAAATTGGCCGAATCGAGCGCTGAAGTGAGTGTAGCGAAGGAATTGCAGCAAAGGAAAGAAACAATTATAAACACATAAATAAAAAAAAATGAAAGGTTTTGCATTTAAAACAAGTTTATTGGGCTTGTCATTGCTGTCCTGCCTTGGGGAAACGCAGCTCTATGCGGCAACGAAAGGGGAGAGTAAATGGATCAGGTTGATGCAACAACAGGATGTCCGCGGGGTAGTCCGCAATGAACAGGGGCAACCGATGGCCGGTGTCACGGTGTTGGTGACTGGGACCACCGTGGGAACTTCTACGGCCAACGATGGTACCTATCGTATTTCATTGCCGAAAGGCAAATCGCAACTGTCATTCTCGATAGTGGGGTACACCAGTCAAACCTTGACGGTATCCGGAACATCTTTAGACATTAAGTTGGTATCGGCGGGAAATGTTTTGGAAGAGCTGGTCATCGTAGGTTATGGCAGTAGTACAAAAAAGGATCTAACGGGTGCCGTCAGCACGGTAGGTAGCAAAGATTTTAATACGGGGTTGGTCGGTTCTCCCGAACAGCTGATCAATGGGAAAACGGCTGGCGTCCAGGTGATGTCCAACAGTGGTTCGCCTTCCTCGGGAAGTACCATACGTATTCGTGGTGGCGCTTCTTTGAGTGCCAGCAACGATCCACTGATCGTATTGGATGGGGTACCTTTGGAAACTGGCGGCATCAGCGGCAACAGTGGCAATTTTCTTAGTCTGATCAATCCCAATGATATTGAAAGCATGACCGTACTCAAAGATGCATCTTCCACAGCGATTTATGGATCTCGTGCATCAAATGGGGTATTGTTGATAACGACAAAGAAAGGAAAAGGGGATACACTACGGCTTTCTTTTTCCTCCATTGTGTCCATGCAACAGGCGATGGGTGTGGCTGATATGATGTCGCGCGATGAATTTGCCAACCTGATCAATAGCAAGGGAACTTCTGCGCAAAAAGCGCTATTGGGTAATGCCTCGACAGATTGGCTTGCTGAGGTTTTTCAGGATGCCATAGGAACGGACAATAATTTAAGTTTGCAGGGAAAGATCGGTAAGGCCCTGCCTTTTCGAGCTTCTGCGGGCTATTACAATCAACAGGGAACTTTGCGCACCGACAAGACGGAGCGTATGACGGGAGCGTTTGTGTTAAATCCGACATTTTTTGACAAACACCTCGCGGTAAATCTGAATGTTAAAGGAGCCCGAAATAACAACAGTTTTGCCAATACCGAAGCGATATGGTCTGCTGTGGCGTTCAATCCGACGCAGCCAATTTATTCGGGGGTGGATGCCTACGGTGGCTATTACGAGAGTCTCGATAATGCCGGTCTTCCAGCAACAGGTGCAAATCTCAATCCACTGGGCCTGCTTCGTCAGGAGAAGCACCTTAGTACAGTCAATCGAGCTGTAGGTAATCTTGATCTTGATTATAAGTTTCATATGCTACCCGAATTGAAAGCTCACGTCACGCTCGGATATGACTATGCGAAAGGGAATGGGTCAAATCTAATTCCTGCAAGTGCAGCCAATAATTTTACGATTGGAGGCGCTTTTGACCGGTATGAACAGACTCTTAAAAATAAACTATTCACAGGTTATCTAAATTATAACAAGTTTTTTGCAGACTTAAAAAGCACGGTTGACATTACTGCTGGCCACGACTATCAATATTGGAGTGCAGGGCGCCCACCGATCGTGTACTATAATGAAGCAGGCGATATACGTTCTACCGCTATCGCGTCAGACGAGCGCCATACGCTGATCTCTTGGTATGGTCGGATCAACTACAATTACGACAGCCGTTATTTACTGACAGCAACGGTCCGGAAGGACGGCACATCACGATTCAGTCCAGAAAATCGCTGGGGAACGTTTCCTTCTGTCGCCTTGGCATGGCGCCTTTCACAGGAATCTTTCATGAAAGGCATCTCGTTTTTGGACGATTTGAAGCTCCGTGCAAGTTATGGTATAACAGGACAGCAGGAAGGTATCGGCAATTATGAGTATTTGCCGGTTTATAATTTGGGAACCGCTTATGCCCAATATCGGTTTGGCGATCAGTATCATCTGGTGTATCGTCCATCGGTCTACAACAGGGATTTACGCTGGGAGACAACCAAAGCATTTAACTACGGTCTGGATTTTGGATTATGGAAGAATAGGGTATCTGGTGCAATTGAATATTATACAAGAAAAACACATGATCTACTCGCCAATGTGCCCGTGGCGGCAGGAACAAACTTTGACCAGAACGCAACCATTAACGTCGGCAATGTTGAAAGCAGTGGTTTCGAATTTCAATTGAATACTGTCCCTATTCAAAAAGATAACCTGCGCTGGGAAGTTAATATCAATGCAACCAATCAACACACAAAAGTTACTAATATAGCCCTCGTACAGGATGCGAATGCGGTTGGAACGTACGTCGGTCCTAATGTCAGTGGCCGTGGCATACAGATCCTGACAACGGGATATCAACCTTACATGTTCTATGTGTACAAGCAATTGTACAACGAGGCAGGGAAACCGTTGGAAGGCGTGTACGCTGATCTGAATGGTGATGGTGCGATCAATGAAAAAGACCTGTATCGCTATCAATCCCCGGCCGCAAAATGGCTGTTCGGTTTCAATACACAGTTAACGTACAAAAAATGGACAGCAGCTACTACGCTACGCGCAAATTTGGGAAACTACGTCTTCAATAATACAAAAATGAACCTCAGTGCGTGGGAAACCGTTCAATATGTAGATCCGTCGATCAATAACCTTCATCGGGATTACTTGCATACCGGATTTCAAACTAGACAGTATTATTCAGATTACTATGTTGAAAATGCTTCCTTCCTTCGAATGGAAAATCTTTCCGTGAACTATACTTTCGGCAAAGTGGGCAAGATTTCCAATTTACGCGTGGGTGCAGTAGCGCAGAATGTTTTTATTGTGAGCAAATATAGCGGTATGGACCCTGAGGTTCCGAGTGGATTTGACAGTTCGTTTTACCCACGCTCGAGAACATTCTCCTTGAGCGTCAATATGGATTTTTAATGGCTACCTGAAAAAAGAAAACTTATATAAGGATGAAAAATATAAAAAGATTTTGTTTTGGAGTGTTTAGTATAATTTTATTACTACACTCCTGCACCAAGGACTTAAACCAATATCCAACTGTGGAAACGACATCGGAATCGGTCTATACTTCGGTAGAGGGGTACCGTTCGGTCCTTGCTAAATTGTATGCCTCTTTTGCTGTTGCAGGCAATGGGCGTGGTGATGCCGATCCGGACATGGCGGGTAGCACAGCCTCTTGGGGCTACCTTCGGGTGTATTTTAATCTGCAGGAAGTGCCTACAGATGAAGTGATTTACACCTGGGCGGGCGGCGATAACATGACCGATATTCAGTATATGACCTGGGGAGCGTCCGATACATGGGTCAATGCCATGTATTACCGGATTTATTATACGGTCGCTATCTGCAACGAATTTCTGCGAAATGCCACCACAGAGAAATTGGCAACATTTAGTTCGACCGAGCAGACGCAGATCCTGACATTTGCTGCTGAAGCTCGTTTTCTGCGTGCACCGGCCTATAGTCATGCGATGGACTTGTATGGAAATGTTCCATTTGTGACTGAGAACGATCCTGTAGCTGCGTTTTTTCCACCACGGATGGCGAGGGGTGATCTTTTCAACTTTATTGAAAAGGAACTTTTGGAGGTCGCAGCAATCTTGCCAGAAGCGCGTAAAAATGAATATGGACGGGTGAGCCGTGCTGCCGCATGGTCGTTATTGGCTAAGAATTATCTGAATGCTCAGGTGTATACGGGTACAGCACGGAACGCAGACTGTCTGAACTATGCAAAAAAAGTGATTGATGCCGGATATACCTTAAATGCAAATTATAAGCAGGTGTTTAATGCCGATAACGATAAGCGAACCAATGAAATTATCTTCCCGATAGAAGCAGATGTGGCACACACCACTACCTGGGGTGCGACTACTTATCTGGTTAATGGCCCTATTGTGGGGAGCATGAAATCGTCAGACTATGGCGTACTTTCTGGCTGGAATAGTTTTCGTACACTTCGCGAATTTGTAAGCATTTTCAAAGCGGAAGATAAAAGAGGTGATTTTTGGATAAATGGGCAGTCTTTGGACGTAGAAGATCCAGCCGCATCAAGCCAAGGTTACGGATTGGTGAAGTTTACGAATTTGAAGGATGATGGCACCTATACGACAGACGAAGGTTTGGTGAGTACGGATTTTCCGATAATCCGCCTGGCCGATGTTTATCTGATGTATGCCGAAGCCGTACTGCGCGGTGGCGGCGGTAGTGTACAGGAAGCCCTTACTCTCGTCAACGCCATCAGACAAAGGGGATATGGAAGTTCCGCTGGCACTATCGAGCAGGCGCAGCTCACGCTAGATTTTATCCTTGCGGAGCGCGGACGTGAACTGTTTTGGGAATGTACGCGCCGCACAGACCTCATTCGATTTGGAAAATTTACCGGAAGTGCTTACCTCTGGCAATGGAAAGGAGGGGATATGAATGGACGTTCTGTGGATACAAAGTTCAATCTGTATCCGATTCCAACAACAGATATGAGCGCTAATCCGAATTTAATTCAAAATGCAGGCTATTAGCCTAGTAATGTATTGATAAATCGATGGAATAGTTTTGCGAGCCAGCAGTGGAGCTGCTGCGCATAAACGGCTATTTCCATACGGGTTTTTAAAGATAATGATGACTTATGAAACAATTGACACTTTATATTTTGGTATTGCTTTTCGCTGCCTGTAAAAAGGAGGGCGGGACACCAGCTGTCGGGGGAATAAAACCTGCAGTGTTGCACAGCAGTACATCGGAATTGGTTTTAAAATCTACCGATCGCAAAACTGTGGCACTGCAGCTTGTATGGGACGAGGCGATCTTGACCAGCGAAGAACCGATGGCGCAGTCGGCCTTAAAAAATAAGATAGAAATAGCGGCAGATCCCTCTTTTTCTGTTATTGACAAAAGTATCGAACAGGTGGCCAGCTCAATCAGCTATACGCATGAACAAGTGAATACCCTCGTCACGGGGATGGGATTTGTGCCTGATGAAAAAAAGGTGCTGTATGTCCGAATTGCTTCGCGATTGGGGGCCAATACAGACTGGCTCTACAGTAATGTGATTGCGTTAACTATCACGCCTTACCAACCAGTTGATGAGGCAGCTTACCTTTATCTTTCGAACAAAGAAATGACGCAATTCCCGTGGAAACTCTGTTCAAGAAAAGAAGATGGTTTTTACGATGGTTTTGTACGTCTCGACCAATGGTACAACTTCTATTTAGCCAATGCAGAAAGTGCCAGTGCATCACTTATCTATGGTTCTTATCCATTGGATGGTAGCCAATACATTTTATATAGCGGGGCAGATCGCTGGAACTGCTGGACAAGCAAAGGCGGATATCTGTACCTGACCGCCGATGTTAATAAGTTGGCCTGGAAAGAAACGGCTGTGGAATCGATGACGGTGACGGGCGACTTTAACGGTTGGAGCGCAACAGCCACGCCGATGACCTATGACCAAACGGCGAAAGTTTGGAAGGCAACAATCACGACAACAGCAGCTGAACAGTGGGGCATAAAAGTGTTGATCAATGGCAGTTGGACCTGGTTTTTTGGAGCCGCGGAAGGGGATGGCAACTGTGCACTATATACAGCAGATGGCAGTGGATTTGCTTATGACAAAGTGGGGACACATACGTTGATCCTCGATCTGAGCGATCCTAAACAGTTTAAGTATCATGTGGAGTAAACATCAATAGGATGACTCCTTAAATAATTGAATCGAATGAAAAAATTAACAATAGGAAAGGTATTTGCCGCAGCGATAGGCTTTTGTTTGGTGCTGTCTAGCTGCAGCAAAAAAGATAGCTTCGAGCCCGCTGCAACCGCATCGCATTTGGCAAAAGGGGCTGATGTCAGCTGGATTACGGAAATGGAGGCTTCGGGTGTACAATTTTTCAACGCTGGAGGAAATGCAGTCGATGGACTAAAATTATTGCGTGGATTGGGGATGGATGCTGTACGACTGCGCGTTTGGGTAGATCCCGAACGTGGTTGGTGCAATAAGAACGACGTGTTGGTTAAAGCACGTCGCGCACATCATTTGGGAATGCGGATCATGGTGGATTTTCATTATAGTGACACCTGGGCAGATCCTGGACAGCAGACAAAGCCTGAAGCATGGAAGAGTTTGGCATTTAATGACTTAAAGAAAGCTGTAAGCGAGCATACAAAAGAGGTGCTACAATTACTGAAAGACAACGATATTACACCGGAATGGGTGCAGGTAGGCAATGAAACCGGGAATGGGATGTTGTGGAATGATGGTAAAGCTTCGGAGAGCATGGCTAACTATGCTGTATTGAATAATGCAGGCTATGATGCAGTAAAGATGATTTTTCCGACAGCCAAAGTGATCATCCATCTACACAATGGATTTGATAATAATTTGTTCCGTTGGATGTTCGATGGTCTGAAGGAAAACGGCGGGAAGTGGGATGTGATCGGCATGTCACTTTATCCGACTCCTGAAAATTGGAAGGAACGGAATACAGCCTGTGTCAGTAACATCAAAGATATGATTGCGCGATACAATTCAGAGGTCATGATCTGCGAAGTGGGCATGAGCTGGGATGCCGCCGATACCGCAGAAATCTGGCTCAAAGATCTTTTCGGCTCGATCAATACCGTGCCGGATCACAAGGTGTTGGGAATATTTTATTGGGAACCTTTGGCTTATGGCGGTTGGAATGGCTATACGTTAGGCGCATTTGATAACAACGGACGTCCCACAAAAGCCTTGAATGCTTTTAAATAGACTATATTTATAGCGCTGAATGATGATAATGAAATTCAACTTTAGACCCTAAACCCATAATTTGATGATGAGACTATTGCATATCGCTTTCGTATTATTCATTTTGTTTTTATTCGTGCCGACAGAAATGAATGGACAATCTGTACGTCAGTCTTTCTTGTTGGAGAAAAACTGGCGCTTTTTTCAGGGTGAAGTTGCCGATGGCGAACAGACGACATTGGACGACAAGAATTGGAAAAATGTGACTGTACCGCACGATTGGGCTATTGCCGGACCTTTTGACCGTGCACACGATTTGCAGGATGTCGCTGTGACACAAAATGGAGAGAAAAAAGCGACTGTAAAAACGGGCCGAACCGGAGGCCTACCTTATGTTGGTGTAGGCTGGTATCGTACCAAGTTTGATGCACCTCAGTTTGATCCCAGTAGTAAACGCGTGGTGCTTAAATTTGATGGTGCAATGAGTGAAGCCCGGGTCTATGTCAATGGAAAGGAAGCTTGCTTCTGGCCGTATGGTTATAATGCATTTCATTTTGATGTGACCGAATTGCTGCATAAGGATGGCAGGAACAATACTGTTGCCGTCCGATTGGAAAATAAAGCACAATCTTCACGTTGGTATCCCGGTGCAGGACTCTATCGGAATGTGCATGTAATTGTTACCGAGAAGATTCATATGCCTGTTTGGGGAGCCCATATCACCACGCCGTTTGTCTCAGACAGTCTGGCGTCAGTAAAGTTGGAAACCACTTTGGAGCATGCAGATGGTAAATCGGTGCGCATGGTAACTGCAATTTTGAATGCAGAAGGCCGTGTCGTGGCCCAGAAAGAAAATGAGCAAAAACTAAACTACGGTAAGGCCTTTGTACAAAATTTTGAAGTTCTAAAACCGGCGCTATGGAGCCCCGAACAGCCTAATTTATACCGAGCTTCGACGCAAGTTTATGTTGATGGTAAGTTAATGGATAGTTTCGAGACTCGTTTTGGTATTCGGGAGGTGCGTATCATTGCCGATCGGGGATTTATGTTAAATGGAAAGATTCGAAAGTTTCAAGGTGTCTGTAATCATCATGATCTCGGTCCATTGGGTGCGGCAGTAAATGTGTCGGCTTTACGCTATCAATTGCAATTGCTCAAAGATATGGGGTGCGATGCTGTGCGCACCGCTCACAACATGCCTGCTCCGGAGCTTGTTTCGCTATGCGATGAATTGGGATTGATGATGATGATCGAACCTTTTGACGAATGGGACATTGCTAAATGTAAAAGTGGATACCATCGTTTTTTTGCGGATTGGGCAGAGCGGGATATGGTCAATATGATTCATCATTTTAGAAATAACCCATCCGTGGTGATGTGGAGTATCGGGAATGAGGTGCCGACACAATGCAGTGCCGACGGATATAAAGTAGCTTCGTTTTTACAGGCTATCTGCCATCGGGAAGACCCCACTCGTCCGGTGACCTGTGGTATGGACCAGGTTAGTTGCGTGCTGGAAAATGGTTTTGCTAGCTTACTGGATGTTCCGGGACTGAACTATCGTACGCAACGTTATGAGGAGGCTTATTCGAAATTGCCACAAAATATAGTACTGGGTTCTGAAACGGCATCCACCGTAAGTTCTAGGGGTGTATATAAATTTCCTGTGGTCAAAAAGGATGACATGCTATATCCTGATCATCAGTCGACGTCTTACGATATGGAATATTGTTCATGGTCCAATCTACCAGATGAGGATTTTGCCTTGGCAGAAGACCATCATTGGACGATGGGTCAATTCGTATGGACTGGATTTGATTACCTCGGTGAGCCGTCCCCATACGATACAGATGCATGGCCCAACCACAGTTCGATGTTTGGCATTATTGACCTGGCAAGTATTCCCAAGGACCGTTATTACCTCTACAGAAGTTTGTGGAATAAAAATGAACATACCTTGCACATTCTTCCACATTGGACATGGCCAGATCGGGTGGGCCAGCAGACACCTGTTTTCGTTTATACGGACTATCCAAGTGCAGAACTTTTTATCAACGGCAAGAGTCAGGGGAAACGAAGTAAAAATAAGCATTCTTTGCAGGAGCGTTATCGCCTGATGTGGATGGAAACACGATATGAACCCGGAGAAATCAAGGTTGTTGCTTATGATGAATCGGGAGAGCCGGTAGCTGAAAAGAGCGTACGAACAGCGGGAAGCCCGTTCCGGATTAAAATGGAAACGGTGCATGATTCCATTGCTGCTGATGGGCGTTCGTTGGCTTACATCCGTGTCAAAGCAGTGGATAAACAAGGGAATCTCTGCCCGCATGCCAATGGATTAGTGCGATTTGAAGTTGGGGGAGCTGGTGCGTTTAAAGCCTTGGCTAATGGAGATCCAACGAACTTGGAGTCTTTTGAAAAACCACAGATGCACCTGTTCAATGGTCAGCTTACGCTGATTGTTCAGGCAGGCGAAAAATCGGGAAGTATCCGGATAAAGGCAAAGAGTACAGGACTGAAAGAGGGTTTATTCACCGTTCAGGCATATTGATCTTTTCGTTAGAGGCTTTTGAGAATGCTTTTTTGAACGAGTCACTCTATTTGTACTGATTCAAAGATGCTAGAGTTGATCGATTTCTTTGATCAGCTTTAGCATCTTGATGAATAAAGATTTTAAAGTCGGTGTATTTTATAAATTTGGTCATCAAGTGATCGCAAAATAGGAGATGCTTTGGAAATAACCAATATAAGACGGTTATTGGTTTTAGGAGTATATAAATTTGATGGCACACAACAGCACGAGCAGCGGTTGTTTTGGCATACCCATAATGCCTTTCAGGGCTTCCATGGCGCGATTATTCAGTTTATACAAACTCTTAACAGATATGTTCGTTAGTACACTGATTTCTTCGTAGCTCAGTTCCTCGAAATACCGAAGAAAAATCACCTCTTTTTGTTTAGCTGTTAGTTGTTCTAATGCCTGAATGAGCTTTAATGCTGTCTGTCGTTGTTCTTCCGTTGCAATATAAGCAGACTCGACATCGTAGGTGAGCTGGAAATCATCTTTTTCACCAAATGAAGATAGTTTGCCGTCTCGCAATTGGGTATTCAGTAGGCTATTTTTTAAAGCAACAAGCAAATAATGTTTCGGATTGGAAATACTTCGTAGCTTGCTCCGGTTTTCCCAAAACTTAATAAATACATCCTGAATGGCGTCTCTGACATAATCCTCGTCTTTTACCCGACGCATACCATATTCATATAGACTGGGTAACAACGCACGATAGATCTGCTCGAAAGCTTGTTTGTCGCCATCAATAAAATCATTCCAGTACCGATCTATGGTGTTGTTCATCTTCGAATTTATACCATTAAATGAAATAGATCATTTGCTTCTCCAAAAATAGTAAAGATTTAATAACAATGATAAAACCCTTATTTAAAATCACTATAATGCTGTAGATCCTCTTGTTACCTAAAAAATGGAGCGTTGCGCATTAATTTGGTGACTAAATTATGAATTTGGTAAGTGAAAGAGATGGCTTTTAGAAATTTTAAAAAAAAATAGATTCCATGGGGTAAAATCTAAATGTCATTTGTCTTGAATTTAACAAAAGCGTAATAATGGAGAAATATACGAGTTACCGTACACAAGATTTTTTGGATGACCTGGATTTTGTCCGCTTCGTCAAACAGCCGAAACGGGATGATGTTTTCAATTGGAAGGCATGGCGTGCCGGAAATCCCAAAAATGCTGCTTCCTATGATGACGCGCTTGCTTATCTGCATGCCTTGTATGGCATTACCCGGATTAGACCGGATCAGGAATTTACGGATGACCTTTTTGAGGATATTGAACGAGGTATAGCTGGAAAAAGAAAGAAGAGAAGAAATCAGATTGTTCGTTTGTGGGCAGCAGCTACTGGAGCAGCAGCTGTAGCGCTTTTTATAACTTTATCCTGGTACTACCGCTCGATGGTCGTTGTCGAAACCGGAAGCGGTGAATTTCAGACTGTACTATTGCCCGATAGCAGTACAGTACAACTCAATGCCAATTCTTCTATTGCTTACCGCCGCGCCTGGAACTGGCTGTCCAAGCGTGAAGTATTTACTACTGGAGAGGTACTACTCGAAGTCAAGCATCTTAACAAGGATACGTCAGCTATTCGGGAAGACGAACGGTTTACCGCCTATACCGGCGATGTTGCTGTGGAGGTGCTCGGAACAAAGTTTAACCTAAAAAATAGGGATAACAAAATAACTGTATCACTATTGGAAGGACGTATTGCACTGCGTAATAGCAAACATCTTGGTGAAACCAAGATCCTCGCACCCGGTGATATCGTTGAGGCAGATATCGAAGGCTTTCGTCATTTGAGCGCAGGAAAAAAAGCGGCTCAGCAGGCGGTGGGGTGGACCCAGAAAACGCTGACAGGCGAAAACTTAACAGTCGCTGATCTAACGAATGAATTGCGCTATGTGTATGGAAAAGAAATTATCATAAGCGATCCCGCACTTTTGAATCGAAAAATCGACGGTCGCATATCGCTAGCTTCGCAGGAAAGTATCATTTATTCGATCGCGAATATTTTACAGGCGAATATCCGAATGGAAAAAGACACGATCTACCTCGATCCAAAAGAAGAAAAACAAAAATAAGCTAATACAATAGTAACATCTAACCTAACAAATATGAAAATTACAGAAAGCAGGTGGCAACCACTACGTTGCTTGTTGATGGTTCCGGTCACTTCGCTGCTATTTACCGTTGGGCAGCAGGCCTATGCGCAGCAAAAGTTGCCACTTAGCCAAGCCGTGAAACAGATTGAACAGCGTTTCAACGCGAATTTAAGTTATGAGCACAACCTGTTGAACGGGAAATTTGTCGACCCCGAATCGCTCAAGGGAAATAAACTGGAAGAAGTGCTTAAAAAAGTACTTTATCCCAATCAATTGGTATTTCTTTATGTGGATGACAAATCCTATTCCATTGTACGTCGCGCTGCCGGAGACGGAGAAGCTAGTACCGTAAAAAATAGTACCGACCAACAGGTGATAGATCGGGTCGCAGGCACGGTTGTTTCGGCGAGCGGTAAACCGATACCCCTAGCAAGTATATGGGTAAAAGACACCCGCAAAGGTGCGAAAAGCGACGAGAATGGGCGATTCCTAATTTATGATATCAAACCCACGGATATTATTATGGTCTCGGCCGTCGGTTATGAAAGTAGTGCCTTAACGGCTGGAAATCGTAGTCAGATCAAATTTACGATGGAGGAAAAAAATCATGTGCTGGAGGAGGCCGTGATTTCGACGGGATATCAGAAGATATCCAAAGAAAGAGCAACAGGTTCAGTTTCGCTCATTACGTCCAAAGAGCTGGAAAAAATCCCCTCCGCCAATCTGATTCAGCGCTTGGAAGGACAGGTGCCCGGATTTCAGGTTTCCATTGGAACCGGCGACCGTAGCTTTACTTACAACAATAACCAATTGAGTATTAACTCGAGCACGCGTACCATCGGTCGGAATGACTATGATTTTAACGTAAGAGGAATAGGTTCAATAGACACCGAGACCGAGAAATTACCATTGATTGTTATCGACGGAGCGATTTCCACCATGGATCTTGCGACCCTAAATCCAAACGATGTAGAAAATATCACGGTATTGAAAGATGCAGCTGCAGCCTCAATTTATGGGGTTAGGGCGGCCAACGGTGTTATTGTGGTCACAACCAAAAAAGGTTCGGTTACAGGGGTGCCTCGTATAAGTTTTTCTGCCAATACTGCATTTTCTGGAAAACCTGACTTAGGTTATTTACGTACGATGAATAGTGCGCAAATGATCGATTATCAAGAAGAGTTGGTCGCCAAAAACATTTTGAACGGCAATAATATTGCGACCAGTCTTTATTCCTATGCGACTTACTATCCAGGTGAAGTTGCAGCGGCAGCGATCCGTCTTAAAAATGGACAGCTTACTCAAGCTAATTATGATGCGCTAGTTAATCCACTAAAAGGTATAGACAATAAGGCGCAGATTCAACGCTATCTATTGCGCCCCATGAGTAGCCAGCAATATAACCTATCGATAAGCAATGGGACCGAAAATAATAACTATTTCTATTCGGCCTCTTACGCGAATGAGAATCCATATACTAGGGGTGAAAATGGCAAACGTCTGACCTTAAACTTCAATAATAACTGGAAGCTTTTTAAAATTGCAACGCTATCCACGAGTGTGCGTGGTACATTCTTAAATCAAAAACAGAATGGGATAGGAATTTCGCAGTTTTACGATACCGGAGCGGCTACACTATTGCCTTATCAATTGCTGGCCGATGCCGATGGAAACGGCATAGCATACGACCGGCTGACACCGGAATATGTTATCGGACTGGGGGCAGCTTACAAAGACTGGCGCTACGACTATTTGCAGGAATTAAGGGAAGTGGACCGGGTGCTCAAGAACAATAGTTTTTCGGCAGTGATTAATTTGTCACTACCAATTTATAAGGGGATAAAAGGTACGGTCATGTATGCTAATGAGAGATCATTTGGAAGTAATCGCATGTTCAGTGGAGAAGAATCTTTCGCGAACCGTTCCTTATTGAATAGATTTACGCCGGTCGGCCAATCGAAAAATACCCTGGGTATCAGCAAAGGGGGCATCTATAACATCGGCAATACCGAAGTCAATAATTATACCGTACGTGGACAGCTGAACTACGATGCTTTGCTTGCTCAAAAACATGAAATTTCTGCTATCGCAGGAGCTGAGATCCGGCAGACGGAGACTGGGCAGGGAAGCAGTACCTTATATGGGTATAATATGCAGACTGGATTCAATACAGCTGTAAGTTATCTGCAGTCGGCCTATCTCAGTATCCAGGGATTTAATGAAAGTTTGTCTGGAGCACCTCAGCAGGCCGATCGGAGAAGACGCTTTCTGTCGTATTTTTCAAATGCTGCCTATACCTATGATAGGAAATACACCCTTTCGGGAAGTGTTCGCTATGATGATTACAACAATTTTGGGCTGGACCGAAGTTTTCGGGCGACCCCGTTATGGTCAAGTGGCTTCAAGTGGAATGTGCAAAAAGAATCGTTTATGAACAGCCTGGTTTGGCTAAGTCAATTGGGAGTTAGGGCAACCTATGGGGTGAACGGTAACATCACGCAAGATGTACGTCCGTTTACCTATATATCACTTGATGATGTTGCACGTAATCCTACTGGTGAGCCTTCCGCAAGCATTATTGCAATCGCTAATCCGCAGCTTCGTTGGGAGAAAACATATGTCACAAACTTTGGGCTCGATTTCGGTTTATTAAATAACCGTATGACGGGTACTTTTGATTATTATATCAAAAAGGGTCGTGATCTATTGTATGGTTTTCCAATTGCTGCTCCTTACGTAGGAACAATAAACAATGGAAACTTGAAAAGAAATACGGCAAGTATGAGTGGAAAAGGTGTTGATCTCGGTTTAAATGCGATACTCCTCAACAAGATGGATTGGCATTTAGATATCGGGGCAAACTTTTCTTACAATACCAATAAAATTACCGATAATCGTTTTAAAGCCAGTGATATCGCCAATTTCACTTACTCCTATACACCTGTTGGTATTGGTTATTTAGAAGGATATGCTAGCGATAAGCTACTCGCATTTCGACATGCCGGCTTGGATGAAAATGGATTGACCCAGGTGTACAACAAAGCGGGAGAGATTGTTTCTGTAAAACAGACTTTGAAGGGGGTAGATGACCTTAAATACATGGGGCGCACAACAGCACCTTATTTTGGGAGCTTAAAAACGAACCTGCGGTACGGACAATGGTCATTATTTGCATTGTTCACCTACCAATTTGGAAATGTCTTTATAAAACCTAGTATTGAATCCTACATGACCCCCAGTCGTGGATTAACTTCACCAAAATTTGATCTCAGCGCAGATATTGCCAATCGCTGGCGTCAAGCAGGGGATGAGGCCATAACCAATGTTCCAGCAGTAACAGCAGATATCTATGGGCAATATAGTCTATATCGCTATACTTATTCGGATATTAACGTGCTGAAAGGAGACTATGTTAGGCTGCGTGAAATTTCCTTAAGTTATGCACTTCCAAAGGGGCTACTGAAAAATTTGAAAATCGAACAGGTTAATCTAACTGGATCTGTGCGTAATGTTGGACTGATCTGGACAGCCAATAAAGAAGGTATTGATCCTGATTTTGCCAATTATGTGGGTAACACTACCAACCTGCGTCCTGTTCCTTCATATAACTTTTCTATCAACGTTAACTTCTAATTGCTAAAATGATGAAAATAATTATAAAAGATTACAGCCGTAGAATAACTCTTGCAATCGCGGTTTTGACACTTGGAGGCGGCATCGCTGGCTGTGAAAAATATGTGGATATAAAAACACAGGGGCAATTGACACCTGGGACGATAGAAAACTATCGCTACCTCTTAAACAATACGACTACATTTGAAGCTGCGCCCGCACTGTCGGATATGGCCGCCGATGACCTTGAAATCATTGATGGTTCTGCACAACAAAAATCGCTGTCTGGTAGTGATTCTTATGGCTACTATAGTCGGTCGTACCAATGGGCAGATGATATTTATCCTATCGGTAATCAGAATTTTAAAGATGACAACTGGTCCAGATTATATAATGCGATAGCCTATGCGAATACGGTCATTGCCGAGGTACCGAAGGTTTCTGATGGTACGCCTGCTGAAATTAGTCAATTGGCTGCGGAGGCAAAGATCCACCGCGCTTCGGCTTACTTGATGTTAGCCAATACCTATGCGAAGCCTTATCTGCGGGAAAGTGCCAATACCGAGCTGGGTGTCCCGTTGATCCTGCAGCCGACAACCGAGCAGTCGCTCAATAGAGGTACATTGCAGCAGGTATATGATGCGATTTTAGCCGATATTGAAGCAGCATTGCCTGCGTTGCCTGCAAAGCAGCAGTTTACAACCTTGCCGTCCAAAGCTTCAGCCTATGGTTTGTTGGCTCGTACGTACTTGTATATGAACAGTTATGCGGATGCAGCAAAAGCGGCCGATCAAGCGCTGGCTCTGAATGACAAGCTAGTAGATTTGACAAAAATTACGGATACAACTATGGTCAACTATCCATTACGAATCTATAATCCTGAAATTTTGTTGTCCAAAGTACCAATAAATGGCATTACCGCTTATTCGCCGACAGCATTTCGGTTAAGCAAAGACTTATTGTCTTTATTTGACGGAAGCGACCAGCGCTATAATTTATTTACGGTTCCTGGATCGAAAATATCAGCATGGGAGGTCTATGATGGTCGGTATTATTATTTAGATTTTATAAAAAACGAAGGCCGCAATGTAGGCCCCTCAGTCCCTGAAATGTTGTTAATTAAGGCGGAGGCTGCTGCGCGCGATAATCAGGCTGCTACAGCAATGGCACTGGTCAACCGTTTACGTGCCAGCCGAATAATGCCCGGGTCGACGGTCAATCTGAGCGCAACAGATGCCGAAGATGCATTGGTGAAAGTGATGCAGGAACGTCGTCGCGAGTTTATGTTCCGCATGTTGCGCTGGTGGGATATGCGCCGTCTGAAAAACGATACGCGATTTCAGAAAACGTATACGCGTACATTCGGTGGAAATACTTTCACATTGGCTCCGAATAGCAACCGCTATGTTTTCCGGATCGCGCAATATGAAATTAATTTGAGTCCCGAAATAGTGCAAAATCCATAAAAAACGGATCTAATGGTCAATTATTTTAAAAAGGAAAAATGAGAGATATGAAAAATTGTGTGATAAAAACTACAGCTGTATTGGCATGGACACTTTTGTGTTGCACTGCTGCCTCTGCGCAACAACAGAAACAGCCGCAGGTTTTTAAAGTGATACCCGAATTTCCCAAGGAGCAAGATACGGTAGAGCTCGTATATGATGCACGCACTACTGTGTTGAAGGATGCCAAAAATATTTCTGCCCAGTTGACGGGGTATACTGACTTTAAATGGACCACCACGGATATCAAGTTTGCAAAAAACGATTCGGTTTGGACAGCAAAATATATGCTACCGGCACATTTGGCCTTGATGAATCTTGTTTTTAAATCGGATACATCGGTAGACAATGGTGGAGAGCAAACTTATTCTTATATGCTCGCTGCAGATGATAAACGCCAGATGTCGGGAGCAATGTTAGGCTGGGGCCTGTTGCGGACGCCAAATATTGTTGGGGGGGTACCTTATGTGGTCGACTCGGCAGCGTACAAATCAGATGAGGTTCTATTGATGTGGGTTAAATATGAATTGAAATATCATCCTGAAAACCGATTTCGTGTCCTTTACGCTGCAGCAAGTGCTTTGAAACATATGGATACGGCAGAATCTCTCGCTAAATTAAACAAAGAACTGATTACTTTGACGCAGATACCGGATATCAGCGAACAAGACTTGTTGGAAATCGATCGCGTCTATCGGGAGATTCTGAAGGATACTGCGAAAGCTGAGGCATTTCAGCAAAGGATTGTCGCCCAGTTCCCAAAGGGTCAATATATAAAGGATCAACAGCGTCTGGCGGATTTTAAGCTCATTCAACAAGCGAAGACGGACGATGAACGTTTGAAAGCTGCGATGGATTTTATTGACAAGCATCCTTATCAGGAAGCTGAAGATGCTTTTAACGAAGCGAATCGAATCAGTTATATCAGTGCTTACTGGATTATTTCGGTGTACACCAGCATGAAAAAAGATCTGTTCAACTATAGTAAGTATATGTCCAAGATCGCACCTTACGAGGCGCTTTCGAATGTGATCTACCGTTCCTTGGACGTGCCGTATCTTTCGCAAAAAAGCATAGGACCTGCCGAAATATTGCCTTATGCCCGAGTTATTATGGAACGTCTGAATTACTACAAGGATAACTTTCAGGGGGATAAATATGCAACGTTATATTATTCAAATGCACCTTTATTTGCCAAGATATTGGTGGACAATAAACTTTACGACGAAGCCTTTGCCTATGCCGCCGCCGCGCAGAGCGCAGCAAGCTACAAAAATGCGGACCTGAACGATACCTATGTACGTGCGCTCGAGGGGCAGGGGAAAGCCAAAGAACTGCAAATGGCACTGGAGAAAAGTTATGCCATGAATCAGAGTTCGACCTATATGCTGGAGCTGATGAAAACAATCTATAGTGCAAAAAACAAATCAGACAAAGGCTACGAAGAGTATTTGGCTAGTCTCAAAAATGCCGACAAGGGAAAGGAGCTAAAAGAAAAGGTACAGAAACTTTTAATCAACAAGAATATTCCGGATTTTGAGCTGTTGGATCAACATGGAAAAAAAGTACGTCTCTCTTCCCAGAAAGGAAAAATTGTTGTATTGGATTTTTGGGCTTCTTGGTGTGCCCCTTGCAAGGGCGCATTTCCGGGAATGAAACTGGCGGTAGACCATTTCAAAAATGATCCGAATGTGGTCTTTTACTTTATCAATACACAGGAACGTAAGCCGGACATGAAAGATTATGTGACTAATTACATGAAAGAAAATAGTTATCCATTTACGGTCTTGTTGGATGTGGGTAGCAAAGCTTCGAAGGCTGCCGGTGTGGGGCCGATACCACACAAAATGGTCGTGGGACCAGATGGCAGGCTTCGCTTTTCCGAAGTGGGATATATGGGAAGCACTTCGGAGCTGGCAGATGAAATCATCGAAATGGTCAACGTTTTAAAAGCAGGAAAATAAGGACATGAAAACAATCAAATCACTGTTTCTATCTGTAGCTTCATTGCTTCTTTACGGCATTACTTCAGCACAGTCCATCAATCAAAGGGAGGTAATCTTTAAATCAAAAGCAGATAGTATTACCATTGGCGCCACTATTTCCTCGCCTATCAAGGCTGGGAAATATCCGGCCATTATTATCGCCTCAGGAACCGGCCCACAGGACCGGGATGGTACAATGGCAGGGACAAAGATGTTTGCCCGTATTGCCAATTTCTTGACACCCAAGGGGTATGTGGTCTTACGTATGGACGATCGGGGTGTAGGTAAAACAACAGGCGAATACCGATATGCAACAACAGCAGATTTTGCACTTGACGTTTTAGGTGCGCTTCAATTTTTGAAAACGGAAAAGAATGTTGACTTGAGGCATATCGGTCTATTGGGGCATAGCGAAGGAGGGGCTGTCATTTCGATAGCGGCTTCACAAAGCAAAGATGTCGCTTTTTTGATCAGCTTGTCGGGCTTAGCCTCAAATGGCTTAGAATCTCTTTTGGTGCAGAATGAAAACTTGGTGAACACTTCGCCGATGACCGCAGTGGACAAAAAGAGATCCAATGAAATCAATCGACTAATGTTTGCGACAGCTTTTCAATATGCTAAATCAGACAGTATGGAGAGTAAGCTCAATGCAGTTTATAACTATTGGAAGGAAAAAGATGACCTTTATTTTAAGTCATTAGCTATTGAACACGACCATTTCCGTTTTCCGATTTGGTCCTATGTGCAGCAGGCTATCGGGCCCTGGTATCGCTATTTTATTTCCTATGATCCGCAGATCTTTTTAAGTAAAGTGGACGTACCTATCTTGGCGATCAATGGTAGTAAAGATGTTTTTGTGGATCCCATCAATTTAAACTACTGGAAACAATACAGTCGCAGCGGTCTGTACGGAAAGGTAACTACCATCCTGCTGCCAAATGTAAATCATTTACTACAACCTTGTGAAACATGCACACCTGCGGAATACGCAAAACTTGGTGAAATACACGAGAGTACGTTAGGCTCAATTGTGGAATGGTTGGAGGAAACTGTGAAGTAATCGATGTCCTGTTTTTAATAGAAAAAATACCGAAGCTTAAATCACTTCGGTATTTTTTGTGAGAAGGTCTTCTATTTTGTGAGAAGTCCGTTATCGTTATACCTTAAATTGTTTTGCTGTCGCGCAACATTTTAATAATGTTGTGTGCTTCCAGCTGTTTGCTAAGCTGGGTATTGATCAGACTATGCACATTTTGGGAAAGTTCATCGGATCCATCTGCTAACGCTGTTTGGTAGGTCGATTTAAAGGCATCTTCGCCCTGTTCGCAGGTTTCCAATAAACTTCTTTCGTCGTCGCCTGTGATATTAACTTTGATCCCCATCCAGGCACGGAATAGCTTGCCGCTCAGCATAGTGCTATCGGTAGCCTCCTTGCCTTCAAGCTCAACATACGGAGTTAATTCGGCGATAAATTCTTCTGATTGTCCGATAAATTTTTGAAAGGTTGGGATCAGTTTATCTAAGCCGTGACTTGTTGCCAGGTCAGTTGCTTTTCTATACCCTTCAATACGGTCATTATTGATTTTAATAATGTCGTTGATGATTTCTGGATTGTTGATGTTGTTTTCCATAATATTATTATTTGTTATCATTTTTGTTTATTCGGAAAACAGCATCGACATAGCGTTCGTTTGCAGAATCGTAGATTCAGGTATTTAAATCGCAATCCGTATTTATCGCAGTTTTTATTGCAGCGTAATAAATGCAACTTAAAACTTTATGTAATTTATTGTTGTTCTTATCTCCGAAAACTGCCATTCAGGCAGCGCAATGAAAACTATGCAACAACACATCCATGTAGCCATCATCGGGGGCGGACCCAGTGGCCTGTTTATGTACAAAAGATTGATCGAAAAGAATATGGGTGAGCTCAAAATATCTATTTTTGAGTCGCGAAAACAGCTAGGTGCAGGGATGCCTTACAGTTATGAAGGCGCTTCTCCGGAGCACTTGACAAATGTTTCCGACCATGAAATACCGCCACTGGTGACCACCATTGAAGAGTATGTCAAATCGCTGTCGGCAACAACGCTTCGTACCTACGGAATTGATGTTGACGATTTTAATCGTTACAAAGTTGTGCCGCGGTTATTACTTGGCCGCTATTTATCGGAACAGTTTACACTATTAAAGCGTATGGCAGATGCAAAAGGTATCGAAACCCAGGTTTACCTAGCGAGCCAGGTAAGCGATATCATTGACCTAGAAAGCCAGTCACAGGTAAAAATAATTGTTGGAAGCACAGACACCCATATCGTTGATAAAGCCATTATTTGCACCGGACACAAATGGCCAACTAAACATGAGGGTAATGTCGAACACTATTTCGAATCGCCTTATCCACCCGCTAAACTCGCCTTAAAGACTAATCATGCCGTTGGGATACGTGGCGCTTCGCTTACTGCAATAGATGCTATACGTACACTTGCGCGGCACAATGGCTCTTTTGACGTACTAGAAACAGGCGAGATAAAATATCACATTGATCCAGGAAGCGAGCATTTTAAAATAGTGATGCATACACGTAGTGGGCTTCTGCCTGCAATCCGCTTTCATCAGGAAGACCCGTTCCTAGCCAATAATCTCTTGATTTCAGAAGAGGAACTTATGCTCAATAGGCTCGAAAATGAAGGTTTTGTATCGCTTGATTTTTTATTTGAGCGAAATTTTAAAGCCCAGTTTAAGGAGAAAGATCCTGCCTTCTACGCCATGGTGGAAAGGCTCAGTCTCGAAGACTTTGTGGAAGCCGTACTTGCCATGCGGGAGCAGAAAGATGCCTTCGAAGGTTTTCGTCAGGAACACGCTCAAGCGCTAAAGTCCATCAAAAGGCACGAATCGATTTACTGGAAGGAAGTGCTTTCTGCGCTGAGCTTTACACTGAACTATCCAGCAAAATACATGTCTGCAGAAGATATGCTTCGCTTAAAGAAGGTGTTAATGCCCCTGATTTCTATTGTGATTGCTTTCGTACCGCAGGGCTCTAGCCGCGAGTTGCTTGCATTGCACGATGCCGGTGTTCTTGAGGTGGTAAATGTCGGTACTGAAAGCCGGGTTGAACCTGCAAAAGACTGTGGAGCTAACTACTTTTATACAAATGAGCAAGGCATAGAAAGTAAAACATATTATAAGACCTTTGTCGACTGTGTAGGTCAGCAGCCGTTGAATTTTGAAGACTTCCCGTTTAAAAGTTTAATCGACAATGGTAATATTAGTCCCGCTTATTTGAGGTTCCGCTCTGTGGAGCATGCTAAGGAACAGTTGCTGGCGGGTAATGATCATATGTTTGTAGCACCGGATGGGGCTATCTTTTTGCGGGTGCCGGGGATTAAGATAGACGACAGCTTTCAGCTTGTTGATCACAGCGGGCGATCCAACCAACGTATTTTTATGATGGCTGTACCTTACATTGGTGGCTATAATCCCGACTATTCAGGGCTTGATTTTTGCGCAGCGACTTCGGAAATCATTGCGCAAAGGATTGCTGAGGGGGGATAAATACGTAACTTTTTGTTAAAATACGGTAACATTCTCCGTGTTTGCTTAGGCGATATTCATTTTAGACGCTGTATTGCTATATTTGGCGGCCATCTAGACCATCAGTTGGCATAGTCTTAACTCAATGGATGAAAAAGCATGCCTAAAACTATTTTAAAAAACCTGCAGATAGGTTTTGGAATATCGCTACTATTGCTCTTAGCTAGTTCAACGGCCTCTTATGTTAGTATTCGTAAGCAGATTCATAATAGTGAAATGGTGGACCATAGCCGTCGGGTGATGAGCCGCGTTAATAAAATTCTACAGGATCTGCAGAATGCCGAGACGGGGCAGCGCGGCTTTCTGCTGACTGGGTTGGATAAGTTTTTGAATCCTTACCAAACCGGCCTTGAGTCGCTTCCCCAATCGTTGAGCCGTGCGCACGATTTGACAGCTGACAACCCCGATCAGCAGCGGGTAATCGATACTCTGTCCACGCTGGTAAAGTCTAGGCTTACCAAACTTGAAAATCTCGTTACGATCAAAAGGAGGGGCGGAATGGTGACGGTTTCCCAACTCGAAGAAGGGAAATCCTATATGGATAGCTGTCGAATTTTAATTGGCCAGATCATAGATAAAGAAGAATCCTTATTAAACAAGCGTTCAAATGAACTCGGACGATCTTCTGGCTATACATCTATTTTTGTGTTGCTGGCCGCAGCAGTTTCTTTGCTGATCACTGTCTTTTTTTACTTCCGTTTGCGCGCTGATTTCTTTAAGCGAGAACAGTTACAGCATGATCTGAAACGTAAAGATGAGGAGATCCAGCGGAGGCTCAGCATTACGCAGCGCATTGCCCGTGAAATCGCAGCGGGAAATTATGATATGCAGATACAGGATGCTGAACAGGATGACTTGGGAAGCTTGACGGGATCGCTCAATGAAATGGCTAGGTCACTAAAGGTTTCATTTGACGAGCTCAATAACAATAATTGGCATCAAGCTGGATTAACGCAGCTGAGCAATCTTTTAATGGGCAATAAACTTCAGGAAGAGCTCACGGCTGTCACGTTGCGACATCTAACGACGTATGGTAGTTGTGTCAATGGGGCCATTTATCTTATGGAGCAGGATCAGTTGGTGTTAAGGGGGGCTTATGGTCTTGAAGATCCCAACCATAAACGCTTCGCCGCAGGGGATGGCATGGTAGGGCAGGTATTTAAAGATGGCCAGGAGAAATTATTTGAAAACCTCGAAGATACGCATTATGTCATCAGCTTCGCTGCTGGAAAAGTACAGGTAAACAACCTTTTTATCCTTCCCATTTATGATGGAAGTGAATGTATTGGTGTAATGGAACTTGGCTCATTGCAGCCCTTTTCTTCGATACAGCTGGCGTTTTTTAGAGATGCTGTGCAAAAAGTGGGTGCTACACTCGCTGCATCGCAAGCTCGATTGGTTGTACAGAATTTATTGGAAGAGACGCAGGCGCAGACTGAAGAACTGCAAGCACAGCATACGGAGTTGGAATCACTGAATTCTAGTCTCGAAATGCATACCTATAAACTGCAGGCTTCAGAGGAGGAACTTCGTGTTCAGCAGGAAGAGTTGGTGCAGTCTAACCGTGAACTGGAAGAGCGCTCCAGATTGTTGGAAGATAAAAATCTGGAAATAGCCGAACGTAACCAGGAAATTCAGAAGAAAGCGGCAGAGCTTGCACAAAGCACACGCTATAAGTCTGAATTTTTGGCTAATATGTCGCATGAACTGCGTACGCCGCTCAATTCAATTTTGCTGCTTTCCCGTCTGATGGCCGAAAATACGGACGGTAACCTTAACGAGGAACAGATGGAATCTGCAGCAGTGATCCAGAGTTCGGGAAAGAGTCTGCTGACACTAATAGATGAGATTTTGGATCTTTCTAAAATTGAATCCGGAAAAATGGATTTGGATGTGCAGCCCGTATTGTTTGCGGATGTCTTGCAGGGGCTGTCGGCCATGTTCGGACCAATTGCTGCCGACAAGAAACTTGGATTGGAAATGAGCGTAGCGGAGCAATTGCCCACTCAGATCGAAACAGATAAACAGCGGCTAGAGCAGATTCTACGTAATCTACTCTCTAATGCTATTAAATTTACGGCATCGGGCAAGGTAACGCTGCATATCGACCGTGAACCGTCGCCACGAAACGGGATTATATTTGAAGTGCGCGATACCGGAATTGGAATACCAAAGGATAAGCAGCATCTAATATTTGAGGCTTTTCAACAAGCTGATGGCTCTACACGCCGTAAATTTGGTGGTACGGGGCTGGGGCTTTCCATAAGCCGGGAATTGGCACGCTTACTTGGAGGTGAAATTTTATTGAATAGTGAAGAAGGAGAAGGTAGTGTCTTTCAACTGATTATTCCCGAGCGCATTTCGGGCGAAAGTACATCTATATTCGGCGCTGCGCAAACTTTGTTAACAACAGGCGACGCGGAAATTTTACCTGTGGAGACCACCTCTTTGGAACAAATTCCAGCGGTGTCAGCTTTACCTATAGAAAACACGTTGCAAATACCTATCCCAGCCGAAGTTCCGGACGATCGCGATAGTATCGTTCCTGGCGACCGCTTTATTTTGATCGTCGAGGACGATATTGAGTTTGCAAAGATTCTACTCAAATATACGCGCCAGCAAGACTATAAGGGAATCGTGGTGGTGCGTGGCGACATTGCTGCGGAAGTGGTAGCGCAATACATGCCGCTCGCAGTTTTGCTGGATATTCAGCTCCCGCTTAAAGATGGATGGCAAGTAATGGCTGAGATCAAGGAAAATCCTAAAACACGACATATTCCGGTGCATATTATGTCCTCTCTTCAGGTTAAAAGAGAGAGTCTACTTCAGGGTGCTATAGACTTTATCAATAAACCTATGGCGTTGGAACAAATGGGTGATATGTTTCGCCGGATAGAGGATGCGCTTACTCGGCATCCTAAAAAAGTACTTATCGTTGAAGAAAACCCTAAACACGCAGCTGCTTTGTCTCTCTTTCTCGGAAGTTTTGACATTGTATCCGAAATCAAAAGTAACGTGGAAGATAGCATTTCGGCGCTGAGTTCTGATACTGCAGACTGCGTTATACTTGATATGGGCGTTCCCGACCGGGTTGGATACGAGACATTGGAGGCTGTAAAACGCAACCAGGGGCTAGAAAAATTACCGATCATTGTTTTTACCGGTAAGAACCTATCGCAAGTGGAGGAAATGAAACTAAAACGTTATGCGGATACAATTGTCGTTAAAACCGCCAATTCCTATCAACGTATATTGGATGAAGTAGGTTTATTTTTACATCTTGTAGAAGAAAACAAAGGCACTTCGGCGAAAGTTCCCGCTAGGCTTGGCTTTTTGGAAGATGTGTTGAAGGGCAAAAAGGTGCTTGTAGCAGATGATGACATTCGTAACATTTTCTCGCTCACGAAAGCCCTTGAGAAATATCATATGACCGTCGTACCAGCAACGGATGGAAAGGATGCACTGAAACAGCTCGAAGAAAATGAAGATGTGGCAGTGATCTTGATGGATATGATGATGCCCGAAATGGATGGATACGAAACGATTGCGTCGATTCGAAGTAATCCCCATTATAAAGATATGCCGATCATTGCTGTTACTGCCAAATCAATGATGGGGGATCGGGAAAAATGTATCGCTGCAGGAGCGTCAGATTATATATCCAAACCGGTGGATATCGATCAACTCTTGTCCCTGCTACGGGTATGGATGTATGAATAGTTGTTGGAGTAAAATAAAAGGCAATAGATAAAAGAGCATGGACAAGAACAAAACCGTATTAATCATCGATGATGATCAAAACAATATATTTGCGTTGAAATTGGCCCTAAAATCGAGAGGCTTTCAAGCCTTGGGTTGTCTATCTGCGGAAGAGGGGCTCGCTCAGCTGCGGAATAGTGCTGGCGTCGGCCTGGTGTTGATGGATATGATGATGCCCGAGATTGACGGATATGAAGCTACCCAGCTAATCCGTAAAACTTGGGATTCGCAAGAAATGCCCGTCATAGCCGTCACGGCGCAGGCGATGACCGGCGACCGCGAAAAGTGTCTGGCAGCGGGAGCCAACGGCTATATTTCAAAACCGATCGACATCGAACTTCTGGTGCGGTTAATGGGGGAAATTGTAAAATGATCAGTGGTAAAAAAATTGTTAGCCAAGAGCAGGTGACGATATTGATGGAAGATGTGGAGCGTCTTTATGGCTACGATTTTACCCATTATACCATAGCGTCCTTATCGCGGCGGATCAATCAGCTTTGCCTACTGGATAATTTTGCAAGTTTTGCCGAATTGCGGTACCGTGTGTTACATGAACCCGAGTACATGCAGCGATTTGTCGAAAAGATGACGGTCAACGTTACAGAAATGTTTCGCGATCCAAGCTTTTTTTTGCGTCTGCGCGATGAAATCCTACCCCAATTAGGCACTTCGCCCTTTATCCGTATTTGGATAGCGGGCTGTGCGACAGGGGAGGAAGCCTATTCATTGGCCATTTTGTTGCAGGAGGCCAAACTACTGCACAAATCACTGATTTATGCCACAGATATTAATCCTTCTGTTCTAGAACAGGCTAAGCGGGCAGTTGTACCCATGGCAAATCTAAAATCTTATGTGGAAAATTACCAGCTTTCGGGCGGGAAGGCAGACTTTTCCAGTTATTATACAGCCAATTATAATTGGGTGAAGTTAACATCCAGCTTGCAAGAACGGATTGTCTTTGCTTCACACAATCTGGTGAGTGATGCATCTTTCAATGCCTTTCAGCTGATTCTGTGTCGCAATGTACTCATCTATTTTGATACGCAATTGCAGGCTAAAGTACTATCTTTATTTGATGAGAGTTTGGAAACCCTCGGATACCTTGCGTTGGGCAGTCAGGAGACCCTACGGTTCTCGGTGCTGGCACCAGGGTATCAGCAAGTGGGCAATGAAAAAATATGGCGTAAGGTGAAGTAAAAAGGATTTATTTTTCAATGAACTATTTTTAAAAAATTAACATATTAAAAAAAATAAAGTATCTTAGTGGGATTGGAGGAAAAATGACTAAAATTCTTTTAGTTGATGACCATCGGCTTGTAAGAAACGGGATACGATTGATCATTGATACCCACGACAAGCTTTCTGTGGTAGCGGAAGTAGATAGTGCAGAGGATGCATTAATGTACCTGGAAAAAAATATCTTGCCGGATTTAGTTTTAACAGACCTGAATATGCAGGGCATGGATGGAATAACTTTCATCCGAATGGCCAAGAAGATATATCCAGACGTCAGATTTGCACTGTTGTCGATGGTGGAAGAACCGAACGAAGTGGCCGAAGCTTTTCGTAGTGGTGCAGACGGTTATCTGTCGAAGGGTGGCGATTATGATGAAATCTTATTTGGATTATTACGTTTATCCCAAGGGCATAAATATCTGATGACTAATTTCGGTCTACGGTTTATGGAAAATTTTGATGTGGAGAGTAGTACCGGTGTAGATGTGGCTTCACGTCTTTCGCAATATGAAATCACGGAACGGGAGTTTGCTGTACTTGAGCTCATTGCCCAAGGCTTTACTGCTGTGGAAATTGCAGACAAGATTTTTTTGAGCAAACGGACTGTTGAAGGGCACCGTCAGAATCTTATGGATAAGACCAAAAGTAAAAATACAGCCGACCTGATCCGTTTTGCTTTTCAGCAAAAGTTACTGATTTAGGAGCGTTCTTTTTTCGGATTAAAAAGATGGCCGATGGCTCTAGGGATAACCGTTATGATTGGGTCGATTGAAAGTAAAAGGTGGCTTCCAGCTCATGGAAGCCACCTTTATTGTTATCTTATGCGCGCTCCTGTCGAGCACTTTTACTTCGACTTTTTCAATGTTATCATTTTAGTTGACACGGGTATTGTATAACGGTTGAATGAATCCTTATTTAAACCTTCTACTACGTAATTGCTTTCGGGGTTAACATTAAGCAGAATATTCGCAATGGGTTGCTCACTAGCGCTATTGAAGACGAGGGTGATGCTGCGGTCTTTTTGATCGTAGTGCAGTTCGGCGATCTCGCCGGCATCTGTTGTAAGCCAAAGATTCTCCTTGGAAAGGAACACACGGCCTTTGGATGCTGTCGTCAGTGCCACTTTGACCAGCTGTTTTTCGGTTTTAAGATTACCGCTGAATGCGAGCCACCCAAATTCAGGGTGCTCCACGATATACGTTCCTGAATTGACTGCATAGCCGTAAAAACCGGTTCCGTAATCTCCTGAGATACCGTCATTGGCCAATGTGGATGGATAGGAGTGGAACGCTCCTGGACCGAAGCCGTCGTTAGTGACATTGGCCAGCGCTCCCATCATGCCTGCATGTCCGATACGTAGCAAGTAGAAGTCGTCGGGATGATCCCGATAGGCTGTCAGCACAGGTATGGAATTAAGCGCGGAACCGTAGTGATGGAGCTGACGCTCGATTCGCGAAAGTTTCCCACCATAGACAAAATCCCAGTAACGCCGCGCGCTTCCGTTGTAACCCCAGTGCGGAACGGTAGGCATATAGGCGATAATGGCATTCAAAGTCACCTGTGCTTTCTCATCAAAACCAAAAAAGCGTGACCAAAGAAATACTTCTTCTTGACCCGTGGAATCCCAAGGCATTTCACTTCCGAACGGATAATTAAGGGTTTTCCAATGCTCTGCCCGCTTGCGCATAGCAGCTTCAAGGTTATTGGCCATCGTCGTCAACCCTTCTCGGCGAAGATCTTGTAAGACGATAAGGAAGATACTCCCTTCCATTTGGCCGAACTGGGCGTAGTAGGGTGCTTTTTCGACCATGGCAATACTCGTTTGGTAAGCCCTTTCGAGGTAAGTTTGCCAGCTTTCTTCATTCACCAAATTCGTATAGTTGCGGGCGAGTCTGTACATCACCCAGTGTGCTGCCGCCACATGCGGATAATTGTAGGAACGACCAATATCGTCGGCCTCTTTTTTCGGCCAGGCAGACCAGGTCTTCCAGTTGATGTCCGTACGATAAGTGCCCGCTGGCATGGAGTCGGGTTCATAATAAAATAGGCTTTTGACCACTCCATATTTCTTGTCTCCTTCTTTGTGTTGGATATGGCCATATAAGGTCTCATTGACAAACCGTTTCAATTTGGCTATTTCCTGTTGATCGGGTTGCAATACTTGTTTCATCAGTGCGGCAAGCCAGCTTGCCGCTCCAGCTTCATCACTGAGACCCGCAAACCAGGCACTTTTATTTTGGGTGATGGGCTGCTGCTCCTCATAGTCGTATGATATGACAGCCGGTGAGCGGCCAAAAGGGTCTTTGTCATTTTCATACCATTGTTTGGTGGTCAGAAAATGGCCGAGATCCTGAACCACTTCTTTTTCGGATTTGATTATTTTGTATTGGATAGTCTGCGTTTTACCGTCACTATAGTTGATTGTTAGTCTTGCGCGGCCCCAACGGTTGCCTTTCACTTCATATTTGGTCCATTGCTGCGGTGTGCTTCCTTTTTTTGTCAGGGTTAATGCTCCTTCGGGATAGACACTGATGCTTTTAATAGCTTTATTGTGTTTGATAAAAAGTTCGGCCGGATTGCCCATTGGAACAAGATAGCCAGGCACGCCAATAGCTACAGGCCTGTTGTTCTTCACTAACTCAGACTCTATTTCCCGGATACTTGGGGCAAGGACAAATTTCAAGGCAAAGGTCTTTGATTCATGTGGTTTCAATAGCGTAGAAGTGGGTGTGTTCCATTGTTCTACGCCTTTCCATTCAGTCTCAGCATAGGCCTTGCTATGAATCATCCATTCATGAAACCCCTCAAAAGTGATACTTCGGGGAGTAGGGTCAGTATTAAGCGGATTGTAAGCTTCAAATCCTGCATTTTTATAGGGCAATACCAGCAAACTAGGACCATTGCCATGCAGACGGTTGACTTGCAGATACCCGGCATCCTGACCGATATAGGGATCGAAAAAGACGTTCTGGGCATGTGCCTGATCGAGATTCTTCCAGTCCATATTATTATTGAATGGGAGAGGGATACCCATGGATCCAATCTCGATCGCATAATCGTTGGGGTTTGTCAGTTCAAAACTCAAGATCAGATCCCCATGGTCATCTTGCCAGTGTCGAATCACTTTCAACGGGATATGGTTAAGCGTGGGACTGATATCTGCACTGGCGAGGTTGTTTTTCGCAGGAGGTATTGCGATGACATGCTTACGGTCTGCAGCTGATGAATAGGCCGTCCATGAGCTGTCTCCCTGACGACGCAAACGGATATTGATATCGCCGATATGAAAAAATTGATTGCGATCTCTTTTGTTGAGAAGCTCAACTGGCGTATAGTCAAAACCCTTTTCGCCGCTATTGGGCCGAAACGAAGATAGTGTCTGGGATGCGTTGAGTATAGCCACATTGAGGTTTTTGAGGGTGAAGCTTTTGGCGCCCTCCTCCAAGCCTAAAGTGGCCTGCTGTGCTTTAACTGCTTTCCATACCGGATGTTCATCTTGCTGGCTATACACACGAGTTGACAACTGTGTGCAGACGAGCGCAAATAGGATCCAATAGCTTTTTTTTAGATTCATTTTAGACATTTTAGTAACCATTTTAAGACAGCGAAGGTCATTGCTCTTACAAAGATGGATGATTGTACGTTGTATTTATGGGTGAATTTTAACCTTAAATACCCCATTCTTAACCGATTTGACTTCAAAATTTGGAATACCGCTGTTGATTTATAAATTTAATGTAAAATTGACATTTATCGTAGGTTTTATTCGTGATAAAATCGATTGTTGAGCTGTCTATTTTTAACCGATACACTTTGCGTTATGAGGATGAGTTATTTCTATTTTACGGTTCTGGCAATATTGTGCTGGTCGTTGGGCAACAAGACATTCGCGCAGTCGTTACAACCTTGGCAGCAGCCAAATGTGTTGAATCCGCTGCTGCCCGGATATTTTGCTGATCCGACGATTAAGAAAATTGGTGATACCTATTATATCTTTGCGACGACTGATGGTAATGGCTGGGGTGCTGGGCCGTCCCAAGTGTGGACATCACAAGATTTGAGAAACTGGAAGATTCAACCGATGAACTGGCCCAATACACATTGGTATTGGGCGCCGGATATGACGCAGGGATACGATGGCCGTTATTACCTCTATTATAGTCAGCCTGTTGAAATTTTTGGTGCAGTGGGCGACAGCCCAACGGGCCCCTGGAAACCTTTAGTGACTGACGGTAAATCGATGATCCCAAACTTATATGATTCCCGGCGTGATTACCCTAGACGGGCAAACCTTTCGGGATGACGATGGCCGCATCTATATGTATTGGGGAACCTGGGGGATCTATCCCGATCATGGATGTGCGGTAGGGATACTCAATAACGATATGAAAACTTTCGAAAAGACAGCCTTGATCCCCAATACCGTGGCGAAGGACTTTTTTGAAGCTCCTTATATGTTTAAACATAAGGGTATCTATTATCTGATGTACTCTTCCGGCCATTGTGAAGATGATAGCTACCGCGTGCAATACGTTAAAAGTAAAACAAGCCCTATGGGGCCTTTTGAATACCCCTCAACCAATCCCATTTTGACCACCAATGAGGATGGTAGTATTCATGGGCCAGGACATCATAGTGTGTTGGAGCTAGACAATCGTTATTTTATCGTCTATCACAGACACAATAATCCGCATTCGGGAGGTGGTTTCCACCGTCAGGTGGCGATGGATGAAATTTTTTTTACGCCAGAGGGTGATATCGTGCCGGTGCGGCCTACACATGCTGGCGTGCTGGATGTACTACCTGCTCAGGCAGAGCCCGTCGATTTGGCTTTAGGAAAAGCAGTGAGAGCATCCTCTTTCTACTCGATGGATTTTAGACCCTCTTTCGTGGTAGACAACAATAATGGAACATTATGGCGGGCCAAGAATAACGAAGGACCGGCATGGGTAGAAATTGACTTAGGAAAAGTCGTGGATATACAGACCATAGCCATTCAATTTGAGTATCCGACTTATGCCTATCAGTACCGCTTAGAGACTTCTGTTGATGCAATAAACTGGACGAATTATGTGGATCGCTCGGATAACAATCGTTGGGCAAGTCCTATCGTTGAACATGGTAAAGCTTTGGGACGATATGTTAGACTGCATATACTGCATACGCAATTGAATGGGCTTCCTCGTGGTCTGTGGAATATGAAGGTTTATACACAGCAGCTCGCTCAGGAGACATTATGGTCGCCGCCACAGCCCATGCCTGCTAAAGAAGTAACGCGAGGCGGTCTGATCCATATTGATGCAGCGGATTACAAGGAGGGGCAACTCGTGAAAAATATTAAAAATAAGGGTGTGATAGGGGGAGTGTTTAATGCTGAACAGGCATTGGCCGTTAAAAATTATCAAGGTAAGCGGGCATTTTTCTTTGATGGAACCACTGCGTTGCGATCGAGTTTTGCCGTACCGCAGTCGCTGGAAGGAAATAGCTCGTTTAGCCTTGCACTGTGGGTAAATAATCCTACGGTCGAAAGATTTGAACAACTGCTCGCCTGGTCTTCGGGATCGCAGGACCTCAGTAAGGCGCTATTTGGTTATGGCAGCGATCCAAAACAGGGTGCCATCATTCATGGATCGTGGCCTGATATGGGGTATTCTTCTGTTCCAGGGGCAAATTCCTGGCATCACATTGTATTCTCTTTCGATGGCTATCAAGAGTCTATTTACGTCGATGGAAAACTGCAACGTGCGGAAAACAGAATGCTGTTCGTTCATCCTGGGAAGTTTTTTGTTCTTGGAGCTTCGGACATACTCAATCAAAACTTTTCGGGGTATGTCGCCGATTTAAAACTGTATCATACTGCCTTGGATGAGCAATCGGTAGCCAAGTTGGCAAATGTGGGGCCGAAATGGCAATTTTTTGCGCTGCAAACTGATGATCTGAACTTGGGTAAGCTCACCACCTTAAGAAACCAGGGAACAGCAGCAGACACATTGGTAACGCTTCAAGATGCGGAAGTCGTTGTGAAGGGGAACAGACTGTCAATAAAAGGAAACGCCGTTGAAAGCAAGGTTTTGTCAGCGATATTGCAGGAAAAAAACTATGCTTTGGACTTCGACTGGTACTATGGTACTGCATGGCAACATGCTGTAATTACAGCTGATAATGGGAAAAAGAAATTCTATCGTAACGGTAAATTTGAAAAGCCGGATTATTCCGACAAACTGCTACGGGTCATGAGTAACGGTATTCAATTGACTTATCCATTTCATTTCTTTCGTGCTTATCCACATCGCTTAACATCGGATGCGGTAAATAAAAGATTCAGCCAGTGGAAGGAAGGGGTGGCTAATGATTTGGAAGCGTATATTCCAAAGGTACTTTCGCCACCACACTTTATTAATGGCAATCAGGTGTTTGCGCAGGTGGAAAAACAGCAAGGGCTTTGGTATCTGTTTCGGGGAGAAGGTGAGCTCTCGGGCTGGAAACAAGAGCCCTACCATCTTTTTAAATCGTCCAAACTTGAGAACGCGATCGAAGTGATTGTTAAAGATGTCTTTGGACATGTGAGCAAGCCCACCCGACTGTCTGTTCGGGAGCTAAAGCCTAACCTGATCCAGTTTTCACGACTACAGGGTGATACAATCCGAAATAAAAGAATCCCTTTTTGGGATGGATATGAGGCTATTCGTTGGAGTGATAGTACACAGACTGAGGTTTCTTGGCAGAACAGCAGCTGGAAATTACAGTCGAAGGATACCAAGTGGGGCGACAAATTACATCCCGGCCCTTTTCTTTATAAAGAGCTGGAAGGTGATTTTACTGTGGAAGTCAAGGTTAGCGATGTAGCGGGCTTGGCTCATCGGATACGCACATCAAACGAAGCTGGTATTATGATTCAACCGGTGGACAGAAAGGATGCTTACATCAATCATTGTATTTTAACGGGATGGAACCTCGGCAATCTGTCGCGAAGCATTGGACCGCAAATTTTTCAGGAAGACAATACGGGTACAGGAATCGATTTTTCGCCTTATCTTCAGGTTCAAAAGGTTGGTGATTATTTCTTTTTACGTTCCTCGAAAGATGGTTTGGATTGGAAGGACCTTCCGGGCACGCCATTTTTAAGAAATGATCTGAATGGTAAAAAGTTGCGCGTTGGACTGTATCAAATTGCAGGTAACAATGCGTTGGGCTATGTCGTATTTGATGCATTCCGGATATGGAAATAAACCTATTTCTAATTGTTTTATGCGCATAATATGGTTTTATGCGCATAATGGCCTTTACCCAATAGCTAGAAAAAGTCTATTTCTCCTCAAAGATAGATTTGTACGGATTGGTCTGTTTTCCTCTAATGTTTTTAATCCCCTTACTGTTTAGCCATTCGGTAAACTGATCTGGATTTTCTGGGATAAACTGGATGACTTGACCATTTTTCAGGAGCAAGGAAAATATACCACAATTAGCAATGAATTTTGTGATCTCATCGGAACGGTGTTTCAATGGTGAAAAATAGTCCATAACATTTGGCTCTTTTTTAAGTAGGTTGGATAAAATATCCAAAACATCATTAAATGGTTAATTCAATAGATTGTATAAATCACATCAAAGATGCGAAAAAATATTTTATATTTCTTTAAATGATTAGAAATTGTTGTTCTGTTTTTTTTGTATAGAATTCTTTTCGTTGAGCGATTGAATTTCCCTGTTTTGATACAAACACTTCGTAATCTTTTCTAAAAGAGCGTCATTTGTGCGATATGGCGCGATATTGAACCTCTTTATCGATCGCTTTGATCCTGTGTTTTAAACATTTTTACCCTTCTTTTAAATATTTGTTGCAAAGGAATCTTAATAAAAACAGTAGTTTCGCTTTATAACCAACTAGCAAATGGCTAACTCATTTTACAAGGATGAGCTGATAAAGGGAATAATGATTTTTTAAGCATATACCTTATTGATGAAAGCCAATATTTATGTGGTGATATCCCACATAACGGGTGAGTATAAACAATTTGAATACTAAGTAATAACCAATTCATATCAATAAATAACCAACTACCTGCCTTAATAGGCAGCAAGAAATTTATATCAAGTAAGATTATGAACAAAAATTATGTGTCATCTATCTTTTGTTTTTCCAAAGAGAGGAACAGGAAAGTGAAGTGGTTGTTAATAGCTTCCATGTTAATGTCCATTGGACGACTGTCTGCTCAAGAAAAAGTGATCCATGGGAAGATCATAAGTGATCAGGGAAAACCAATTATCGGGGCATCGATCAGCGTGAAAGATAAAACACTCAGTACTTCCACAAATGAGAAAGGTGAATTTGTGCTCAAGCTCAATCCGGGCGAGACGATTATTGTGTCCAATGTAGGTTATAAACTCGTCGAATATGTCATCGGTAACTCTTCAGAGGTGAGCATTCCACTTGTTGCCACAACCATTGCGGTGGATGAGGTTGTGGTGGTTGGATATGGTAAGCAAAGGAAGGTGGATCTAACATCTTCTATTGCGGTTGTCGATACCAAAGATCTTGTAAAAGTACCTGGAGGAACGATTGCCACGCTTCAGAGTGCTGTGCCCGGCGTACAGGTAACCAATGGAGCTATTCGCATCCGTGGTGTTGGATCCATTAACGGAACCGATCCCCTCTATGTGGTCGATGGTATGATCGGCGGGGCAATGCCCGACGAAAATAATATTGCCAGCATTCAGGTGTTGAAAGATGCTGCTTCCAGTGCTATTTATGGTGCCCGGGGAGCGAATGGCGTTATTTTGGTCACCACAAAACGGGGTAAGGCCGGAGATGTGAAGATTGATTACAATGCTTTCGCGGGCATCAAAAATATCTCCCATAATGTACCGCTATTGAACGGACAGCAGCTGGCGGAATTGATTAATGAGGAAATGTATAATAAAGATCCTTCACGCCAAGACTACCTGGCTGCGCTCGCTAAACCGTCGGCCATTGGGGAAGGGTACAACATGATGGATGAATTGCTGCAAACTGGCAATTACCAACGGCATAATCTTTCCCTTTCGGGAGGTTCTCAAAATGCGAATTTTCGGTTAAGTGGTATTTATGCTACAGATAAATCCATTATTATTCAGGATAAAAATAAGTATTATGGAGCCCAATTTATCTCTGATTTTACCAAAGGTAAACTTAAGATAGGGGAAACACTTTCGTTGGGTTATACCCGCCGGAACTGGAGTGATAAAAATATCTTCGATGCGCAGAAGTGGTCTTCGACATTGCCGCTATATGATGCGAATAGCAGTACTGGGTTTGCAGGAGCAGGCAACGGAACCGACGTCCCAAGTGCATTGGCAAACGCATACCTCAATAAAAACATCAATGATAATTTTTCGGTAAACGGGAATGCCTGGGCTACCTATGAAATTATCAAAGGACTGGTCTATAAATTGAATATGGGAATAGACCTTAGCCGTGTGCGAAATGAGGGTTACATCGGCAACTACTCGGTCGGTCAATATCAAAACCATAGTCCGGATGAACTCAATATATCCAGTAGTCAAAATAACCGATGGTTATTTGAAAATACGCTGAGTTATGAAAATAATTTTGGCAAACATGCCATTTCGGCTTTGGCGGGTATCACGTCGGAAGAATCCCGTTACAATGCGGTCAATGCCGGCGCCCGGGGGTTGCCAAGTCCAGATGTTTTGATTCTCAATTCGGCCTCCTTGGCGAGTTCCCGCCTTGTTGGTTCAGGCGTGGGGCAGTCGGCCATGTATTCCATGCTTGGACGTGTCAACTATAATTATGACAATCGATATCTCCTAACATTTAATATGCGGCGGGATGGATCGGCCAACTTTAGCAACCAATATCGCTATGGAAACTTTCCTTCGGTATCTGCAGGATGGCGTATCAGTCAGGAATCATTTATGAAAGCATTTCCTGCAATCAGCGAATTGAAACTCCGCGGCAGTTATGGACTGCTGGGGAATTCGGATATTGCGCAATATCAATATCAACGGACGGTTAGTTTTGATCATGTGTGGTATTATCTGAACAATGTGATGGTGACAGGTGCTTTACCACAGACTCCTTCTAATCCGAATGTAAAATGGGAAAGCCAGTACTCTACTGATATTGGTATCGATTTGGAACTTTTTGATCATAAATTGGCTTTGACCGTCGACTACTATAATAAACGGACTGAAGACATGCTGATCAATGTGCCTATTTCGTTCACTGCGGGGTATGGTAACAACTTTCCGGTGCTGAATGCCGGTAGCATACGGAACCGGGGCTGGGATGTCTTGGCATCGTATAAAGATCGAGCAGGCAATTTTAGCTATCAAATCGGGGCCAATATATCTTTTGTGAAAAACCGTGTGCTCAGCTTGGGCAACAATAATGAAATTTTGTGGGGAAGTATCTCACCCGGTGGAGAAAATGTGACAAGGACAGCTGTTGGCCGTTCAGTGGGGGAATTTTGGGGTTACACAACCAACGGTTTATATACAAACCAAGCGCAATTGGATGAAGATAAAGCTTTTGCGCCCAATGCAGCACTTGGGGATGTGCGGTTCAACGACCGAAATGGCGACAAGGTCCTAAATGATCAGGATAAGGACTTTTTGGGAAGCCCAATACCCGATTTTAGCTATGGGTTCAATGCTGACGTGAGTTATAGCAGTGCTATAGGGATTTTTGATCTGTCGATGATGTGGCAGGGAAGTCAGGGGAACGATATCTATAACAATAGCCGCTATTGGGGCGAGGGAATGTACCATTACTATAACAATTTTGCTTCAACGCTGGATCGCTACCGTGCAGAAGAACTTATCTTCAAAAATCCAGTATCCGGTGAGACGACAGTGTATCCCAAAAATACAGATACCGATATTCCACGTGCTGTACTTGGTGATCCTAATCAGAATTTAAGGGCTTCGAACAGGTTTGTTGAGGATGGCTCTTATCTGCGTCTCAAAGTCGTCAATATTGGTTACAGTTTTTCTAGCCCAACGCTTGAACGCTGGAAGATCGACCGATTACGGTTTTATGTCGGCGCAAAAAACCTGCTGACCTTTACCAAATATTCTGGATATGATCCTGAAGTGGGGTCGGGCGATACACGCTCCAATTTGAGCCGTGGAATTGATGGGCAAACGCCATGGGGGCTGAGCTTCCCGAATTCAAGAGAGTATTTTATGGGTATTCAATTTACATTCTAACTACGATATCGACATCATGAATAGACACTATATCAAACTTGTTGCTGCTGCTCTGCTGTTACAGTTTTCGAGTTGTAAACCAAATTTGGATCTATCCAATCCTCAGGAATTGTCGACAGATACTTATTATAAGACGGCAGATCAATTGGAAAATTCCGTTATACCCGCATACCAGGCGCTGATTGGGCGTACGCAGGGTGGATATGCTCGTAGTTTGTATTTTGAGCTTTTGGCTCCTGGGGATGATTACAACCACACGTTTAAGTGGGAGCCTATGTATCAGGATAGCTACAATACGCCTGCGAGCGATGGAATGACAGCGCAGACCTGGAGAGATTTTTGGAACGGGGTATTTGCGGCTAATTTAGCTATTGACCGTATTCAGAAATTTGAGGGCGAAATAGAACAAAATAGAAAAAATAGACTGCTGGGGGAAGCGTATTTTCTGCGAGGTTTGAATTATCTGCATCTGGGCATGTTGTTTGGTGAAACCATTCCACTAATGAGTAAACCTGTTGAAACAAATGAAGATTATTATCCAGGCAATGCACCGGCGGGCGCCGTTTATGCGCAGATCGTGGATGATTTCAAGAAAGCATCGGAATTGTTGCCAACACGGGCAGCACTTTATGCCGACAGTAAAATGATCGGTAGGGCGACAAAAGGTGCTGCACAGGCTTATCTCGCCAAAACTTACCTTTATAAACCCATTCTAGCCAAAGGCCAGGCGGCGGATTTTGCAAATGCTGAAATTCAATTAAAAAGTGTTATTGATAGTAAGGAGTACCAGTTGATGTCCTCTTACAGGGACAATTTCTTGGAGACAAAAGAGAATAATCAGGAATCTATTTTTGAAGTCCAGCTTTATAATGGTCCGGGTTGGCTAGGTGACGATATATCGAGTTCGTGGCGATGGCAAGAAATTGGCATGTTTGACGGTACTGGTGGCGCTTGGTGGAATCTCGCCCCCAATAAGATGGCGCATGACCAATTTGAAGACGGTGATCCTAGAAAGTTTATGACTTTATGGTGTGAGAATGGTGCGAATTTTACGCAATTGGACGGTAAGGTCACCACTTATACGGACTGGATGAAGAGTTTGGCGACGAATAAGGATTTATATGGTACAAGAAAATATTGTCCTGATGTTCAAATAGCGGATTATGATAACGGTAATAACGACCGCATTTTTCGGTATAGTGATGTGCTGCTTCTTTATGCGGAGTGCCTCAACGAACGGGGGGATGTAACTGGAGCCAAGCAATACATCAATCGGGTTAGGAAGCGTGCCAATAATATCGTTCCCGATGAACAGCCGCATCTTTGGTATCAAAAATCGAAAGGAACGATTCCTGACGTAGACGGATTGCTTGCGCAAGGTTTAGTAAAAAACGGTGTTTCATTAAATACCGTCAAAAATATTATCGTTCATGAGCGATTTGTCGAATTCCTTGGAGAATATCAACGGTATTTTGATTTATTGCGGTGGGGAATGGCTGATGCTGTTTGGTTGGAACCGTTGAAAAAAGGGGGCTGGTCGCCAAAAGCCATGTATTATCCTTTCCCTCAAGCTGAACTGGATAATAATAAAAATTTAAAAGGTAATGAGATGAACAATTGATCTGAGAAAGTTATTGGTTATTTATTCATAGTTAGTGTTAGGTGGGGGTGCCCTTTTTAGGGTACCTTTTTTATTGCCTAACGGTACAAAAAATGGAGTCTGTGTCGATATTGTATTAGTATTCATCGATTATGTAGTTTCATTGTTGGTTCAATTCAGGTATTTTTGATATTCAAACAGATAACAGATTATAAACCAAATGTCTTTGTCGAGCATCTTTTGGTAAGGCATTTCGCAGATCATGATATAATGGACAGAAGAACAGCAATTAAGTTTCTCGGTGCAACTATTCCGACCCTTTTCCTTAGTAAATTTAGCGCGGCACATGCGTATCTTGGGAAAGTTCCCTTTCACCCCGACTGGCGTTCGCTAGCAAGTTACCAGGTTCCTAATTGGTTTAGGGATGCTAAATTTGGTATATGGGCACATTGGGGGCCACAGTGTGAACCGGAAAGGGGAGATTGGTATGCGCGAGGCATGTATCAGGAAGGGTCAGATCAATATACATACCATGTTCAAAAATATGGGCATCCTTCCATTTTTGGGTTTAAGGATGTTATTCATCAATGGAAAGCTGAAAATTGGAATCCTGAAGAATTGATGGAATTATACAAAAATGCTGGAGCCCAATATTTTATGGCGTTGGCGAATCATCATGATAATCTGGACCTTTACCGGAGCAGCCACCATCAATGGAACAGCGTCAATGTTGGCCCTAAAAAGGATATTGTGGGCGGTTGGGAAAGAGCAGCAAAAAAAAGAGGGCTTAAATTTGGCGTGAGCGTTCACGCAGCACATGCTTGGACCTGGTATGAAACGGCTCAGCGAAGTGATAAAGCAGGAAAGTTTGCCGGAATTCCTTATGATGGTAAATTGACAAAAAAAGATGGTGTAGGAACATGGTGGGCAGGCTACGATCCGCAGGAGCTTTACGCGCAGGAGCATGAACTTAGTTTGGATAGCAAAGATGATCATACCGTTCATCGGCAATGGCATTGGGATGTAGACTCTGGCGTGAGTGTACCTGATAAGGCATACTGTGAAAATTTCAAAGCGCGGACGATGGAATTGATCCATAATTACAACCCTGATATCGTGTATTTTGACGATACGGTGCTACCCCTTTATCCAATAAGTAATGTTGGACTGGAGATTGCGGCCGATTTTTATAATAAGAGCATGCAGGAAAATAATGGGCAAGTTAACGTAGTCATTAATGGGAAGATCCTGAATGAACAGCAACGTAAATGCTTGGTTTGGGATATCGAACGGGGACAAAGCAATACCATTGAACCGCAGCCATGGCAGACCTGTACTTGTATAGGATCTTGGCATTACGACCGTCGTATATATGACAACAATCACTATAAATCGGCTAAAACCGTCGTCCACATGTTGATTGATGTGGTCAGTAAAAATGGTAATTTATTATTAAGTGTACCCTTGCGGGGAGATGGTTCTATTGACGAAAAAGCGAAGGAGGTGGTTCAAGGAATAGGGAACTGGATGGCGGTTCATCAGGAAGCCATCATTGGTACGAGACCATGGGTTATCTTTGGGGAGGGGCCTGCACAGGATGACGCTCCGTCATTGAGCGTTCAGGGTTTCAATGAAGGGAAAGGAAAAGCTTTTACCAGCGATGATGTCCGTTTTACCACGAAGGGAAATGTTTTGTATGCCTTTGTTATGGGGATGCCGACCGAAAAGCAAATCAACATTAAGTCTTTAGGCCGTTCGGCCCCGAATGCGAGAAAAGTAAGGCGGATACAGCTGCTCGGAAGTGATGATCGAATTTCCTATCAGCAACTCGATAATGTTCTTCAGGTCTCCTTACCGGATAGCTTCGCTCAAAACAACATTGCGATGGTATTAAAAATCACGTAAGGTTTTGATTTTTTCTGTTGCTAAAGCATATGTTGAATGCTGGCTAAAAACGCTATAATTGTATCTCGCGGGATAGCAAGGTAGGTGGTATGGCTAAAGCGCATAATGTTGAACCTATGAAGTTATGCTGTTGGTCGACGACCAGTATCTAAAGTGCCTTAGCAATACCTTGCCTGCCATCGGAAAAAATAACGTGATAAAAAATAAGCCTCGGTATTTAGCAGCCGGAGGTATGCCTATCCTGCGCTAAGCTGGGCGGAAAATGTGGTGAGACATAGCGTTTTCCAGATCATAAAGTATAGGAGCATGGCGTTTTTAGAAATGCAGTTTGCTGAAAAATTTATGGCTGAATTACGAAAATTATGAAAAACTCAATTATCTTTATCCACGATAAGATGTACGCTAGCTAAACGAATCTACCCATGAACTATCCGAGCGAAAAAGAACTGCTTGAAGCTTTCCTAAAGGGAGAGGAGCAGGCTTGTGCGCAGGTATATAATCTTTATTTCAGCCGGATCTGTTTATATGCATCGAGCTTTGTGGATGAAAGCAGAGAGGCTCAAGATATTGCCGAAGAGGGTTTTATCCGCTTGTGGGAAAGTGGACGACGCTATGAGAGCTTATCACATCTGAAGGCAGCTCTCTATCAGGCTACTCGGCACGTTGGGATCAATCACCAGACCTCCCGGAGCAGAAGATTGAATCGGGTGGATCGTTATATGGCACAGCAGGAACCCAATCAAAAATCCTATCTGCATGAAATAGTTTATACTGAAGCGATGGCTGAGCTTTATGAAGCTATTCAAAAACTTCCACCCAAAGCGCGCGAAATTATAGAGTTAAGCTATCTCGAAGGAAACAGCAACCAGCAAATTGCAGATCTACTGCAATTAAATATTCAAACGGTAAAAAATCAAAAATTACGTGCCCTCGGCCTTCTACGCCAACATTTGAAGCGCGATTCCTTTAATTATCTACTCTCGTTGATCGTTCTTTTTGGAAAAATATAATTTTTTTTCAATTGTCTTTGGTACTTTTTTTAATCGGTGTGGTATCTATAGATGAAATAGCTCAAAATGGATCCTAAAGAAGAAGAAAAACTTATCTTTATCAGTTCGCTTGTACTCCGTGAAATGCGGGGAACGCTTGGCGGCGAAGACCGTCTTTTTTTGGAGAGCTGGCTGCAAGAATCGATATGGCACCAACAGGTCTATCAACGTTGCCTAGATGAGGCACAACAACGTGAGGGGTATGTCAGTCTGGCGCATTTTGATAAGAAACGTAATTTCGAGTCGCTAAAGACTAAAATTTCGTTCCATTCTTCGAAGAGAAGCGTTGGACTCGTGAAGCGTCTATGGTCTTACGTCGCTGCTGCGAGCGTGCTTTTGGCACTGTCTGTCGTCTGGTATTGGTTTCAAGACAACGGTCACCCGGTTGAAACGCAGCGCACCCTTGCAATTGACCGGCTTCCAGCCTCACATCAGGCTATCATTACACTGTCTGATGGTAGAAGGTTTGCATTGAAAAACAATGAAAAAACAAGTAGTTATCAATGGGAGTGGTATACGCTATGACGACGGTCATGAAGTAGCTTCGATCGATGCGGCGGTATCTGCCAAAATTGAAACTCCGCGTGGCGGTACTTATGAGGTCACTTTACCCGACGGCAGCCGGGTTAAGCTAAATGCCGGAACAATACTTTCTTATCCAACGCAGTTTGCGAAGGACAAACGCGAGGTCAGTCTCCAAGGAGAGGCATTTTTTGAAGTTGCCAAAAGGAAAGATCAGCCTTTTATAGTCCATACGAAAAATCAGCAGGTACAAGTATTGGGAACACAATTTAATATTAATGCGTATCCGACATCAACCCAAATAAAAACAACTTTGCTAGAGGGTCGCGTACAGGTAAAGGAACTGATCAAGGGCCACAAAGTAAACTTGCTACCTGGAAATCAGGCTGTCAACACCGGAACGCAGCTGATCAAGCAGTCCGTAAACGTACAGCAGGAAATCGCCTGGGTATACGGCAAATTTAATTTTGATGGAAAGTCACTTCGACAAGTCATGGATGAACTGTCCCAATGGTATGCGGTTGATGTGGTTTATAAGGGCGATGTGCCTGATGTTTCCTTCTTTGGAGGAACATTTAGAACGAGCAAATTATCAACCATCCTCAAAATATTAAAAGACCAAGATCTGTCGTATCATCTGACAGATGATGGGAAACTCATCATCGAACATAGTAATCCTAAAACACAGAAAGGAGGCCAGTAGAGAACAGAAAATTATACTTGACCACACAATATGAATTAACAAATTGGACAGTTAATCCACTTAGCTAATCAGTGGATTCTGCAATCTAACCTAACTAAACTAACTAAAATTAATGAAATTAAGTTGTTTATCACAAACGACCAGGACCCTTTTATGGCTAGTTTTTGCTGTCTTACTCCAGCTGGGCCAGAAGGTAAATGGGCAAACAGTAACCTATTCCGGGCGCAATGTTCCGCTAATGGATGTGCTGCAGGCGATCAAGATTCAAACAAATTATGAGGTGCTCGGAACCAAAAAGATGCTGGAATCGGCAAAGCCAATTTCGATCAAAGCGGACAAAATGCCGCTTAAATTATTTCTCGATAAAATATTAAATCCGCAGGATATCGGCTATACAATTGAATCGAAGACAATTTTCCTGGAAAGGAAAGCTAGTCCACCGAAAGCTGAACCTATACGCCTTATGCAAGGGGGAAAACCAGTGCAAAAGCAGATCCGGGGACAAATCATGGGGAAAGACCGGGTGCCGCTTTCTGGAGTGACTATTTCACAAATGGGTAATACCATTGCAGTAGCAGATCAAGAGGGGCGTTTTTCCTTTTTCGGCACAACACAACCGCTTACATTAAGTCGGATTGGTTATAAAAACTTCACCCTCGCTTTGATTGAAACTAAAGATGATTATAGCATTGTGATGGAAGAAGAGGCAAATGCATTAGAGCAAGTGGTTGTTACGGGTTATCAGGTGCTAAAAAAAGACTCGTATACGGGAACCGCGATTACCAAAAGCGGTGATGAACTGCGGCAGGTAAATCCGCAAAACGTACTACAAGCGATGCAGGTATTCGATCCATCGTTTAAATTACTCGACAATAATCTTGCGGGCTCCAATCCCAATGCGTTGCCAAATATTAATGTGCGAGGATCTTCGTCACTGCCGACCGGTAGCGGTGAGGTATTAAGAAGAGATAATATTACGACGGCCATCAATATGCCGGCGTTTATTTTAGATGGTTTCGAAGTGAGTGTTCAAAAAGTGCTCGACCTTGATATGACCCGAATAGAGAGTGTTACAATTTTGAAAGATGCGGCGGCGACAGCCATCTATGGCTCTCGAGCGGCCAATGGCGTTATGGTCATCACAACCAAGATGCCTAAGGAGGGTAAATTGCAATTGACTTATACGCATGAAAGCAATATAAATACACCTGATCTCACGGGATACAGTGTATTACATGCAAGCGATAAATTAGCTTATGAGAAATTAGCCGGATTATATGATCCAGTCATACAGCAGCGGTCAAAAGATGAGCTGGATGAAAAGTACTATAACAAATTAGCGAATGTATTGGGGGGAGTAGATACGTATTGGCTATCCCAACCTGTTCGCACTGCGATCGGACAAAAACATGGCCTCTACGTTCAAGGTGGAGCTGAAACGTTCCGTTATGGTGTAGATTTGCGTTATCAGACTCGACCTGGGGTAATGAAGGGTTCAGGCCGGGATCAGTATTCTGGAGGCTTAAATTTTACTTACAATGTGAAAAATAAGCTCCGATTTCAGAATGAACTTGCGGTAACGATAGTGAGAGGTACGGAATCCCCTTATGGCTCATTTTCGGAATACGTGAATATGAACCCATATTATCGAATGACTGACGACAATGGCAATATCTTACAAGAAGTGGATACATGGAACCGGCGGACAAACGAGGGTAATTTTAATCGCGAAGTGGTATTAAATCCCCTTTATAATGCAACATTAAATAGTTTTAATAAACTCAGCTATACCGAATTGCTGAACAACTTCTCGGGGGATTTTGATTTGGGTAATGGTTTGCGCTTACGTGGTCAGGTCAGTTTATTAAAACGCCTTAACGCAAATGACAATTTCCGCTCACCGTCGGCTAATGATTTTTATACCTATGCTACTTCCCGTACAGACGAAAAAGGCAGCTATCAAAGTTATTCAAATAACGAATTGTATTGGGATGCCAATCTACGCTTAAACTGGATGCGTACCCTGGATAAACATAATTTTAATATTGTTGGAGGTACTAATATCCGAACAGAAAACTTCGATGAGCGTTCATTCAAGGCTATAGGATTTCCAAATGACCGATTTACGAGTATAGGATTTGCTAAAGGTTACGAAGAGGGGGGAAGTCCGGCAAGTAGTATCAGTGCTTCACGATTATTTGGAGTGTTTTTAAGTTCAAATTATTCCTATGACAACCGTTTTTTGTTTGACGCTACATTTCGTATGGATGGTTCATCAAAATTCGGAGCGAATAGACGGACGGCTCCATTTTGGTCGACTGGTATTGGATGGAATATGCATAAAGAATCTTGGTTCAGCAATGATATCATCAGTCAATTAAGATTAAGGGCAACGATGGGTCTTACAGGATCGGTACAATTTGATCCCTATATGGCCCGTACTACCTATAGTTATGATAAAAGCAATTGGTATTCATCGGGCTTGGGGAGTTCAGTTAGGAATTACGGAAATGAAAACCTGACTTGGCAAAAAACGCAAAACACGGATCTTGGGATCGACCTCGGGCTTTGGAAGGATCGTTTGACGATATCGCCACGTTATTATTATAAAATCACACGGGATATTTTAGCGGATATTAACCTAGCTCCTTCGACGGGTTTCAGTTCCTATAAGGAAAATTTAGGTGATCTGGAAAACAAAGGTTTTGAAATTAATGCAAATTGGATTCCGATTCGGAATGAGCAGTGGACCCTGAGTTTGATGGCCAACTTGGTCCGAAACAGAAATAAGATTGTTCGGATATCAAATGCCCTAAAAAGCTATAACCAACGGGTCGATGAGGCTCAAGAGGGAGACGATTTAAAAGCTGTACCATTATTGCGCTATAACGAGGGACAATCTTTGGATGCAATTTATGCTGTTCCCTCATTAGGCATTGATCCAGAAAGTGGAAAAGAGGTATTTATGAAAAAGAATGGTCAATTAACGTATGACTGGGATTCACGCGATATTGATGTTGTCGCTGTGGCAACGCCAAAACTGGAAGGATTTTTTGGCGGAACTTTGCGGTATAAACAATTTATGGCGGTGGCCTATTTTCAAGCTAGGTTTGGTGGAAAAACCTACAATCAGACGCTGGTTGACCGCGTCGAAAATGCCGATCCACGCTATAATGTGGATAGTCGTGTGTTAGCAGAAAAATGGAAAAATCCTGGAGATGTAACTTTTTACAAAAGCATTCAAGATCTTGGCCAAACCCGTGTTTCTTCTCGCTTTATTATGCCCGATAAATTGTTGGCCCTTCAATCGTTTAATTTATCATACGATGCCCGTAAAGAGTTTGCTAAGAAATTGGCTTTATCTAGTCTCCGTATAGGTGTCATAGCTAATGATTTATTCCGTTGGTCATCCATTAAAGTGGAAAGAGGAATTACTTATCCTTTTGCACGAAGTGTCACGTTTACCCTTCAGGCTGGTTTATAATCGAAAATATAAGAGTAGACAACATGAGAAATATTCATAAAATTTTAATACTGGTATCCACATTGAGCTTATTTTCCTGCGCTAAATGGTTGGATATCCAACCAGAAAGTGATGTAGACAAAAATGTACTTTTTTCTACTGAGGATGGGTTCAAAGAGGCATTGTTAGGTGTGTATACGCGGGCGTCAAAAAGTGACCTGTACGGATTGGAATTGACCATAGGAACGCCAGAGGTTCTGGCTCAAAATTATGTCATGGCCAGTGGTGATAAATTAAGGTACGAGGAGACTAAAAAATTTAAATATCAAGACGCTAATTTTATTACTAGGAAGGATAACATTTGGAAGGGCCTGTACAACGGGATTGTAAATTCGAATTTAATTTTAGAAGAGATCGATAAGAAGCAGAAATTATTTGTTGGCAATAACTACGCATTGATTAAAGGTGAAGCTTTGGCATTGCGGGCGTATCTTCACTTTGATGCGCTTCGACTCTTTGCTCCGTCTCCGTTGCTTAATAGCATGTCCGATGCCATTCCTTATGTAACAAGCTATTCGAATAAATCGACCAAGCTTTCTACGGTCGCGCAAGTGTTAGACTCTGCAATTCGGGATCTGGAAATAGCGAAAGATCTCCTTAAAGTAGATCCCATTAGGCAGCCTTCTTATCGAATAGGCTATCCAATTATAACGGATACTTTAAAAAATTCAGAGTTAAATAACAGTGAGCTGTTTTTACAAAATAGAAGACACCGATTGAATTATTTCGCTGTTTGTGGTTTGCTAGCTAGAATTTATTTGTATCAGGGCGATCAGGTGAAAGCCTTAGCACATGCCAACGAGGTTATCACTGCGAACAAATTTCCGTGGACCAATAAAACAGATTTTTTGGCTTTAGAACCTGACAAGAAAGATCGCATTTTTTATAAGGAATTGCTTTTTGCTTGGTATATACCAGCCATGAGCGGAACTTATAATAATGACTGGTTTGTGGACGGAACGGTCGGGATGTATTTGGACGAAGATGAAACGCGAACCATCTATAATGTTGCTGGTGATGGGGGCACAGATGTACGATTCACTCAGTGGTTTGAAAGCAGGAGTTTGGGCACGCAACGTGCATCTACACTTCTGAAGTTTAGGAGAAACTCATTTAGTGACAGTTTTAGCGCTAATCTACATTATTTGGTCGCTCCGGCCATCAAATTAAGTGAAATGTATTACATCGCTGCCGAATGTACTTATGACAGTAATCCTGCTAAAGCACTCGCATTAGTGGATGAGGTGAGGGAACACCGCGAGATCGGGAAGAAATTGCAAGTTAGTACAAAGAGTCAATTTATCAGCGAACTAGTCAAAGAATACCGAAAAGAGATGTATGCTGAGGGGCAATTGTTTTATCTCTATAAGCGGTTGAATTTGCCGATCAATGGCCACCATGGTGAGGTTATTTCGGCTAGACAGGAGATTTTTGTCTGGCCGCTTCCCGATGATGAGATTATTTATGGACAACGTTAAAAAAATAATTACATGAAATTTAATCCTATTTTATTTATGTTATTAGGTCTGCTCTTGCTGTTTTCTTGCAAGAAGGCAAGTCTGATAACCTTCGATCAGCCAGCAAACGTTTATTTTGACCTGAATGATGTCGATCGGGATAGTATCATTTACACCTTTGCGTATGATTTGGAAAAATCGAGTGATACCGTGTATGTTCCCGTAAAGGTTATGGGGTATCGCGATGTTAAACCTCGAAAATATGAGGCCTATATTGTTGCTGATTCATCTACGGCGAAGACGGGCATCCATTATGACAAACTGGAAACGGCATATACCCTAAAGGCAGAAGAAGGCCGAGCTCACTTGCCCATTATTGTACATAATGTAAAGGATCTGGAGGATCGTGCCGTGTCATTGATTATCAAATTAAAAGAAAATTCAGATTTCGGTATCCGAAATCCAGATCTTATTCGTGTTAAATTGGTTTTATCCGCAAAATTGGAACGCCCGAGTTGGTGGGACAGTTGGTTGAACAATTATTCTCAAGTGAAACATCAGTTGTTTTACATTTCAACTGAACAGAAGTTTCTAACTACGAATGGTTTAGATGCTCCAAAAAATTTATATTTCGTCAATCTTTTACTAGCTATGTTGAACGATCCATTTAAATGGGTTGACGATCATCCGGAAAAAGGTTATGCACTAACCACAAAAGATAATGGCGAAACATATGATTTTTATCCTATTAATAATCCAGGTAGAAAAATATTAATTAAAAGAAATAATGCCACTGGTAAGTATTTCTTTATTGATGAAAATGGAAAGGAGGTGAGGTAACATGATATTCAACAAACTTAAGCTAACTGGAATAATTAAATATAGTTTTATCCTTTTAATTTGCACCTTTTTTTACGGTTGTTACAAGGATAAGGGGAATTATTCGATACATATTCCCAATGAACCTATTGTTCAGGGATTAGATACAGTCTATGAAGTACGTGTCGGGGATAGTTTGATCATTAAACCGAAAATAACGGGTGTAGAGCTAAGTAATCTATCGTACGATTGGCAAATTAGTGCGCCAGAGGCCATTGATCCAGAGGCAAATCATTACAGCGGGGCGACTTTGCGCTTGGCGTTTGGGCTGGGAGCAAATCGATATAAGGTGAGGTTTACCATTTCAGATCTTAGCAATAATATGAAGTATTTCCATGATTTCTATATTCAAGGAATTACTGAATTTTCCAGAGGTTCACTTGTGCTGTCTAACGACAAGGGCGTAAGCAAACTTACTTTCATAAAACCTGATAACTCGATTTTGCCAAACATTTATGAAATTATTAACAATGAGGTGCTGCCATCAGAACCGCTTCACATTATTTATGCCAATCACTCCATTGCCAATACTCCATTAGCGTATTGGTATATAGGAAAGCATGGAGGGGTTCGCATGACTTTGGAAGAGCTTAAAAAAGAAAAGGTTAAGCCCGGTACACTGAAAGAAAACTTTTTCTTACCACCAGAAAATATCGATGTTGGGGATTTGCAAATGTATGAGCAAGGGGTGCTGCTTGGGGTTATCAATGGTAAATTTTATGGTGGGGCTACCAGCACCTGGAATCAAAGTAATACTTACGGCATGTTTGGAACACCTGCAGATGGAAATTATGTGTTGGCGCCACAGTTTATTATTACGAAGGTACAAAATGACCATTTTATTACAGCCTATGAAAGTAACAAGAGACAATTTGTACGGGTTAATCTGTATGGGGGTGCGATGTATTTTGGTACGCAATACAGTACGGTTGGCAGAGAAGTATTTGATCCGACTAATGTGAAAATGGATCTTATGCAAATGGTACAGATTAATAGTACGGATATTTATGCGTATATGAAGGATGATGCAGGGAAAATATATGAACTTAAATTTAAGACCGATTTTATGCGGGAATTTAAGTTTGAGGCATTACAGAAAAAGTTGTTTTCTCATTCCGAGTGGATACATGCAGATACAAAAATGGTGGCGAGCCGTGTAGGCTATATTTATATTGCTTATCAAGATAAAGTATTTAGATATAACCCATTGAATGAACAAGTGCAAGAATTGCAAATGGCTTTCAAATCAACAGTTACATTACTAAAATTGGATGAAAGTGAGGATACGCTGATTGTTGGCGCCGGAGGATCGCTTTACTACTTAGCTGTACAGGTTGGAAAAAATGGCGAGCTTGTCAAGAAAATTGATGGGATTCCAGGCGATTTGGTGGATATAACTTGGAGAAAGTAACATTAACAAAATATTTAAATAACTCAAATAACTCAAATGACGATGAAAATTTTAAAAATTGTGCTATTCCTGTTCGCTGTTAGCCCTTTTGGGCTGTACGCACAACAAGGCGGCTTTTACATAAAAGGAACTTCACCAAAAGCTTTTAATGGTAAAAAAGTGTATCTAGATTATACAAAAGACGGATTTCCAGTCTCGGATTCATCGGCTATTGTGGATGGAAAGTTTAGTTTCAAAGGAGCTGTTGAGGAGCCAGCTTACTCCAGAATGGTGTTTGATCAGGACGGTAAAGGTAAATTGATCGCACAAAATATCGGGGATCGGTTATACTTTTATTTAGGCAATGAAACATACGATATAGCTATCAAAGATTCGCTGCGTACTGCTGCCATAAAAGGATCGCCGCTGCATGATGCTTATGTTTCTTATTTAAAGGAAATTGGCGGTGGTTTCATGGATATCATTGATGCGGGGAATAAAGCTTTTGGGGCTGTGAAACAAGATGCTCCTGATGCCAATGAGCAGTATAAGGCTATCCATGAGCAGTTTGAAGCACGGTTTGAAGCACGACGGGTTAAAGAGTTGGCTTTTGCTGCCAAAAACCCCAATTCGATCTTTGCGGTGGATGCACTTATTGATGCGGCCAATAAACGTAAGCTCAGTGAGATCGAACCGCTATTTTTAAAGCTGTCCAAAGAGGTGCGTCAAACCACGAATGGGCGACAGCTGGAGGCTCGTTTCTTGGCGGAAAGAAGTGTGAAAATTGGTCATAAAGCACCTGATTTTTCACAGCCCGACACCCAGGGAAAAATGATCAAGGTATCGGACTTTAAAGGCCAATATGTGCTGATCGACTTTTGGGCGAGCTGGTGTAGCCCCTGCCGTGCCGAAAACCCTAACTTATTGAAGGCCTACAACAAATATAAAGGTAAAGGATTGGAGGTCCTTGCAGTGTCGCTAGATGATACCAAAGGAAAAAATGCCTGGTTAAAAGCCATCAAAGATGATGGTTTGCCATGGGTACATGTCGCAGATCTAAAGGGCTGGAGCAATGAGGCAGCGGTATTGTATGGTGTGCGTGCTGTACCGCAAAATTATTTGGTAGATCCTCAAGGAAATATTGTTGCTATCAATATCAAAGGTGAACTGTTACACCAGGAGTTGGCCAAAATTTTTGATAATTAATGGTCAGAGACGCCGTATTGTTATTCCCTTTAATTCTAAAAGGATAATATTTTTGGAAGAAATGGCAATATCGACGAGCATCTGTATCGCTGATTATGTTTTAAGGCTAGGGATTGGATTCCCTAGCTTTTTTATTTCGTTGTTTCTGTTAACAATTTAAGCATGCTTGCCGCATAGTTTTTACCCAGCTTTCGGTATCCAGCGGGGCTGAAATGCAATCCATCGCTTATCCCTTCGCAGCCTGCGGAGGATATAATATGGGCTGTCGGTACAGTGGTGGGCAAAGTTTGGATGATGCTGTTCATACTTGCGCATTTGCCACCGGCTTCGGCCGATAGGAGTTCGCCTGCAAGTAGGGGCACTTCATCTGCTCTCAAGTGCAAATCGCGCAATAGATTTTCATATACTTTTTTCACCTTATTAGGCCATTGGCGATCGCCGGTGTTGGATTCGCCCTGATGAAGTAAGATGCTTTTGATGACACCTTTCTGTTGTGCTATCTTGGCTAATGCTACAAGTCTTTGATACGGATTATTGTCATAAGCTGCAAGCATGGATTTCATCCACTCCGGTGCTTTTGCCACATAGCTGGCCGTGCTGTCTTGATCAAATAACTGTATATGACAACCACCTACCGAAACGTTGACGACACCGATCTGGATATTTTGAGGAAGATTTTCTGTAAGCGTTCTGCCAAAATAATCTGCAGGTGTAAGTCCTGTGTGGCAGCGCGTGAGCGGTGCACGGGCGGGAGCCCACTTGCCATACTGCCTTCCCAATTCGGGACAGTCTACTGCCGCAAGTACATGGAACCGACTATTGGTGATGGTATCCTGTGGTTCGAATTGGCCATGCCCCTCCATATTGGATTGTCCAAAACAAAGGTATATATGAAAGTTTTTGTCTTGGGCGAAAGCTGCTGTTCTTAAAACGTTCCCCAGCAGGAAGATGAACAGCAAGATTTTAAATGGTGTTTGTCGCATCGTGGAATTTTTTATATTTCTAAAATTAACATATTTCGCGGTAAGCACAGCTTACCGCGAAAAGATATTATTTAGTTCATCGCTATAAATTTGAATTTGAACAATTGACAGGACGTACCGTAGTAGTCCCAAAGCTGCAGGTTGGAGTTCCCATCCATTGTACAGCTGGGGATATCCCATCCGCGTGTGGCATCGACTTTTGATACGATTTTGTAATATCCATTTGCTACAGCCGTTACCTTCCATGTCTGAGCATCATTGCTGTAATTCTGCCAGAGGCGGATGGAGGTTCCAAGTGCATTGCTGTTACTGGCTAGATCAATGCAACGATTGCTCGCACTCGCTTTGGATACAAAGCGCCAATATCCGTTACCGGCATCGATCGCTACCCAACGTTGTGCATTTGCACCATTTCTAGTCCAGGGTCTGAGTACAGCACCATCGGCATCCTGACCTGATTTTAAATCAAGGACTTTGTTGGCGTCGGTTTGGAATTCAATCTCGTAAATCCCATTATTGACCAGACTAGTGACATTGCAGTTAGACATCGGATAATTGGAGGCAGCATATTGCTGAAACCATTGTTTGCTTGGTGCTGCACATGCTTCCCAATCGTTGTTGTAGGCTGTGCCACCATTGGGATCTCCTTTGTCGAGCAGATTGTCCGGAGCAAGAAGATTCCAGCTCACATTGCCGGATTGATCCACGATATACTTTAAATTTGCTCCAAAGCCATTGCCACCAGCGGTACCTGTGGAACCTGTACCGAAGGTACCATATCCTTGTGGAGCCCAGTCTGTCTCTGTAATCGCGATCGGCGCAATGTCAGCAATGGGTTTCACATTGGTATTCCAGGCACTTTGAAAGGCTTGATAGGTATTGACACCACCCCAGTACCCCGGATATATATGTACCGCATAGCCGATGTTACCACCAGTAATCTGGTTATTGACATAGCCTTGGTAATGGGACTGCCAACCGGTACCGGGTATCCAGCATACGTTATTGGCACCGTTGTTACGGATAATATTCACCAATGGCTGGAAGAAATTTTTCAGTGCAGCGAAATGCTCGTTGCCAGTCATCCCCCAGGTACCATTTGTTCCCAATATTTCAACGGGCTCGTTGGCCAACTCAAACATCACATTGTCTGCATTCTTCAGTGAAGCGTGCTGCGAAAGAAAAGTCCATACCGTCTTCAGGTACGTATGATACGCATCGTTTACTGCAATACGGTGCGGGCATACCCCCGGCGGACGTAAGATAACATACATACCTCGGCTACGGGCGTGATTGATCAAAGGAATAATAACCTGGTTGGTGTAGGTAACCAAGCGATTATAGTTAAACCTGGAGATGTCGTTTTCAGGAATGGGCGCTCCTGGATCGTTGGTCCAATAAGGGTCGATGTGGAGACGAATGTAATTCAGGTACCAACCATCGGCTGCACTGGTGAGTTTGTCAATGACGGCTTTGTTGTAGTTGAGGGCACCTTGTACATTGTAGTTATCCCAGGTACAGTACCCTGAGTTGGCACCGTACTGACAGCCGTTGAACCATGGGCTTGGAGTAATGGCGACCCCATGAAGGACGATGTTGTTATCGCAGGGATCTTTGAGATACTTTCCTCCTACGTGTAATGTTGGAGTTGGGCGAGGCCAGTTTGTAACGGCTTGCGCAGAAACATTGGATTTAAGACTTCTTTCGGATTCGCTGGTTAGCGTTTTTTCTTCCAGCCGCGAACAGCTGAAAAGGGAGGTCATTAAAAAGACCACCAGTAACCACATGTTGTTTGTTCTCATAATTTAAATATTTAAGGGTGATTAATGATCTTATTCTTTAGCTACCAATGCCTCGGCCACTGCCTGATAGGCTGGCTTTCGGACAAATCCTTCGGTCCATAAACCAACCGGCTCTCCGCGACGCCAGAATGAACTCTCCTGATCGGGGCTATCCAATGGGCTCCATATAGTAATACCGTACTGCTTATCCTTTGGAATGATTTCGAGATATTTCTCAACGACGTATCTGTACAGGTCAGCTTGTTTCTGATACATTTCAGCCGTGGCATTGCTGGTCTTGATGCCATTTCCTAAGCCAATGTCCAGCTCGGATACTTTGATCACCTTACCTGTGGAGGCCAATAGATTGAACATACTGACGATATTGTCTTTGCTGGTATTGATATCGATGTGCATCTGGGTGCCGATCCCATCTACTTTAACACCTTTGCTTTCGATGTAGCTGACATACGCGATTAGCCCCTTACATTTGTTGCCACTGCCTTCTAAGCCATAATCATTGATGAATAGGAGATCGTTGGCATTGCCATATTTGCGGGCAAGCTGGAAGGCTTTTACGGCATAATCTTTCCCTAAGTAATCCTGCCAGTAGAATTCGTCATCCGCCAGATCGGTCTTTCCGATTCCGGTCTTTAAGGCATATTGGTCTGGCCAGTCGGACATCGGTTCGTTGACGACATCCCAAGCTTTGATGTAACCTTTGGTTTTTTCCAGCATACTAGCAATAAATGTCTCCAGCGCTTTGGTCAGTATGGCTTCTTTCTCTGCCGGTGTTTTTTCAATAATGTAGCCTCCAGGACTGCCATAACCCTCACCATCTGCTGACTGTGCCCTAGTGGAGTTGTTTCCCCAGCCGCCCCAGCCATCGATATTGCTTTCAAAATCCCCGTTAGCAATCAGATTAGCTGAACTACCGGTTTTTGTGAGCACAACTTTGTCGATGAATATAGTACCGTCGTATTGGCCGAAATTGATAATAAAATTATTTCGAGCAGCAGTCGCTGTTACTTTAAGCTCGTAGGCTTTATAACTTGTGGTCAATGCCAATGACCCCATATTGTCTGCGGTATATTCGGGGGCGCTCTGCAGATCAATGCTAATATTGCCTATTTTGTTGCCCCGCGCGACGATCTTTAAGACATACTCTTTCCCCACCTCGATGGAATTAATGGCATAGGCTGTCTGTGCTTCCCAAGGGTTGACAACGGAAGGATTAATCATTTTTAAAGCATGACCAGCTAGGGCTGGCCCGTCGGAACCTGGTATCTCCACAGGTGCTATTAATTTATTGAGATAGGCCGCATTCTGTCCCGAGTGCCAGCACAGCGTATGCCCATATAAAGCCATATTGTTTTCCTGTGCGGCCGTGATAAGCTGCTCCACACGGGATAGGTTGAGGCTACCGTCTGCCTGAACAATGGAACCATGCTTCATTTCATAGCCCATGACCATTTCTTCAAAATTTCGGTTGGCTAAGCGGTAAAGCACCCCTTTATTTAAATAGTCGTTTATATTGAGCGCCACACCCAGCTTAAATCCGGGGTTGGCTTGCTTATCCAAATAACTTTTTAATGGGTTGTAAGCATTGATATCTTCCTGCGCCAGTACTTTCTCCGGTTTGTCTACGGCGTATTCCCGGGCATGATATTTGGAACATGAACTCCATACGGCGCCGAGCGAAAGTAGGATGACGATAGTTTTATTGATTTTTTTCATCGCGGTTCATAATTGATTTGATACTACTTTTTAGTGGGTGTAAAAGTTTCCATTTTGACAGATCTGTCCCGCATCACGAGGGTATCCTTGCTTGTGACACTCATTTGTGCCATATCGATCGTATAGGATAGATAAAGTGCATCTCTGTCTGCATTGCCCCAGCTATTTTTTTCGCCCCGTTTGACAAACTTTCCGGTCCCTGACGCGGATACACCCGCGCTGCCCGAGCTAACGCTGCAATTGTTATCATCATCAAAAGTTAAGTTCAGATTGACATTGATATTAACATCATTAGTTCCCTTAAAAGATAGCGGCAAAATCGACTTTTTAAGTGCTGCTGTGCTGACGCTTTTGACTTCATCTTTTTCGACATAAGCCTGGTGCCTGACAACATTTTTAGTTAAGTTGCTGTTAGCACCTTTGCCCACGATCTGGTCGGTGCCCCGGCGGAGATAGTTGCCGTGCCAAGGATTGATATATTTGAGTGCATAAAAGATAAAATCTTTTGGCGCGACATCCCAATCGGATGCGATAGCCCTATTGGCTGTCTGTAAAGAAGTTTTACCGGAGAGGATGGAATCGGCGTTAACCACTTTTGTCATCCTTAATGGGAGGACGTAATAGGTCTCCAAAGATTTAGGATCGGCAAAAAATGCGTCTGTCAGTTGTACCTCTACACCGCCCGTGAGGCTACCATTTGGTATGCTGATCTGGTTGCTGGCAAGTTGGTAGTAACTGGTCGGCAAAGGTGTGATCGGCTGACCATTCGGGTAGTTGAGCCCATTTGTGAGACCGTTGTCGACAACAAAATCGATACGGATGTCTTTTCCATTGTTGTATACTCCTCCAGTGGTTGCCATGACTTTAACCTTATGTTGATTGTCGAGGGTGGTGTCAAAGATGTCTTCGCCCAGCGTTACTGTTCTGACGGGTGTCTGATAGGCGAAGTACACCGATTGAAATTCAAAGTCCGGGAACTCCCAATCATTATTTTTGCAAGACGCCAAGCTAACTAAGGCCATTGCGTAGAGGATATTGATCTTTTTCATCGTGTGCTTGTTAAGTTTAATTCCAACCTATATTTTGTATAAGATTACTGTATTTAAGTACTTCACTGTACGGGATCGGACCGTAGTACATAAAGTTTTCATAAAGCCTATTCTCTACCGGAATCTCGGTATAGCTGTTGTTGCTTATACTGATTCCTTTTGCAGCAACGTTGATATTCAACTTCCAGCGACGCAGGTCCCAAAACCGAAACCCTTCAAAACAAAGTTCTAGTCTCCGCTCATTGCGGATCAGCTGCCGCATTTGATCTTTATTGTTTTTTACTTGCTCCAGATATGGATCGCCATTATTGGTGCCTACACCTGCACGCCTGCGGATAGCTTTGATGATATCATAGGCCGAGAAGGTAAAAGTACCCATGCCGGTAGGTCCCCAAGCTTCATTAGCTGCTTCTGCATAGGCTAGATACATTTCTGTCATGCGTATACGAGCGTTGAAATGCATTTGCTGTGTTGAAGATGAAGGGTTGAGGTTTACATCTTGGCGCAGCAGCTTTTTCAGGTAATAGCCCGTCCGAGTAGATGTCTCGACCTTATTTAACCCATCGTTTGTTGGACTATTGGCAGTGGTATTGATAGCCGTGTTGCTTACGCCTGCCGTGGCACCATTGACAATAATGTAAGTCTTCAATCGGGGATCCCGCTTGTCGTACGGATTGGTTTTATTGTAAGCCGAATTGGCATCGTCAATGGGATAGCCATTTTCCATGGGAAAGGCATCGACCAGATTTTGTGTTGGATTGAGACGTCCTCTGCCAAACAATGTTGGCGGAAAATGGTCCTGTTCCATGCTGTTGCTATTTCCTTTGTCGGTGCGCCAAAGTATTTCGGCCGGATTGGATCCGGAGGTTAAGCCATCGACCACATCTTTATTGTACCAAGTGAATCCTTTCGGATCGATACCACTTGGTCCGCCTTTGGCCTGGATGACCTGCCCCGCATAGGTGGCGGCTTGCTCCCAGGTTGTTTTGCTGCCCTCGCTGTATGCCGGACTTGCCGCCATTAACGCTGCTCGGGCACGAATTGCCTGCGCGATGCGCTTGGTCATGCGGAGTTTGAAATAGGCTCCAAATACACGGTTGTAGTCGTCTTTATTGATTGTGCCTGCGTATTTTACCGGAACTTGACTGTCTGCACCGATGTCTCCATAATCCATAGGCAACAGGTCTTCCGCTTTTTTGATGTCATCGTAAAGTTGCAGCATGCAGGCTTCGAACGGTGCACGACTGTGGTTAAAATCCGAATTGACATCTTCGGGAGTCAGCAGGATAGGCACACCAAGTATCTCACCGGTACTCGACTTTCCGGCATGGGATTGCAACAGGTGAAACATAAATAGTGCCCGGAGACCATAAGCTTCACCTTTCATGCGATCGTTAAACATCGTACTGACCTTAGGATCCAAGGCCCATTCCACTTTATCACTTAGGGATAAAAAATTGTTGAGATACTGTATGGCTGCATAGCTATTGCGCCATTGGTCGAAAGGATTGTTGATGCTTGTCCATTGTCCGGTTGCTGTTTTAAGGTAAGTATTGCTTTTATCGTTGCTCACAGCATTGTCTGTGGCGACATCATCAAAGCTATAGCTATTAGCCGGAATCCGGTTGTATCCATTTAAAAGTAGCCCTTGTGCGTAAAGGGGGCGACTGTTGGCTGTTTCAATTTCAAGATTATTTTCAAGAGCCGGCTCAAACATATCTTCACAGGAGGAAAATAGTAAGCTGCTTAGGATGGCTATGGTTAGTATTCTTTTCATCATTCTCGTCTTAGATAGTAAAGATTAAAATAGTGCTTTCAGTCCGATGTTAAAAAAACGCATTTGTGGTAGTTGTCCAATATTCAATTGCATCGTTTTCTTTTCTTTGGCGATGGTTAGTAGGTTGGATCCCGTGGCATAAATCCCCAGTTCGTGTATAAACTTAGCATTGAATAGACGCTTTGGGAAATCGTAAGACAGCTGCACTTTGGATAGGTTCATGCGATCGGTCTTGTAAAGCCAAAAGTCTGAGCTTCGAAAGTTGTTGTCACTGTTAAAGGTCGTAAGGCGCGGATAAGTTGCGGTCTCCTTGGTCGACTCTGTCCAGCGGTCACGTACGACCACTGAATATTTATCTTCCGCATCTACCCAAAAGTACGAACTGTTTTTCATCGCTTTGGCTCCGAACTGTCCGGTTGCTGCGGCAAATAATGTGAAATTATTCCATTTGACTGTCAGGTTGCAACCTAATGTCAGTGGGGCACCGGCCCATCCGCCTTTGCCCAAATATACTTCGTCGCGGGTATCGATGGTACCATCACCATTCTGATCTCTATACTTGATATCTCCAGGCTTGACTTCTCCAAATGTTGAAAAGGCAGCTTGGTCAATTTCACTTTGACTGTTATAAAAACCATCATGCTGTAAGCCCCAGATGGCATCCAGTGGTTTTCCCGCTCTGTTTTGGTAAGCAAATTCATAGAGTTCGTCCCTTTTTACCGCCTTGGTCGTATAGTAGATCCCGTTGAAACCCAGTGATACGAAGGTTTTGTTGATCTGTTTGTTCAGATTGATGCCAAAGTCGACACCCCGGCGTTCGTCGTCGTTAAAATTGACATAGGGAAGGTCAGAATAAACCGGCCAGTAAGTCATAAAATACATTGGGTACTGTGTTGCCGCCTGCACCAACCCGCCGCTCATCCGATTAACAAAGTAGGACGTATTAAAGGTGATCAGGTTGTTGTAGAGCCCACCTTCGAGGTTGATATTAAATTCCTTGCGTTTCGGGAATTTCATGTTGGGGTTGTCACCCCTTCGTCTGTCAAAGGTATGGACGAGGTCACCGTCGCGCCAGCTATACCATGCTGCGTCGTTATAGGTATAATAGCCCTGATAGAGGTAATAATCGCTAATATCCAGATCCGTGTTTAATATACCTGCCGAGGCGGATAATCTTAACTCATTGACGACTTTGCTGTCGACCAAAAAATTTTCTTTAGATAGACGCCAGGCGAGCGCTAAAGTAGGAGATAGGGCTCTTCTATTCCCTTGTGGTAATTTGGCGGAATGACTGTAAGCACTGCTAAAGTCAATATAATATTTGCTTGAATAATTGTAGCCCAACTGCAGCCCTAGGTTGGCATTGCTGGTTTTGTGGTAGCTGCCGGAGGCAGCGATCTGGAACGCATTGGCCAATAGGATTGCCGATACATGGTGGTCATTGCCGTAGGTACGGTTAAAGTTTAGGGACCCATTGAGACCTATGGTCTGCCGATAGGTACTGCCACTGATATTTTGAATGCCTGAAATACGGTCGTCACCATATTTTGTGAGGCTACTGATAAGGTCTTTTCCGTCATAGTTATTCCACGATGCCTGATAAACAGCATAATTGTTGTTATAGGATTGGTTGTAATTTGACTGATAATCCACAGCCAGATTGGTTTTGAAAACCAGACCTTCCAAGATGTTTTTTAGATCAAAATTTAAACCCGTATTAAATTGAAACTGCCGATTTAGATTGCGGTTTGTGCCGCCGGCATAAACGTTTGCAAAGGCATTGGTTTGATCCAGCTGACTTCCCCCAAGGAGATATTTGCCATCGATGAGAAAATTGCTGTTGTTGACATACACCATCGAGTTGACGTCACCTTCTTCGATCATATCAATAGGAATGAGTGGAGAGAAGCGATGTGGTCGCACGGTTGCTGCTGCACCCCAGTAGTCCGCATTTACCCCTTTGGAAATATAAAAACTGGCTGCTGCATCGACGTTCAGCGAGATCAGATCATTAACTTTTACATCGATGTTACCGCGCATATTGAATCTATTGGCGCCACCATTCTTTTTCGCCTGTCCAAAATTGAGGAGGGACCCTTCAGACCAAAATCCAAAGTTGGTATAATATTGTGCACGTTGATTGCCTCCTGAGATTTCAGCGGTAGCATCGTAGCGATTATAGTGATCTTTGATATAGTCCGATGAATAGTAATCCACGTTGGGATAACGATAAGGATTTTTTCCGGCTGCATGTTGGTAGATTGTTTCGGCACTATAGAGTGGTGATAATCCATCATTTTGTCGAGCTTCATTATACAATGTCATATATTCTGCGGAGCCAAGATATTGCGGATAACTCATAGCCGCATTGATACCGCTATTGGTTCTAATTTTTATCTGTTGACCTCCGGATTTTCCGCGTTTTGTCGTGATGCTAATAACGCCTTTGGCTGCTCGGCTGCCATAAAGAGCGATAGCGTTGGCGCCTTTCAATACACTGATCTGCTCAATCTCTGTGGGCATCACATTGTTGGCATCGCGCGGAAATCCATCCACTAACAACAAATACCCTCCCATACCCCAAATATTACCGTTGTATCCCGGAATAAAGGCATCTAGATTTTCCAGACTGTAGGTGGTGTAACTCTTGTCGAGCAATTGTGGAACATTGATGGATTGTATGTTACCCATGAGGTCCTTTTTCTGAACTTTTCGGAAAGCGACCTGTACAAGTGTCGTACTATCGGTGCCAATACTGTCCGGACCAACAAATGTCGAGCGCTCAGGAAAAATATTTTTATGTTGTCTAATGGTTGGATTAGGTGATTCTTTCGCCATTCCTTCAGCGGTAGCTATCCAACTTAATCCAAGACATAGTGCTATTCTTAATTTTTTGTACTTCATTTTTTGAATGATTAAATGAAAAACTTGTTACCAGCCTGGGTTCTGATAGAACTCGGGATACATGTTGACATCTCTGACCTTTAGGGGCAACCAGTAATGCCTGCTTGTAAACTTCCGTTCCAAAAGCACATTTTCTTTAATGTTGACGACGCGGTTTTGGGATGGATCTACGGTGTTGAAGGTTCCTGACCGATCAAAAACAACGGATTTTTTTAAGGTGTAAGGTGATTCGGTCAACAGCAACCAGCGTCGAAGATCATTAAAACGATGTCCTTCGAAAGCGAGCTCCACAGCTCGTTCCCGCCGTAATTCAGGTAACAATGCGTTAGCCGAACCTAGAAATTTGGCATCTACATGACCCACCCCAGCCCGATCCCGAACGATATTGATCGCATCAACTGCTGTTTTACCGTAATTGTCCGCTTTGCCTGTAGCTGAGTTGGAAGCCATCATGGCGGATTCGGCGTACATCAGATAGACATCAGATAAGCGCATATAGGGCACGTAAATATGAAGATTGGATCCATAATTATAGGCTTGATCATATTTGTTGGCTGTTATAGGGACAAATTTACGTAACACGTAGCCTGTTTGGCTGCCAGACTGGATATCTCGATAGCTTCCATTACTGTAAAGGTTAGCGTATCGATTTTTTTCGTCCTGTGTATTTCCTTGGACGACTTTTGTTCCATCGAAAATGATGTCCTTATAAAAGCGTGGGTCGCGATCTTTCCAAGGGTATTCGGCATTGTAACCTGATTCTGCGTCAGACTGGGTAATGTCTTTGATCGGTAAACCATTTTTCATACCATAGTAGTCGACATAATTGGCTGTTGGGATAAACTTCAATGGATCTCCGTCGGAGACGACCAGTGGAATGTATTGTTTACTGGTACCATAATTCGATACCCATGCGTCGATGTAGGGCCCTCTAAATATAGCTTCTGTACTGCCGGGCATGGCCCAATTTTGGCCTGTTGTGTAAAAATTCAAGTGAATATTGGCCATAGGAACAAGGGCGTAATTTGTCTGTCCGCTTTCGACAAGTGAAAGTAGTTCGCCAAAGGCCTGAGCTGCTTTTTTACAATAGTCAGTATGATAGGTTTTATTCCCGGTAGACTGAAAATTCATCAAAGGGCTTCCCGCCCAAAGATAATTTTTGCCAAGATAAGCAAGGGCCATGATTTTGTTGATGCGCAATTGATTTTTACCCAGGGTACGTTTTCCAGCAGTGGTATTGTCCCAGTCGATCGGCAATAGATTGGCCGCTTCTCTAAAATCGGCCGCAGCAAGATCCGCACAGGCATGGTAGCTCAATCTTGGCAACCGCAGCTTTTCGTCACTAAGTACATAATTGATGTACGGCATCCCGCCAAAATATTCCATCAGTCGGTGGTGAAACCAACCTCGGAAAAATAACAATTGCCCCTTGATCAGGTTCTTTTCTTCGGAGGTGGCTTCGGTTAATTGGTCGATATTTTCTAGCCCGAGGCTTACTTTTCGCAGACCAAACCAGGCCGCGCTCCATAAATCGCGGAACGCGCGGTTAGCAAATACATCCCCATTGATCGTGGTAAAATCACCCTGATCCATCCAGCCGGCGCCCCAGCCGTCGGATTCTCTTTGCCAGCCCCAAAAATTACCGTTGTCGATTTTGTGAACGAAATGATAATTGCCAGCCGTTGAGGTCATTTCATCTTCACCCCAGTTCCACGAGTTGGTCCAGTAGTTGTTGCTGAAGTTGACAACACAGCTGTATAACTCTTCTGTATAGCCCTGAAAGTTAATAAAGTTTTTAAATGCTTCTTTGGAGGACACATTGGACTGTTCTTCTTTATCCAGGTATTTTTTACACGACAGTAGGGATGTTGAAGACCAGATCACAGTAGATATAAAGATTACCTTGAAATACTTTTTCATAGTGGTAGGATTAAAATGTAATGTTTGCACCTAGATTAAACCGCTTTACAGTAGGGTAGGCACCCTGTGATGCCCAGCCCGTACCAGCATAATTGGATTCACGGTCGTCTGGCATTTTGGACCAGAAAACTAAGTTATTGCCATTTAGAAAAACGCGAAGGTTTTGAAGCCCAAGGCGTTTGATTACGCTAGATTCCCGATTAAAATTGTAGGCAATTTCGGCTGTTTTCAATCGAATGTAGGAACCATCAAACATATACCGGTTACCGGGTGTATAAGTACTCGACTGTGATAACCAGCGTGGTAGTGGTACGTCTGCATTGACATTGTCCTTTGACCAATAGGAACCTTCGTCATAAGCGAGGTTAAGCTGGCCTGAGAAGCTGTTGAAAACAACTTGTCGCGTGACATTATTGACAGCATACCACTGGGTCATGACACTGAAATTCTTCCAATCAAATCCAATGGTATAATTATAAGTGTTCTGTGGAACCGAAGGAAAGGCGTAGGGAATATTATCCTTAGCATCGATAATACCATCCCCGTTATAATCCAGTATATGATAATTGCCGGGTAGTTTCGCTAGGTCATTGCTTTCGTGCGCGGTACTCGAATAAAGTTCGTCCCAAGTATTGTAGTATCCGGAGCTAACATAAGAATAGGTTTGACTCACTTGTTTGTTATCCGGTTTCTGATATTCGGGCAGCAACTCGGGTGCATCGGCATTGATGACTTTATCCTTGGCATGGGTAAAATTGATATCAGCCCATATTCTCCAGTCGGTATTGAGCTGTCTGTTAAATTTCAGTTCTACTTCAAACCCTTTATTCTGTACCTTACCTAGGTTGGCTGTAGGTGCCTCCATCCCAAAGTAGGAAGGAATGGCTCGGTTGGCGCCGCTAATCAGGACATCTGTCCTACGGTCTCTAAAAAAGTCGACTTTACCGGTTATCTGGCTATTGAACAGACCGAAGTCGAGGCCGACATTGAATTTGTTAACTTTTTCCCAGCGGATATTTGGATTGCCAAGCGCACTTTCCTTATACCAGATATAAGGACTGGTATTGCCGTCGGAGTAGGAGTAGCGGCCTTCAACCCCCATGCCAGCGGTGCCCCCATATGCCCATTGGGTTAGGTACAGAAATTGACGGCCGCCACTATCGTCACCGATGTCACCATAGGACGCACGTAACTTGAGCATATTCAATAACGAGATAGGCCTCATAAACTCTTCTTCAGTAACTAGCCAGCCTATCCCACCGGAATTGAAAAAGGCAAATCTATTGTCAGGACCGAATTTTTCGGATCCCGTATAGGCTCCATTGTACTCAAGCATATATTTATTTTTGTAGTTGTAGGTGGTGCGGAATACCCAGTCTTCGCGATAGGATGGAATCATACTCCCTATTCCGGTCTGATTGCGGTTGAATAAACCCATGGCAGTGATGTTGTGATTCTTAGCGATGGTCGTTGCGTAATTTAATTGCAATTGATAAAATAATCTTCGATAGGTAGACCCGTCTCTGACCTGTCCGGCACCGGTTGTCCAGTTTATGCCCTCGACGAAGTCAAATCTATTTGTACCATCGAAAGCGATCTGATAGGTTGGCAATCCCGTATTGGGATCGATCCATTTACTTTGTGTACTGTTGTTGGCATCATTGATACCGCGGCCGCCCTCGACAAACGTGTTGTCCAGTGAGATTGTCCCACGAACGTTAAGCCCCTTCGTTAAAAACTTAAGATCTTGTTCGAGCGTAAAATCTGTTGTAATACGACTTGTGGTGATGTATTCGGTTCCGCTGAGTGCCAGCACACGGGCAGAGTTTATCCCGGCTTGTGAGTTTAAGGCATAGTAACCCCAGGTACCGTCTGAATAGCGTGGATAAATAACATCTGGAGCTACCGTGTAGGCAGCGATCCAATAGGAATAATCGTTGCCGCCTCCCCATGGACTTTTTTTGACACCGCGAGACCCTGCTAGGTTGGTTGAAAATTTGGTTGTGGGAGTAAGCTGGAAGTCTAAATTGGACCGTACATTTAGACGGTTAAAACCGTAGCCTGCTTTATAACCACGAGCATTTTCGAACTGGCGGAACATATCGCCTTCGTAAAGAAAGTCCGCATTCGCAAAATATTTGACAAAGGGTGTACCACCAGCAATATTGACGCTGCTATTCTGTGAAAAAGCGTGGCTTTTAAATAATTCCTTTGCCCAGTCGGTATTCACATAACGTTCGCGTTCCGTCAGGTCAGCGGGAAAACGGTATTTATTGATGACGTCTTGTGGAAGATAGTTGGCCCAACTGGAAGGAGAAATCCCTAACTCATATTCGATAACCTTGTTGCGTAGCATCAAAGCATCGTACGAATCCATTTTTCCCGGAAGTTGGGAAACCGTTTTTACAATGTTGTTGACGGTACCGCGTATCAGCATTTGTCCTTCTTTACCCCGCTTAGTGGTAATTAAAATAACGCCATTTGCCCCTCTAACACCATAGACAGCAGTTGCCGAGGCATCTTTTAGTACAGAGATTGTTTCAATAGAACTGATATCTACGGCGGATAACGGCCTTTCCACACCATCGACCATCACTAAAGGGTCGGTATTATTCCACGTGCTACGGCCGCGGATCACGATACGGGGATCCTCTTCACCGGGCATACCTGTACTTGCAGTAGTAATCACTCCGGGGACGTTACCAGTCAATGCGGCGCCTACACTGGAAACACCACCTGCGCGCTCGAGGATTTTACCCGAAGTTTGCGCAATGGCGCCAACGACAGTTTCTTTTTTTTGACGTCCATAGCCGACAACAATGGTTTCTTCTATTTCGATTGACTGATCGGTCAACTGTACTTCAATAGTGTTTTTATTGTGGATATCGATTTCTATTTTGCCATATCCCAGCTTAGAAACAGTCAACAAAGTATTATCTGCCGGGACCTGGATTGTAAAAGCTCCATTATCATCAGTAGCCGTGGCCAGCGATGTGCCTTTTACCCGAACGGATGCACCGATCACTTTTTTATGGTTACTATCGACGACAATGCCCTTTATCTGTCTTTTGGCCTGTGCAAAGAGTGTTGCTTGCCCCACGTAAAGTAGGAAAAGCAGTAAAGTGAATGGCTTAGCTATACCCCATAGCTTTTTCCAACGCCTTACTCGTGTGATTTTATATGTAATCATCATCGCATTTTTGGATTGATAAATAGGTTGAAGAATTATTGGTTAAATTTTCTTTAATTGGCGTGATACTTTTGTATCCCTATCCCCTTAACTCATATTGATAGAAATGAGGGGACAGTCAAGGATCATCTGGTACTGTCATAAATTGTATACTATAATTGGTTAAATGCTCTATTATAACTGTTTCGCAACCGATTGCATGGTTGAGATGCAATTTCCCAATACTAGGAGATGCCTTTCAAATCAGTTTATAATTGTAAATCAAAGCTAGCCAATGTTAAATTTTTTGGATAGCAAGAATGTTTAAATGAAGGGAAATAATGTTAAAAATTGCCATCTATACAGTATAAATAATCGTTTTGACTAGTTTAGTAGGTATTAATTTGATAATTTAGTTGACAGTTGAGCATCGATTTTCTGTGCTGCAGATTACACACCTAAATATATGATACGGACATTACTGTTATTTACTTGGCTGTTGTTGACGTTTTTTTCTTATGGGCAAAACCAACCCGTAACCTTTCAACGCTATTATTCGAAGGATGGCCTTTCTTCCAATACAATCTATAGTATTTATCGCGACAGTTATGGTTTTCTTTGGTTGGGAACAGAGGATGGACTTAATCGCTTCGACGGCCGTCATTACACTGTCTACCGGTATGACGCCAATAAAGAGAATAGTTTAATGGCTAACCATATTTCGGCGTTAAAGGAAGACAGAAAGGGCAGGATATGGATTGGTACAAATGGTGGTGGATTGAGTTATTATGATCGGGAAGCCGACCGAATTCGCTCCTATAATCTTACGCCTGATGGTCAATGGCTGAGTACTGCAATCAATTCGATTGACCAGGACGCGAACGGAAATATTTGGATTGCGTCTTATGGTGCTTTATATGTTTTGGATGTAAATGATCTACAAAAGAAGATGGATCCCACCTATAAATACATTTTGGAAACGTTTGCCGGTAAAGTAACGGGCTGCGTATTCCGGGATAGACATAACAATATGTGGGTATCGTCGGAGAACGCAATATTCCGTATATCAGCAAACTTAAAGACCATAAAGCGTTTTGAGGTTCTTTCGGAACAGGATGGTTACGGAAATGGTATTGATATTACTTCCATTGTGGAAGACGATAACGGCAGGATTTGGATGGGATCTATGCTAGGACTTAAATATTTGACGCCTGGAGATACCGAATTCAAGAAATTTAAATCGGAGGTCGGAAAAGGAGCGTTGAGCAGCCCCCGGGTTTATAACTTGTGCTATAATCAAAAACAGGAATTATGGATCGGAACGGATAATGGTCTCGATGTATTGAATACCAATAATTTTAGCGTTCGTACCTTCAAGCCGGACCCAAGCAATGTCCATAGCCTTTCTCATAAATCGATACGGTCGATTTGTATGGATAGCAGCGGGATCTATTGGATTGGTACTTTTCAGGGCGGTTTAAATAAGTTTGATACCAATTTAAGCCAGTTTAGTTTAAAAAGCCTTGACTTTTTGGAAGGAAGGAATGGTGATCCGGCCATCGTAACCTCATTTGCTGCCTATCAAAATAAGATTTTTTTGGGAGTTGATGGTGGGGGCATTTGGAAATATGATCGAACAGCTGATCGATTGTCACCTTTTGCACTTTCTGCTAGCCTGCCTAAAGATCTTACGGTGCTAGCCTTGGAAAGAAAGCTTGATCAACTTTGGATCGGCACTTATCAGCAAGGGGTGATTTGTTATGATTTCCCTTCTGGAAATGTCAGACGGTATACCGTTGGCAATAGGGCAGATAAATTAAATAATAACGATATCTTTTGTTTAAAAGTTGACTTCCAGGGAAACACCTGGGTGGGCACAAACGGAGGTGGGGTAAACATCATTCAAAAGGGAAGCGGCATTGTCAAAAAATACAAGCGAGAGGAGCCGTCAGATGATGGGATGGAGTTGCCAGGGAATTTTATACGTGCGCTGTCAGAAGATCAAGAACATAAGATGTGGATAGGTACGTATGGCTCGGGTCTAGTGATGTACGACCCCATTAAACAACATACGATCACTTATGATAAAGCAAAAAGTAAGCTTCCAAGCAATTATATATTAGCTGTACACACCGATAAAAAAGGGAATTTGTGGGTTGGAACAAATGGAAATGGGGTGGGGTTGCTACGAAAAGGCAAGACATTGTTTGAGACTCTTTCCGAGAAAGATGGTTTAGTGAATGGTGCGATCCAAAGTATTATTGAAGACGATATGGGGCGCATTTGGTTTTCGACAAATAAAGGATTGAGTTGTTACTCTCCGGCAAATAATAAGTTTAAAAACTATTCAAATGCCGTAGGATTACAAGAAGGGGCTTTTATGCTTGGAGCATCGTTGAAAACAGATGATGGTGAAATTTACTTTGGCGGTCAGAAGGGCTTTAATCATTTTTATCCTGCTCATTTAAAAACGAATAGTAATCCTGCCAGGGTCGCGCTAACGGATCTAAAAATTGACAATGTGATTATTCAACCTTCAGACAAAGGTCCAATACAACAGTCGCTCTTGACTGCGGATCGTATCAACCTGAAGTATAAGCAGAATTTTTCCATTTCTTTTGCTGCACTGAACCTCACCGTGCCCGAAGATAACCAATATGAGTACCGCCTTGTCGGTTTTGACAAAAACTGGATTCGAAACGGAAAGGAAAACAGCGCCTATTACACGAATTTAGATCCTGGAGATTATGTCTTTGAGGTACGTGCAAGTAACAATGATGGCATTTGGAACAGGGAAATTAAATCGATAGCTATTCACGTTGCACCACCTTTTTGGCGTACAATTTATGCTTATTTATTGTATGTGTTTGCCTTTGCTGGGGTACTTTTGTCTATCAGGCATCGAGGAATTCAAAAGTTAAAGCAAAAATTTGCGCTGGAACAGGAACGTATTCAGGCGAGGCAGCTTATTGAACAGCAAAAAAGAGATGCTGAGACCAAACATCAGTTGGACGCGATGAAGATCAGGTTTTTAACCAATTTGAGTCATGAATTTCGCACGCCAATCTCTTTAATCATGGGACCCATCGATGCGTTATTAACCAAAAGTAAAGATAACAAACTGGGCGATCAGCTTAATTTGATCAGCCGCAACGCCCGCCGGCTATTGAATTTGGTCAATCAGTTACTCGATTTTCGTAAAATGGAATACCATGAGCTAAAATTGCAGGACGAGGATGGTGAATTGGTGTCGTTTGTACAGGAAGTATACCGCTCCTTTCAGGACATGGCTTTACAAAAAGGTATAGATTATTCCTTTGTTCCCTGTCAGGAAAAATTGTATTGCCGTTTTGACCGCAATAAGATTGAACGTATTTTATTTAATTTAATCTATAATGCCTTTAAATTTACAAAAAAGGGTGGGGATATCGCCGTAAGTATAACAATGGCAAATATGGTCGACAAAAAGCTTCATGTCAATCTTGAAGTTCGTGACACAGGTATCGGTGTTCCGGAGGAGCTTCAAAAGTCCATATTTGAAAGCTTTTTCCAATACGATAATGAGGGTAAAGTGGCAAGTCAAGGTTCTGGAATTGGGCTATCGATTGCCCAGTCATTTGTTCAGATGTACCTTGGGGAGATTTCTGTAGACAGCCAACCGGGCAGCGGCAGTGTCTTTAAATTTGATCTGTGGTTGGATCAGGCTGAACCGCAATATGAAGAGGTGCCCGATTGTGAAGCGATAACGGCGGTACAGCCAGCTGAACTTAGGCAGAGCCCACTCGTACTGATTATTGAAGACGATGAAGATTTTAGGTATTATCTCTACGAGTCCTTAAAAGAGCATTATCAGATCATTGAAGCTACGAACGGGAAGGACGGCTGGCAAAAGGCGCTTTTTCATCATCCCGATCTCGTGGTGAGCGATGTTCAGATGCCTTATATGAATGGTATGGAATTTTCTCAGAAGCTTGCCCAGGATAAACGGACAAAACATATCCCGGTCGTTTTACTGACTGCCTCACATGTCGATAATGGACTTGTCTGTGGCCTTGAGTCGGGAGCAGTCGGTTACCTGACTAAGCCGTTTGATATGGATGTACTCGTCGCTAAGGTTAACAGCTTGTTGCAGCTAAATCAGGCGTTCAAGGAAGTCTATAGTAAACAGGTATCTATTTTGGCTCCCGAAGTCACCATAGAATCTGAAAAGGATAAATTTTTACAAAAAGTACTCAAGTATGTCCACGATAATGTTGACAATCCACAATTATCTGTGGAAGCACTAAGTGCCCATACGTTGATGAGCAGAGCCTCCCTGTATAACAAATTATTGGAACTTACGGGTATGTCACCTGTAGATTTTATCCGTTCAGTAAAATTAGAAAAGGCTGCGAGCCTATTAGAAAAAAGTGATAAGTCTATTTCTGAAATTGCCTATGAAACGGGATTTGCCAATCCAAATTATTTTACAAAAGTCTTCAAAGCGAAGTATCAGATGACACCGAGTGAATATATTCAATCGCAGAAAAGCGAGTCTGTGTGAGCGGTATATAATAGTTGTTTAAAAGGTCGTATTAGGTCATTTTTTTAGAAGGGTATGCTGTTTTAAACATTTTTACCCTTCTTTTTTTTATTTGTTGCAATCCTATCTAGCTGAAAACTATAGTTTTGTTTTATAACCAATCGCTAGAGAGTTAGCGAATACAAAAACTAATCAACTAAAAAAAATGAAATTTTTTATCGATACAGCAAGTCTCAGCGAGATTCGCTTGGCTCAGAATTTAGGTGTCCTAGATGGTGTAACGACCAATCCTTCGCTGATGGCAAAAGAGGGAATTGCAGGAACGGTTCATGTTCACGCACATTACAAAGCAATCTGTGATATTGTAGACGGTGATGTAAGTGCTGAAGTGATCTCAACTGATTACAGTTCGATGATTGAAGAGGGTATGCTCCTGGCGGCGCTAGACAATAAGATTGTGGTTAAGGTTCCGATGACCGAAGATGGTATTAAAGCGATCAAATATTTTAGTGCCAAGGGAATTAAGACTAACTGTACCTTGGTATTTTCAGCTGGTCAGGCGCTCTTAGCCGCTAAAGCCGGAGCAAGCTATGTATCGCCTTTTGTGGGCAGGCTGGATGATATATCTGTCGATGGGCTGGCACTGATCCGCGAGATAAGGACGATATTTGACAATTACGCTTTCCAAACCCAGATTCTTGCAGCTTCGGTACGCCACAGTGCACATATCCTAGGCTGTGCCAAAATAGGCGCAGATGTAATGACAGGGCCCTTGCAGGCGATCTTTGCATTATTAAAACACCCGTTAACGGATAGTGGACTAGCGCAATTTTTAGCTGATCATAAACGCGTTGCTGCGCAAAGTAACAATTGAGATGGTCATGACAAAACATAGTATACATAATTTAGAAGCTATTGTCAAGCAAGCACGGAGAGATATAATCCGGATGGTGCATGGATGCCAGTCAGGACATCCTGGAGGATCGTTGGGTTGTACCGAATTGTTGGTGTGCTTATACTTTGAGTTGATGCAGCGAAACGACCATTTTGACTTGGACGGCATAGGAGAGGATCTATTTTTCCTTTCCAATGGACATGTATCTCCGGTGTTTTACAGTGTTCTTGCACGGGCAGATTATTTTCCGGTCGATGAACTTTCCACCTTCAGAAAACTCAATTCACGCCTTCAGGGACATCCCACGACGCATGAAGGACTTCCTGGTATTCGTGTTGCTTCAGGGTCTTTAGGACAGGGGCTTTCTGTCGCTATTGGTGCTGCACAGGCTAAAAAGCTAAACCATGACAATCATCTAGTGTATGTATTGATGGGGGATGGCGAATTACAGGAAGGCCAAGTATGGGAAGCGGCTATGTATGCCGCCCACAACAAAATGGACAATTTGATTGCCATTGTAGATTACAATGGCGCTCAGATTGATGGCGCTACCAATGATGTGCTCTCGCTGGGCGATCTACCGCGAAAATGGATGGCATTTGGTTGGAACGTTATTGAAATTATGCGAGGAAATGATATTGAATCGGTGATTTCGGGACTTCGAAAAGCTCAAGCTTCAACTGGCGTAGGCATGCCAGTAATGGTGTTGCTACATACGGAAATGGGGAATGGCGTCGACTTTATGATGGGTTCACATAAATGGCATGGCATTGCTCCCAGCGATGAGCAACTAAATTTGGCCTTAAATCAGAATGCAGAAACATTGGGGGATTATATCGCCTAATACGCAAAGATTTTGAAATAGATTAACATGAAAAAATATACATATACAGAGTCAAAAGACACGCGTTCGGGATTTGGAGCCGGTTTGCTTGAAGCAGGAAAGCAGGACGAAAATGTGGTCGCACTATGTGCCGACCTGATCGGTTCGCTAAAAATGAACGATTTTATCAAAGCCTTTCCTGAACGCTTTTTTCAGATAGGGATTGCAGAGGCAAATATGATGGGAATTGCGGCTGGAATTACCATCGGTGGAAAAATACCTTTCACAGGAACGTTTGCTAATTTTTCAACAGGCCGAGTATACGACCAAATTCGGCAATCAATTGCTTATTCGGATAAAAATGTAAAAATAGCAGCTTCGCATGCTGGTCTGACGTTGGGTGAAGATGGAGCTACCCATCAGATATTGGAAGATATCGGATTGATGAAAATGCTTCCTGGAATGACTGTTATCAATCCTTGCGATTACAACCAGACGAAGGCCGCGACATTAGCTGCAGCTAAACATAAGGGGCCAGTTTACCTGCGATTTGGTCGTCCCGTGGTGCCGGTTTTTACGCCCGAAGATCAGGAATTTGTGATTGGTGAAGCCGTGATGCTGAATCCAGGCACCGCAGTGACTATATTGGCGACAGGGCATCTGGTGTGGGAAGCCATCCGTGCGGGCGAAGAGTTGGAAGCTTTGGGTATTGATGCCGAGATTATTAATATCCATACCATCAAACCTTTGGATGAACATGCCATACTAAATTCTATTGCTAAAACCGGCTGTGTCGTTACCGCTGAAGAACATAACCGTATCGGTGGACTTGGCGATAGTGTCGCACAATTGCTGACGAAGAAAATGCCAAGGCCGCAGGAATATGTCGCTGTGAACGATAGCTTCGGTGAATCGGGGCCACCGAGTGCATTGATGGACAAATATGGCCTGAATGCAGACGCGATAGTAGCAGCGGCGTTACGGGTACTTAAAAGGAAAGAGGTTTAAACCAATTATATTATGAAAAAGATAATCTGCACATTATGGTGCGTTTTCTCCATCAGCTTAATCACTAAAGCGCAGCAGGCTGCTCCACAAGGATTTGATCTTGAGCGACCATTGGCCTCAACTGGAAAAATAGATTCCCTAATTTATCCTTCAAAAACTGTTGGGGTAAAGAGAAAAGCTTTAATTTATACGCCGCCTGGATATCATGCTACTAAAAAATATCCTGTATTGTACTTGCTGCATGGAATAGGTGGGGATGAAAGGGAATGGTTCAGACATGGAAACCCGCAGGTTATTTTTGATAACCTATATGCCGAGGGAAAGATGGAACCGATGCTGGTGATTATGCCGAATGGTCGCGCTATGCAGGATGACCGTGCTGGTGGTAATGTGATGGCACCTGATCGGGTTGCAGCGTTTTCGACTTTTGAACAAGATCTTCTCAATGACCTTATTCCCTACGTTGAAAATCAGTTTCCCGTTATCAAAGATCGCGAACACCGTGCGATTTTTGGGTTATCGATGGGGGGCGGTCAGGCGCTGAATTTTGGACTGGCTCATCTCGACACGTTCGCCTGGGTAGGGGGTTTTTCTTCTGCGCCCAATACGAAGATGCCGCAAGAGTTGCTCCCTAATCCGCAAGATGCGAAGGACAAGCTAAAACTACTTTGGATATCCTGTGGCGACCAGGATGGTTTGCTTCATATTAGTAAACGTACGCATGATTACCTTTCGCAACATGGGGTGCCTCATATTTATTATCTGGAGCCTGGAGGACATGATTTCAATGTGTGGAAAAATGACCTTTATAATGTTTCGCAATTGGTATTTAAGGATAAAAAATAAACACTTTTTAATTAGCAATAAACTAGTACATATTTTGCCGGGCTGGGTTTAACGTGGATAAATCGGTTGTTTAGGTCGGAAACGGTAAAAATAGGATGGAGAGAAATGATTAAAAACCTTATTTGGAAGCATATTATCACATTCATTGGAATCATAACATTGCATACTACACTTTTGTTTGCGCAAAAGCGGTCGGCTTTAACCCTATGGTATGATCGGCCGGCGGATGAGCGGATATGGGAGCAGGCCTTACCGCTAGGAAATGGTCGGTTGGGTACGATGTTTTATGGAATCCCATCGTGTGAACGCATGCAGCTCAATGAGGAAACTATCTGGGCTGGTAGTCCTTATCGGAACGATAACCCCAAAGGCGGTGGGGCATTAAAAACTATTCAGGATTATATATTTGACGGGAAGTCAGCTGAAGCTGAAAAGCTTGCAAATCAAACTTTCTTTACAAAGACCCATGGCATGCCTTATCAAACTGCCGGTAATATTCTGCTGCGATTTCCGGGTCATGATAACTATCAGGACTATTATCGTGAATTGGATATCGAGCACGCTGTAGCGCGTTCTCATTATACAGTAGATGGAGTAAAATATACGAGGGAGGTTTTCACTTCCTTTGCTGATGATGTGATCGTAATGCAGATCCGATCGAGCAAGAAAGGGAAGCTCAACTGCACCTTGGCGTATGAGAATGAGTCGAAGCATACTATTTTTAAGAGCGGTGATCGACTTATTTTAGAAGGGCGAGGTACTGATCATGAGGGGGTTAAAGGGGAGGTTGTTTATCAGATCCATACCGGAGTAAACCTTAGGGATGGAGAGCTAGTTGTGGATGACGAATCGATTACTATAAAGGATGCGACTTCCATCCGTCTTTATATTTCAATGGCGAGTAATTTCAAAAATTATAAACAGTTGGGATCGGATCCCTCCAAGGAGGCCACGGAAAGGTTGCAAAAAGCAATGCGTAAGGATTATGAGCTTGCTTTTCAGCAGCATAAAACCGCTTACAATAAGCAGTTTAACCTTTTTCAACTGCATTTGGGCAGCGTCAACGACGAACAGCAACAGCCTATTTCAACACGAATTGCTAATTTTGCCCATACGCAGGATCCAGCGCTAGTTACCCTATTGGCTCAATTCGGCCGATATTTACTTATCTGTTCTTCGCAGCCAGGTGGTCAACCTGCTAACTTACAAGGCATCTGGAACCGCTCCATGCAGCCCGCTTGGGACAGTAAATACACGATCAATATCAATACGCAGATGAACTATTGGCCTGCGAATGTAACTAACCTTTCAGGAACGCTTCAGCCATTATTTTCCATGATTAAAGAACTCAGCGAAAGTGGAAAAGAAACGGCAAAAACGTTGTATAATGCATCTGGTTGGGTAGCTCATCATAATACAGATATTTGGCGTGTGACGAGTCCTATTGATTTTGCGGCAGCTGGAATGTGGCCCAGTGGGGGGCTGTGGTTGTCGCAACATGTATGGGAGCATTACCTTTTTACGGGAGATCGTTTTTTTTTAAAGCAATATTATCCCACTATGAAGGGCGCTTGTGATTTTCTTTTGTCTACACTTATAGTACATCGTGGATATCCAGATCAGCAATGGCTTGTTTTGAGTCCTTCAATTTCGCCCGAACAAGGTCCACTCGCTGCCGGAGTGACGATGGATAACCAGCTGTGTTATGACATGCTCACGCGTACTGCTTTGGCTGCAGACGTGCTGGGTATCGATTCTAGCTACAGGGATACTTTGCTAAGTACGGCTCGCCGTATTCCACCGATGCATATCGGTCGATATAACCAGCTACAAGAATGGATGGAAGATGTGGATGATCCGCAAAATCAACATCGGCATATTTCACACCTATATGGATTATTTCCAGGGAGCCAAATTTCACCTTTTGGCACACCTGAATTGTTTGAAGCAGCCCGTAATTCATTGATTTATCGCGGGGATTTCGCAACAGGATGGTCGATCGGCTGGAAAATAAACTTATGGGCCCGCCTTTTGGATGGAAACCATGCGTACGAAATTATAAAAAATATGCTAACGCTTTCTGATGAAAAGCATCTAGAGGGACGTACCTATCCTAATCTTTTTACAGCACATCCTCCATTTCAGATAGATGGTAATTTTGGGCTAACAGCAGGTGTGGCAGAAATGCTGGTCCAAAGTCACGATGGTGCTGTGCATCTCCTGCCAGCGATTCCCGATCGATGGAGCGACGGGTGGGTAAAAGGCATAAAGGCACGTGGAGGATTTGAAATTGAAATGCAGTGGAAAAAAGGAAAGATAAAGGAAGTCAGGGTATTTTCTGCTTTAGGTGGCATGTTGCGGCTTCGTACAGCTTCGGCATTGGAAGGGTCTGGAATTCAACTCGCAAAAGATTATCTGAACAATGCTCTTCTCACTTCAATACGAACACCAAAACCTATTCAGTCAGCTGAATCACATCTGAAAGGAATTAAATTACCACACTATTACGAATACGACGTGCTGACCGTACCCGGGAAATACTACACTTTAACGGCTTATTGAATTAACGTGAACATTTAATCATTTATTATGTTAAGAAAGAAAATTAGTGCTTTTGTCTGCTGCTTTATGATCCTGTTTTTGGATTCATTAGCGCAGCAAGCCCGTAATCCAATCATCTTTGCCGATGTACCCGATATGTCCATGATACGCGTTGGTGATACCTATTACATGAGCAGTACCACCATGCACATGAGCCCCGGGGTTCCGATAATGAAATCCAAAGATCTCGTCAATTGGACTTTGGTTAATTATGTATATGATCGCCTTGCAGATCAAGATGAGCTCAATTTGTCGAATCAGAAGAATGCGTATGGGCACGGTTCCTGGGCAAGCAGTTTACGCTTTCATGATGGACAATACTATGTAAGTACATTTTCTTCCAATACAGGTAAAACACATGTCTATCGCACGGCAGATATTGAGGAAGGAAATTGGGTTTCTACCGAGTTTAGTCCAATGATGCATGATCATAGTTTATTCTTTGATCAAGGAAAAAATTATATGATCTGGGGTAGCGGACGGATCCATATTGCCGAATTGTCGCCCGACTTTTCAGGCATTAAAGCTGGGACAGAACGCGTGTTAATAGATGACGCTTCTTTACCTGCTAAGCCAAAAGGAGGTAAAGTGGGGCTGCCTGCTGAAGGGTCCCAAATGTTTAAGATCAATGGCTTTTATTACCTTTTTAATATTTCATGGCCCGCTGGAGGAATGCGCACGGTGATTGTCCATCGGGCAAGTCAACTGGAAGGTCCTTATGAAGGGAAAGTGGTTTTGCAGGATCAAGGTGTGGCCCAAGGGGGGCTGATTGATATGCCCGACGGCAAATGGTATGCATATTTGTTTCAGGATTATGGCGCTGTAGGACGTATTCCATTTTTGGTTCCTGTCACATGGGAAGATGGATGGCCCGCGCTCGGTATCGGCGGAAAAGTGCCGGCTACCTTAAATCTTCCTGCAAATAAAAGTTTAATTCCCGGAATCGTTAACTCCGATGATTTTGACCGGAAAACTGGAGATGAGGCTCTTCCTCCGGTGTGGCAGTGGAACCATAATCCAAACAATAATCTATGGTCTGTAACAGCGCGAGTAGGCTTTTTGAGAATGCATACTTGCGATCTTACCGATGATTTTCTCTCGGCCAAAAACACCCTTACCCAGCGTACCATCGGGCCGACTTGCAGTGCCGCTATTGCTATAGAGGTTGCTAACATGAAAGATGGTGATTTTGCAGGCCTATCGCTTTTGCAAAAAAATTATGGGTTAGTTGGTGTCCGTATGGAAGGAAATACAAAATCATTGGTGATGATCAATGCTACGACAGGTGTACCGCAAGAGGTGGCCAAGGTTGGCCTTAAACAGCAGCGCATCTATCTTAAAGCAAGCTGTGACTTTACAAACAAAAGAGATCTCGCTCAATTTTTTTATAGTACCGATGGGCGCAATTGGAACAGGATAGGTAATGAGTTAAAAATGAGTTATACCATTCCTCATTTTATGGGCTATCGGTTCGGACTATTCAACTATGCAGCTAAAGCCGCTGGTGGTTATGTAGATTTTGATTATTTCCATTTGACAAATTAAGATGATATGATGAAACGTTTTTTTATACAATCCCAATTCGGATTTTTGCTCCTATTCTTCGTTATGGTGGGTAAATTAAGGGCACAAAACCCCATTGTGCAGACTGCTTATACTGCGGATCCAGCCCCTTTGGTGTATAACAACCGACTCTATCTGTATACTACACAGGATGAAGAAGAATCCACCTGGTTTAACATGAACAATTGGCGTGTGTATTCAACCGATGATATGGTGAATTGGACCGATCACGGTGCGATTCTTTCTTATACAGATTTTGAATGGGCAAAAGGTGATGCTTGGGCGGCTCAATGTGTTGAAAAAAATGGTAAATTTTATCTTTATGTACCTGTTATTTCCAAAGTGAACAATCGAGGTGCGATCGGCGTCGCTGTCGGAGATAGCCCATTGGGACCATTTTATGATCCTTTGGGAAAACCATTATTGCAAACTGAATGGGGAGATATCGATCCTACTGTGTTTATTGATGATGACGGCCAAGCTCATATGTATTGGGGTAACCCCCAGCTGAAATATGTTAAGCTAAATGAAGATATGATCTCCTATAAAGGTGATATTGTTGAGGTTCCGATGACTGCAGCATCGTTCGGAAAGAGGGAGGGAGATCCGAAGCGACCTACGACCTATGAGGAAGGGCCTTGGTTATATAAAAGAAATAGTTTGTATTATCTTTTTTGGCCGGGAGGTCCTTTGCCAGAATTTATTGGTTATTCCACAAGCGATAAAGCCGAGGGACCTTGGAAGTACGGGGGTATAATCATGCCTGCGGAAGGAAAAGCATTCACAAATCATCCTGGCATTGTCGATTTTAAAGGAAAAACCTATTTCTTTTACCATAATGGGGCCTTACCTGGAGGGGGGGGCTTTACGCGATCTGTCGCTGTTCAAGAACTGAATTTTAATCCAGACGGCAGTATCGATCCAATGAAAATGACGACTGGAATTACTCATGCGACCGGCAAAGTGAATCCCTATGAACTTCATCAGGCTGAAACGATCGCTTGGTCCGAACACGTTAAATCCTACCAAAATAAAAAGGTGGGTGTTTTTATAAAGGCAAAAAAAGATGGAGCTTTCACCTGTGTGAAGAATGTTGACTTTGGCGCGGAGGGAGCGCGTAATTTTTTTGCACGGGTAGGAACTACTCATAATGGAGGTATCCGTATGGAAGTACGCTCGGGAGCGCTTGATGGAGCGTTGTTAGCTACGATACAGGTGCCCATGACGGGGGGAGATGACAGATGGACTACAGTTGAGACTGCACTGTCGGATAAAGTATCGGGACTACACGATCTATATTTTGTTTTTAAAGGTAAGGCACCATCAAATATCCTGTTTTTCGATTGCTGGAAATTTGGGAGGTAAGATAGTAACTTGACGCAAAGTAATTTGAGCCAATAGAAAAAATGCAACAGCATATAAGATAACTCAGCAATTTAAGAAAAATTAATTTACTCAATTTATGAAGGGACTAAATATTGTCTTAAAAAAACGGACAATGGTATTTTTATTATCCGTTACAGGAATTTTATCAGCAGCAACAGCACTTGGGCAGCAGCAAAACCACCTCAACGATCCTAGTAAGGGGTTTGTGCACCAGTCTATAGGAAATCCTTATCTACCGCTATGGGAGCATCTCCCGGATGGCGAACCCCGTGTTTTCGAAGATCCTGACCAGCCTGGGAAATATCGTGCTTACATCATTGGTTCCCATGACTTACGTTTTAGCAGTTATTGTGGGCCTGACATTAGAATGTGGTCAGCTCCTATTGAGAATTTGAGCAGCTGGCGGGACGAGGGAGCTATTTTTACATACGCGATCGATGGTAAATGGGATGTGATGTACGCGCCAGATCTTGTAGAGGTTAAGCGAAAAGATGGAAAAAAGGATTATTACTTGTTTCCCCATAGCAGGGGTGAGGGCCGTGAAGCAATGGTTGTTAAAGGCGATAGGCCTAATGGCCCCTTTAAACCTATCAATCTGACTGAAGACGGCAAGCGTACTCTGCCTGGAAGTATCTTAGGATTTGATCCTGCCATTTATATCGAATACGTTACGGACCCTCAAGATCCTGATTTTGAGATTGGATTCCGAGCATATGGTTTTTGGGGATTCCAACGATCGATGGCTGCACAATTGGATCAGAAAACAATGTATTCGTTGAGGCCTGGCACGAAGGTGATTAATTATTTATTGCCAGCAAGTGCGCGATATGGCGAATTACGCGATCCAAAAGGAACATCCTATCCTAATATTTTCGAAGGTGAGGATTTGGGAACCTTTAATTTTTTTGAAGCATCATCCATTCGTAAAGTGGGAAACAAGTATGTTTCGGTATATAGTGGTTACTCCGGCCCGGAATATGGTGTAGGAAGTTCAAATTCAACTTTGCGTTATGCGGTAGCAGACTCACCATTAGGACCATGGAAGAGTGGTGGCGTTTTAGTCGATTCACGTGCTCCAGTGTTAAACAAGGATGGATCTGCTATTGAAACGAGTAATGCAGGTCATAACACACATGGTAGTATCGAACTGATCAATGGACAATGGTATGTATTTTACCATAGACCACCACGCGGATTTGGCTTTGCACGTCAGGCGGTGGTTGAACCTATCAAAGTCTCTTGGGATGAGAAAAGTGTCAAAGATGGCGGAATGGTGTCCTTAAGAGCGTTCGACCCTTTTCAAGAAAATTTGACTATTAAAGATAAACAGGGCAAAGAGTATAAAGGTGCAGAGGTGACATCGGAAGGATTTCATTTTTATGGATTAAATCCCTATCAGTATTATTCGGCGGGATATGCTTGCTACCTTTCTGATATCAGTTTGCAACAGGATTCATGGGATGTATGGGATAATCATATGCCGGTGACAAATATGAAAAACGGAAATATTGCAGGTTTTAAATATTTCGGATTTGGAGGTTTAGATCAGGATAAGTTTGGATTGAAAGCTTTTGAGGGAACCAAAATTGGAAATCAAACTGCTTTCAATGTGTTTATTACACCAAAAACAAAAGCTGCATTTAAGGTCAACGTATGGTTAGATGGCCCTTGGGATAACGAAACCTGGAAAGGTAAACGAATTGCCCAAATTTCTGTTCCGGCGAATTCTGCTGCTGAAGTCAAGCAATTCACGGTCGACGTCTCCAAATTTGTAGATCAATTGGACGGTAAACACGCGTTATTTTTGGTTGCTGAGGGTGAGGAAGGAAAGCCGCTTTTCGATTTTATAGGCCTCGGATTTAGTTCAAAAGATAAAAAAATTGAACGTCCAATACCACCTTCGGTCACCATTACAGTAAATGGGACCAAACTAGCTTTGCCATCCATTCCTGTACGATCTACGGATCAGAACGGTATTATCGGTTATCATGTTTATGAAGTTTCCTTTCCCATGGAAGCAAAGAGTAAAAACAAGCCTCTGGTAAAAGCGACTGCTGATAATCCTGAAGTTAAGATTATAGTAAATCAAGCTACTTCGCCGACAGGTTACGCTCAAGTTGATTGCCTTTATAGGGGGCAAACAAAAAGCTATGTGGTAAAATATACTAAAGAATTAAACGATAAAAACTAAGTAGCTTAATAGCAGGTAGAAATAGGCTGTCCAAAAAAAAGTTTGGACAGCCTATATTTTTCAGCTATCTAATACATTACATTATCATTTCTGCTATCTCTATACCGACAGTTAGATTTGTTTTTAAGTAAGTTTTTTAGAGGAACGACTCAGTGATTACTGATGAAGATTTTTTACGATTTATCCTTTATTAAGGGGGTTTTTAAACATTTTTATTGGAATATAAAACATTTGTAATGGGTAATGAAAAAAAGCTACTTGTAGTTTTACCATTGTAATATAACTAATCGAATAACCAATTATATGGACCAAAATAGGACAGAAGTGAAGCCTTTCAAAGGTTTTTACAAGCTTTCAACGAAGCAGCGCGTAGGGTTTGGTGCTGGCGATCTCGCACAGAATCTCATTTACCAGACTGTTTCGATGTATCTACTGATTTTTTATACCAATGTTTATGGGATCTCTGCAGCTTCTGCAGGAGTGATGTTTCTCATTGTTCGAATTGTCGATGTACTATGGGACCCCATCGTGGGCGCATTTGTTGATAAAAGAAATCCCCGCATGGGAAAGTATAGGTCTTATTTGGTGCTAGGGGGGATTCCGTTGACCGGATTTGCAATTTTGTGTTTTTGGAATGGTTTTTCGGGATCTTTAACCTATGCTTATATCACCTATGTTGGTTTATCGATGTTGTACACGTTGGTGAATGTTCCGTATGGTGCTTTAAATGCCTCCTTGACCAGAGATACGGATGAGATTACAAAACTGACATCTACACGTATGTTTATGGCGAACGTGGGGGGACTGGCCGTTGGATATGGTGTACCGCTCGTCGTAAAGTATTTCTCTCCAGATGGAAAGATAAACTCGAAAGATTCTGCCGAAGCCTGGTTTGCAACGATGCTGATCTATGCTTTAGTTGGATTAGTGCTTTTAATCTTTTGCTTTTCACAAACAAAAGAACGTGTCATTATGGATGAGAAGGATACGGATAATGTTCACGTTTCCGACCTGTGGCGAGAATTTAAGCATAATCGCCCTTTGCGTATTTTGGCATTTTTTTTCATTACTGCATTTGCTATGATGGCAATCGGTAACTCGGCAGGATCATACTACATGATTTATAATGTACATGCTCCGGATATGCTACCATATTTTATGGCATTAGGATCTTTGCCTGCTTTTATTTTTATGCCTTTAGTGCCAGCCATCAAACGCGCAATTGGTAAAAAGCAGATGTTCTATGTTTTCTTGACTATTGCAATCCTCGGAATGCTGATGCTATATGTCATTTCATCCAATGAAAACCTCAAGGGGAATATTGTTTTGGTATTGACTGCTCAGTTTATCAAGTCAACCGGAGTAATTGTCGCAACGGGATATATGTGGGCGCTCGTTCCTGAAGTCATTTCCTATGGCGAATATAAAACTGGGAAGCGTATTTCAGGTATTGTCAATGCGCTTACCGGTATTTTTTACAAAGCCGGGATGGCCCTTGGAGGTGTGGTGCCGGGACTGGTGTTGGCATATGTTAACTTTGACAAAGATAATGCAACAGCCCAGTCAGCACGTGCTGAAATGGGAATTCTATGGTTGGTAGCCATTATTCCGGCAATACTCTTGGTAGTGGCTATGTATGTTATTTCCAAATACGAACTGGACGATAAGACTATTGATGCAATCAATCAGGACATAGAGTCTAGACATACTTATTAATTAAAAATAATCATGAAGATGTTAAAAACTATTGTTGTGGCCGTAGCAGCCTTGCTATCAAATCTATCTGCTTCAGCTACCTCGCAAAAACTGAAGGTGGCAACTGATACGTTGACTTTAAAGGATGCATTTGAAGGTAAGTTTTTTATAGGAACGGCTTTAAACCTTGATCAAATCTGGGAGCGGGATGCCGCCGCAGTAGCGGTCGTCAAAAAGCATTTCAATTCCATTGTAGCGGAAAATTGTATGAAAAGTATGTTCCTGCAGCCACAGGAAGGCGTGTTCGATTTTAAAGATGCGGATCGTTTCGTATTGTTTGGCGAAAAGAATAAAATGCAGATTATTGGGCATACGCTCATCTGGCATTCCCAGACACCAGATTGGTTTTTTGTAGATAAAAATGGAAAAGAGGTGTCTCGAGACGTACTTATAGCACGCATGCGGAAGCATATTCATACTGTAGTATCCCGCTATAAAGGACGGGTGCACGGATGGGATGTGGTGAATGAGGCCATATTGGATAATGGAGAATGGCGCAAAAGTAAATTTTACGATATTATTGGTCCTCAGTTTATTGAATTGGCATTTAAATTTGCACATGAGGCAGATCCAAATGCGGAGTTATATTATAACGATTATTCAACCGCCGTTCCAGAAAAAAGAAAAGGCATTATTAAAATGATTCGTCAAGTAAAAGCAGCGGGTGGTCGCGTCAGCGGAATTGGTATGCAAGAGCACAATGCACTGGATAATCCACCTATTGATGAGGTCGAAAAAACTATACTTGGATTTGCGGGACTTGATGCGAAAGTAATGGTTACTGAAATGGATATTACGGTTTTGCCGCATGCTCGACCTAATATGGGCGCCGAAATTGGAGAGCAATATGCTTATACCAAGGAGATGAATCCATACGAAAAAGGGCTGCCTACAGCGAAAATGGATGAGTTGGGAAGGCGATACGTAGCGTTTTTTAAATTATACCTCAAACATCAGGATAAAATATCGCGTGTGACGTTGTGGGGTGTTGGTGACGGAGATTCATGGAAGAATGGTTGGCCTATACCGGGACGTACAGACTATCCATTATTATTTGACCGGAATTATCAGCCTAAGCCCTTTTTAAAAGATATCACTTCATTAACACAAAAAAAAAAGAAATAGTAAGCATGAATAAGAGCAAGTATTTGTATCCCAAAGATTATATGGCTGATCCATCAGCACATGTTTTTGAAGATAAAATTTACATTTATCCCTCTCATGATCGAGAAAGTGGAATACCGGAAAATGACAATGGAGACCATTTCGACATGCAGGATTACCACGTATTTTCTCTTGAGGATGTTCAGGGGGATGTGGTTGATCATGGTAAGGTGTTAGATGTAAAAGACATTCCTTGGGCTGGTCGTCAGCTTTGGGATTCAGATGTGACGGAGAAAAATGGAAAATACTATATGTATTTTTCCATGAAGGATAAAAATGATGTTTTCAGACTAGGTGTCGCTGTTGCAAGTCAGCCCTATGGGCCATTTGTTCCCCAGGAGCATCCAATTAAGGGTAGTTACAGTATTGATCCTTGTGCATTTAAAGATGCTACCGGAGACTATTATCTATATTTTGGTGGTATTTGGGGGGGGCAGCTCCAATTCTATCGAAATAATAAGATTATATCACCCAACGAATTGCCTCAAGATCACGAAGATGCTTTGTCTCCAAAAGTTGTCAAGCTGTCTGCTGATATGCTGGAATTTTCGGAAGAGCCAAAGGATCTTGTTATTTTGGATAAAAATGGTAACCCATTGAAACATGGCGATACGCAAAAGCGATTTTTTGAAGCTTCTTGGATGCACAAATATCAAGGGAGATACTATTTTTCCTATTCTACAGGAGATAGTCATTTAATCTGTTATGCCATTGGAGACAATCCATATGGTCCATTTACTTATGAGGGGGTAATTCTATCACCAGTGGTTGGTTGGACCACGCATCATAGTATCTTGGAATTCAAAGATAAATGGTATCTATTTTATCATGATTCAGTACCCTCAGGAGGAAAGACCTGGTTGAGAAGCATGAAAGTTATCGAGTTAACATATGATGAGAACGGTCACATTATGCCAATCGATGGATTGTCGTCGTAGATAACGTGAAGCACGATCTATCTACTTATTCGGCGTTTATAACTCATTGGTGTTTCACCTGTGAATTTTTTAAATAGTCGATTGAAGTAAGAGATATTTTCAAAACCTAATTTAAAGCACAATTGTTGGATATTATCTTCATCGATTAACATCATCAATTGTGCTTTTTCTATTTTCTTTTGATTGATGTAATGTACAGGTGTGGCATTCATATGTTTTTTGAAGAGTCGGATAAGGTGATCTTTGGATATAAAAATCAGATTGGCAAGATGTTCTATAGCGATCGGATGATGGATATTTTCGTCGATGTAATCAAGTACACGCAGGAGCCGCTTTTCCACCTGTGGTATTTTGTTCGTTGCTTCGGCCAGAAATCGGCTCATTAATAAATGAATGATCGCTTGGTTTTCGGCTGCTCTGGCGATCGGTGACGCCGTTTGCAGCGCCATGTTTTTCATTAATTCTGTTGAATTATCATAACCTTTCGGATCATACATTTTTAACTCACGACCTGGATTTAAATCGTAGAGATGCTGAATGACTGTAGCTAACAGCTGATCTGATTTGATTTCCTTCGGGAAAGAGTAGCGGTCGAAAATACTCGATCTTAGCGCTGGATTTTCATAGATATGGATATAGTAGAGTGATAGTTTGGCGGAACAAGCGTAGCTATGTTGGATATACGCAGGTGTGAGATAGAGATGGCCGGGCCGAAGTTTGATGGTTTCGTCCGTTAAGATTATGGATGCTTCTCCTTCACAAACATAGTGTATCCGCGCAAAAGGACTCTGAATATCTTTGAAATTCCAATTCGCCTGATGTTCCGCATAGCCAATGTTCAATAGTGTAAAATCAAGTTTATTATTTTCGTTATTCATCATCGCCCGAGGAAGAAATAGTTAGCTACAATATTAGTCGTTTTCTTAAAAAGAATAGCGTTTTTAAAGGGAAAATATCGATAATGTTATAGTTCATTTATCTGTATATGAAGTCTTTTTACATATTTATTTTTTAAATAGCGTGTAAGTGTTTGATATCTAGTTTTCTAAATGTTTATTTTCGTTGCTAACAGTATGGTGTTGGATCATTGCGCTTGGATCGATATCGTGTTATTTTTTATCGTTAATGGAGTTTCTTTATCCGTTCTATATAATTATTTTTGGCTATACCATAGTACCAAAGATCTCAAGACCGTAAATCTCTGAAGTTTGAGCTTGAGCTTTGTTGTGGTAAGTAACAATAGCAAGTGCTATTTAAATCTTGATGCCATTTATAAATGAAAGCTATTAAAATAGTAAAAGAGGGACGGGTAGAAATCGCGGATATTCCTCAGCCTACCATTAAGGATGGACATGTCCTTTTAAAAATAGATTATGTTGGTTTCTGCGGCTCTGATCTAAATACATTTCGGGGCTTGAATCCATTAGTTCAGCTACCGGTTATACCTGGACATGAAATTGGGGCAACAGTAGTTGAATTGGGGACGAATGTTGGACCTGATATTAAGATTGGTAACAGAGTTACCGTAAATCCGTATTCGAACTGCGGTATTTGTACTGCATGTAAAAATAATCGACCTAATGCTTGCCGCTACAATGAAACGATGGGGGTACAGCGCGACGGTGCCATGACAGAATACCTTGTCGTGCCCATACAAAGGGTCATTATGGGTGGACAGCTATCGTCCAAAGAATTGGCCTTGGTGGAGCCTATGAGTGTTGGTTTTCACGCCGTTGATCGGGCCAATGTCACCGACAGCGATATCGTATTGGTGTTGGGATGTGGTATGATCGGAGTTGGAGCGATTGTTCGGTCTGCTTTACGGGGTGCCATCGTTATAGCAGTTGACGTTAGTAAAGAAAAACTTGAGTTGGCAAAAAGCCTCGGAGCGACATTTACCATCAATAGCGCTGAGGAAGACCTGGCGGCTAGCTTGGACATATTGACGCACGCCATGGGGGCTGACGTAGTTATTGAAGCCGTAGGACGCAAGGAAACCTATTTAGCGGCCGTTGATGCCGCTGCGTATACAGGGCGGGTAATATATATCGGTTATGCAAAAGAAGCTATTCCTTTTGATACACAGTTTTTTGTCAAAAAAGAATTGGATATCAGAGGTTCACGCAATGCTACAGCAAAAGATTTCGCAGCGGTAATGCATTATTTAAAAATGAAAAAGTGTCCGATGGAACAGCTCATAACAGGAGTGTATCGTGTAGAAGATGCGCAGTTAGCTTTAGAATCATGGCTAAGCGATCCTGGGCGTGTTTTTAGGCTTTTAATTGAATTTTAAAATTCATATATGTCTATTTTCACGGACCTACCAATAGCGCGATGCATCATCTTTATGCTCAATAATGGAGCAATAATTTATTTTTTAAAAAATACAAAAAGCCTTTTTCATATCGTCGAAAAAGGCTTTGACTTAAATCTCTTATCAGTCCATAACTGATGCCGTGGAGATACAAACTTATTTTTTCTTTCTGGATTTTTTCTCTTCTTCAGCAGGTAAATCTAAAATAGCCATCAATAGTAGATAATAGCCTTTTTCTAATCCCATTTTTTGTGCTTTTTGGTTGATAGTGTCCATATCTTTATTCAATTATTGTTTCTTAACTAATTTGTATTTGGCTAAGTAGAATCAAATGCTGTACCCAAAATTTGTTCTCTATATGCTACCCGTATTTTTAAGCGGTAAATTGCGTAGAGTTTTCTCTCTTTAACAAAAAAATACGTATAATCTGGGTATTAAATGCGATCAAATTATAAGTTAGACCCGAGCTTATAGTAATAATAGCCTGAACATGTTTGCGGTAAAACATTTTCAGGTGAATATTGTCTTTATTTTAGATTAATATTAAAACAGGTATTTATGAAAAAGATAATTCCATTTGCACTGATGTCAAGTTTATTGGTGCTCGTATCAAGTTGTGCAGCGATTGAAGGTATATTTAAAGCCGGCGTATGGTCTGGTATTCTATTAGTTGTCGTCGTGGTTGCACTTGTAATTTGGTTGGTAAGCAAATTATTTGGTGGATCAAGGTAATGACGATTAATTGATTTCTAATTTTTACATGCTTAGAAAGCTATATTTTTTCTACTAGGTATTTCCAGTAGCGTTTCGGAACATGCCTTAAATGAAGTTTCACATTTTTTCGTGATTCAATGGTTGTACTCTTAAAGTATGTTTTCCAAAGATGCTGATAAGCCTTTTCTTGAGGATCGAGATCCACTTCTAGCTGATATGGATCTCGAATCTCATCACTTTCATTTGGAGATACTTCGACAACAGTATTTCCATCGTAATGAAAGCCATAATTTCTTCTTAAATCATAAATTAACCAACATTGGTCTGCAAATCGATTTTTAAAAAATTGTACAACAAGTGGAATGACATTAAAATCGGGCTCAACAACCGCTGTATACAGATAGTCATTAGATTTGACAAATCGTATAAATGCTTTCATACGGTGCCGTTCCCGATTGATCTTTTTAATCGATTGATGCAAACGTAGTATAGGAGGATAACCATAATTATGAATATCCAATTGTTTTTTGCGAAATAATTCGACAATCAGCCGAAATCCATTGAGCCATTCGATCTGATTATCGGACAGAAAATTATGGTAAAAAAAAATCGTTTCTTGCTTTCCAATTATTTTTTCCATCCCTGTGAGAATGCGGTTAGCTTTCTTAGTATCTGTTGAAATCATTCGTTTTTCCGAAAAAAGAGTAATTTCTGCCGCTTTTCCTGTTTTAGGAATGCTGTCGAACTCTTTCCTTTCAAACGCTTCAAATACGCAACACAAATAACCCAAATAACTGCCGTCAAAAATATAGTCCATTAAAATAAAGTTAACTGGCTATTCGGACCTTTAATTTGCGACTGGGGATTATGTTCCAGAATGGACTTTCTGATTTTTTCCGGATAGTGAAAGCCCGCAGTGATCAATGTGTCCTGACAAAGCATAAAATATTTCGCTCGATTATAAGCTATTCCAATTTTTTGCACTTGATGTTCTTTTAATTTTCCATATTTGCGTGCCTGTATTATTTTTTTAGCGGATTGTCTTCCTATCCCCGGAATTCGTATGATCCAATTATAATTAGCGGTGTTAATGTCAATAGGGAAGAATTGTGGGTTGCGAAGTGCCCAGGCAAGTTTAGGATCTATTTCTAGATCGAGGTCCTGATGTTTACTATTAAGTATTTCATGGAGCGAAAAGCCATAAAATCGAAGTAACCAATCTGTTTGATAAAGTCTGTTTTCGCGAACCAGCGGTGGAGCTGTTCCAATTTGAGGAAGGTTGGAGTCCGTTGCGTTAATAGGAATGTAACCCGAATAATACACCCTTTTGAGGTTATAATCTTTATAGAATGTATTTGCAGCCTCCATGATTTGGAAATCACTTTCTGGTGTTGCTCCAATAACCATTTGAGTACTTTGTCCTGCTGGTACAAATAAAGGTATTTTCTTATTGGTTTTTCTGTCCTGCTGAACATTTTGGATTTCATTTTTAATTATTGTCAGCGGTTCGCGAACAGATTGATGATCTTTCTCTGGAGCGACAAGTTTTAGTCCTGCTTCAGTAGGTATTTCGAGATTTACACTCATACGGTCAACATAAAGACCTGCTTCCTTTAATAAAGATTCACTTGCTCCAGGAATAGCCTTCAGATGAATATAACCATTAAACCGCTCTTCAGTTCGAAGTTTCTTAACCACTAACATTAAGCGTTCCATAGTATAATCTGCAGATTTAAAAATACCAGAGCTTAAAAAAAGCCCCTCAATATAATTTCGACGGTAGAAATTCATCGTCAATTCGACAACTTCCTTGACCGAAAATGCTGCTCGCTGTACATCATTGCTACGCCGACTCACACAAAAGGAGCAATCGTAAATGCAAAAGTTAGTCATTAAGATTTTTAGAAGGGAAACACAGCGCCCATCTTCGGTATACGTATGGCAGATGCCACTTGCTGATGAATCACCGATACCACCATTATTTTTTCGCTTACTTCCACTTGAGCTGCAGCTCACATCATATTTAGCAGCATCTGCTAGTATCTGCAGTTTATCATCAAATCCAAACATAATCAATCCATCCTTTTTACAACTGTAAAAATACTAATATTATTAGTAAAACGAGCGCGTAGAATTACGTGTTTTAATTTAGAAAATATCCTACCCTTTTATTTAAGATATACTGTCTGAATTTGGTTAAATAGAAAACGATTTATGGGGGCACGTTGTTCTTTATTAAAAATAATATTATGGCAGAGAATAATTTAAGCGATAAAGACGCTTTAGCAAAGCTAAAAGAAATCGTTGATAAGATTGACGTAGGTACAGTATGCTCTTTTCCACAAGATTCGGACTACCCACATGGTGTCCCGATGAGTAGACAAGAAGTTGATGAAGAAGGTAACATTTGGTACATCTGCTCAGCAGAAAGTGAAACATTTACAAATCTTTCACAAGATTCAAGAGTGTCTTTGTTTTATGCGGATCCTGGAAATTATACCTTTCTCAGTATAAATGGCGATGCGAGTCTTTCCCGGGATCAAGAAAGGATAGATCGTTATTGGAATAAGATGATGGAGGGATGGTTTGAAAAAGGAAAAGAGGATCCAAATATTCAGTTGTTAAAAGTTACTCCCCAAGAAGCTCATTACTGGGATTCAAACTCGAATATGATTGTCAACCTGTTCAAAATGCTTAAAGCGAAAGTAACAGGCGAGTCAGAAGATATAGGTAAAGAGGGAGATCTTAATTTATAGTGTGCTTCATATCAAATGTATAAAAAGGCTCCTCAGTATTGAATATTGAGGAGCCTTTTCTGTGACATGAGCAACATCCCGACAGGTTACGCATTTCCTTTAATAACACGAAGGAGAACTGCTATGATAGCGATTACCAATAGTATATGGATTAGTCCCCCGCCAACAAAGCCGCCGAAAAAGCTGATCGCCCATATGAGCACCAAAATAACTGCAATAGTATATAATAAATTTCCCATAGTAATAAATATATATGTTTATTGAATAACAATATTTATCGAATGATGGTTTACTCTATTTGATCTTTTTTAATCGTTAACCAAATCCTACTACTGGTTATTCTTCTGTGTTTTTTTCCATTTACGGATTTTCCGGTTGCATTTTGATATGGCGAAGCGGTATTAAATTCTGTTATGTGGGTTAAGGTCGATTTGCCATACCATGTAAGGCATAGAGTTTATTGATCGGCAAGGCGTATGATCTAGCCTGAGTTATTGTTTAATGCAATAGCTGTTTTTGAACTTATTATTGAAATGAAGAAAATTGCACGGTTATAAATGAAAATAATATGGTATAGAGTATTATTTTTTGTAAAATTTATTGTTTAAATATGATATGGTTGTGTTTTATTCTGTTTATAACGAATATTGATGTGCGTATTTAAGTGCAGGTTCTTGTAGTGAGTATGCTGTTCAGATATACTGCCAATGAAATAATAAACTTAAAAATTCATAAAAGATGAAAAAGATTTTAATTTTAGTAGCCCTGGTTATGTTTTCCGTTACTGGTACTTTCGCTCAGATTCATAAACCCGTTAAATGGACTGTTGCCAGTAAGAAACTTAATAACAAGGAAGCAATTATTTACGTTAAGGCGACTATTCAAAATGGTTGGCATATCTATTCTCAACATGTAAAAGATGGTGGTCCGATCCCAACTTCCTTTAATTTCAGTAAAGCTACGGATTATGCGCTAGTCGGCAATACAGCCGAACCGAAACCCAAGATCAAACATGAAGAGGTTTTCAAAATGGATGTGGGGTATTTCACCAATGAGGTCATCTTCCAACAAAAAGTTTCACTTACTAAAGGAGCTGCGACAGTAAAAGGCACTGTGGAATGGCAAGCTTGTGATGCTTCACAATGTCTACCTCCTGATGAATACGCTTTCGCTATAACGGTAAAATAGCCTAAAACCATTCAAATTTAAATCAATTGCACGCTTATCTACCAGCTATGGACGACTATGAATAAATTTTATTTAGAATTATTTTAAATAGCTATCTTTGCTTAGAGATTGGAACAAGAGAGGGTATATCTCTACTTATGTAAGTTAAACGATTATTCTTATTATCATGAATACAGTAGAACTGTTTGAAAATGAGCGTGCAAGTGGCTATGATCAATTTGTTGAAACCTGGATCCCCAATTACCATTATTTTTTAGATCAGCTGCCTAAGCTCCTTCGCGAAATAGAGCACAAAGACTTATTAGTGGTCGGATGTGGTACAGGAAATGAAATCGAACGTTTTGTCGACACATCGGAATCTTGGAAAATAACAGGCGTTGATCCCTCACCCGAGATGATAAGTCAAGCGAGGGAAAAATTTGAAGCGGATGAGCATGTTAATCTTGTGGAAGGTTTGGTAAGTGATTTGGATGAAGGAAAACAATATGGCGCCGCGACACTTTTGCTAGTATTACACTTTTTAAAAGACGATGGCCAAAAATTGGGTATGTTGCAAGATATTTGCAAAAGAATGATGTCTCAAGCACCATTATTGTTATTAGACATTACGGGCAATAAGGAGCAAATTCAGCAAAACTTGCGGCTGTTGAAACTTCTTCTGCCTAAAGGTATAGATGAAACACAGATCGCTCAAAGATTGCGACGAATCGAACATGAATTGTTGCATGTTTCTGAAGAGCGCTTAGCACAACTCTGCGAAGAAGCTGGATTTGAACCTCCTGTTCGGTTCTTTCAATCCTCAATATACATGGGCTGGATAACCCGTAAAAAAGATATTATTTCCTTTTCATAGCAAAGGGATTAAAGGAAAGCCCCACATTCATATAACATTAAATATCCCCAGTGCTATTAACTTCACTGGGGATATCCTACTATACATTTTCTATCGATCTTACTAATCTTTCTGATAGAAAAAAGATGCTTTGGGGATATCGACCACCGGTGAATCTTTGACGCTATATTGAAGTTTTAGGGTGAATCCTCCACCTGCTTCGATGAAATCTATAGCAATTGGATGGTAGCCGGGTTCTAACGCAATCTGTCCACTTTTCATAATTGGCGCATGCTGTCCATCATTATCGACGACAGGCTGATCGTGTATCCGAAGGACACCACCATCATCACAAGTGAAATAGAAATTATAAATTCCTTTTTCTTTGACATAGAGGTATCCTCTTATTTTAGCACCAAAAGAAGGCATTTTGATCGTATCACTTAGTGCTACATTGCTGATCACTTCGTGGTGTACTTCGGGACCAGCAATAGCAGATGTATTAGCAAAAGTTCCATTGAAAAAAGTTGCTTTAAGTCCTGGTGCCAATGTTGTTTCATCCACGCTCACACTTTTTTTCCAGGTATCATACTTAAAATTAATTTGATAAAGCTCACTTTTTGCACCTGAAGATGAGATTGTTGCAAATCGAATAGGACCTTCTTTTTTTACTGCGAGCGAATCTTTCAGTAAGGGGCTCTGCTGGGTCGGAAGACTACCGTCGGTGGTATAGTGTATTGGATTTTGAGGAAGTTCATTTGCGACCCTTAATATCGATTGTCCATCGACAATTACCTGTGTTTCGGCAAAACCTTCGAGGTCTGGCATGCGATAGCGCAAACCCATTTTGTCCCAGAGTCCAAAGTGGGAAATCACACGATTTCTATAGCTATCGAATAACGGTTTATTGGTCCATACGCGTTCAGATAGCGCACTTAAACGCGGGAGAATCATAAACTCTAATCGCGCGGTGGAGGGGATCATTTCTGTCCAGATATTGGCCTGAGCACCTTGGATCAAATGTGCTTTTTGGCTGGATATATCCGAAGGGACCACACTCATATTATACACAGCGTCGAGGCTGCTACTATTTGGAAGATAATCAAAATAGAGCGGATTGGTGGGCGTCATTACAACCCTGTGCCCACGGTTCACAGCCTCCTTAGGTGCATTTTTTTCCCAACCACGCCAGTACATGACCATCATGCTAGTGTCTGAGCTGCCGTCCAATATCTCATCCCAGCCGATGCTCTGTTTATTTTTTGAACGGATAAAATTGTTTACCCGTTTGACGAAATAGCTCTGAAGATCATGTAAATTGGCAATTTGCTTTTCTTCCATAAAAGCTTTAGCAGCAGCAGATTTTGCCCAAGAATCTTTTTCTACTTCATCGGCACCGATATGAATATAGTGGGAGGGGAATAGTTCAATGATTTCACTGAGCACATTTTCAACAAAAGTATAACTGCTTTCTTTCCAGGGGCTGATCGGTACGGAGAATTGTTTTCCCCAGCCGGCGGTTTGGCTGTCCAACAGCAGTTCGGGATAGGCTTTTGTAGCGATCATCATATGCCCGGGCATATCTATTTCGGGAATGATTTCTATTTGTCGGCGCTGCGCATAAGCAACAATGTCTCTGATGTCCTGTTGGGTATAAAATCCTCCATACTCTTCTTTTCCGTTTCTTGTTCGGATCAATTCCTTGGGCAAATTAAAGTCTGGATTTTCTTTGGCCTTTGCAAAGCAGGCGGAATCTTGGTTGTTATACGTTCTCCAGGCGCCATCTTCGGTAAGTTTAGGGTACTTCTTAATTTCTATCCGCCAACCCTGATCGTCGGTCAAGTGCAGGTGGAATTTGTTGAACTTATAGCTTGCAATTAGATCGATAAATTTATAGAGGTATTCTTTTGGAAAAAAATGGCGGGCAACATCGAGTTCCACCCCGCGCCATTGAAAAGCAGGCTGGTCTTTGACTGTAAGATAGGGAAGAGCCAGTTTAGCTGTTGTGCCCGAAAGTAAATATAATTGCTGAATTGTCTGTAAGCCATAAAATGCTCCCTTTTCCGAAGCAGCAATGATCTGAATGCCTTTTTGATCTATTTTCAATTCATAGGCCTCATCGGAGAGCCCTTGACCTTTGATCAATTGCAGCGAAGCGCCAGCCCGCTTAACGCTTTTTTTATTCAATTTCCCGAACAGCGCATGGTCGATCCATCCAGATAAAGATGGAGAAGATAGCGCTGGATCGATGTAGTAACCCAATTCTTGTCCCTTTAGCTGAAAAAGACCGGGATTGGATGCTAATTGTTGAGGAAAAGGAATAAGTTGCGGAACAGTAGTTTTGTTTTGCGCAAAGCTCGTCGTCGGCAAGTATAGGGCGCAGGACAGAAGAATGGTTGATAGAATTTTATTCATAAATTGTACTCTTTTGTAATCCACAAGTATGTTAGAATGAGCTGCAATATACCAATATTTCAGGTATTCGATCGCAAAACGCTTCTTTTACTGTTGCTAATTCAATTCATTTGTATTGATAAATGTTTAACCGACATTTATGAATAATGTAGTATATTTAGCGCTGAAATAACCTTTGGACGAGGAAATATTGTGTAGTACACCTTATTTTCGATATTTTAACCTGTTTGCTAATTTGATAATGTGCTGTTTGCTGACTGGGCGCAGTGTATCTCAATTGAAAGTAAACTGTGGTTAAATGTGGAGTTAGATTTTATGGTGTTGTGAATGTTGTATCTATGAAAAATTTGCTAGTAGTCGTTATTTTTCTGTGGCACTTGAGCCAAGTTTTTGCGCAGCCTATTCGCGCCCATTTTTTTTCTATTCAAGATGGTCTGACCAATCAACAGGTATTGGACCTTGTTCATGATGATGAAGGATTTATGTGGATAGCGACAGAGCTTGGCTTAAATCGATTTGCAGGTAAAGCATTTAAGAGCTACTACGCTTCGGACAAACCAGATGGCTTGTCTGTCAATAGTAATGAAATCAATACCTTACTGTACGATAATAAAAAAGTTTTTATAGGTACGCGTGCCAATGGGCTTAATGTCATCGATCTGAAGACCAATAAATTCAGTTATTATACACACGATTCGAATAATCCGAAGTCTATTGCCACCAACGATATTACGGACATGATCAAAGGTGCGGACGGCAATCTATGGCTGGCAACTTACCATCAGGGATTACAGCATTTTGACATCACGAAGAAAGAATTTCGCTGTTTCAATAAAAAGAGTTTACCTATCCTTCCCGAAAATAGTATCTGGTCGTTGGCTGAAGATAGAAAGAGGATACTTTATATTGGTCATGTAAATGAAGGGGTCACCATATTTAATACTATTAGTCAATCTTCCAAAAGATTGACTGTTCAAAATACAAAAGGGCAATTGCCCGACAATGAGGTGAAAGCGTTGTTTTGTGATCGTTTTGATAACATTTGGATAGGCAGCCGAAGAGGGCTTGCTGTCTATTGTCCTTCAACAGGTGAAACTAAGCATATACCGTTGGCAGGAGCATCAAAAAATGGAAATGAACCATTTGTATATACGATTGAGGAAATTGGAAATACGATTTGGATCGGAGCCGAATCTTCTCAGCTTTTTCTTTTTCAGCCAGCATATGGTTTTGATCAGCATGTCTCGGGTATTAAAGAGTTGAAAACTATCGATTTGGGAAAAGGTAATAATGCAATGGTGCAACGTATTGTAGCAGATCGATTTGGGAATGTTTGGCTGGGGTTGTATGGTGGAGGTGTTGGTGTTATAAATCATATTCGCCCCTTTTTTAATGTATTCCCCAAAGAAAATATGCTGCCTGATCGCCTAGCAACAGTAAGTAACATCATCGTTCGCAATAGCCAAACAATTTGGTTGACAACAGAAGGGTCGGGTATCATTGAGATGGGTAAAGATGGTCGTTTGAATAAACAGATAACGCATAAGGACGGCAGTCCGGACGATTATATATTGACTGCTTTTAGCGATCACAATGAACATGTTTGGGCAGGTTTACGCAAAGGTGGAGTAGCTGTCAGATATGCGGGCTCGTCCACATGGCGTGAAATTGATCTTGGAGAGCGCGTGACAGAAGTCCGTGCAATTTATGAAGATCACCGCGGAGGAATTTGGATTGCTGGATATCAAGGTATATTTATATATGATCCAATAAAACATACTGTAGAAAAAATGCTGATTAATAACCCTATGTTAGGTGACTATGCTCCGAGGACGCTAGTCGAGGACGGGCAGCATAATATGTGGGTGGGCACCTATGGACAAGGCCTCTACATCTACAACAGCAATCATCAATTAATTCGAAAAATGGATAGTGAGCATGGCTTACGAAATAATACCATCAACTATCTCTTGCGTGATAGGAATAATAACATTTGGGTGGCAACAAACCAAGGTTTGGCATTACAGGAATCTCAGAAAAAAGTTGGAGACCTAAACATATTGCCCGTTCCTGGCGGCAATGCCTGGCTGTTTGTCAATGGCCTTGCGGAGGATCAGAATGGTCACATCTGGTGTTCGACGAAGTCTGGAATGCTCAGGTTCTTACCTTTAGAAAATCGCTTTCTACAATATGATCAGTCATTTGGTCTACCACTTGGCGGGTTTATTAATGGTAGCGTGGGCAAAGATTTGAAGAATAGGCTGTTCTTTGGAATGCAAGACGGAATATGTTATTTTGATCCGAATGAGATCCCCTCAAATCTACCGTTATCGCCTGTCCGGATAAGCCGATTTATGGTTTTTAGATCCGGTGAATCGAATACTCAACAAGACGAGTATCCCTCGCCTAAAAATGAGATTAACCTCAACTATAAGGAGAATAGCTTTCGTGTCGAACTTGCCGTAATGGATGTTGCGTTGGATGGATTGGTTGAATTCAGTTATCAACTGCAAGGACTCAACAATGATTGGATCTTCCTTGGAAACGAGACGAATCTAGATTTTCGGAATATTCCGTATGGGGATCACGAATTGTTGATCCGGACACGGATGAAGAATGGGCAATGGTCCAATACATATCAACGACTGCTTATTAAGATTGCACCGCCGATATATTTAAGTTTAGGCGCTAAAATAGTTTATTTGATTCTGATACTGCTTATTGTTTTTACACTCATATTCTTTTACTTCAAAAGAATGAAAGCGGAAAGCGAATTGAAACTTAAAGAGAGGCAACATCAACAGGATGAGCAGCTACACTCCGAGCGGATGAATTTTTATACGCGAATTACCCATGAACTCCGCACTCCATTGACGCTTATTTTAGGGCCGCTGGATGATTTGTCAAACGAAGGGGAGCTGTCCGCAAAAAATAAAAGTTTGGTTCAGACTGTACAGAAAAGTGCGAATAGACTTTTTACGTTGGTGAATCAGCTTTTGGAGTTTCGCAAAGTGGAATCACAATTTAAACCTTTGGTACTCGAATCCGGATCTTTACGTGACTTGCTTAATGACATCATTCATAAATATAGAACACTAAACAATAAGCCGCAGCTTCAAATATTATCGGATTTTCCAGAAGTTGAAACTCGTACGCTGTTTGATGCCGAAATTATGCAATTGATTGTCGATAATCTTTTATCAAATGCCTATAAATATACAGATTCAGGTTATATCAGATTGAGTCTGACATATGAGGAAACCAATCTTGCCAACTGGGCCGTATTAATGGTAGAAGATACTGGTTGTGGTATTCCTGCTAAGGATATTGAACGGATTTTTGAAAAATTTTATCAAATCTCCAAGGTTGGAGTTCAAGGTACAGGAATAGGTTTAGCATTAGTTAAAGAATTAACAGCAATCCACCAAGGAAAAATAAGCGTAGTCAGTAAAGAAGGTGGAGGTACAACAGTTTCAGTTCGATTTTTCTTAAATCGCGTGGTCGCTAAAAAATCTGAAGAGCCGGCGTTAAATGTGGAAGAAAGTCGTCCATCACTTGATCCTATTCGTCCACTTATACTCTTGGTTGAGGATAATGTGGATTTGAGCGAGTACCTGGTGAAGGTGTTAAGCAATCATTATGATGTACAGACGGCCGAGAATGGAGCAATAGGATTTGAGCGTGCTCAAGCTGTCGTTCCTGATTTAGTGTTAAGCGATGTCATGATGCCCGATATGGACGGATTTCTTTTGGCTGAAAAGCTGAAAAAAGAGCGGGCAACAAGTCATATCCCAATCATTTTATTAACTGCAAGAGATACCGATGTGGATAGACAGCGGGGGTATGAGCTTGGGATTGATTCTTATCTGACTAAGCCCATAGGGAGTATGCTATTGTTGAAACGTATTGAAAACCTTCTGCAGAAGCAAAAAACAATGAATGCCGTTGTATTGCAAAAGTTAAAATCGGATAATCCGTCGGAACTAAAAGGGGAGATGATTGAAAAAGATGATTTATGGCGTGAGAATACATTCGTTCAGGATTTTATCAAGATTGTAGAAGAGCATATGCAGGATGAAGTTTTGGACGCCGCTACGCTAGCAGAACGGATGAATATGAGCCAGTCCACACTGTATCGGAAACTTAAAGGGATTACAGGGAAAAATATCAATCAACTGGTACGTAAGATCCGGATACATAAGGCAGCCGAACTGCTTCGTTCCGGAAATCACAATGTGACTGAAGTTTCCTTCTTGGTCGGTATCAATAGCGCTATTTATTTTCGTCAATGTTTTAAAGAAGAATTTGGCAAACTTCCGTCCGAATACCAAAAATCAGATGGGAAGGGGAAATAACTTCCATTGGCCAAAGAATACGCTCTAAGAGTCTTTAATCAGTGATTTTGACCGAATATTGTATGTTTTTTGACGGATTTATATATGTTTTGGTGCGGTAAAACTCGCTAAGTTTGGCTTATAATTCAATTATAAATCTAGGGAGGGAGGGCAGCGATGCCGCTGATATAACCACAATAAACCATGGTGTGACATCTATATGTCTTTTCTAACCTGATTATATTTTTTACTGTTTAATTAGCATAATTACTTTATGAACAACCTAAAAATTGTTTCTCTTTATACCCTGTTGAGCGTTGCTCCAACATTGGTATACGCACAACAAGGGAAAATTACGGGGCAGGTTTTGAACAAATCAAACGAACCGATTCTTGGCGCAAGTGTTATCGTTGAAGGGGCGGGTAAAGGGACGAAGACAGACATGTCAGGTAAGTTTGAACTCAATGCCAATAAAGGTATTCTCGTCGTATCATTTGTCGGATATAAAACTTTAAAAATTCCATTGGATGGAAAGTCAAATTTAACTATTCAGTTAGAACGTGATGAACATGTATTGGAAGATGTCGTCGTTGTAGGTTACGGTACGCAACGAAAGGCGACATTAACGGGATCCATTTCAGAAGTAAAGGGAAAAGATCTTGTAAAAAGTCCGCAGCCAAACCTGTCCAACTCTTTAGCTGGAAGATTTTCGGGAGTGGTGATCAACAATCGTAGTGGAGAGCCTGGATATGATGGTTCATCAATCACGGTGCGGGGCCAAGCGACAACAGGTAGTAATGACGTGTTGGTTGTTGTCGACGGAGTGCCGGGGCAGATAGGGGGGCTGGAACGCCTAGACCCAAACGATATCGAAAGTATCTCGGTGTTGAAAGATGCTTCCGCTGCAATTTACGGAAATAGGGCCGCTAACGGAGTAATTTTAGTAACCACCAAACGCGGAAAGAGTGGTAAGCCATCCATCACCTATAGCGGGAATCTTGGATTTAGTTCGCCAACGAGATTGCCCAAAATGGCGGATGCGGCAACTTATGCGCTGTTGCGGAACGAAATCGCTTATGGTAACAGTTCCTCAGGTGGAATGAACCAAATCTATTCAGAAGAACAGATTCAAAAGTTTAGGGATGGATCCGATCCTTTATTGTATCCCAATACCAACTGGGCTGATGTCACCCTGAAAAATACCGCCTTACAAAGTCAACAAAATCTATCTATTGCAGGAGGAACGGAGGATGTCCGCTATTTTATGTCCTTAGGTTCGGTCTATCAAGACGGGATCTACAAAAAAGGTGTTACGAAATATAAGCAATATAATTTTAGAACAAATCTGGAGGCCAATATCACCGATCGATTTAAAGTTGGCCTATCGCTTTCGGGCAGACAAGAAGACCGCAAATTCCCGATAGCGTCGGCTGGAGATATTTTCCGTTCGATCTACCGTGCTTACCCCACAGTAAGTGCATATTATCCGAATGGCTTACCTACAAAGGGAATCGAAGGCTCCAATCCAGCTTTAATGGTGACCGATATAGGTGGCACTGTTGTCAATCCCAAGCAGGTGTTTAACGGTATCCTCAAAGCGAGTTATCAACTTCCTTGGGTAGAAGGATTATCTGTAGATGGTTTTCTTTCAATAGATAAATCCACTAATTTTAGTAAGAATTTTAGTGTTCCATATGTTTTAAATGAATATAAGCAAGCAAAAGATAGCTATGAGGAGTCGATTGTTGGCGGAAACAATAATAAAGCTACACTGACTGAGTCGCATACGAACGAGTCGTTGATTACAAGTAATATTAAGTTAAATTTCGAACGAAAATTTGGCGATCACGCCATCAATGCCTTTGTGGGATATGAGCAGAGTAAGCGACATTTGGAGTATTTCGATGCACAGCGCTTCAATTATCTGTCTACGCAATTGCCCGAATTATCTCAAGGTGGATCCGCTGCTACAGATTATCTCAACTCCGGATATAGCAACAATTACACCCGTAAAAGTGTCATTAGCCGTATAGCGTATAATTATAGCGAAAAGTATTTGTTTGAAGGACAGCTCAGGGCTGATGGCTCGTCAATTTTTCCTTCAAACAAACGTTGGGGGTACTTTCCTTCCGTATCCGCTGGATGGCGAATCAGCAAAGAAGATTGGTTTTCCGACAAGATTGGATTTTTAGATGATTTAAAACTGAGAGCTTCTTACGGCAGCCTTGGAAACGATAATGTGGATGCATTCCAATATTTTGATAATTATACACTTGTGGGAAATGGATTAGTCGCACTTTTAAATGAAAAAAGCCAGATCGAGCCGAATGTTAAATTAGCGAAATTAGCCAATCCTGATATCACTTGGGAAGTATCGAAGAAGCTTGACGTTGGGCTAAATGCACAATTTCTTAAGAATTTTACACTGGAGGCCATTTATTTCAAACAAAAAAGATCAGATATTCTGACCGAACGAAATGCATCGATTCCGGGAGTTTCAGGTATTGTCAATCCCTATAAAGAGAGCAGTTCCAAACCGTTAGTCCCTTCGGAGAATATTGGCAAGGTGAATAGCGAAGGATTTGAAGGAACTTTGTCTTATCAAAAGCCGGGAGAATTTAGCTGGGGAATGTCGGGTAATTTTACCTTTGCTAAGAGTAAAATTATCTTTATTGACGAGGCAAGTGGGACATTAGATTACCAGCGTCAGACAGGACGACCTTTGGGAACCTATTTGCTCTATAATGCTATTGGATTAAATAGAACTGAGGCAGATCTTAAAGGATCTCCGCAAGCTCCTGGTGCGCAAATAGGCGATTTAATTTTTGAGGATTATAATCAAGATGGTAAGATCACCGCAGATGATATGCTGCGGACAAAGTATGGAAATATACCACAGATCACCTATGGTTTTAGCTTAAATGCGGCTTATAAAAACTTTGATGCAGCAGTATTATTTTCTGGGCAAGCCAGGGTTAGCCAACATGTACTTCCCGAATCTGGTACGGTAGGGAACTTCTACAGCAGTTGGGCCGACAATCGATTTAATGCCGTTAATAACCCGAATGGCACATATCCAATGGTTCCCGAACGTGCTTCTTCGGCGGTCAGCGGGGGGCAGTATGGAAATAATTTTTGGTTAAATAATGCTTCCTTTCTGCGTTTGAAAAATGTGGAAATAGGATATACACTGCCACATGAGGTTCTTTCGCGATGGAAACTGGGTGGACTGCGCTTCTACGCGAATGGATTCAATCTGTTGACTTGGACAAAAGTGAAGGATTATGATCCAGAAGGAAGTAGCGGTAGTGGACAATTCTATCCGCAACAACGAATTATTAATGTAGGTGTAAATTTAAAATTCTAAGGAGGAACATAACAGATGAAATCTTTAAGTAAATATTTCCTGCCTTTGGCTTTGGGAACGACTATCTTTTCAGCTTGCAACAAAAACCTATTGGACGTTACAGCAACTGATCGTATTTCTACGGAAGCTATTGAAACAGATACAGCCGTTTTAGAAGCCTTTGTCATCAATAGATATATTGGCGAGAAAATAATATCAAATGAGGCAGATGGTACTAATCCAGGCTTCGGTCGCGGATTTGAATATGCGCTGTGGTCTTCTCTCACAGACGAATCCATGTATACCAATGATGATAATACCTGGCTTATTACCCGTGGACAATTGTCTCCAGAAAATTTAGGTGCTGCCGGATCGCTTTGGGCGCGTAGCTACCGAAGTATCCGCGAGTGCAATTACGCTAAAAAAGTATTGGCTAATATACAGATGAGTACATTGCATAAGCGCCAATTGGAAGGCGAACTTCAATTTATAAGAGCATTTAGGTATCATGATCTCATTCGAAATTTTGGACGCGTTGTGTTGGTGGGAGATACCGTATATGGATTGAAGGATGATCTAACCAAAGCAAGTCTTTTTGAGCGAAAATCCATGCAAGAAGGTATGGATTATGTAATCAAAGAATTGAATGAAGCGATTGAAAAGCTGCCCGCTGAAAATAACGACAAAACTTGGGTCATGGGGCGGGCCACAAAGGCTGCGGCCATGGCTTTAAAATCGAGATTACTTTTGTATGCCGCAAGTCCATTGTATAATGTCGGAAATTGGGCGGCCGCTGCTCAGGCAGCGCAGGAAGTGATCGCCCTAAATAAGTATAAGCTATACACGGGCGGATACCAATCGTTGTTTTTAACAGACCGAAATCCGGAAACTATTTTTGCCAGATACTACACCAAAAATGCCAATCACGTGCACCTCGAAATTGCCAACGGACCAAATGGCTATGGCGGATGGGGCGGAAATACACCTTACCAAAACTTGGTCGATGCCTATGAAATGAAAAATGGAAAAGCCCCTTTCAACGAGGACGGTACCGTCAACACGGCTTCAGGTTACGATCCGAAAAATCCTTATGTTAACCGCGACCCCCGTTTTGACGCGACTATTTTATATAATGGCGCTTTATACAGAGGTAGGGCCGTGGAAACATTTATACCAAAGGGACAAGATAGTCCGCAAGGAAGTGACAACTGGAATACTTCTAAAACCGGATACTATCTGCGTAAATTTATGAACGATGCCTATCCGCTTCAAAATCCTTGGGGTAATGCGGGATTTCAACCGTGGAATTACTTTCGCTATGCAGAAATCCTTTTGAATTTTGCAGAAGCAGCAAATGAAGCTTACGGTCCAGATGTGTTACCTGCTGGTGGTAGCTTAACAGCGCGACAGGCTTTAAATTTGGTTAGAACACGGGCATCTGTCGATATGCCCGAAATTCCTATGGGACAGTCGAAAGATGAGTTTAGAAAGCAAGTGCGTTACGAGCGCAGAGTTGAGTTAGCGTTTGAAGAACATCGTTTTTACGATGTCAGAAGATGGAAGATTGCGATGGTAACAGAAAATATCCCTGCTTATGGCGTGACTATAGATAAAAATGGTGAGAGTTTTACGTATACACGCAAGGAAGCGCTTTCAGGACGCCGATTTGAAGAAAAGCACTATTGGCTACCGATTCCACGTTCTGAGATATTATCTTCGAATGGACAATTGGAGCAAAATCCTGGCTATTAATTAGCATATTTGTTTACGTAAGTTATTCATCCTCTTGGTTCTGTAAGAAGAGCCAAGAGGATGTTTTTGAGAAATAAATCAACCTTTAATAAATCAAATACTCCATGCGATTAACACTTATTACATTTTTATTGATGAATATTGTGGCGGCAGTTTACGCACAAGAATACAAGTATGGCCCAGCAGAAAAAGATTTTGCGGGTTACCTATTCGCTTATTTTAAAGGGAACGCTGTAGCTGATGAGGCTGTGTGTTTTGCGATTAGCACTGATGGCTATACATATAGGGCTCTAAACGATAATCAACCCATCTTAGACTCAAAGGTTATCAGCAAAACTGGTGGTGTAAGAGACCCGCATATTCTTCGTGGCGACGATGGGAAAACATTTTATATGGTACTGACCGACATGACCTCCTCCAAAGGCTGGGATTCCAACCGCGGAATGGTCTTGTTGAAGTCCCAAGACCTCGTACATTGGTCGCATCAAACAATCGACATTCAGCAGCGCTTTAAAGGCCAGGAAGCCTTGAAAAGGGTGTGGGCACCGCAGACAATATTTGACCCTTCGGTAGGAAAATATATGGTGTATTGGTCTATGCAGCATGGAAACAATCCCGATATCATTTATTATGCTTATGCTAATAAGGAGTTTACCGATTTTGAGTCCGATCCTAAAGTACTTTTTCTACCGAAAAATGGTAAATCTTGTATCGACGGCGATATTATTGAAAAGAATGGTCTGTTCTACCTCTTTTACAAAACCGAAGGACACGGCAATGGTATCAAACTAGCGATAACAGATTCACTGACGTCAGGAAGATGGATTGAACAGCCAGGATATAAACAGCAGACTAAAGATGCTGTGGAAGGATCTAGCGTCTTTAAGATCAATCAGTCCGACAAATACATCTTGATGTATGATGTATATGGCAAAGGAAAATATCAATTTTGCATCTCTGATGATTTGGATCGTTTTAAAGTTATTGATCATGAAATTGATATGGATTTCCATCCAAGACATGGTACCATTATCCCCGTTTCCAGACAAGAACTACTTGATCTGACCAGCAAATGGGGAAAACCGAAAGACATGCAATTTACATTTAGAAAGAATCCAGTTTTGGATGGTTTTTATGCTGATCCGGATGTACTTTATTCCAATAAAACCAAAAGATACTACATATACCCCACGAGCGATGGTTTTGACGGTTGGGGCGGCTATTATTTTAAGACCTTTTCGTCCCCGGACCTCAGCAAGTGGAAAGACGAGGGGGTGATTTTGGACCTGAAAAAAGATGTTGCCTGGGGACCTAGAAATGCGTGGGCACCAACAATTACGGAAAAGAAAGTTAAGAACGACTATAAATACTATTATTATTTCACGGCGGCGCAAAAGATAGGCGTTGCGGTAGCAGATTTGCCGACAGGTCCTTTTAAGGATTCGGGAAAACCATTGATAGATTTTAAACCTGAAGGTGTAAAAGGTGGTCAGGAGATAGATCCTGCAGCGTTTAACGATCCAAAATCTGGTAAAAGCTACCTATATTGGGGAAATGGCTATCTAGCCGTAGCTGAACTCAACAAGGACATGGTTAGCATCAAAAAAAACACTGTAAAAGTCATAACTCCCGATAAGACGTTTCGCGAAGGTGCATATGTAGTCTACCGTAAAGGCCGCTATTATTTCTTTTGGTCAGAAGACGATACACGGAGTGAAAATTATCGGGTACGTTATGGAACAGCCACTTCCCCCGATGGACCGATCACTGTTCCGGAAAATAATCTAGTCTTACAAAAAGATCCTGCAAAGGGGATATATGGAACAGGACATAATTCTATTTTGCAGATTCCAGGGAAAGATGAATGGTATATTGTTTACCATCGTTTTAATTATCCCAAAGGTATCGATATGGGTGACGCTGCAGGATTTAATCGCGAGGTGTGTATGGATCGGTTGTATTTTGACGATGAGGGCCATGTAATACCAGTAGTTCCCACGCTTTAATCACTAAACCAAATCTACATATAAATAAAATGAAAAGAATAATAAGAAAGTTGGCCGTTTTAGCGATCTCCAGCTATATAGGTATCCATACCCTATATGCACAGCCCGGGTTTGGCATCGCCGAACGCGTAAACTCAGACTGGCGCTTCCATTTGGGGGACATGGAGATAAAAGCGGTAACGGAAATGAATCGCGTTGGATGGCAACAGGTGAGTTTGCCACATGATTGGAGTGTAAAATACCCGTTAAGTCCTAATTTAGCCAGTGCGACAGGATATTTGCCCGGCGGCATAGGATGGTACAGCAAACAATTGACGATACCCGCAGACGATCAAGGTAAAAAGATTTTTATCTATTTTGAGGGAGTGTACAACCGAAGTGAAGTCTTTATCAATGGTAAATCTGTTGGCAAAAGGCCTAATGGTTATGTATCCTTTTCTTACGATATTACGCCATACATTGAGTTTGGCAAAGAAAATACCATAGCCGTTAGGGTAGACCATAGCCAAAGCGCCGATTCGCGGTGGTATACTGGGTCTGGAATCTATCGGGATGTATGGATTGTTAAGGCCAATCCGCTGCATATCGACCAATGGGGTGTGTACGCCTATCCAGAAATGAAAGGCGGAAAGGGAATTTTAAATACCGAAGTAACTGTGGTCAATAGCGCTGCAGCATCTTCTGCAATTGCAGTCGAGCAGCAGTTGATTGACATGACAGGCCGTATTGTTGCAAAAAAAACGCAAAAAGTACAGGTCGGTGCCACTGATAAGGCAACCGTACAACAGCAGTTGACCGTGTCGAACCCCAAGCTATGGAGTTTGGATCAACCCCAACAGTATACCTTACGGACAATTGTGACGCAAAATGGCCAGCAGATCGATCGGTCGGAGGTGAAAACTGGTTTCAGAGCATTCACGTTCGATGCGAACAAAGGGTTTGCTTTAAATGGAGAGTGGATGAAGGTAAAAGGAGTGTGTTTGCACCACGACGCTGGCGTATTGGGCGCTGAAGTGTATCCAGAAGTATGGCGTCGACGTCTCCTAACCTTAAAATCACTGGGAGTCAATGCTATTCGTACAAGTCATAATCCGCAGGCATCTTCGTTGTATGCACTATGTGACGAGCTTGGTCTTTTGGTGATGGATGAAGCTTTCGATGAATGGGAATTTCCAAAAAGAAAATGGTTGCAGGGATGGAATTTTGGTACGCCCGGCTTTCAAGGATCATACGACTTTTTTGAATCCTGGGGAGAGCAGGATCTTGCTGACATGGTCAAAAGAGATCGCAATCACCTTTCGATTTTTGCGTGGAGTATAGGCAATGAAGTGGATTATCCAAATGATCCTTATTCACATCCTATTCTTAACGGAGAAAAGAAAGAGGGGGGCTTTACACAAGCTTCGTATGGGGGCTACAAAAAGGATGCACCCGATGCGATGCGGTTGGGTGATATTGCCAAACGCTTGGTCGCGGTTGTAAAAAAGTACGATAAAAGTAGAGCGGTTACAGCAGGGCTTGCCGGGGTAGCGATGTCGAATGAAACCGCCTATCCAGCCGCACTTGACATCGCTGGATACAATTATACAGAAAGCCGTTATCAACTGGATCATCAATGCTTTCCTGAACGCGTTATTTTCGGCAGCGAAAATAGACATGATCTTTCTGCTTGGTTAGCGGTACGTGACAATGCGCATATTTTTGGTCAATTTCTATGGACAGGAATCGATTATCTCGGCGAATCCGGACGTTGGCCTTCCCGGGGATTCTATTCGGGACTGCTAGATTTTGCGGGATTTGTCAAACCGAGAGGTTATTATCGCCAATCGCTGTGGTCGGATAAACCTATGGCTTATTTGGGAACCTATCCATTGAAGGGCGGAGCAACGACTACCGATGTCTGGTCTGCATTGGAATCCGAACAGGGGCAACGGAAAAATGAAGCGCCCTCCATGGATGCCTGGCCAATTTGGAACTATCAGGAGGGACAGCAAATCAGGGTGGTCTGTTACACCAATAGCCCTCAGGCGCGATTGGAGCTCAATGGTAAAGTTGTTGGCGAAGAGAAAAATTACGATGAGAAGACAGGTATCATCTTTTGGGATATTCCCTATGCAGCTGGTAAACTAGAGGTTGTTGGTCTGGACACGAATAAAAAAGAAGTTGTTCGGCATGCGATTCAATCCAGCGAGAGGCCCGCAGTTATTCAAGCTGTCATGTTGGGTAATCAGCAAGTCGAAGTAGGTGGAGTGATCCAGATTGCTTTGCAGATCCTGGATGAAAAGGGCGTTCCTGTCTTAATATCTGAGGATGAAATTACATGTGACATCGTGGGGAATGCGCGTCTACTTGGAATGGAAGGAGGAAATAATGCCGACATGGGCGATTATACAGATAATAAACAGCGGGTATATCATGGTAAAATGATTGCTTATGTTCAGGCTTTGGGTAAATCTGGAGAAACGGTCGATGTACGTTTTACCGCATCTTGGTTGAAAACAGCAACGGTCAAATGCCGGATCAAATAAAGAATAAATAAAGTTTACGAAATAAGTAAGTCAATCGATTACCAAGCGTTTAATCTTGGGAATAAAAAGAGCATAGGAAAAACCTTCCATGCTCTTTTTTATTTCAGCGCTTTATCCGTAACTACTTCTTTATAAAATAACGTAATCCAACATTATTAAATAAAAAAAATTATTAAATACTTTTTTTATTGTAAATTTTATTATTAATTTAGCTTCACTATAAATCTAAAGACTGACTCAATTATATCCATGCGTTTAATCATATGCCTTTTATGTGCCGTTGGTACAATGTTGGCCAAAGGACAAGAGCTTTATACGTTACAGTCTGCTCATCTTTCTGGAGTAGATTCTGGCTACGTTTATACACCAAAGATGAAGCCGGACAACCGTGCCTTACCTGTTGTATATGTGTTGCATAGCCATGGGGCGAATTATAAAAGCCTGTCAAGATTTATCGATTTTCAGGCATTGAGCGATCAATATGGCTTTGTCGTTGTATGCCCTGATGGTCTTCGGACGAGCTGGTTTTTAGACAGTCCACAAAAAGGCGGAGCACAATTTGGTCGGTTCCTGACAGGGGAATTAATGCCTTACATACAGGGCAAATATCATACGGATCGGGACAACTCATTTATTACGGGTGTGAGCATGGGGGGGCATGGTGCACTTTGGCTCTTTTTTAACTATCCATCATTTTTTAAAAGTGCTGGTAGCAGTTCGGGAGTCGTCAATCTGAGACATTCGGCTTTCAAGAAGACAAGTCTAGCACAACATTTAGGGCAATACAGCGATCAAAATCCATTATTCGATCGTTTTAGTGTCATCCATAATGTCCATAAGATCGTAGGGACTGAAAAGACATTTATTTTTGATTGTGGTACTGAAGATTACCTATATGGGGCCAATAAGTCCCTTCGGGATAGCTGTGATGTACTCAAGATCAAAGCCACTTATATTGCTCAGCCCGGCGCTCATACCTCTGGCTATTGGGCTAAAACCATTCCGGTTCATTTCGCTTATTTTAATCGTCTGATCCATTAATCGATAACCTATGTTTTATTCACCTTATACTGATCCTTTAGTCCGACAACAAAACCGTGTATCTCTGGTTCTTACGTCGGTATTTGGCGCGTATTTTTCAAATTATTTACTGCAATTAACTTCATATGAATTGGTTTAAATCTTTTTTTTCTATTTTATTGGTTTCTGTCACGCTCTCCTCGCAGGGGCAGGCTGTTGCTTCATACGATGTATTGATTGCTGGGGGAGGCGCAAGCGGTGTTTCTGCGGCTTTGCAGGCTGCCCGTTTGGGAAGTAAGGTCCTTGTGGTGGAAGAGACAAGCTGGTTGGGTGGTATGCTCACTGCCGCTGGGGTCTCCGCTATTGACGGTAACCATCGTATGCCTTCGGGAATATGGGGCGAATTTAGGGCAGAGCTTTATGCCTATTATGGTGGTCCAAAGGCCGTGGAAACAGGCTGGGTAAGCAATACGCTATTTGAACCTTCGGTCGGTAACCGTTTGCTAAAAAAGATGGTTGGAGCCGAAAAAAATATTGACGTTTGGTATAAAAGTACCCTTTTAGACCTGAAAAAACAGGCTAAAGGCTGGACCGTTGCCATTGAACAGGAAGGAAAAAAGAAAACCGTAAACGCTTCTATTTTAGTCGATGCGACGGAATTGGGTGATCTCTTGCCGCGTGCGGGTGTTGCTTACAGCATCGGTATGGATAGCCGCTACGATACGAAAGAAGAATTTGCCCCCGAAAAGGCCAATTCAATAATTCAAGACCTTACTTATGTCGCTATTCTGAAAGACTATGGTGCTGATCCAAAGAGATTGCTAAAGAAACCTCAGGGTTATGATCCTAAAGAATTTGAACATGCCTGTGATGTTAAAGATCCTGCTTCACACAGTGATACGCCTATCATCAATTGTGATCAAATGATTACCTATGGGAAATTGCCGAATGGAAAATACATGATAAACTGGCCTAAAGATGGAAATGATATCTACCTGAATATTATCGAAATGTCGCCAAAGGCGAGGGCTTTGGAGTTGCAAAAGGCGAAAGATCATACCTTACGTTTTGTATATCATCTTCAAAATCAGCTTGGTTTTAAAAACTTGGGGCTTGCCGATGATGAATATGATACAGCCGATAAACTTCCCTTTATTGCTTATCATCGCGAGTCTAGACGCGCTAAGGGCTTGGTCCAGTTGACATTGCCCTATGTGCAGCGTCCTTATGAGCAGGAGCTGCCTTTATACCGCACTGGTGGGATAGTAGGCGACTATACCATCGATCATCATCACCTGAAGAACCCGAATGCACCCAAAATCGATTTTGTTAAGATTCGGGTACCTTCTTATAATGTGCCCCTTGGAAGTTTGATTCCTGAGAAAGTAACGGATTTTATCGTTGCTGAAAAAAGCATCAGTGTGAGCAATATTGTGGCTGGAGCCACCCGCCTTCAGCCAGTGGTATTGGGTATTGGTCAAGCTGCCGGAGTACTTGCAGCGCTGTCCGCAAAACAAGGTGTAAGCCCCAAAGAACTTTCGTTGCGACAAGTGCAACAAGTACTTTTGGATAATCATGCCTATCTCATGCCCTTTATCGATGTTGATCCAAAAGATAGCCTTTTTCAGGCAATCCAACGTATTGGAGCAACAGGTATTCTTAAAGGCAGAGGTGTGCCATACAAATGGGCCAATCAGACCTGGTTCTATCCCGAACACCGTATAAGCGAAGTGGATCTGATCGATGGTATGCGTAGTTATTATCCTGCGGCCGATAAAGTCGCTGGCTCGGGTGCCGATGTGACCGCAGGATTTTTTGCGGCTCTATTGCTCCAAGTCGATCCCACTTTGGATAAAGATAAAATCTGGTCCGTCATTGCAGCAAAAGAAAATCAAGTGTTAACAAGGGCTCAAGTGGCGGTTGTGTTGGATGATATCCTAAAGCCGTTTGAACGGCCAGTGGATTTTACCGGCCAATTTATAACAACAAAAAATTGATTTCCTAACGCATAGAAAAACGAGATGATACCAATTTTACCAAATTCCACAGCGACTCCACAGCAGCGAAACGATAGTTTAGATGTGCTGCAGAGGAATTGCCATCCTTTTAATGGTGCTTTCATCGAGCATTTCATTTGGAAACCTTCCTGCTTGGATGTACCATGCACAGGTGCCACCGCCTAAACATGTATTTGATCCCAGTATAGCGGGTATAACCTGGGTAGATCTGGTTTTTCCGATTTTCCTTTTTACGATGGGGGCGGCCATCCCATTGGCTATGCGGAAAAAAGTGGCTAACCTAAACGCTTGGCGTATTGTGAGTACAATTTTTAAGCGTTTTGTTGCCTTATTCTTTTTCGCCTTATTTTCTTTTTATATGCGCGCTTGGGTTATGAGTGGTGAGCCTGCTGCGTCGCAGTATCTCTTGTCAATTGTGGGGTTTGTCCTGCTCTTTGCACTCTATGCCGATTTAACGTCCTATTTGCCGATGCGGACCGCGAGGCTTGTTCACGTAGCGGCCCTGTTGCTATCTGTAGGGATGCTATATCTGCTGTATGCACAAACGGATAAATTTACCCTCCAGAAGACAGATATTATTATTCTGGTACTGGCCAATATGGCTTTGTTTGGAACACTGTGGTGGTGGCTGACGGCGAAATCCATGTGGTTACGTATGGCGATTTTACCATTTATTATGGGCGTTCTTTTGGGCGCGAAAGAAGTCGGCAGTATCAACGAATTTATCTACAAACTCAGCCCTGCGACTTGGCTTTATCAATTTTATTACCTCAAATACCTCTTTATTATCCTTCCGGCTACAGTTGTCGGCGAGTGGATTATTGCTGATAGGTCGTTGGCCGACAAACCCAGGATGCGGCGGTCTCAACTAGCGTTACAAGGTTCGCTCTGTGCCATTCTCATTGGGCTGAATGTCTTCAATCTCTATATGCGTTATCTCGATATCAATATCGGACTTACCCTGATGTTGATCTTTTCACTATGCTTCTGTTCAGATGTTTTTCGGAAGGGCGAAGTACTGACACTACAGGCAAAAATGGCTGTGCTCGGAAGCTATCTGCTTTTTTTAGGACTGATCTTCGAAGCGTATGAGGGGGGAATAAAAAAGGATTATTCCACATACAGCTATTATTTTGTCTCTACGGGCTTAGCCTGTTATGCGCTAACAATGTTGTGTTGTATCGAGAAACTTGCTTTTGGAAAATCGCTGTTTCGAGGTATAGCACTGGTTGGTAAAAATCCGATGGTCGCCTATACCGCAGGAAATCTAGTGTTGATCCCACTTTTGGCGCTTACGGGACTACAGAGCGCTCTTGATCAGATGGGGGCACAGGGTGTTTTTGGGGGAGTGATGCGAGGTGTATTATTCACTGGAATCGTGGCGCTGTTGACGATCGTGAGCAGCCGGTTAAAACTTTATTGGAAGTCATAAAATGAATGAATTATTAGAACAAACGATGGAGCTTCGCAAAGGGCGTAAGGCACTTCCGCCTATTTTTTGGATCTCCACAACATGGTTTGCCATGGGGCTACCTTTTGTTGCCCTTTCGGGTGCGAGCTCCATTATGTATAAAAATTTGGGGGTATCGGACGCAAAGATTGCTTTTTGGACCTCTTTGATTATGCTGCCCTGGACAATAAAACCCTTATGGGGTCCTTTTTTGGAGCTGTATAAGACCAAGAAATTTTTTGTCTATACCACCCAGCTGCTCACGGGACTACTCTTTGGTCTGCTTGGTCTTACGCTGCAGTTGGATCATTTCTTTAGCTTCTCCATTGCCTTGTTGACCCTGATTGCATTTAGTGGTTCCACACATGATACCGCAGCCGACGGGGTATATTTGAATGAACTGAATGCAAAACAACAGGCAAAATATGTCGGCTGGCAGGGTGCCTTCTATAATGTGGCCAAAGTGTTTTCTGGAGGCGTACTCGTTTATTTGGCGGGGCAATTGGAGCAGGAAATCGGCATTAAATCCGCGTGGATGGTGGTGATGTTTGCTTATGGATTTATTATGTTGGCGATTGGATTGTACAGTATACGTGCTTTACCTGCTCACCACGAAGCTCCCAAATCCACTTCTTTAAAGGAGGGGATGGATACGCTTAAAGACGTTATCATAACATTTTTTCAGAAAAAGAATATTTGGTTTAGTTTACTTTTTATTGTCTTTTATCGTTTTGCTGAAGGGCAGGCCATTAAGATCACTCCGTTATTTTTTAAAGCACAACGTACCGAAGGCGGGCTTGGCCTGAGTACTTCGGAAATTGGATTGCTTTATGGTGTATTTGGTGCCATAGCTTTTGTGTTGGGGTCGATTGTCGCAGGGCATTTTGTATCCAAAAAGGGCTTAGACCGGAGGACACTTATGATCCTTTGTGCCTTCTTTAATATTCCATTTGTAGCTTATGCCTTTCTTGCGATCACATTGCCGACAAACCTTTATCTCATAGCTACTGCTGTCGCCATCGAGTACTTTGGATATGGTTTTGGCTTTATCGGAATTATTCTTTTTATCATGCAAAATATTGCCCCAGGTAAATATAAGATGGCACACTACGCTTTCGGAAGTGGACTTGTTAATCTGGGATTTATGATTCCTTCGATGATCAGCGGCTGGCTGAGTGATCATTTGGGCTATCAAGAATTTTTTATCTGGGTGTTGATTTCTACTATTCCGGCCTTTTTGGTTTCCTGGTGGGTGCCATTGCGAAAACCCGAAAAAGAGCATACCGACGAAAATAATTAATGCATATGAACATACTTTCTTATAGGAACTGGAAGGCCTTATGGTTGCCTTTTTTTTTACCGGCATTGACTTTAGCGCAATCAAAAGGCATTGATTCTACGTTTGATAATCAGCATTATCGCGCAAGGCTTGAGTTTTTTAAAGCGATGCCCAACCAGAAGGACGAAATCGTTTTCCTTGGTAATAGCATTACCGAAGGTGGAAAATGGCAAGAAATCCTCCAACGTAAGCATGTGATCAATCGGGGGATTAGCGGTGATGTGACTTACGGTATTTTAGCACGACTAGACGAGATATTAGCGTCCAGACCACGAAAAATATTTCTGCTCTGTGGGGTGAACGACATGAAAAGAGGAATACCGATTTCCATTATTTCAACGAATATAGAAAGGATAATAAAGCAGGTTAAAAAGCAGTCGCCAAATACAGCGCTTTTTGTGCAGGGAATTCTGCCTGTGAATGAAGCTTTACTGCCAAAAATCTATGAAGAGGTTCGGAATGACAGGATAGTGCTACTGAACAATGCGTTGAAGGAATTGTGTAAGGCACATCAAGTTCGTTTTGTAGACTTACAGCCGATATTGGCGGACGGTAATGGGGAACTAAAAGCTGAGCTAACAATTGATGGCTTACATCTGAAGCAAGCCACCTATTTAATTTGGGCCAATTATTTAAAACAGCAAAAACTATTATGAGATCATTGGAATTTTTTAAGGTGTATCGTATTTTCCAAGGTTGCTTCCTCATTGGAATATATCTATCGGTATTTTCCCAGTCCCTCTCAGCTCAGGAGACTAAAATAGATAGCAGTTACGCCAACTGGTATTATCAACAACGAATGGCCTATTTCGAACAAAGTCCAACCATTAAAGGAGCAATCGTGTTTTTGGGAAACAGTATTACTGAACGGGCAGAATGGCAGGAATTGCTTGCAGATTCAAGATATCCTGTACTGAACAGGGGGATAGGCGGAGATAATTCGTTTGGGATTCTTGCGCGTACCGATGAGGTGTTGCGCGGACGTCCGCGGGCAATTTTTCTGATGGATGGCATTAATGACCAATTCAGAAAGCTTCCGCAGGAAGTGTCGGTCAATAACTACAAGCGTATCATTAAACGAATAAAAAAGATCTCACCAAAGACCCTTATCTATCTTCAGAGTGCTTTACCAATCAATGAAGAACTCACAAAAGAGCCCTATACAAAAGGTAGAAATGTGCTGGTTCCAATCTTAAATGAAAAACTAAGACAGCTTGCAGCAGATGAAAATATTCCATTTGTCGACCTCTGTCCACTTTTTCAGGACAATGAGGGAAAACTTAACGCAGTTGATTCTGCTGATGGTATCCATCTGATACCAAGTGCCTACATAAAATGGGTACAATTATTAAAAGAAAAGAAATATTTATGAGAATTACAGGGACATTTATTGACGAGATTTCCCACGATATTCCGCACCAAAATTGGGGCCCGGAAGAGTGGGATCGGGATTTTGCATATATGAAGGCAATTGGTATAGACACTGTTATTATGATTCGCAGTGGCTATCGTAAATTTATAACCTATCCATCGGCTTATCTGATGGACAAATATGGCTGTTTTAAACCATCGTTGGATCTTGTAGCACTTTATCTGCAGCTTGCAGATAAGTATGAGATGAAATTCTATTTTGGACTTTATGACAGCGGTATTTATTGGGAGACAGGAGATCTGAGTCACGAAATCGATGCCAATCAATATGTAATTGAAGAGGTCTGGGCTAAATATGGGCATTATAAAAGCTTCGGTGGATGGTATATCAGTACGGAAATCAGCCGTAAAACGAAAGGGGCTGTTCATGCTTTTCGTACACTTGGGTTACAGTGCAAGGCAGTCAGTGGGGGCTTGCCGACATTTATATCGCCCTGGATTGATGGGAAAAAAGCTGTGCTTGCCGCTTCTCCCGAGCTTAGTAAAGCCGATGCAGTTTCGGTATTGGAACACGAACGGGAATGGGGCGAAATTTTTGAAGGTATACAAGGAGCTGTCGATGCAGTGGCCTTTCAGGATGGACACATTGATTACGATGAGCTTCCCGATTTCTTTGAGGTCAATAAGAAATTGGCTGATAAATATGGTATGGCCTGTTGGACGAATGCCGAATCTTTCGACCGGGATATGCCGATCAAATTTCTTCCGATCAAGTTTGATAAACTAAGGCTAAAACTTGAAGCTGCAGCGAAGGCTGGTTATGATAAGGCTATTACTTTCGAATTTTCTCACTTTATGAGTCCGCAATCTGCTTATTTACAGGCGGGACACCTTTACAATCGGTACCGAGAATATGCACTGAACCACAATTGGTGATAGGGATCGCGTGTTTACAGCACGCGAAATGACGACAAAAGCAATCTCGAAGAAGTCAGAGAACAAGAAATCGCATTATTGATAAGAGTAGGCCAGAGATTTTAAATGGCCTTTAAAGAGCAAATTCATTTATATATGAATCATTATAGTACAATTTATAAAGACGAATTATTTAATCATATTCTTCCTTTCTGGACGGAGCATTCGCTCGATAGGGAGTATGGGGGCTATTTTACCTGTCTGGATAGAAGAGGTGGAGTTTTTGATACGGATAAGTTTATGTGGCTGCAGGGGCGGCAAGTTTGGCTCTTTTCGAGTATTTACAACAAAATTGAAACACGGTCATCCTGGTTGGATATTGCAGTTCATGGTGCCAGCTTTATGGAAAAACATGGACGTGACGAAGAAGGGAACTGGTATTTTTCACTTGATCGACAAGGGAAGGCACTTGTGCAGCCCTATAATATTTTTTCCGATTGCTTTGCTGCTATGGGATTTGGTGCCCTGTATACAGCAACTCAGGAGCAGCGTTACGCGGAAATTGCTCAAGATACCTTTCATAATATATTGAAACGTCGAACACATACCAAGGGCATATACGATAAGGCTGTTCCAGGGACACGTCCATCAAAGAATTTTGCGTTGCCCATGATTCTTAGTAATCTCTCCATCGAACTGGAGCATTTATTGGAACCTAACCTGGTGCAGGAATTGATTGAGGATATCGTGGTGGAGGTAATGGATGTATTTTATAAAGAGGAGCAGGGGCTTGTCTTTGAAAATGTAAGTCCCAATGGTTCATTGCTGGATAGTTTTGAAGGAAGATTGCTCAATCCGGGACATGCGATAGAGGCCATGTGGTTTATGATGGATCTGGGAGAAAGATTGCAGCGACCAGCGTTGATTGAAAAAGCCATGCGTATTGGTCTTCGTATGTTGGAGCATGGATGGGATGAGAAATATGGAGGTATATTCTACTTTATGGATGCGCAGGGTAAACCGACCCAGCAGTTGGAATGGGACCAGAAGTTATGGTGGGTGCACTGTGAAACACTGGTCTGTATGGCGAAAGCTTGGGTACTAACGGGAAATGAAGAGGCTAAACGTTGGTTCGAACGGGTTCATGAATATACCTGGACGCATTTTAGGGACCCCGAACATGGCGAATGGTTTGGCTATCTCAATCGAAGAGGTGAGGTATTACTCGATCTCAAAGGCGGAAAATGGAAGGGATGCTTTCATGTGCCTCGTGCCTTATGGAAGGTATATGAGGTGTTTGAAAAAGCAAAAATAATCGTGTAACTTAACTGGTATGGATGCTCTCAATGGAATAAATGCGTTGACCCTAGTTTTCGCAGCGATATTGATCTTTGCGATCACGTATCGTTTTTATGGCTTGTTTCTAGCAAATAAGCTGCTCAGGTTGAATGGAAGTCGCCAGACACCGGCGGTGGAGTTTGCTGATGGCCATGATTATGTGAAAACCGATAAAAAAGTGTTGTTTGGCCATCACTTTGCGGCTATCGCGGCGGCAGGGCCATTGGTTGGTCCAGTACTCGCGGCACAGTTTGGTTATCTGCCGGGCGCCATGTGGATATTAATTGGTTGTGTATTAGGTGGTGGTGTGCACGATATGGTCGTGCTTTTCGCTTCTGTACGACATAAAGGAGAAAGTTTGGCAACCATTGCCTCCAAGGAGGTCAGTAAACCTATTGGCACTATTGCCGGTATTGCCGTACTTTTCATTCTGATCCTAACGTTGGCCGGATTATCACTGGCCTGTATCAGTGCGATGCACGAGGCACCATGGTCTTTATTTACGATTGTACTGACAATGCCAATTGCTATTTTAATGGGCTTGATGATGCGCTATCGGGAGGGCTCGGTGACCTTGGCGAGTATCATTGGCGGTATCCTGCTTATTGCAGGTATTATAGCCGGTCATCACCTGATGCAGGTTCCAACTTTTCACGCACTTTTCAACTGGGATGTGAAAACGATCTCTATCGGTATTGCTGTATATGGTTTCTTCGCTTCAGTATTGCCCATCTGGCTATTATTGGTTCCGAGAGATTACCTTTCGACCTATCTCAAAATAGGTACAATTATTATGCTGACGGTAGGAATATTTTTTGTTGCACCAACAATTCAGATGCCCGCCTTGACCTCATTTATCCATGGTGGCGGACCCGTAATTTCAGGACCTGTCTTGCCCTTTATCTTTATTGTGATTGCCTGCGGAGCCATATCAGGGTTCCACGCTATTATCGCAACCGGGACGACACCCAAAATGATCGGTAATGAACGCGAGATCTTGTTTGTGGGATATGGCGCCATGCTTGTTGAAGGCTTTGTTGCCTTGATGGCATTGATTGCAGCTTGTACGTTGATGCCTGGTGATTATTTTGCAATCAATACACCGGTAGCCGATTATGCACAGTTTCTAACGCAGCACCCCCATCTTTCAGCTGTGGATTTACCACATTTTATAGACAGAATAGGTGTAGATCTGCACGGTAGGACGGGCGGGGCAGTGTCGTTGGCTGTAGGGATGGCTCATATCTTCGATAAGGTTCCTTTTATGAACGATATAATGGCCTATTGGTATAATTTTGCTATCATGTTTGAAGCTGTTTTTATTCTTACAGCGATTGATGCAGGTACCAGGGTGGGACGTTTTTTTCTACAGGAAATGCTTGGAACTGTTTTCCCTAAATTTAGCGATAAAAACTGGAAACCAGGTGTATGGATTTGCAGCGCCCTGTTTACGTTCTCTTGGGGATATTTGGTTTATACCGGTAACGTAAGTAGCATCTGGCCATTATTTGGTATTAGCAATCAGCTCTTGGCAGCCTGTGGTCTGATTGTATGTACAACGATGCTCATCCGGATGAATAGGCGAAAATATGTCTTGTTTGCAGCCGTTCCCGGTGTCTTTATGGCCGTGATTACATTTTGGGCCGGCTATCTTCAGGTGGTACAAGGATATGTGCCTAAAGGACAGTACCTACTGGCGGGCTTGGCCGTAGCTGCGATGTCATTGATGGCGATTGTATTTATCGGAACGTTTAAGAAGTGGATACACCTTGCACAACGGAAAGAGCAAGTGAAAGATCAATATGGAGAGGTTGTGAAGGAAATTGTGGAAAGATAAAGTAGCGCGTGGATTTCCGTGAAATCCACGTCTTATGTCTTAATCGATAATAGAAAGCAGACGGTCCCGAATGAGAAGGCAGGCTCCAAAGGCTGCAAGTTTTTCTCCATTATTTGAATAAGCAAGTTTGGTATCCTTGTTAACAATAGACAATGAAAACTTATTGACAGCATTCTTCAGCGGTAACATCAGGTATTCCTCACTTTTGGCTAAAATTCCACCGACGATGATGATTTCTGGATTGAAAATATTGATCAATGTGGCAAGTCCACGACCTAATTTTTCCCCAAGTTCATTGATCAACTCAATAGCGAGATTGTCATCTTTTTTTGCAGCAGCGATAATATCGCTGAGCCGGATATCTTCCAGATCATTGAATTTTTTTGTTAGGATGCTCGTTGCGCCATTTTGCAGTGCTGCTATTACACGGTTTCTAAGTGCAAAACCAGATGCTTCTGTTTCGAGGCAACCCTTTTTTCCGCAGCGACAGATGATATCGTTGTCAAAAATGGGAATATGTCCAAATTCACCCGCGAAACCCGATTTCCCATAATAGATCTTTCCGTTGATTAAAATTCCTAGTCCGATGCCATTGTCCACATTGACAAAAAGAGCATCTTTCTCATCCTTTAAAATTCCGCTGGAAAATTCGCCATAAGCAAGCGCCTTACTATCGTTTTCAAGATAGGTGCGCAATTGCAGCTCCTGTTCGAAATATTTTGATAAAGGATCTTCATAAAAATTAAAATAACTGTAGGAATAACCTGTTCGATAGTTGATACGACCAGAAAGATTGATACCTACACCCAATATTTTATCCTTTTGAATCTGATGTGTGGCAATAAACTGATTGATCTCCCGGCATATATTCTGGAGTGATTCCTGATTATTCTCCAAACGATGTGGAATTTCCTCCTGGCTGGCAATAATGTCTTTTTTCATATTCATGACCACAATACTGAGATGATCATGGCTTACCTGAACACCGACAAAAAATGCTGCATTCGGAAGTAGACCGTAGGAATTCGGTTTTCTGCCAATTCCCGAAGTCGACTTTCCATTGTCCTGGACCAATGCATCTTCTATAAGTTCATTAATAGATTCGTTGATTTTTGGAATACTGATGTTGAATTCCTTGCTTAGTTCAGGAATAGTTGAAGGCCCCTTGGTCGCAAAAAAGGTCAAAATCTCCTTTTTAAGCAAAATATTTTTATAGGCTACACCGCTATAGCTTGCATCATGTAAGTCACTCAAGAATTTTATACTCATAACTGTGTTACGTTAACTTATGGGTAAATATAGTAAATATATCATCATGCAAAATTAAGTTTGTGTTTTTTCTTCTTTAGTTGATCCTAATTAATAAAAAAAATTAGAAATAATTTGAATATTTAAAATTTTATTTCTTATTTAGTGTTGTATAAATAATATACCTAATAATTGTAAACCAAAATACGTTGCCGTGCCGGTGTCAGAACGTTGCATGTTTTATCCAATGAAAAATGTCTGATCATGGTTTAGGTAACCGAGTGACCATAAATACTTATTTTTTAACATAACACTATTTTTTCATTCCTAAATTATGAAACCAACACATGTAAAACGCAGGTATCTTTTTAAGGCATTGGGATTACTTATTGTTTTTATGCAATCCGCAATAAGCTTTGCTCAATCCATTGTAAATGGTACCATACGAAGTCGCGATGAACAGCCTATTGCTGGCGCGACGGTTAAAGTAGTGGGGACTTCTGTAACAACGCGTACAGATCAAAAAGGGAGTTTTACCGTACAGGTAGACCGACTTCCGGCCGAACTTCAGGTTAGTTATATCGGCTATTTGTCGCAGTCGCGGAAGATCACAGTTGCCGGTACACAAAGTTTTGTTTTGCAGTCCGATGAACGTCAGATTGACGAGGTCGTTGTTGTGGCTTATGGTACGCAAAAGAAGAACAACGTTGTTGGTTCTGTCGTACAGATCGGAGGTGATCAGCTCAAGAAAGCCCCGTCGATGAATTTGACCAATGCACTTGTCGGACGTGTTCCCGGATTGACAGCATTACAACAATCAGGACGCCCGGGGGCAGATAATGCGACCTTGTATCTGCGCGGAGTTGGAACTTACGGCGGTAATCGAAGTCCTTTGGTGATTGTCGATGATATCGAAAGACCGCTTTCTACCTTGGCTTATCTGGACCCAAGTGAGGTAGAAACGATTTCCTTTTTAAAGGATGCAGTTTCCACGGCCGCTTATGGTGTACAGGCCGCTAATGGTATTATATTGGTTAAAACAAAAAATGGACGAAAGGAACAGACCAAAGTAACCTATGACTTTGGATACAGCATTGGCCAAAATACCCGCTTTCCAAAATTCCTCAATGGACCGGATTATATGAACTGGTATAACAAAGGAACAGAACTGGACAATGATTTTCTCCGTAATACGAAGCAAACTGAAGCACCTTACATCTACACGCAGGAACTCATCGATGCTGTGGCAAATGGAACCAATACCAATCCGTTATTTGGGAATACAGACTGGATTGGCCTATTGGCAGATAATAATAGCTATTCGCAACATCATGCTGCTACAATTTCTGGTGGAGCGAGCAAAACGCAGTATTTTGCTTCGGTCAGCCATATGAACCAGGACGGGGTGATCGACAATACCAATTTTAAACGCTACAATGTCCGTACAAACCTTAAAAGTGAACTTAATGAATACCTGACGGTTGGTTTGAACATTGGTTTGCGTAATCAAAATACCAATTTACCCGGTATTTCACCCGATAACTCGGCCTATATGAATCCATTTTACCAAGCTGTTCGGATGCTGCCAAATTTGCCTATGTATGCCCCAAATGGACTCCCGGTAGCATATCAGGCCGGAGCAGGATGGGTCAACCCAATTGCTTCCGTAGCAAATTCGGGATACCAGAAGCTCAAAAGCAATATCTTTCAGGGAACAGCAAACATTGATTTTAAAGTTCCGGGAGTAACAGGTTTGCTGGCAAAAGTTCAGGGCGCATACGACTATAATTCGGATGAATCCAAATCTTGGCTGACACCGTATCCGACGATGGGAAGACAGCGGGACCAGGTTGCAGGTGATTTCGTAGCCATGACCACATTGCCCGGGATCACCAAAACATCCCTTCGTCAGAGCTTTGCGGCTAGCTACCGAAGCACATGGCAAGCGAGTTTAAATTACAACCGGACTTTTGGTGATCATAGCATCGGTGTGTTAGGTTTATATGAATATGCAAAAACTCATGGTAATCAATTTGGTGCCGGGGCAAGTAATTTTCCGATCAGTATTATTCAGGAAATAAACTATGGTTCGGCTTCCCAGGAAGATATTATCAAGTCTACAGGTTCCAGTGATGCGGAATCTGCACGGGCGGGATTTGTGACGCGACTGAATTATGCTTTCCGCGATCGTTATTTAGTGGAGTTGGTGTCGCGTTGGGACGCCTCCGCTAACTTTGCCAAGGAAAACCGCTGGAAATCTTTTCCGGCCATTGGATTGGGCTGGGTTGTCTCAAATGAGTCCTTCTTTAAGGAAGCTGTCCCTTTTGCAGATTTCCTTAAATTAAAAGGATCTATTGGGCGTACTGGCAATGATCGTGCGCAGGTGGGTAGTTTCCCTTACATTAATACCCTTTCGCAAAATACAACACCAGTCATTGTCATAGACGGCAAACCGGTCAAAGCCTTATATACCAATGCACCTCAAAACCCACTATTGAAATGGGAAGAATCCACCACATCCAATGTTGGATTTGAATCACGGTTTTTAAATGGAAAATTTGGTTTTGATTTCGAATGGTTCTACCGTTATACTTCCGGTATTCTGGGACAGGTAGGAAACCTTTATCCAGCGTCGATGGGTGGTTATTTTCCGAGTTTGGCCAATATTGGCGAAGTTGATAATCGCGGTTTTGATGCTCAATTGCGTTATAACGACCGTTTTGGTGAATTCAAACTGGGCGTAACCGGCAATATCAACTGGGCGAAAAACAGGTATCTGAAACTGGATGAAGCGAACGGTATCCCTTCTTGGCAGAGTCTCATTGGCAAACCTATCGGAACAAAAATTGGATTTGTCAAAGAGGGGATGGTACAGACCTGGGAGGAAGCACGCAATACACCTTCACCAAGTTCGGGATTTATGGCGCCCGGTTTTTTCAAATTTAAAGATTTGAATGGTGACGGCCGGATTACCCGAACAGATGATATGACCTATATTGGACGCTCCAATGTACCTGAATTAACATTCGGTTTGAATTTCGATATGGCTTATAAAGGCTTCGACTTTTCAGCATTGTTGCAAGGTGCTGCACGTGTTGATGTTGCCCTAGCAGGAGCCTACGAAGGATCGTCCGGAACTTCAGGGGTAGAGGATAATACACCTTTTACGCGACCTTTTTATAATTATGGAAACTCCCCTTATTTCTTGGTTGAAAACTCATGGCGCGAAGACAATCCGAATGCCGAATTTCCACGAATGAGTGCCTATAAAGCAACAGGCATGTCGACGAACAATGCAAATGCCAATTCAGGATGGATCAGAAAAGGAGATTATCTGCGGCTTAAATCCGTGCAGTTGGGCTACACTTTCCCGAAAGGATTGCTGAATGCAGCTAATATTGAACAGGTACGCGTGTTTGCTTCGGGCTCAAACCTTTTCACATGGGATTACTTGAAATACCTCGATCCCGAAATGCCAAATGTCAATAATGGATTTTATCCGCAGCAACGGATTTTTGAATTTGGTTTAAGCGTTACTTTTTAATCTCCTAAAAATTATTATTACAGATGAAATCAACTCTATATACCAGCTGTCGGCAGCTTTCATTTTTAGGCCTGTTGTTTATGGCGTTGGAAGGTTGTTCTGTCGATCTAATTCCACAGGACCGGATCGCAGAAGAGAAAGTATGGGCTGACCCCAATTCGGCAGAACTATATGTGTCGGGTATCTATGCTGAATTTAAAAAATTCCAGTTTGGTCAATTTCCCAATTTAGGCTATGACAACGCAATGGATGCCTTAGCCGATGGAATGAAATTTACCTCAAATACGGCTGGGAATGGTACCGTCAATATTCTTGTATCCAACTCAAACCAGTTTTCTTCCGCAAGTGTGGGCCTGAATTATTGGGCGAGCGGATATGAACGTATCCGTCGTATCAATGAAATGATCAATGGGATTAATACCAAGTCGAGCCTTTCCGATGCGCAAAAACAGGTTTATGAGGCTGAGGGCAGGTTCGTGAGAGCATATGCTTATTTCTGGCTGGTAAAGATCCATGGAAGCGTGATTCTATTCAAGAGTATGGATCAGTATACTGAAAAAGATCACGAACGCTCGAGTGAGGAAGCCGTTTATGATTTTATCCTGGAGGATCTCCAATATGCGGTGGATCATCTTCCGCTCAACAATCTTGCTGGCCGGGCTACCCAGGGCGCGGCCTATACCTTGATGGCACGTGTAGGACTGTATGCAGGCTCTATTGCTAAATATGATCTCAAGCAGTTCAATCAGGATCCTTTGACGGGCATTTCACAGGCGAGGAGCGCGGAGTATTTTAAAAAATCAGCCGATGCAGCGCAAAAAGTCATCGATATGGCTAATGGGGGACTCTATGCCTTGGACGATAATTTTGCAAGCATTTTTACCAATAAAAATACAAAGGAAGCAATCTTTCGGGTAGATTTTGCAGCACCTGATGTCACGCATCAATACGACCTGGGCTATGCCCCACCTCGAGATGCTCCGGGTAATACATTGGTTTATGGTGTACCAACGGCTGAATTGGTCAATGAATTTGAAATGGCTGACGGATCCAAATTCTCCTGGCAGAATGCTGCGCAGGCAGCGGCTCCCTATACAAATCGTGAACCTCGTTTCTATGCGACGATCTTATACAATGGTGCAACCTGGAAAGGAAGAACACTGAATACGTCGACGACCGATGCGATAGAAGGATTTACAACATTTGGCGCGAGTGGTGACCCCAAACGTACCGTTACGGGATACTATGTACGCAAAATGCTTGATCCTACAAATACGACATTCGTTCAAAATAAAAGTACACAAAGCTGGATCGAAATGCGCTATGCCGAGGTCTTGTTGATTATGGCGGAAGCGAAAGCGCAATTGGGCGATTTTGCCTCAGCGACAACCTACATCAATCAGCTCCGCCAGAAACGTGGACTTAATGCTCTTAGCCTTGCCAACAATAATCAGGCAATGGCCGCTGTAGAGCATGAGCGTAAAGTTGAACTCGCTTTCGAGGGACACCGTTTTTGGGATTTGCGCCGTTGGCGAAAAGCTCACATCCTGTTGGATAATGTGAAGTTTACAGGGCATAAGATCAGTCCGAACGGAACAGGATTAACATACGAGGTTGTCTCAGCAGACGCAACCAACAGAAGTTTCAGTACAAAATTATATTATCTGCCCATACCTGAAAATGAAGTGCAGTTGAATGGTGCGTTGACTCAAATTAAAGGTTGGTAAAAATAATAAAGACTAACAATGGACAAAATAAAATTTTATAGTTTATGGGCCTGTGCGATCCTTTTGGGAGGATGTCAAAAACCTAATTATCTGGAGCGGAATGTGAAAAATCAATTGATGGATTTTTACGCTACGATTGATGGGAAAGGGCAAGATCGACTTTTTCTGAGTACGATCAGCAACGATACGGTGTATTTGCACGTAGATTATTATTATCCGATCGATTCGGACAATGAAGTAGATCTTTCGCGACTGATGTTGCGTGCTTCCGTTCCAGCTGATGCCCAGGTGACGCCGGGATTAAATGGATTTACAGACTTGACGGCACCCAAGAAAATTACTGTCACCTCGGGAAACGGTGACGCAAAGGACTATGTGGTCATTGCCGAGAAGAAAGGCAATACGGATATTTCGGGAGTCAAAATTACATTCAAAGACAGCGAACAAAAGGTCAATGAGGTTGAGGGGATCCTAAACGGGAATACGGTGACGTTTTATGTGGTGCCGGGCATGGATCTTTCACAATCTACGCTGAGTTACGTTATTAATAAGCATTCCAGTGGTTCAATAGCAAGCGGTGGTCAGGTCAATTTGGCAAACGGTGCAGAAGTACCCCTGACGATTTCTGGAGCCGGAAATATCAAGCGGCAGCTCAAATTGGTTGTTAAAGAACCTGTCAAACTTGAAAAAGGGGTGGGCATTAGTCGGCGCTTGTTCCTGAAGAAAGCGGCAGACTTGGGCTTCACTGCAAATAGTGAAACGTCCTGTTTTGTGAGTGGCGATTACTTGGTGATTGTGAGCCGGACTTCACCATCTGTATTTAAGGTGTACAACCGTTTCACAGGAGCTTATTCCCATAACCTAACAAATCCTTTCCCGGCAGGTCGCTTGATCTTCCAAGGTGTGAGCGATGAAAAAGGACGATTTATGCTAGGAACTTATACGCCGAATGGACAGAGCTTTGTGTTATACAAATACAAAGATGTTTTTGATACCAGTCCTGTCAAGTTATTGGATCTACTTTATAGCAAACCTGCTGCGGTAGCTGCCGGCGATGGCAATATCGGTCGTAAACTTAACTGGGTAGGGGATATGGACGGAAACGGTCAGTTACTTGCTTCGGTTGCAACCAGTCGTTACCTACTGCGTTGGACAGTCGAAAATGGCCAGATAAAATCTACCGCTGCCGATGTCCTGGAATATAAGGATGGTGCGGCATCATTAGGCTTTCTACCGGAATATCTTCCTTTAGGGGTCGGCGCTAACGCCGAACTGATCGCGAGCACTAACGCCGAACTTGCTTATGTTTCGGGAAGTACATGGGGGCGGCTAGCAGCATTCCCGGCAATTACCGGTACTGCCATGAATGGTGGTATCGCCTTTCAGCGTTTTAACAGTGCAGATATTTTGGCTCAGGTCAAATTGTTTGGAAGCAATGAGATCGGGCAGATGTATGTCTATGATATTAGCGATCGAGCCCGCATTGGTACCACACTGAGTTCACCTACCTATAACCAATTGCGTGTTTATGAGTCGGAACTGTTTACTGGCGGTACCAACGGTAATGCAACCAGCGACATCTGTATGGGAACCTCAGAAAATGGACAAAGGCTTCAGGTGTATATGTTGACAACCTTTGGTTATCTCGTTGCGCAGGAGTTTACAATTTATGCCGATTCAAATTAAAATAATCGTTCCTTCATGCAGCTTGTGTTGCAGTGGAGGAACATTGTATTCATTCGTAAAAAAATAAAATTATGAACAAGCACATCAAAACAAGCTTATTGTTGATGTTAGGTTTAGTTTCGTGTAAAGTTGGATTTGCACAAAAAAATGATTTAAGTAGCGTGTCCAAAAAGATTGTCAGCGCAAATAAAGGCGATATCGTCCTGTTGGAGGATTTTCTAAAAACGGACTTTCCTAAGTTGCCTTACACAAAGACCGTATTACCGGGACCGCAGTATATCATATCTGATGATCCCGAGTATATTCGTGTTCCTGAGGCTATTGCATTACAGGAGACGGTTGACCCTGGGGCTGTTAGGTTGTATGTGTATAACGTCAATGGTGTTAAAGAACCACAAAAAATGCCGCGTAAGATTTCAGCGGTCATTAAAAATCTAGGCCATGAAAATATGCATTTTCGCATGCTGAAGTATGCCTCACAAAAACCGAGTTCAAACTATTTTGAAATTGGAAAGAAGGGGCTTGAGGACTACTTTTTATCTGCTGTAAACAATCAGGTGAAAGTGCTTAAACCAGGAGAAGTAATGGCTATCGATGAAAAACTGGAAAAACAGCTGGTACAATACGATGAACTTGTCCATGGATTTTATGAGTTTGTGGTTGACCAGCCGGCGCAGATCGCTGTCATTCAATTTGCTCCAGATGAGTCTGGGCCAAAAGTGTTTCCGCGGATCAAGACCTTGATTCCTCATAGTCACGCAAACGCTGGTCGCGGTATTTTTCCGATTTCTAATTATCAGATTAATCCGACTGATACGCTCGATACCAAAAAAGGAGCAGTGCAGCTGATTGTGGCCGACGGGCAGGACGATCCATGGATCACGGGAACGATTGGTGCGAAAAAAGAATTTGCCAAGAATGCCGGAAACTATGGTGTGCTGTATAAAACAAAGATCAAATGGAAGAGTACAGACGGAAAAGGATTAGCTTTGGTTAGCTGGAACAGCCGTTCTGGAGACAACCAATGGTGTGGTGGCATGGGACTGACCATGGAACTTGTGGGTAAAGATGGTCAAAAGACCGTGATGCAATATCCCAAAAATGCGCTGATTACAAAAGGTTATCCAGAGGCAATTCTCATCGAAACTTATTGGCCCGACCCAAAGAAGGAAATACAGGAAATTGAATTTACCTATTCTCCTCCGGGAGCTTCCTGTCTACCGACCCCATTAATTTTTGTACCCATTGATCCCAAGAAATAATGAAACATATACTCTTACTTTTTTTACTAGGCTTGACCGCCTGTAGTGCAAAAAATGAATTTGTTAAACCAGAATTTCCGGTTGTAGGTGTTGATGGGAATGAGTATCTCAAGAATGAGGTGCGTCCGGCTTCTTCAAAAGCTTGTTTTCAAGGAGCCTACTATCGAAAAGTTGTTTCCAGTACGGATGTTTGGGTTGGAATCAAAGCCGAGGTTACCTTGCCAAAGATGGAATTTGATCCAGCGCGTTTGAATCCGAGCAAACCAAAGCAATACCTGGATAATCCCTCTGTTTATATGGGTGGTAACATGGGGGGACAAGAAACGGATATTGGTCTTACTTGGGAAGTTATTAAAGATGAAAAAGGAAATGTGACAGAAGACAGGCGGGCTTTTCGACCGTTTTTACGAAGGGCGGCACACAGCTCTGGTCAAGTAAGTCTTTACCAAAATGCACCAGCACAAGACGAATATTATTGGTATCCTGGCGAAAAGGTGCTGATGACATTGGAAATTGTTGGTCCAGGCATATTAAAATTTGCTATACAGGGTAACGGCAAGAAATATGAAGCTACGTTTGAAAGTGCTGGATATACCCTAGGTGGATTGGGTGAGTTTAAGCGGGTGAACGCTATCGATCAGGTGGCCAATGAAGGCAAACCTGTAAAGGCAACAAAAACGAAAGTATTGGAAGCGATTTGGTCCTACAGCACTTTACTCCGCTATGATGCAAAGCAAGTGATCGAAGTGCCTATGCATGCGGGACGAATGACGCAGATGGCTTGCCCAGCGGCACAATATTTTAAAATCCAACAGAATGCTGCCAACCTCAAAAAAGGAGGGGAGACTGTTGTGATTAATGGGGACGGTTTTTAAGATTGTTCAAAGAAAAGTATATTGGGTTGAAAGCCGGTTTTAAGTAACTGGCTTTCAATGTTTCTAACTACGATTAGTTTTTCCTATTCGTATTGCTAAAGTCCTGTTTAACCGATTTAGTGAATGATAAAAAATGCTTTTTTTAAAGTTTTATTTTGTTTATACAAAGTTATTTTCTATTTTAGTGTTGCCCATTCAAGGGCACTTTTCATAAAATAGGTTAATAATATGGCTAAAACACCCGGGGTACCCCATGCTTTCGGGTGTTTTTTTTTATTAATTATCACCTTCTAATGGGCCCTATATATTGGGGTATACCAAAATTATATCATCAATATTTTTTATTTCGATACAGCATCTACATGTTGTTACATAAGCATAATTTTTTCACTTTTTTTTCTTCAATTTTCAACAAGATTACCTTATGATCAAAGCGCAACCAAATCTTGCGTTATCACAGTGCTTGTTCAGTGCTTGTTCAGTGATCGTTCAGTGCTTATTCAGTATTGATTCAGTAAGCACTGACTAATCATTGAGCGACTACTGTATTAAAAATGAATGAAAACTGTTATTGCCCGGAATTTAGTGTTTGATTGTTTCAGTTTTAATCACTATATTGGATATTTATAGTTCTTTGATTGTGGCAATCATTAAAAAGATCGTCGATGCCATAAGGATGAATAAGGTTGCGTGTTATAGATGATCTTTCTTTAAGTATTAATAGCATATCTTATTTTTAACTTTTTTTTGCGTAGGCTCCCTTAGCATTGTATCGTGTTGTTGTTCTTATTTTTATGTATGCTGGGTTAGGAATTTTGTATATATTTGAGAAGAATCTAAAGGCCATTGTCCGACGGGTAGATGAGTGAGAAGTGCTTCATCAGAAGTGACTATTAATTGTTTAAATTATGAAATATCTGTTCCTGTTGTTGTTAAGCATTTGTTTTTTGTCAAGTTGTGACAAAGAGGATGCTGATATTGACGCTACAGAGATTGATGGAATAGCAATGGGCAAAAGGTATCATTTTGAAGGACGTTCTGTTGGCTTTTCTGTGACTCAGTTTTATGTAGATGGTACGGTAGACAAGAATTTCTATTTGGGCACGGTCTGGGGATTGAAAGACACGACGCCGCAGCTAAAGTTAACCACTCTTCGCTCTTATTATAAACCTTTTAAAAACACAGTTTCATCCACACAGCCAACTTTACCTTCGATTCGTATTATCCCAAGTTATGATGCTATTCGAGCTTTTGCAAAGAAAAGCAGGGGCGAACCAGCTGTTTTGGAGCAATCTTCTGTAGGCGCGTTTTTCGACTATAGGGCGATACGTTATCATCTCAATAACAGCCCTGACGTAGATAGTGTGCTGAAGTTGATTCGCCATCACGATTCGACCACAATAAAGAGGGCAAACAGCTTACTATTGCGTCGGGAAAATATTGCATTTAGCCTTCAAGTTGATCTAGCGGATTATGTAAAGGGTTTTAACAAGGAGGAAGTTGAAAAGTTAAAAAAGACTGGATATCATCCGTATTATGTTTCATCCGCAAATTACGGTACACATTCCATTGTAATGGGAGAAAGCGATTTTCCGCGTGGTGATCTGAAAAATGTCCTGGAAAAATTACTTTACAACCAAGAACTGACCGAACTGGATAAAGCGATTTTAAATGGTTCAGACGTATTAATATATCTGCGCGGCGGACGACAAAAAGGTTTTATTAGACGAGCAACAGGTCTCAACCCCATTAAAAAACTTGTTGCAGATTATAAAAATGAACTTGAATTGCAACAGCATAGCTATGATTATCCTATTAGCTATAGTCTAGGTGATCTCAATTCTTATGGACACCTAAAATTTTGGTATTCTTATGATTTTCTTGTACGGGAGGAGAAGGAGTGAATTTGAGTTTAGTCCTGCTCTTAATCCATTGAAGTGCAATAGCACTTGGTTCATCCGAGGCTGAAAGGTTTGTGTTGTGATCTAGTGCTGGGAATAGGCAATACTCGAACGGTTTTCCCTGCGCTTTCAATGCATTGAGACGTTCTATGGATAAGCCTACCGGTATTTGAATATCCTGCGAACCGAACAGCCAAAGTCCAGGTGCAGCTGTCGTTTTTAGCGATGCGACTGGATCGGTATTGATAAATTGATAACGGTCTGGATCATTCATCACATGTTGACGAGCCTCAGTTTCCGTATGTTTATCCCAAAAGTCTTTTCTTCCGTTTGTGAAAAACTGAAATCGGAGCTGTTCGCGTGCCGGAATTACTGCACCACTATACAAGACAAAAAAGTCGATCAATGGATTTTTGTTGGCCGCCAACGGGATGATCCATCCTGCTTGACTAAATCCCAACAGTCCGATTGGAATATTCGGGTTGTCCAGTTGTTGACGGAAAGTTGTTACAGCCTCCTGTGCATCTTTTGCAAGCAGGTTGAGGTTAGCGGAGTCAATATTATTTGTACCAACCTCAGGGCCCGCATAGATTCCCTCCGATTTTCCAACCCCGCGTTTGTCATAGGTAAATACAGCGATACCATTTCGGGCTAAAAATGAAGCGAACTCCGTCATCCTTTTCTCTTGCCCAGAGCCGTGAACAAGGACAATGGCCGCACGGGCATGTTTAGGCTGAAGTATGGAACCTGCCAATTGAATGCCCTCACTCCCAAATATGATATCTTTTGTTAACCAATCTGATTGTTGGGCTTTTGCATTCTGTGGATAGGGTATAAAATATAGAACCATCAACGATAGCAGCATGTTGAATCTGATCCTTTTTACCGAAATGAGCTTCGACGGAAAATAGTCTAATAAATGGATCTTAGGCATAAGAATTTCTCTGTTATATTTGTTGTTATCGAAGTTAATCACTTGAACTTTAAATAATTTGTTTTTTAGGCGGACTGTTCATTTATGTCGGTAAATAGCAGTTTTTTCGCTGTGAATGAATTTAGGACTATTCCAACGCCGGATCAGATCGCATGCTAATCACTTTAAGAATTTTTAGGCGGGAAGTATTTTTGTTGATATGCTGATGGAGACATTTTTGTTCGTTTCTTGAAAAAATGCGAGAATGTAGACAGGTCTTGAAAGCCGAGTTCAATCATGGTCGCCTTGATTGGATTGGGCGCAGCCCTTAGTAGACGCTTAGCTTCTCTTAATAAGCGCAGGTGTATCAATTTAAGTGGAGCAACACTCATATGGTATTTAGTGAGCTTCCTAAGTGCATTTTCAGTCATATTAAGCGCATCTGCATAATAGGCAACATCATGTTGCTCCTTGTAATGTAGCTCGATCAACTCCAGGAATTTATTTAAAGTTACTGAAAGGGATGACGATTGGGGATATCCAATCCGATCCATCAGAATCCGACTAATTTCCTGTAAGCTAATTGATGCACGATTCCCTAAAAGTGGAAATAGCGGTTGAATTCGAGAAAGTTCCGATCCTATTTGTTGTAAATCGTTACGTAGTATTTCAAATTGGTATTCCGTGATGTCTATTATAGGGTGATGCATTAGTAACTTCATATTGATAGGAAGGCAAAGACATAGCTTTTCGAAATTTTGTCTAGAGAGTTTAAACTGATAAGCAGTGGTCTCTTCCATACAAGAGAAGGAACTTGACTGTCCTGGAAAAATTAAATGAATTTGATAGCTTTCTAACGGATATTTTTTCTGGTCAATTAGATGAATACCACCTTTTGATTGCAATAAAGTAAATACAAATTTTTCATTATTCTTAACTTGAATGGTGTAATTTGTAACCCTCCATAATTTGAATAAAAAACCTTGATGTTCTACATGTGAACCACAAACTTTTACATTGCCGGCACAGAATGTAATCCATTTTAATGCGAGAGGATAATTTGGCACGAATTTTAACTATTTTTTAATGTTTGCGTGCGTATTTGACGGACGTTTCCGCTTTCTATGCACACGTGAAAAAAATTATTGATGTATTCGGCGCAGTCGACGCTCAAACTCTTTTGATTGAAAAGCATTGGTGATTAATGTTTCTAGTATTCAAGTTAATATTTTTTTTTGAAATATGGTATTTTTATTGAAAAATAATCGATTGAATAATGAATAATGGATCGTGATACGGTGATTTTGGAGGTCCACTTCTTCGGGGCTATTAAACAAAAAAAGGGTATTTTCGTTAGAAAATACCCTTTTTTTTATAAAATATTCGCTATTGCATTTGTATGCCTTCCATGGCATTCGTGTTTTTGTTTTTCTTAAACATGTTCATATCCATTTTCCCAAAACGGTAGGAAAGGTTCAATTTGATCAATTGCGGATTTGAAAGACGGTAATAGGTTTGAGAAAATCCTTCTCCGGAGGAAACGATTGTATTGCCTCGTGTTCTGAAGATATCGTTGATTGCCAGAGTTGCTGAGGCAGCCTGATTCTTTAAGAAGCTTTTTTTGATGGCAAAGTCGATACCATAGAATGGTTTGATATACCCTTGTGAAGAGCTTTGCGCTTGGTTCATAGGTGGGCCAAATGTTTGAGCCTGCGTTACGGGCATATTTGTTTTGCCCTGATATTCAAAGGCAAGCTGCAGATTCCAGTTTTTCTGTAAGTTGAACGTATTGTTCAATTTTCCAAATACGGTCCACATACCTTCCGATGGTGTTTGTTCGTCGACTTCAATTTTAGAATTGTAGAAGTTAAGGTCTGCCGTCAGATCCCACCATTTTTTAAGCGTATTGGTATACGTGAATTCGGCCCCATAATTTTTGCTGGAGTTGGCATTGATATAGGTGTTAATGAAGTCCATTTTGTTTGTGACCGGATTCAGTTCCTGTGTCAGATAACGTGTAATCAGGTTGTTTGTACGTTTATAGTATACCGTTGCCAAAAATGTACCTTTTCCATGTGTACGACTATAGGACAATTCGCCGGATGTAGTAAATTCAGGTACAAGATCCGGGTTACCGCGCGTAATATTCAAGCTATCCGTGTAGTCAACAAAAGGGATGAGCTGGAAAAAATTAGGACGGTTGACACGACGCGTTACGCTCATCTGTATTTGGTCTTTTTCGGTTATTTTCTTGCTCAAAAATAATGAAGGGAATAAGCTAAGCGGGTATTTATTGTGGAACTTTTCATTTGTATTCAGAAGTTCTCCGTCGTAAGTTGAACTCTCGGCACGTAAACCAACCTTATAAGAAACCCAATCTTTTAAATTACCACCCAATGAGGCATAGGCAGCATAAACGCTGTTCTTATTATTATAGTTTGCCGAAGCTGCTGTGATATTTTCAAAATCATCTTTATCTAAGGCTTTTAAGAAGTTATTGTTGAGGTTTTTAAGTTTATTGATCTGCGCTCGTACGCCAGTTTCGAGTTTCATCCCATTTTTGAATGGTTTGACATAGTCTGCCTGAACAGTCATGAACTGATTGTCACCAGAACCAATGTTTTTTTGGATCTGTGTTCCGCTGATCTCCTTGTTTAAATTGAGATAGTTGGTTGTATATAGGCCGTTCGATGTGTTGGTGCCGCCAAAGTAATTGAAATCGACAGACAATTCCTCGCCTTCAGTTTTGAATTTTTGGACAAGACCGGCTTGCAATCCGCGTGGTTTGAAGCTTCTTTCAGATTCGGAGATCCGATCGCTCATTGAAGTACTGCCTGCAGAAGTGGTCGATATTGTTGAGTTTTCATTGGGTTTAAATTTACCTTGTACCAATACTCCTGCAACAGATAGTGTAGTCTTGGGGCTTAAATCGTAATCTACACCCAATCGGCCAAAGGTGATCATACCTTTTGTTTTGCCTTCGATATCCTGACCTACTTCAGACTCCACACCATTGATTGTACTGATACGGCGACTGTCGCCTTCGGTGTTGGTGCGCATGCGCATATTCATTCCCGTCAGTGATATATTGAATTTATTCTGACGTAGATTTAGACTACCCATAAAGTTGGTGCCGCCAAAACGATCTCCCCCCAAGGTGACCATACCGTTATATCCTGCTTTCTTATTTTTCTTCAGAATAATGTTGAGGATTCCGGCCATACTTCCCGAAGCGTCATATTTGGCAGATGGGTTTGTAATAATTTCGATTTTGTCGATCACGTCGGCCGGAATCTGTTCGGGAGTGAGTGTAGTCGGTTTTCCATCGACAAAAATGGTAGGAGCTGCATTTCTCAATTTTACGTTTCCGTCAATATCGACTTGTACCGAAGGCATATTTCGGAGTACATCAATTGCTGTTCCACCAGCGGCAACAATATTTTTCTCTACATTGAATACTTTTTTGTCAATGTCCATTTCGAGAAGTGCCTTACGGCCAGTGACGGTAACTTCATCGAGCTTACGGTTGTCATTTTCCAATTTGATCGCACCCAGATCTTTACTTGATGTTTTATTGTCGCTATAATCTACCGAAAGATCTATTGGAGCGTATCCGACAGAGCTGATTTTAATCTTCCATTTGTCTTTTGCCGAAATGGCGGAGAAATTGAACTTTCCGTTTTCCGATGAACTGGTGCTTTTTACAAGAATTTCCCTTTCCTTACCTGTCGTTTGGTCTATAATGACCTTCAATAGATTAACCGAAGCTTGCGAAATAGGTTTCCCTTCATTGTCTACAATTTGGCCCGAGATCTGGCCTTCAGACACTGCTAAAGCAGGTCGTCCTCCTGCGGGTGCTTGAGCGTGTACGGCGGCAACTGTGGTTGCCATTAATGCTATTGCTATCAATCTTTTCATTTTTTTTCTTTGCTATGCTATCTTTTATGCGGATTAGGCTACATCATAGTACACAAATTTGAAAAGGATTTTTTAGCTATGCAACCATCTGTAGACCGAAGGAGCGAATGTGTAGACGAATGGATCATTATCATGATGCAATCCGGCGATATTAGGTAAACTGTTCAATATTTTTGATGTATTTTTTACCAATAGGAAGGGCAGCTTCGGGCAAGATTAATCTATTTTGGAAGATCTGCTCAATACGGTTTTTGTTGACAATAAAGGAATTATGTACGCGGAGAAAGTCTGTAGTAGGTAATATTTTTTCCATCCCGCGTAAGTTACTACGCGTAAGAAGTGGCGATTCTCGGTCTACAAGATAAATCTTTACATAGTCTTTCAAACCTTCAATGTAACTGATCTCATGGAGTGATATTCTTGTCTTTTTGTATTCTACATTGACCATAATGTGATCTTGTACAGCAGGTTTTTTCGAACGGAGCAGTATGCTTTCTTCCGCTTTTTGGACTGCGGCGGCAAGTCGGGTCTTTGAAATCGGTTTAAGGAGATAATCTAGGGCATTTAGCTCGAAACCTTCGACTGCATATTGGTGGTAGGCCGTGGTAAAGATAACCAGCGGGCGAGGAGTGAGTTCCCGAATAAATTGCGTGCCCAATTGATCGGGCATTTCGATATCAAGAAAAATCAAGTCAATATGGTGATCTTTTAAATATTCTTTAGCTTCGGCCGTGGCATTAAATTTACCGGCGACCTCAATATGTTCAAAATTTAATAAGTCGTCTTCAAGAATATTGAGCGCGAAGGGTTCATCATCAATCAATATACATTTAATCTTCATCAGTCATCAGTTTGAGTGTTACTTCAAAATCTCCATCGTCGGTCTTTGTAATCGTAAGATCATGACGATTGGGATATAGTAATTGCAATCTTCTATGTACATTCATCAGTCCTATACCTTCATTTGGACGTGTTTCTGTATGTTTTAAGATTCTATTGCGGGATGTGAAGACAATTCCACCTTCAATTTCCTTAAATTGAAATTGTATCTGGGGTGCAGTTTTACTGTCCACACCGTACTTGAAAGCATTTTCTACAAAATGTATGAACAGAAGAGGGGGGATGAGCCTGTTTTTGACGGTATCTTCAATAGCTAGGCTTACATTTCCTTCAATCGGAAGACGAAGAGTTTGTAAATCAATGAAGTTGCGCATATGATCGATTTCTTTAAACAGCTCGACTTTGGGGCCATCTACTTCATAAAGGATATACCGAAGCATTTCGGATAGCTTAACAATAGTCCCTTCGGAATCGGGAGACTGTTTGCGGATAAGCCAACGGATATTATTGAGTGTATTGAACAGGAAATGCGGGCTGATCTGAAGTTTTAACATGGTTAGTTCTGCCGTAGTTTTTTCCAGTGCAATCTGTTTATTGAGTTCTTTTTGTCTAGCCTGTTCGTCATACAGAAAGATCATGGAAGAAGTAATCATACAGAGGGAATAAATAATACCCGGACCGATCACCAGGCGGACAAAAAGAATATTCTCCTTCATCAGATGAGCGAGTTCTCCATCTGGGTTAAAATAGACTATGGTATAATTCAGGGCTACATAAGTAGCGAATCCCAGTGCTATCAATAGTACAAAGATCTTTCTACGGCCGAAAAAATAGGTCGGTGCGACAATGTAACAATGTAAATAAAAATGGGTAGCCAGGAATACGATATTTACTAAATGCGATAATGCTGAATAGGGCTTGAAATCTGCAATCTTATCCGGTTGGTAAAGATAGATAATAAAGGGTAAGAGCAGTAATATTGTCCAGATGACAATATGTAAATAGAATTTTCTGAAAAATCTGCCGATCATGTGATGCCTAATTAATCCCTTTAGTTTTGGATAACCCCAAACTTAGATAAAATGCTTTTTATATACAATATAAATACTTTTCAAAGCAAAAAAAATTATTCAGCAAAGCCTATTGTACAAAGTCATCTGATCTTGCTGCTAATCGATAGGATATTTAAGGCATTCGGTTGAATCCTATGAAAGCGGAAAATAAGCTGAACCGTTGCGAATAGTTTTGTATTTTGCAGGTATAAACTTTAGCGTGCAGCAATAAGTCCAAACCGATAGCAGAACATGAATTTGACATATAATCCGTATTGCGGAAAAAAAACAGTAATCGCTTTGAGTTTTGGTATCACTCAATTGGTCTTAGGTTAGGGAATAATGTGGAGTACTTTAGCAATAATTTGAACAGATCTTATGGAAAGTCATAAAGTTGTATGGGGCATCATCGGATGTGGTGATGTCACGGAAAAAAAAAGCGGACCTGCGCTCAATCTTGTTGATAATAGTCGGCTTATGGCTGTCATGCGAAGGGATGCGGCCAAAGCTGCTGACTATGCTGAGAGACATCAAGTCCCTTTGTGGTATTCACAGGCAGAAGATTTACTTGACAATAGCGATATCAATGCGATTTATATTGCAACACCGCCGTCGTCTCATCTTGGGTATGCACTGGCTGCTTTACGTAAAGGAAAACATGTTTATGTAGAAAAGCCTGTCACTTTAAATTCACTCGAAGCTGAATCTTTACTGGAGGAAGTGAGAGCCAGGGGCGGAAAGTTGGTTGTCGCGCATTATCGAAGAGCATTGCCTCTTTTTTTAAAAGTTAAGGAACTTATTGACCAAAGTGCAATCGGCGAGTTAAGAACCGTACAACTACGTTTGTGGCAAAGCAGAACACCAGATTTGGTGACGCAGCGTGCCGGCGATTGGCGTACTGATCCTTCCATTTCCGGAGGAGGTTATTTTTTTGATTTAGCGCCTCATCAGCTGGATTTGATGCTTTATCTTTTTGGGATGCCTGTATCCTATGATGGTTTTAGTTTAATTCAGGGTGAAAAGATTGCTGTTGCGGATCAAACGACAGGGATCATTTTGTTTGAAAACCAACTTGTTTTTCAAGGAAGTTGGTGCTTCAATGTTGCCAAAGAAAATCAGGTAGACAGGTGTGAAATTATTGGAAGCCTTGGTCGCATTACTTTTTCCATTTTTGGAAATACTGTTGCTGTTCATACCAAATCAGAAGAGAAGGAATTTACATTTGACCATCCTGAAAATATTCAATTGCCGATGATTTCGCGTACAGTTAAATATTTCACGGGTACCGGGCCAAATCCATCTCCGATTGAAGAAGCATTGGTTTTGATGAAGATTATAGATAATTTTTCGGCAATAAGATCATAATACATGACGCCGTTTATACACAGGTGTCTGCTGGCTGGAGTATTTGTGTCAGTTACTATTGATCGTCTTATGTACCGATATTTGTCGGGGAGTCTTCTCAGACATTCAAACAACTTGAGCTGAGGTTGTTTGTTTAAATTAATATTCTTGATACTAAAGACTAAATGTTATATTAGTACTATCACTGGGGAGATGCCAAGCTAATCATCTTCTTGGTATTGAACACAATATCAATATCAATATAAACCAAATTAAACAATGGAGAGAAAAGAATTTATCCGAAGCACGGGCCTATTGGCGGCATCAGCATTTTTTGCACAGTCTAGAGTATTCGGTTTTCAAGCCGATACTGTCCGTGTGGGGCTGATTGGTACTAACGGTATGGGCTGGTCAAATTTGAATGCGATCTTGCATATACCTGGGGTGCAGTGTACAGCACTATGTGATGTCGATGAAAATGTGTTGCGGAATCGCGTGGAGGAATTAAAGAAGCGCCAGATAAATGTGAAAGCTTACGTTGATTATAAAGATCTGCTGAAAGCAAAAGACGTCGATGTTGTTATTATCGCTACGCCAGATCATTGGCATTGCCTACAAATGGTTGATGCTGTTGCTGCCGGAAAAGATGTATACGTCGAAAAACCAATTGGAAACTCCATTCGCGAATGTGAAATTATGGTTGCAGCTGCTAAAAAGCATAAACGTGTTGTTCAGGTCGGGCAATGGCAGCGAAGTCAGCAGCACTTCAGAGATGCTATGGATTTTGTCCACAGCGGAAAACTTGGAAAGATACGTCTTGTTAAGGCTTGGGCGTATCAGGGCTGGATGAAGAGTGTTCCAGTCCAACCAGATGCTTCTGTTCCAGCAGGAGTGCATTACGATAAATGGCTAGGACCTGCTCCAAAGCGAGCATTTAATCCCAATCGTTTTCATTTCAATTTTAGATGGTATTGGGATTACGCGGGTGGCTTGATGACCGATTGGGGTGTACATATGCTGGATTACGCTTTGATTGGCATGAAGGTGTCGGATCCGGTGTCTGTAATGGCTGCGGGGGGTAAATTTGCTTATCCAGAAGACGCTGCTGAAACACCAGATAGCTTAACTACGGTCTACGAGTTTGAGGGATTCAATGTGCAATGGGAGCAGGCAACAGGGATAGATTTAGGACCTTACCAGAAGAATCATGGCGTAGCATTTATTGGTAATAATGGCACCCTTGTGGTAAATCGCGAGGGATGGGAAGTTATTCCAGAAAAAGGGCGAATGGATGCTGTGTCTTTTCAACGTTCACAGGATAACGGATTGGACAAGCATATGGTAAATTTTGTTGAAGCCGTTAGAAAGAGGTCAGCAGAAGGTTTAAATGCTCCGATAGAGGCCGGTGCGCATATAGCCATTTTCTCCCAGATGGGAAATATAGCTTATAGGTCAAAAAAGAAATTATTTTGGGATAAACAAAAGCGCAGTTTTAACGATAGAGATGCAGACCAATATTTGGCAAAAGTGTATCATAATGGCTATAATCTGCCTAAGGTATAAGATCTGCAAATAACCTTATTCTATGTGATCTTAGCAGAATGAATTGCTAGCCAGTCTTCCTTACGATAGCAGATCAGGACTGAGGATAAAAGAAGTAAGGCAGACGATTGATCAGTCTGCACCATGGATAGCTGCAATGGTTTGAATATCGATTTATAAGACGTAATCCATTGCAGCTATTCTTGCAAAAGCGTATGTATTTTATCAATAGACGCCTCGTTCTCCAAAAATTCAATATAAGGTAGCAAAGGTTCGAGGTCGCTCTTATCCATTGTTTCTACGTCGTCAAATAAAGCATTTACAAAATCAGTACAGAAGGATTTTCCAAAACTGTAGGTACTAATTCGGGTAAGATCCTCATAATTGATTTCTGTAGCATTCAAATTAAATACAAGTTCAGGAATTTCGTAATCACCTTCTGATGGATAGCCGATATACTTAAACATACTTTCCTTCCATACACGAAATAAAATCTGATGCGAAACATGTTTTCCGAAGTATTCAAATACCTTGGAAAGTATATCTCCAGCAACTTCCCGCTCAAAAATACCGGTAATGCTTTTGTCAATCAATTCGGCATAGGGAATAAAAATTGTGCTCTCAAAATCAACATCAAAATTAGCTGTGAGCATTTTGGGGATAAGGTCTTTGGGCTGGATTCTTAAAAGTTGTCTTGCTGTTAAGGAGGTTAAATTGTGCTTTTGTTCTCGACCATGGCTGTCGGGGAGGTGTACTGTATGTTCTTTATCGAGAAGCGAAATGACGAATTTCCAATCTTCGGACCTTTTGAGAATCCTACAGTTATGAGCGAGATAGCCGCTCCTCTTGGGGTCGACCTTCTTATCACCGACGATAACTTCTCCAGGCTGAATAATATGTTCTGGAGGAATTTTAAACCTACGTATATGTACAAAGAGTTCTTCTCCGGCAGGTAATGCAATCGTACCAAATCCTTTGTTATTGTCGAACCATTTTACTGCGCCGATAAACATGGCTGGGGTTGAGTTTTGTTTCAATACCATAAAGATAAGTAATAAATGCGTTTATTACGTATTGAAAATGAAAAATTGTTCTATATACCATGTTGTGCTAGCCATTGTCCACTTATCCAAACATTTGGTTAAAAGGTTAAAGTATATATTATTGTTTTACAATTTTTTTTAAAGTTTTGTATTTCAGTTTGTTGACTCTCTGAAGAACCATTTAGTTTATTTTTTGTATATGGACGACGATAATGGCTGATTTGTTGTCACAAATGCAGGGAAGCCAAAATAAAGCCGATACGGCAAAAGAATGGATCAAGAAACATAACGATCTCGTAAAGGAGTGGACACAGTGGGCAATAGTAATTAAATAGTCAACCCATAGGAGAACGTCTATCTTAATTACCGCACCCCAATATTTTGGTGTAAATAGCACTTAAGTAGCGATCGCGGCAATAGATTGGATCATTTCATGATAGTCATCTATGCGGTTCGATGCAGCAGGCAGAAGCTCAATATGCAAATTGATGTATAGGAGATTGCAGCGTGAACGATGTTAATGTTAAGTTAAGCAATCTTTAAGATTGCATTGTTAATATACTACTCATCTTCTAGTAATATAGGTTTCATTTTTTTGGACAAAATTCAAAATAATGAAACCTATTAAACTACCTCAATTTAGGAAAGCAGCTCAGGTGACCTTAGCTATTGCGTTGCTGAATGCGGCACATGTCGATAGCGTATGGGCAAACTTTGCGAATGAAACTACCAAGCTCGAAATTGCCGATCAAGCTATTATTAAAGGGATTGTTAAGGATCAGGACGGCAAACCTATTGACGGCGGCACGATCATCAATGAAACCAGCAAACAGAGTACGCGTACAGAGTTTAATGGTAAATTCAATCTGAAAGGTCAGGTTGGCGATCAAATCCGTGTTTCTTCTTTAGGGTATAAAACAACTACAATAACTGCTACAGATGGGGATCTTGTAGTGGTTTTAGAAAAAGATGATTCAAAGTTGGATGAGGTTGTTGTCACAGCAATTGGTATCAAGCAACAAAAGAAGCAAATTGGTTACGCTACCCAAGAAGTCAAATTAGACGTACTTAAAGAGTCTAAAACAATGAATATTGGTACAGCGCTAACGGGACAAGTATCTGGTCTGATCGTTAATAATCCAACGGGGATTTTTCAGGCACCATCTTTTCAATTGCGTGGTAAGACCCCACTTATTGTCGTAGATGGTATTCCTGTAGAATCTGATTTTTACGACATGTCCAGTCAAAACATTGAGAATATCAATGTATTGAAAGGAACAGCCGCTTCATCTTTATATGGATCACGCGGTAAAAATGGCGCGATCTTAATTACAACCAAAAGTGCAAAAAGTGATAGGCTGGAGTTTTCGGTTGGAACTAGTAATATGTTTTCTGCAGGATTTACGGTTTTTCCTGAATCGCAAAAGGAGTTTGGAAGTGGATCCAACGGTAAATATGAGTTTTGGGATGGTGCTGATGGGGGGATTTCAGATGGAGATATGACATGGGGACCCAAATTGAACTCCGGAATAAAGGTTGCACAATGGAACAGTCCGATTCGCGATAAGCAAACTGGTGAAGTGATTCCTTGGTGGGGTGATGTGAGTGGAACCAAGTATAATGATAAGTCACGTTACGAATGAGTGCCGATTGATTGGGTCGCACATAACAATTTAGAGGATTTCCTTGGAACTGGACTGATTACCGAAAATAATGCGACGTTATCGTATCGTTCGGAAAAGGTAAGCATATTTGGAACAGGGAAATATGCCTATCAAAAAGGTCAGGTGCCCAATACAAAGCTTTCTACAGGTGGGTTAAATTTGAATACCTCTTACCGTTTTACTCCTGAGGTACAATTCGATCTTAACTTATCCTATAATAAAGTGAAATCTCCAAATTATCCAAGGTATGGATATGGGCCTAAAAATCATATGTATACGATTCTGTTGTGGATGGGAAATGATGTAAATGGACAGGAATTAAAGGATCACCTCTATATTCCGGGACAGGAAGGCTATCGTCAAGCTAACTATAACTATGCTTGGTACAACAACCCTTACTTTGCGGCCAATGAGCTGAATCAGGTATACGACCAGGATATTTTGGCCGGGCAGACTGCTTTAACTTGGCGTATTTCACCCGAATTTACCATTAAAGGTCGTGCAGCAGCAAGACAAAAAAATCTATTTCAGGACATGCAAAGTCCGAAGTCTTACATGAATTATGGCGATTCACGGAATGGTGATTACAAAAACTGGGACAGCAAGCAGCTCAACTTTGATGCGGACGTCTTAGCAACTTATATTAAGCAGTTGTCTGATAATTTCGGTGTAACAGTTAATGCGGGATCTTCCACTTTCAAAAGAGATTATCGTGAGCTTTATCAAACTACTGATGGTTTAGTTGTACCATTTGTCTACAACTTAGGTAATACCCAAGGCCCAGTTAAGGCAACAAATACAACAACTGAGAAAATAATCCGAAGTGCTTATGCGTCGGTAAACTTAAATGTGTTTAAGTCCACCTATCTGAATTTTTCGGGAAGAAATGACTGGTCATCCACATTATCAAAAGCAAATCAGTCCTTCTTTTATCCATCGGTTTCACTAAGTAGTGTTATCTCCGATTATTTTAAACTGCCTGCGCAAATTGACTTTGTTAAATTGTACAGTTCCTGGGCATCGGTATCTTCTGATCTGGATCCTTATAGCATTGCTGCGACTTATAAAAAAGATGTTACCTATGGTTCGACGCCATCAGTAACTTATCCTGCAGGTATTATTAATCCTGATATCCTTCCGCAGCAGTCCATTTCTTTAGAAATTGGTGCATCTATGGCTTTCTTTAAAAATAGGCTTTCAGCTGATGTAACGTACTATAATGTTGTTGATAAAAATCAGATTATCGATTTGAGTATTTCTCAAGCATCCGCTTTTACTTCGCGTAAAGTAAATGGAAATAAATACCGTACAAAAGGATTAGAGATTTCTTTGACAGGGAATATAATTAAAAATGAACAATTTTCGTGGACGTCTACTGTAAACTGGTCTCGTGCAATTCAGCGTTTGGAAGAAATTTATAATAACCAAGCGAAATACGGTAATCTTAAAAAAGGCGATCGTGCAGACAGCTATTATGGTACTGTTTGGGAAAAATCGGCTGATGGTAAGGTTATCTTGAATCCGAATACGGGTATGCCGATCAAAAATCCATTTCCACAGTATTTAGGATACTTTCAACCGGACTGGCAATTTGGTTTTGCAAACCAGTTTAAATTTAAGGGATTTCATGTAAATCTTGATTTCGACGGATCTATTGGCGGCGTGATGAATTCGACAACCATAGAAAAAATGTGGTGGGGTGGAAAGCATCCTTCTTCGGTCTTATATCGTCAGGAACAATATGATGCTGGAAAACCAGTTTTTGTGCCAGATGGGGTGATCGTAACAGGAGGTGAGCTTACCCGCGACGTGAACGGTAATATTACTTCAGATACCCGAACGTATACTAGTAATACAAAAGCTGTTGATTGGCAGGCTTGGAGTCAAAATTATCCTTACCAGGCCAGAGTTACAGAGTCTGAAAGTAAACTGTTTGCCAATGTATTTGATCGATCATTTGTAAAACTACGTAGACTGTCGGTAGGTTATGATGTCAATAAGGTGTTTAAATTAAAACAGCTTACGGCCTTAAATGCATCACTATTTGGCTATAATTTAGCCATGTGGAAGAAAGTACCTTATATCGATCCTGATTTTGGCGTTGGAAATGATGGTAATCTTCAGGATCCTTCCACACGATATATCGGTTTTTCTCTAGATTTTAAGTTTTAACAAAATAGTACGATGAAATTATTTAATAAACATATATTTCTTGGATTATTTTCTCTTTCAATCATGACTTCTTGTCAGAAATTGACTGAAGTAAATGTTAATCCAAATGAAGCGACGACAACCCACCCGCAAGCTTTATTGACGAAGGTAGAATGGGATGCTTTTCGGACCTGGCACGGTACCTCACCACTATATGCCTTGAAAATGATTGTGCAAACGGATGGTGAAAATGCGAATCAAATTTATAATTGGCAACGAGGAAGCTTTGAGCAATATGGTAATCTTCGCAATATTACCAAGATGACTGAAGAAGCTGAACGTATTGGCGCTGAAAGTTATTTGGCATTAGCAAAATTTTTCCGTGCGTATTATTTTTATAATCTTACCTTAACGTTTGGTGATGTCCCTTATTCAGATGCAGCAAAGGGTGAAAATTCTGCAATTTTTGCACCGAAATACGATACACAGAAAGACGTTTTGGTGGGGGTATTGAAGGAACTTGAGGAAGCAAGTATTATTCTGAAGAAGAACAAAAACACCATAAATGGGGATATTATTTATGGTGGAAATAGTGGTAATTGGAACAAGTTAGTCAATTCATTTCGCCTAAAAGTATTATTGACGCTTTCGAACAAATCGACTGATCTCCCATTTAATGCAGCAACAGAATTTTCAAAAATATTTACCAATGAGTCTAGAATCACTGATGTTAGTGGTGCTGAAGATGGGCAACTCGTCTTTTTGAATCAAGAGGGTAATCGTTATCCGGAGTTTAACTCTAGCGGTTATGGATCGGGAATGTATATGGATTCAACATTTATCCAACGATTGCAGGACCTGAAAGATCCGCGGTTATTTGTCGTCGCTACACAAACAAGACTGGGTAAAGAAGCGGGTAAAGCGATTAATGACTTTACGGCTTATGAAGGCGGTGATCCGATTGTTCCTTATGCACAGGTGAATGCAAAAGCTGTATTAGGTAAATTATCGAAAGTCCACGAACGATTTTATCAAGATCCCACAGCTGAGCCATTGGTCTTATTGGGCTGTTCGGAGATGCAGTTTATTTTGGCTGAAGCCATTTTGAAAGGTTGGATAACGGGCGATCTCAATGCAACGTATACCAAAGGAGTACAGGCATCGTTCAAATTTTATGAAAAATATGCGAAAAATTTAGGAACTTATACAAATGAAGCACAAGCGGCCAAATATCTTGAACAAAATTCGGTAAGTCTTGACGGAGCTAGCTCCAATGAGCAAAAGCTAGAACGTATCTTGATGCAGAAATACCTACGCTCATTTCATCAGGGGGGATACTCGGCTTATTTTGATCATTTGCGCACAGGATATCCGAGTTTCCGTAAATCTGCGAATGTGAAAACAGCCTATCGCTGGATGTATCCTCAAGATGAGTACAATAATAATACTGCGAATGTATCTGAAGCGATCAAATCACAATTTGGCGGAAATGACAATATTAATTTACAGGCTTGGTGGTTAAAATAATGGATTCAAGGAGGGTATTTTTAAAAAAAGCAGCCATGCTGGCTGGGAGTACAGTCGCTATAAACTGGCTGCCTGAATCAATACAAAAAGCATTGGCGATTGAAGCTCCAAAAGGATCAACTTTTTTGGATGCCGAACATGTTGTATTTTTGATGCAGGAAAATAGATCGTTTGACCATTGTTTTGGAACTTTGAAGGGCGTACGTGGCTTTAACGATCCCCGCGCAATGAAATTACCGAATGGTTTACCTGTATGGATACAAGGAAATAAGGAAGGTGCATATTTTGCACCTTTCCATTTAGATATCGTCAATAGTAAATCGACTTGGATGGGGTCGCTTCCGCATGGCTGGCGTGATATGGTTGCGGCTCGTCATGACGGGAAAATGGATAATTGGTTGGAAGCAAAGAGCTCTGGTAATTCAGAATATAAGGCCATGCCTTTAACAATGGGTTATTATAACCGTGCAGATATTCCTTTTTATTATGCTTTTGCAGATGCATTTACGGTTTGTGACCAGCATTTTTGTTCGTCACTGACGGGAACGAGCGCTAATCGATCGTATTTTTGGACTGGTACAGTGCGCGAAGAACCCCGTAATCCCGAATCTGTTGCGCATGTAGACAATGGTCAGATCAACTACAAGGATGTCAAATGGAAAACCTATCCTGAACGACTGCAAAAAGCAGGGGTCTCGTGGAAAGTTTATCAAAATGAACTAAGTTTACCAGTAGGCTTTAAAGGAGAAGAGGAAGATTGGTTGGCCAATTTTACAGATAACAACCTGGAGTTTCACCAACAATATGGTGTAAGATATCATTTGGCACATTATCAGTGGATGAAAGAACGGGTAAAAGAGCTGCATAAATTTTTGGAAACAAATCCAAAAGAAGAATTGCTGCACAAAGCCAAAGCGGAATTGGAAGATTTGAAAAGAGATGTCATTCATTATACCCCTGAGAATTTTGAAAAGCTATCCCAGTTCGAAAAAGATATCCATCGCAATGCATTTGTGACTAATCTAGCTGATCCCAATTTTCACAAACTTGATAAATTAAGTTATAAAGAAGGTGGAAAGCGGCAGGAAGTTGAGGTGCCGGCCGGAGATGTTTTTTATCAGTTTAGAAAAGATGTTGAAGATCGCCAATTACCTACAGTGTCATGGTTAGTGGCACCTTGTCGTTTCTCGGATCATCCGGGCTCACCTTGGTATGGGGCATGGTACGTATCCGAAGTCCTCGATATATTGACCAAAGACCCTGAGGTTTGGAAAAAGACGATTTTCATCTTAACTTATGACGAAAATGATGGATATTTTGACCATATAGCTCCTTTTGTTCCGCCATTGAGCAGGAACAAAGATCAGGGTGCCGTGTCAGAAATCGACACTTCGGATGAATATGTTACGCTAGAACAGGAGCGAAAAAGGAAAAATAGTAAGAATGTAAGTTTTGAAAGTCCTATTGGTTTGGGCTATCGAGTACCAATGGTGATAGCTTCACCCTGGTCTAAGGGTGGTTGGGTCAATTCCGAAGTTTTTGACCACACCTCCTGTCTTCAATTTTTAGAACATTTTTTGGGGAAGAAAACGGGTAAGGTGATACGGGAAGAAAACATCAGTCAATGGCGAAGAATGGTCTGTGGCGACTTAACAACTTCTTTTCGTCCTGTAGATAACATTTCCAAAACAAGGCTTAATCCGGTAGACAGAGACGGGTATGTTGAACGTATATTCTCCGCCAGGAATAAAAAGCTTCCAACAGATTTTGTGAAAATCGACAGCCAAAAACTAAAGGAAATCAAATCGACAGGTCAGTATCATGCAGCTATGCAGATGCAAGAGCAGGGATGGAAGGATGCTTGTGCTTTACCATATGAATTGCAACTAAGAGTACAGCATACACCAACGATGCTTTCCATCAGCTCAACCTTGGAAAGAAGGCTTAATACAGCTAAAGCGGGAGCGGGTTTGCCTTATCAGGTTATTTCCTATGTGGCTTACGATGGACATCCAGTGGGTAAAGTTTGGAATTTTACGGTATGGGAAGGGGATCAATTAGCGTATGAATGGGAACTCGATAAAATTGTAGGAGAGTACATATCATTTGCTTTGCATGGCCCCAACGGTTTTTACCGTGCGATTGAAGCCGCAAAGTCACATATTCCTGCAATTGATGTATATACGAAAGTAGTTGCTGGAAAGCCTATTCTTTGTGTACAATCAGAGTCGCTAAATTGGGATTTACTTCTTAAAGACTGTTCCTATGATCTTTTCCATGCGAAGGCAATGCGCAAGGATGATCCTGCTTTGGTTGAAATCGATTGCAGCAAGAGTGAAGGTTGGTATGATATCGAAATAACGTGTTCAGAAGATCATGCGGTCAAATTCCGCTATGCTGGACATATAGAGACTGGTAAATCAAGTAAGACGGATCCGTTGATGGGTAAAGTAAAATTATAGCTATCAGTGCTAATCAGAGAAACTTATGCTTGGCAGAAAAGTTCGAGGGGATGATGTTTAACCTCATGTTTTAACTTGAAGCATTAAATGAAAGCGCTGTTTCACGATCGATGAACACAGCGCTTTTGCTTTTGCAAAATAGAGCAAGTTTCTTTTTGTGTGCATTCGGGCAAAAAATGGGATTTGTGTCTCTTAAGTCAAAACGTTATTTTTATGGTTTGGATGGGAGTTCATTAAACAGAGCTAAACGTAATGACGAATATGGAGAAGCAAAAAATTATTTTGGTTGAGGACGAGCAGGACGTCGCTGATTTGATTGTACAAGGCTTAGGCGAGGATGGTTATCGGGTCATTCATTTGGGTCGGTCGGACGGATTGGAGCAGCTTTTGGCGAAGCAAGATGTTTCACTTGTGCTGTTGGACATCCTCTTGCCAGGAACTAATGGACTGGATATCTGTAAACAAATCAGGCAATGGGGGTATACGGATCTTCCAGTAATGATGCTCACAGCCTTGGGAACACCCGAAAATGTGGTTTTAGGGCTTGATAATGGAGCTGATGATTATCTTTCAAAGCCATTTAAACTTATTGAGCTTAAAGCACGCATTCGATCATTGATTCGCCGGCAAAAGTCTATTGTCCAGGCCACACAGCGTGAGCTTCAACCATCAAAAGACACCTATAGTTATGGTTTTTTAAGTATAGATGATTATAAAAAAACAGCCTATTGCGACGGTCAGGAACTTATTTTGACAAGTACCGAATATCGTTTGCTCTTATTGTTTATTCAAAGCCCGAAAAAGGTATTTGAGCGAACTGAACTTTTAGACAAAATATGGGGAATTAATTTTGATATTGGATCAAATGTTGTCGATGTTTATGTGAATTATCTGAGAAAAAAGATTGAAAAAGTAACGAGAAAGAAGGCCATCCATACGGTTATTGGTATGGGATATGTACTAAAAATTGAAGACTGAATATTTCAATATGCACAATTATAACCGTAAGCTTATCTATCTTATTGCAATCCTAGTCATATACGTGAGTTGTTTTGTTGGGTTTATCTTTTATTCCGTTACGAATTTTGCTTTTACTGATTTTTACAAGCGGCTGGATCTCCGGCGAAATATTGCCGCTGAAAAGTTCCTGAATAGTGAATCTGCTTCCCAAGCAGATCAGTGGAGCCTTGATTTTATTGAAAATCTCAATAATCAGCATGAATTTTTGGTGGAATTTGATGGCAAGGATTCTATTTTAAGAAGCCAGGGATTCCACCATGAACTTTGGGATAAAATTAGTAAAAAGGGAACGTCAAATTTCAAGTCGGGCAAGCAATTTTATTCAACCAAATATTTCTCGCAAAACGGACGTCACTATATTGTTGGGGCATCTGCGGAAAATTATTTTTATACCCATCATCTGGCTTACCTCCGGAACTTGCTTATTATAAGCCTGATTTTAGGTATTCTCTTTATTTTTGTCGTTTCTGTTTTCATGAAACGCTCATTCTTAAAGCCCATATTGACCATGATGAAGGAGGTGCAGGCCATTGGTTCCGAAAATCTTTATAAGCGATTGGATGAGGAGAAATATAAAGGTGAACTTCATGGTCTTGCACAGACATTCAACCGTATGTTGACGCGGTTAGAGACCTCTTTTGAAACTCAAAAAAACTTTATCAGCAATGCATCCCATGAACTGAACACGCCATTAACTTCTATTATCGGGCAGGCAGATCTTGCCTTATCTAAAGAGCGCAGCAATGAGGAATACCAACGCACATTATCGAAAATTATTGAATCTGCAGAGCATCTGGAAAAAAAAACTAAAGCACTCTTATTGCTGGCGCGTACAGGTTTTGTGAACAATGCGACAGCGTTCAATCCAGTTCGTATTGATCAGATCGTAATGGATGCCGAGCTGACAGTCAAGGCTATCAACGATAAATTTAAGATTATAACAGATTTTAGCCTATTGCCAGATGATAGCATGCGGCTTAAGGTGAATGGAAATGAAATTTTGCTGCAGCTTGCACTGTCTAATATTATCAGTAATGCCTGTAAATATTCATCCGATAGAACCGCTTACATCGCATTAGGTGCATTGGACAACAAAGTTTTTATTCTTATAAAAGACAAGGGGATAGGAATACCATCCCGAGAATTAGATCATATTTACGATCCTTATTTTAGAGCATCCAATACGAGTGGTATCGATGGCTATGGAATTGGCTTACCTTTGGCAAGAAATATCATTAAGCTGCATGGCGGTTCGTTGAAAGTCAACTCTATTGTAGGGGAAGGGACAACTGTTGAAGTGGAATTACCGACTTATCTGCGATTTTAATCCAGTTTTAATTTCAGTGCATTTTCTAATCCAATTTTAATACTGTTGTTAACTTTCTAATGAAAAGCTAATTTTAGATTCATACCATTGCCATAACTGCGTTTTAACTTTGCTTAAAAAAATAGCATGGCTAAAACAATGCGCATATTAATTCCCAGCGATTTTACGGTTGATTCGCTTGATTTTGTCCGGCAGAGTATAGAAGAATCGGTGGCCGAGCAAATTGATATCATCCTGGTATATGGTAATAAAAGCAGTAGTTCAGCAAGTGAATTGCTCGGTATTGGATTGGATGATCAGCTCGATATGCTCCAATCTGAATCTTTCTTAAATGCTTGTCGTGTGCTGTATCAGCTTTATCAAGACCGCCATCTCAATATCTTTGCCGATATTTTATGTACAGACAATAAAAATTATCTCCGACATTACCTCCGTGGGCAAGCTGTTGACGAAATTAGAATTCCATGCAATTATAACTATAAAAAGAAGACACGTCATTTTTTTAATGTTGCTGAAGCGCTTCGAAATCTCGGGGGCCAAATTCGTTCGACCGTACTTTTTAGCGATAAGGGAGATCCCTCTCATCATAAAATGGCACTGACGAATGGGTAATCAGCAGAAATTGTCCAACTGTATTTGGATTAAATCATAATTTTTAAATTATCTATTTTTTATTTTTATGGCGAAATTTCATGGTGGACCATCCCCTTTGCAGCGTTTGGTTAGCCTCCTACATCCCGAACGTAAAACAATCAATTTTATATTTATTTATGCTATCGTCATTGGTATGTTTAGTCTGACAATTCCAATAGGGATTACAGCGATATTTAATTTTTTAAGCAACGGAGCCATGTATAGCTCTACTTATATTTTAATTGCTTTTGTGCTGTTTGGCGTGGTCATGGCCGGCACGTTACTGATCGGACAACTCACGCTGGTTGAATATTTAGAACAGAAGATCTTTCTAAAATCAGCAATGGAATTTTCGTATCGACTTCCGCGAATTGATCCCAAGGAATTGTTAGGGGAAAATCTTGTGGAATTGGTGAATCGATTTTTTGATGTGATCATTATTCAAAAAGGGATTATTAAACTTTTGATCGATATCATTGCTGCAGTTGTAACCATCTTCTTTAGCGTGGTGTTATTGTCCTTTTACCATCCTGTGTTTTTGGCTTTTGGGCTGGTCGTGATCTGTGTTGTTATCATTATATTGGCGCTATACTATAAAAGGGGATTACGGACGAGCATAGAAGAGTCCGAATACAAATATAAGACGGTGGCCTATCTAGAATCTGTTGCGGAGAATATAGCGCTTTATCGCGGGGACAAAGAAAAAATGCAGGCAGTGACAGACAATACAGATCATATTGTCGGTAAATATTTAGGAGCTCGCAATGATCATTTTAAGGTCTTAAAAAGGTTTTTCATAGGCTCTGTCATGCTTCGTACCCTACTGTTTGGGGCGATGCTTTTACTGGGATCTTATTATGTTGTTGAGCGACAAATGACTTTTGGGCAATTTGTGGCTGCCGAAGTCGTTATCGTTCAAATCGGTTATGCGATCGAGAAACTGATGACCAATCTAAATACAATTTTTGATATGCTGACAGGAGTAGTCAAGTTAGCGGCGATAACAGATCTTGCGTTGGAGGAGGACGCTGCTAATTATGTGGATTAACAAGGATGAGACGAGTCAAAAGACAGTCTCGTGGAGAGATCTCTCTCAGGATGCAGTATCTAAACTATTAAAAGAACGTGGATCACTTGTTTTGGGACGCCTTTTGGTATGCTCTGCGGTTATCTTTGCGCTTGCATTATTCCTGCCTTGGAGGCAGACAATTGCTGGAATAGGTACTGTAACCGCGCTGCGGCCAGAAGATAGACCACAGACGATACAAAATCAAATTGGCGGTCGTATCGAGTATTGGGCGGTTACAGAGGGACAGGAAGTAAAGAAAGGTGACACAATTTTAGTGCTTTCGGAAACTGCCCAATCTTATTTTGATCCAATGCTACCCTTGCGTTTGAAAGAGCAATTGGATGCTAAACAAAGCGGAGAGGATGCCGCAGATCAAAAAATGAAAGCCACCGAAGCGCAGATTCTGGCTTTACGCAACGGTTTGGAATTTCAACTCGAGTCTGCAAAAAATAAGGTGATACAGTCTCAAAATCTCGTGAAAATTGATAGTGCTGAACTCGTTGCGGTTATGAGCTTTTTCGAGACCAGTGAAAAGCGGCTTAAGCGCTACGAAGAAGGGTATAGAGATGGACTGTTTTCTTTGACAGATATTGAAACAAGACGTCTAAATCTACAGAATGACCGAGCTAAAGTTGTTAGTGCCGAAAATAAGCTTTCAAATTCAAGGCAATCTTTAACCAATGCCCGAATAGAATTAAATAACATTCGTGCAAAATATAACGAGTCTTTGGCGAAAGCACAATCTGATTTAAGTTCTGCTTTTTCCTCTAAAGCTTCTGTACAAGGTGATATTGCTAAACTCAGAAATGAAATTTCCAATATCGATGTGAGAAGAGGGTTGTATATTGTTAGAGCCCCACAGGACGGATTTATTGTCAAAACCTTCAAAGCTGGAATAGGTGAAAATATGAAAGAGGGAGAGTCTGTGGCGACATTGCAGCCTAAAAATCCCTTGCTTGCTGTTGAACTTTATGTAAATGCGATGGATGTACCATTGATAGCACCGGAAAGCGATGTAAGGCTACAATTTGATGGATGGCCATCGATACAGTTTTCCGGTTGGCCTTCAGTGGCTGTTGGTACTTTTGCAGGAAAAGTGTCGGTTATCGATAAAGTGAGCAGTACGAATGGCCGATTTAGGATCTTGGTCCGCGCAACAGCGCCGGTTCCTGAAGGGGATGAACCCTGGCCGGTCCAGTTAAATCAAGGGTCAGGGGTATTCGGAAGAATTATTTTAAATAAAGTCCCTTTGTGGTATGAGATATGGCGACAGTTAAATGGATTTCCGCCGAGTTTGGAGCGTGAACCTAAGGATAGTGGAAAAAAGTGATTATACTATGAGCAAATTGAATCTCATTTTTATTGTATTGTATGTTTTTCTATGCCATGTGCTTCCCGCGCAGGAAAAGGTGAATACGGCAAGTAAAACGTTCACTTTGGGCGACATGGAAGAACTTTTGATGGCTAACCATCCGATTGTAAAACAAGTCAATCTATTGAGTGAGACGGCTAAGGCGCAGGTGATGCAGGGATTAGGTAAGTTTGATCCGACTATCAATGCAAGTTTTAAAAATAAACACTTTGGCAATAAGGAATACTACAACGAGTGGAATAGTGAGCTGAAAATTCCACTTTGGTTGGCTGGAGCCGACCTTAAAATTGCTTACGACAGAAATGTCGGTGACTATGCCAACCCTCAATCCAGGACGAACAACGCTGGCCTGTCTGCCGTAGGCTTAAGTATACCACTGGGACAAGGATTAATTATTGATAGCAGAAGAAATACGTTACAGCAGGCAAAAGCAATGGTACGCTATTTAGAAGGCGAGAAGATCAAGCAAATCAATAGCATTTGGTTCCAGGCAGTCTCCGACTACTGGAATTGGTATTTTGCCTATCAGCAGTATCAGTTTTTACTGGAGGGTGTAAAATTAGCAGATCAACGTTTTAAGGCCATCAGTGAACAAACCATCTTGGGTGATAAACCTGCGATTGATTCGATTGAGGCCTCTGTCGTGGTCAAAGAAAGGTGGATAGAGCTTTCGAAGTATGAAGCCGAGTTAAAAAATGCCCGGATTATGTTGTCCAATCACCTTTGGAATGATCAGCAATTTCCAGTGGAACTTCCAGACTATGCAGCTCCTCATAAGGCAGCTGGCGAAATTCTCTTGCCGGACAATAAAGTGATCCATGCACTACTAGATTCAGCCAAAATTGCCCATCCTGAATTGATCAAATTGGCGAGTAAAAATCAACAGCTCGAAATTGAGGAACGCTACCGTAAGGAAATGCTCAAACCAAAATTTACGGTTTCGGGAACATTGATATCAAGCCGCCGCAGTTTCAATGATTTTATACCACCACAGTATGATTTCAACTGGCAGAATTATAAACTGGGGTTTGAATTTGCATTTCCCCTATTTATTCGAAGCGAAAGGGGTAAATTAAAAGAGGTGAGAATTAAGTTAGATCAATTGCATTACGAACAGGCGGTTACCGAGCGCAATATTTACAATGATGTTATTAGAAAATACAACGAATTATTAGCTTATAGCACGCAATTCGAACTTCATGCTTTGAATGTGACTAACCAGGAGCGTTTACTTAAGGGAGAGTTAAACAAGTTTGAACTAGGCGAATCAACCTTGTTTGTGGTCAATAGCAGAGAAAGCAAGCTGATCGAAATGCGCATCAAGCAAGAGAAGCTTTTTACGGATTTTAGGAAGGCACTGGCAGAATTATACTATAAGGCCGGAACTAAATTTTAATCTGATTTTAATCTAGGTATTCTTTTTAATCTCATTTTAATATCCGTTCATACATTCTAATAGAAAGTTAATTCCAGATTCATTCGATTGCCATGGTGGCCTATTAATTTTGTATAAAAATAATTGGATATGGCAAAGGCAACGCGGGTATTAATCCCAAGTGATTTTACAATTGATTCGCTTTTTTTTGTTATTCATAGCATCGAACAATCGACGGCAGAAGAGCTTGACATCATTCTAGTCTATGGGAATAAGAGTAGTACTTCGATCAGTGAATTATTAGGAATCACGTTGGAAGACCAACTCAGCAATCTTCAATCCGAAGATTTCTTGAAAGCCTGCCAAATGATCTGTCATCGGTATGAAAATCGTAGGCTAACAATCTATACCGATATCCTCAGCTCGGACAATCTCAATTATTTAAAGCATTATTTGCGTGGAGCTCGGATTGATGAAGTCAAAGTTCCAACAGATTATCAATTTGAAAAAAGAACACGGCACTTTTTCGACGTCGGACAGGCTTTGCTTCTTTTGAACAGAAGTAAACAGAAGAATGTGAGGATTGTCGAAAAACCTGGAACAAACAAAACCGGGAGGAATGTGTTAGCGGATTTATTTTTTAACAAAAAATGGGATGTTAATTATTAAGAGAAAAATACTGGCAAAATTCAACTTTGTATTGTTGACTTTTCTGCTTTTGGGAGCGAGTTCAATGGTTGTTTTTTATGAAAACCCTGAGCGGCTTTTAGAAGGCGAGTGGGAAGAGCAAGGTTGGTACTTTGAGAAAGTGGAGAAGTCACCTATGTTTAAAAAGCAGACTGTTATTCATGAAGGAATAAAAGATGCCGCAATAGCTCATCTTCCTCCGTTGCAGGATGGGTTATGGCATTTTGAGAGGATGGGTGATAAAAATTTTATTGCACATCATGAGGATCAACAATACAACTGGTTTTTGAAGGGGAGGGGTCACATCCTTGAGCTTCGAAAGAATGATGAGCTTATCGAAAGTTTTGTTATTCAGAAACTGAACAAAAACCAATTGGTGCTGCACCTTAATTTGGATATGCAGACAAAAGGTATAGCGCGTATCGTGTTGAAAAAAGGAGGAAAGGAAAAATATGCTGAGAAAATATAGCAATCATAGGACCATCGAAGATAATATCAAGTTGGGAGGGATTACCGCTTTTTCGGCGGGAATGGTCAATGTCGCTTCCGTTATTGTCTTTTTCTCGTTTACATCCAATGTAACCGGTTATTATGCCGTTTTTGCGCAGGAGATAGCGAAAGGGAATTGGTATCAAGGGGCAGTGGTGCTGTTTTGGATATTACTTTTTTTGACGGGAAGCATGCTTTCGAATCTCATCATTATCCACGGTAAAGGACGTTTTAGTTCCTACCTGACTCATTCTATTCCCTTGGCGTTGGAAATATTGAGTATATTATTTGTAGGGATATATCTGGATGTCTTTTATGAGGACTCTTTAAAGGAAACAGAGATACTTGTTGGTGCATTATTGTTTGCGATGGGATTACAAAATGGTTTAACGGCGAGCATATCAAATTTTGTCGTAAAAACTACACATTTAACTGGGTTGACAACAGATCTTGCCATATTAATTTCGATGTTTACAAAAGAATCAAACCGAAATAATAAGGCATTGGTGGATAAATTTCATTTGCTCTTGAGCATTGTGGGAGCTTATGTACTCGGTGGGCTTTTAAGTGGTATTTCTTTTACCTACTTATCGAACAAAACTTTTTACATAGTCTGTTTTGTTCTTCTAATTATCGGCTTGTACGATCATTATAAATTGTATATGCTGAAAAAACAATTTGTAAATCGTCACCGCTAGGGGGGGGCGACCTAAACTGGGGGCTATATAATTTTATCCAGTTGGTATGGGAAATCTTCGTTCATCAGCTGTTTATAATTGAGGCAGAATTGTTGAAATTTTATACGGGCATCCTCTTGCTGATGTAAGGCAAACATCGCTCTTACTTGAGAGAAAATAGCCTGCTCATTCAAGGGATCCAATAACAGTATGGCATGGGCTAACGCAATGCTTTTTTTATGTTGATGTGCGAGATCCGCTTGTTGAAGTTTCGCCAACAAAATAGGGAGCAAATTTTGTTCAACTTCAGTTTTTAGGGTATCAAATACAGGGTGATCCAATCCTTGCAAGAACTTTCCCCGCTGAATGACTTGAGTTAATCTGCTTTCATTGATGTACGAAGGATCAAGCATTAACTGGATACATGCTACATAATCACAATAGAATTCTTGTGTTGTTTCAATAATAAATCGGCCCTTCTTATGCACAAGTTCTATTCCTGTAAATTCGTTTAGTACTTTTCTTAAATGGTTGATCGTGACTCCTCGCGAGTTCTTGACCTTATCTTCTGATTTGTCAGGCCACATCATCTGGCTGAAGTATGGAGAACTTATACCCGATCGGTGGGATAGGATGAGGCAAAATGCCTGCTTAAGCTTTGTGCTAAATAAATAGGAAACATCCCGTTTGTTTCGATCAAACGCACGAAACTCACCGAAGAGAAAAACTGCATTCGGACGAACAAAATCATCTTTTTCTGGCAATTCAGCGGTCACTGCTATTGGGTAGGTGATGAGTGCCTTCTCATCTAGTAGATTAGTTAACTGTCTTTTTCCTTTTCTTCGCCTCCAAATAAAGTAAGTAATTAATCCAACTACCCCCAATACCATCAAGGATAGGAATACCTTGCGGTGTGAATTGTATCTAGGAAAGCTGTTTAGCTCGGTCAAAGTTATAGGAGTCATGTTTAATGAATAGACCTTTAATGTCGATTGGATATCATCCTTTGATTCCTGAACCAACACTAGGAGTCTGCCTAACTGCTTATCCATATAAAGTTGGGCATGCGTACTTATTTTATCCGAGTAGATCGGGACGGAGTCGCCTACTATGGCAAAATTTCCGTCTTGAATCGAAAAGCGATAGAGTTGAATATTGGATTTTGTTAGATACTCTGGATAGCATAAAACATAAAAGTGCGCATCATCCGGGAAGACCAACCCTCGGGCTGGTACGATATGCTTGTCTTTCCACATGATGTCCCATTTTTTAATGATTTTCTTAGTGTTCAAATTAATCTGATAAAAATCATACAGATATTTTCGTCCAACAATATGTTCTCCGGATTCATTGCCCATACCTCCGAATATGTAGGCGGTATGATCTTGGGTACCTTTTCCAGCGGTAAGAAAATAACGCGGGAAAATTTTATCGCCTGACCATCCCTCTACGGTTTGCCATTTGTTGGAGTCGACATCGTAACGTCTAAATTCATCACTGTATGTCATATTGCCATAGCCCCCGAAAATATAGAACTGCCGATTTCTTTCGTCATAAAAAGAGCCATGATGATTTAGCTCCTTCTTGATCAGGTCGTAACTCTCGACTTTCCATTCGAAATTTTTAAGATCAAGACTGGCGACTGTGGGACCTAAATACGATTGCGTATAAAAAAGTTCATAAACATAGAGTTTATTTGTCGCGGAGTCGATGAAATTATTTCCTAAAACCAGTTTAACAGGACAGGGGTTTTGAAACGCTAACTTATTTGTCTGACTGGTTTTTACATTGTATATGGTTATGGAATCCTGATTAAAATAGTAAATCTCTTTCGTTCGCTGATTGTAACATGAGCCAGCTTGTGAGGGTGAACTGTTCGAAAAAATGTTTTTCCATTTGTAAGAATCTAGCATCAGCCATGTTGGATTGGAAACACTCCCGTAAGCATTGCCGTCTTCATCGTGGACAATATGTCCCACATTCTCCTTTAGCGGAAAGAAGTACTGATGCGTTGCATTTCCAATACGTACATTTTTGATCGACATCATGGGTACATCAATCAGATAATCACTTTTTCCAAAAATAATCCGGGGACTGTATACGCGCGGTAGCTTGACCTTTGGCGATTCAAACGCCTGATCCTGGATCTCGAGCTTAAAGGCTTGTTTTTCAAGATCAAAGGTCAACTGAATGTTTATCCATTCCTCTTTAAACAGTCGCTGCTGATTTATTTTCGCGATGATCAGACTAGTTTTACCTTCTTCATTCAGGCGGAAGATACAGTTTTCTCCCTCTTCATCATAAAACAGATTATATATCGTGTTGTTGTCCTTATTCTTGACACGGAAAATATTACCTAAAGAGTTTGATGCGTAAATGGATAATTGAAATGCTAAGGTAAACTGCTTCTCGAATGAAATCTCCTTTTTATTAAATAATTCGTAGGAGGTTCGTTTATCTATAGGTTCATGGCGCGGCGCTAAACTTGAGCCCCTGAGATAGGGAAAGTCTCGGAATTAAAAGTAAAAAAACAATGTATAGTGTACAGCGTGGCATAGCACAATCAAAAACTTAAACCAATTAGTTGTCGACAATGAGCTGCTTCATGTTACCTGTTGTCTCTTGTCGGCTTTTAATGCAATCGTAACGGTTAGGATATCCCTTACCAATATCTAACAGCGTTAAAAGTATGTAAAAAAATGCGGCCAATAAAATAAAACCTATGTTACAATCAACAAGGGGTATTTGTATCATTAATGATAATATAAAAACAAATGGCGGCTAGGGTTATCGTTTTATTTTTGCGTTTTAACCCAAATTTAACCCAAAAACTAATCAGTCAATACTACCTTGCGGTCGAATTCCTACAGGTATTTCCGGTAGAAACTCGAACTAATTATAAATCGAAAATATTACTTATGAAAGTCTTTAAAAAGCTGCAATTTGTTATTGTTGCTTCTGTATTCATGATGATTGTTCCGTATGGATATGCCGAGGCACAAAAATCTTTTCCCGCTGCCGATATCAAAAACAGTCACACTGTTCAAGAGCAAAACTTACGCCGTTCGATGGAACTTTTTGATCGATCAATGGAAGTTTATTTCTCGGCCGATCGACAAGCTATGTATCGTTTTTATAACCCGGATACAAAGGTTCGCTCCCAAGAAAAAGCAAGTGTATGGATGTATTGCGCTTCGATAGAAGCTGTCAATGCTATCTTAGGTGGGCTTAAGTCGCAGAAAGAAAAGGGAAACCATCGTTTATTTGATCACAACTATAAACGCTATGTAAACCTTTTGGCGGAGCTCCATGGTAATGCAGCCTATTATTTAGGTTCCTTCAACCTTACTTCCTTTACACAGACAAAGGACTGGACAGTGTATGCTGTGGATCGTGTCGGGGAAAAAGGCAAAGCCAATGTAACCGGCGTACTCAATGTTTATGACGATCAGATGTGGATGATAAGGGAGTTGATAGAGGGGTACCGTCTGACTGGTAAAGATACTTATCTAAAGGAAGCCGAGTATCTGACTGCTTATGTGCTGGATGGATGGGACTGTACACGCGATAATCGGGGGCGTGAAAATGGTGGAATACCTTGGGGACCGGGCTACGTAACAAAACACGCCTGTAGCAATGCACCAATGGTTAGCCCGCTGGTTTGGTTACACGAAATCTATAAAACCAAGAAGGACCTGATAACATATCGATATATTGATATAGAAGACCAACAATCTCGTCGTTCGAAAACGATTCGGAAGAGCGAGTATTATTTGGATTTTGCTAAAAGGATTTATGCTTGGCAAAAGGAGCATCTATTGAACGATAGAGGTGTATATGATGATATGATGGGAGAATGTTATCCGGATTGCAGTGTTGCCTACGAAATTGTGGATGGCATTAAATACCGAAAAAATACCCAATTGAGGAAAGCTGTTGGGACCTCTTTTTCTTATAACAGCGGTACAATGATTTCTGGAGCTGCCGATCTGTATCGGGCCACTCAATCAATAATCTATTTGGAAGACGGGGAGCAGTTGACTGATGCCAGTTTCCAATATTTTGCTAAACCAGATTCGCAGGTTGCTGCACACTATACTTATGCGTCGGATGGGTTTAACAACTGGTTTAATGGGGTATTGCTTCGAGGATTTCTTCAGATTTCCCCAGTTTTTAAAAAGGCTGGAAGTTATAAGCAATCCTTTCAACAGAATTTGGACTATGGATACACACACTTTCTGCGTTCAGGCTTATTACCGCAAGATCTTCTCGGGGGGTGGCATGCAGACACAGGTAAAAACAACCTAGAGGGAATGTTCATGTTTGCCTATGCGGCACAGTACGCAATGCTATCTCACGATCATAACGGGAAATAACAGGATGAGGTAGAAGATCAACGGGAGCAAGATTTATTTTAGAAACAAATACCAATAAAACCGAGCCTAAACGCTCATGAAATACTTCAAATAGCACAATCACTAGTTAAAACCAATTTATTAAGATGAAAAAGGATATAGGGAAATCGAGGCGGCGAATCAGCACACTGCTTGTGCTGATGGCGCTGGGTATTCCGTCGATCGGATGGGCCCAACAACGGAATGTCAGGGGAAAAGTATTGGATAGTAACAATAAGCCGATTGCTGGAGTGACGATATCTGTTCAGAACGCAGATAGTCGTATAGAGACAACGACTAATGCGGACGGAAGCTATTCCATTAGTGTTCCTGAAGGTAAAAAGCTATTATTTAAATCCCTCGGTTTCAGTGCAAAGGAGGTGGTTACTGAGGGTAAATCCACCATTAATATCGTATTGCAAAGCGATGACATGCAGCTGGAAACAGTTGTCGTAGTGGGTTATGGTACGCAGCGTAAACAATCACTAACCGGTGCCATTGCATCTGTCAAGGGGACAGAAATGAGGCAGACGAAAAACGAAAATCCACAGAATATGCTAACTGGTCGGGTGGCCGGTGTACGCGTTTGGCAGAAGAGTGCAGAGCCAGGAGCTTATAGTGCTAATTTTGATATACGTGGTATGGGAGCTCCTTTAGTCGTAATTGACGGGGTACCCCGTACAAGTGAAGACTTTCAGCGTCTCAATCCAAGTGATATTGAAGACGTTTCGGTACTGAAGGATGCATCGGCTGCTATTTATGGGGTGAGGTCGGCAAATGGTGTTGTACTTGTAACGACAAAAAAGGGAAAAGAAGGGAAGACGATCGTCAATTATAATGGATCTTATACTTTTCAAAGGCCTTCGGGACTGCCTGTATTGGCTGATGCAATCAGCGCCATGACGGTCTACAATGAGAAATCCATGAACAATATCAATGGTGGTAGCCCCATATATACCGAAAAGGATTTTGAAGATTTTAGAAATGGTACACGACGTTCGTCCGATTGGACGGGTCTGATTTTTTCAAAATATGCGCCGCAGACTCAACACGATGTTAGCTTTTCTGGTGGAAGTAATAAAGTTCAATATTTTATTGGGGGTGGTTATTCCTACCAGCAAGGCTTTTTTAAATCAGGTGATCTCAATTATAATAAATACAACTTACGGTCTAATATTTCGGCAGAATTGGCCAAGGGATTGAAACTTGACTTAAATATCAGTGGCATGGCCGATCAGCAAAATAATCCTTACAACAGTGCTGTTGATATCATTCGGAATTATTGGCGTCAGGGTGTATTGTTCCCTGCATACGCAGATCCTGACAATACCTTGCTAAATTATGAGGGGCTTGATCTAGAGCAAAATACAGTCGCGATGATGGATGCATCTATTTCCGGTTATCGCAAATTCAAAAAGAAGACCTTTCAATCTTCCGCCGCGTTGAATTATGATCTGAGTAATTTATCTCCTTTTCTTCAAGGATTTTCGGCAAAGGCATTGATTAGTTACGATTACCGTGCAGATAACAATTCCCTATTCAGAAAGGAATATTATCAGTATGCGTTGAATAAAACAACGGGTAAATATGATCAGAAACTCTATAACTTGAGTAGTCCAAATCAAATGAAGCGGGAGTTTTATGACAAGCAACAGGTATTGGGACAATTTATTTTGAATTATGATCGAACTTTTGGGGATCAACATAAGCTAGCTGCACTTGTCGGCTGGGAATCACAAAAAAACGATGGCGATAACTTCTATGGATTGAAAAATCTTGCTTTTGGTTCAGATCAATTGCTCGCTGGTGTAGAAGATGGACAAATGACTTCCATGTATGGTGGGATCGGTGACTATTATAATGAAGCGAAGTCTGCGCTATTTGGACGTGTTAACTATGATTTTGCTGGACGTTATATTGCCGAATTCCAGTTTCGCTATGATGGATCTTCCCGTTTTGCAAAAGGGCATCAATGGGGTTTTTTCCCTTCCGCTTCTGTAGGCTGGCGTATCTCTGAAGAGCCGTTTTTTAAATCGATCGACGCTCTCTCTTTTGTTAATCAACTGAAATTACGAGGCAGTTATGGTGTGCTGGGCGATGATTTGTCAGACTCATGGGATTTTGGTTGGGTACCAGGTTATGTTTATCCTGCAACCAGCGGAAACGCTGAAAATGGATACAACAATCAATATGCACCAGGCTATATGTTCGGTGATAAATACATTACGGGTGTAAGTCGAAAGGCTATCGCTAACGAGTTAATTACTTGGTATAAAGCGAAAACCTTTAATGTAGGTTTAGATTTTGAAGGCTGGAACGGATTGTTCGGTTTTACCTTGGATTATTTTGAACGTACGCGATCAGGATTATTTCAACGGCGTACAAGTGAATTCCCTACAGTAATTGGGGCCATAGCCCCGATGGAAAATGCCAATAGTGATCGTCATATGGGATTAGAATTGGAATTGAAACATCGTAATAAAATCAACGATTTCTCCTATAATATTCGCGCGATTGCCACGGTGACTAGAAATAAATATCTCACAGCTGTTCAAAATGGCCCATACAAAAACTCGTACGACCGTTGGCGTAATGACAACTTCAACGACCGGTATCAAGGGATACAATTTGGCTATGAATCGGCAGGACGCTTTGAAAATTGGGCCGATATCTGGAGTTATCCAATTTACAAGGAACGTGATGTATTGCCTGGAGATTATAAATACCTAGATTGGAACGGGGATGGTGAAATCAACGATCAGGATGAACATCCATTTGCCTTTGACCAGACGCCTTGGGTGAATTATAGTTTCAACCTCGAAACCGCGTATAAAAATTTCGATATGAACCTCTTATTTCAAGGCTCAGCTTTGGGTTCAATGGAATATAAGGAACCACTTTATGCAATATGGGGCACAAACGGAGGCGGAACCCTCGAACAATACCTTGACCGCTGGCACCCTGTTAATCCATTGGCAGATCCTTATGATCCCGCAACTGAATGGGTTCAGGGCTATTATGGTTTCACCGGACGATATCCAAAATCCAATTCTGAATTTAATCGGGTGAGTACAGCTTATTTACGTCTTAAAAGCGTTGAATTGGGCTACACCTTTTCGAATTTAGAAACATCCTCTTCGATGCGATTACGTGTTTATGCAAATGCTTACAATTTATTTACGATCACAGGCGTGCGATATGTGGATCCAGAACATCCAGACGATAATTTAGGTCGGATGTATCCATTGAATAAAACCTATTCATTAGGCTTATCGCTTACTTTTTAGCAAGCAAAAAAATGTTACGATGAAAACATCATGATTTATTCAATCTTATTGAGGAATGAATAAATCGGATAGCTTCATCCCAATTGAAAAGCAAATTTATACAGATGAAAAAATTACTCGTTATATTATCATTAGCTGGCTCCATCGGATTTGTAGGTTGTGCCGATCTGGATATCATGCCCAAAAATATTGTCACAGATCAAGATCTATTGAATACCCCAGCTGGTATGGATATCTATATGGCTCGGATGTACAGTCTAATGCCATTTGAAGATTTTAAATATATGGCGCAATGGGGGATAGAGTTCAATGGTTGGCTGGCTGCGATTGGCATTGAAGGAACGGGCGAAGCTGTGACCAGGGATGGAATCAGTACTTCGTTTACTGGCGAGCGGACAGCGTATTGGGAAAGAGCGTTCGAATTACTTCGGGATGCCAATCATCTGATTGAAACTCTACCCAATTACAAGGATAAATTTTCTGAAGAACTTTATAATCATTACTTAGGTGAGGGATACTATGTTCGGGCAACCGTATTTTATGCCATGGCACGACGCTTCGGGGGAATTCCTTTGGTGACGAAAGAACTGCAATATCCGAATACATTGGATAATCTGGAAATACCTCGTTCCAGTGAGGAAGATACCTGGAACCAAATCCTTAAAGACTACGATGAGGCCATTAAATTGCTCATGACGAAGAGTCCTAAAACAGGTTATTCCAACAAGTTTGTAGCGCTGTCTTTTAAGTCCGAAGCCATGCTTTATGCTGGAAGTGTGGCCAAATATAATGAAACTGTTTCTGGTCGCTTGACTGGTCTTGGAAGGAAAACTGGTGTACGGGTGATTGGTTTCGATGCGACCACAGCAAGGGCTGCATCACAAAAGTACTTTGGCGAAGCTTACGCCGCAGCTCGACAGGTAATAGCAGCTGGGGGCTATTCGCTGTATAAAAAGAAATGGGCAGCGAACGATAAAGAAGCTCAGTATCAAAATATGGTGGATATGTTTAGTGACCTCAGTAGTCCGGAAAATATATACGTTAAACAATATGTTTATCCGACATTGACACATAGTTTTGATGCGTTTAGTTCGCCCTTCACTTTTCGATCGCCACTTTCTGCGGGTACTTGTCCAACGCTAGATTTTATGGAACTGTTTGATGGATTTGACAGATACGCCGACGGAACAGTCAAAGTGACTACCGGACAAAGCAGCAAGGACGGGGAGTATAGACTTTACGACAAACCGATGGACTTCTTTAAAAATGCGGAACCTCGCTTGCGTGCTTATGTTATCTTTCCCGATGATATCTTCAAGGATCGAAAAATGGAAATAAGGGCAGGAATATACACCGGTTCAGCACCCATAAAACCCTTGTTCACGGATTATTCTTATGCAAACGCGGATACACGTTACCAACAGCTGGGTGCTTACACAGGCTCACCTAAGACGCTGTACCTGAGTCCAAGAGATGGTAGTGGTCAGCAAACTGTTGATTATAATGGACAAAAAATGAATGCTGCCGGAAACGAAGGGCCATTCTTCGATAATGGTGAGGCGACATTAACTGGTTTTTATGTACGTAAATGGCTGAATACAAATCCTGCAAAAGAAGTGGGGGAAGGGAAGTCTGATCAGCCTTTTATTTTAATGCGTTACGCTGAAGTTTTATTAAATGCAGCTGAAGCAGCTGTCGAACTCAAAATGCTAGGTGCGAATACTGCTGATGGAAGCGATCCTTTACAGATAGCAACCAGTGCTGTTAATGAGATTCGCTTGCGGGCGGGAGCAGATTTGCTAACAGGTGCGATCTCTGGAGATAATACCGGAAGAGATATCGTCCGAAGAGAGCGTCGCAAGGAACTTGCGTTTGAACATAAAGCAAAATGGGATTTGCGTCGATGGCGGGTACTGCATTTTGATGGCCGGGATGGATTTTGGGGAACACAAAAGGATAAAAATCTATATAGCAACAATGAAAATTTTAGGTTCAGGGGGTTATATCCATTTTTTTCCACCTCAACGGGTAAATACTTCTTTGATGCACGATTTCAATGGGTGAGTACCAAAACATTCCGGTATACACCTATAGACTATTATTTTGAAATTCCCGGAGGAGAGGTAGCGAAAAGTCCAGTGATTGACCAGCAACCTAACCGATAAACAAGTATGCTGTGCTGAGCGATTCGAGACGCTAGGCACAGGTCACTTGTAAGGCCTGAAATTCTAATAACAAAGTGAATTATTGGTGGAGCAGCGTTCCGGAAAATAGCAGGCAACTAAATTCGGAACATTCAACCCATCACTAAACGTAAAGAGATGAAAAATAATATTTTCGGCGCGATAGGCATCATATGTATGCTAAGTTCGTGCAGCCTTTTTGAGGCAGATAATTATGAAGCTCCTTCGGTGGCATTAAAAGGTATTGTGGCCGACGCATCGACCGGAGAACCCATATTGACCGATCAGGGAAGTGAGGGTATCCGTGTTCGATTGACAGAGCTGAGTTGGGGTGACAATGTGGAGCACAACCCTGATTTCTATTGCATGCCCGACGGGACGTTTCAAAACACGAAATTGTTTAAAGGTAATTATAATATCACTGTTGATGGGCCTTTTATTCCATTGGTGCGTACCGATGGCGATGGGAAGGTGCTGTCAGATGACAGCAAAAACATGGAGCTGAATGGCTCTCATGAAATCAAGATGGAGGTGCATCCTTTTCTTAAAGTCGAATGGGTCGGAAATCCAGTTGTGGAAAACGGAAAGGTAAAAGCCAAGGTAAAAGTTACCCGCGCCGTAACCGAACAGTTTTTTCGGGATAAAATTGAACCTCTAGGAAATTATAATGTGGATTTTTTAAATGTGACAGATATACAATTCTTTGTCAGCTATTCCTCCACGGTAGGGTATAGAGCGCGGGATGAACGTTGGTCTAGCAAAATTGAGTATGGTGGCAATAGCTTTAACTCAAAATTGGGGCAGGTTATTGATCTCGAATCTGTGGGCGAAATCCCAAAAGGGCGGACGGTTTTTATTCGGGCAGCGTCGCGGATTAATTACGACACGCCTCGGGGAACGGGAACGCGAAGATGGAATTACAACGAAGCCAAAAGGGTCGATATTCAATAAGCACATCTTTATCCATGTTGAGCGAGTCTGTTAAAATCATCGACTCGCTCAACATTTGCTGGATTTTATCGACTAAATCTGTTGAATTATAAGGGGAATATAGGCGTAAACTGTACGTAGTAGAAATAGACAATAACTTATGATAAAAACGAACATACTTTCGCTAATGATGCTAGCGGCGCTGACGACGGTCGCCCAAAAGAAAGATCCGATAAAGACGACATTTCAAAGCTCCAGGGAGTGGCGCCCAACAATTGATAACCGGGCGGATGCGGTGATGGTCTATGGAACAGGTGGGAACCCATCCGACAAATCCCGAAAGATACCCTTTGAAGATCGTGTGAAATCTTGGCGTGATAAGGGGTATATTGCTCATTTTATGACCGGGATTGCCTGGGGCGAGTACCAAGATTACTTTACAGGGAAATGGGATGGTAAGATGCACCTGGATGAGGGGCAGGTCGATGTCAAAGGCGACACCATCTGGCATGGTCATATGGTTCCCTATATTGTTCCTACTGAAAATTATTTAAAGTATATCAAGGAGATGCATGTCAAAAGGGTCATTGATGCTGGTATCGACGCCATATTTATGGAAGAACCCGAATTTTGGGCACGTGCCGGATACAGTGAATCGTTTAAAAATGAATGGAAAAGGTACTATGGTTTTGATTGGCGACCGCAACACGAATCGCCCGAAAATACTTACTTGTCGAATAAATTGAAGTATGCTTTATATCTTCATGCGCTGAATGAAGTCTTTACTTATGCTAAAGCTTATGGAAAAATTAAAGGGATGGACGTAAAATGTTATGTGCCGACACACTCTTTAATCAACTATTCGCAGTGGATGATTGTTAGTCCCGAAGCAAGTTTGGCTTCTCTTCCCTGTGTAGATGGTTACATTGCGCAGGTATGGACGGGAACTTCGCGTGAGCCTAATTATTTTAATGGCGTCGCGAAAGAACGGGTTTTCGAAACGGCATTTTTGGAATATGGTGCAATGGAATCGATGACTGCACCAACTGGACGGAAGATGTTTTTTTTGACAGATCCGATCGAAGATTGGCCCCGGGATTGGGCTGACTATAAGAAAAACTATCAGGCGACATTCACAGCGCAGCTTTTGTATCCAAATATTGCCGATTATGAGGTGATGCCCTGGCCCGAACGTATTTATGAGGGACTGTATAAAACAAGCCCTAATAGTGATCAAAAAGAAAAAATACCACGACATTATTCGACCCAGATGCAGGTGATGATCAATAGCTTGAACAGTATGCCCAAATCAATCAGCAAAGTGTGTGGATCGACAGGGATCAGTGTGCTCTTGGCAAATTCACTGATGTTTCAGCGTTTTCCGGCACATGCCGGATATGATGATCCACAATTAGCCAACTTTTATGGACTCGCCCTTCCTTTCCTAAAACGCGGGGTACCTATAAAAACAGTTCATTTGGAAAATTTAGCGGTCAAGAATGCCCTCGCGGACACGAGAGTCCTGCTCATGTCTTATTCCAATATGAAACCTTTAGCCCCTGAAGCACATCATCGCCTCGCGGATTGGGTGAGAAATGGTGGCGTTTTGATTTACTGTGGAACAGATCTCGATCCTTTTCAATCGGTACAGGAATGGTGGAATAGCAATGGTAGACAGTATCAAAGACCATCCGATCATCTATTTAAGCAGATGGGACTGAAGGACGAAATGGCAAAAGAGGGAAAATACAGGTACGGGAAAGGTACTTTGTACGTATTACGATCCGATCCTAAGGAATTTGTGATTAAACCGAATAATAGTCAGAAACTGCTGGATGTGACCAAGAATCTTTATGAAAGTATTGGTCAAGGGAAAAAGCTGCAATTTAAAAATTATTTTACACTGACGCGAGGCAATTACGATCTGGTCGCTGTATTGGATGAGAGTGTCAGCAATCTTCCTTATCAGGTTAAGGGAAATCTAATCGATCTTTACGATCCGGCTTTGCCTGTTATCACGTCTAAAAGTATTCAGCCGAATGAGCAGTGTTTGTTTGTGAATATTGATCACATAAAGAACAAAAAACAACCACAGGTGTTGGCTTCCGCAAGTCGTATCTACAGCGAAGTAACGGCTAATTATCGGTATTCATTTATTGCAAAAAGCCCGATTAATACGACCAACATTTCGCGTATATTATTGCCTAATAAGCCAAAGCGTGTTTTAGTAGGGAAACGCGATGTGTTTTCGGAAGTAAATTGGGATACGAGAACGAAAACCTATCTACTGGGATTTGAAAATAGTCCTGATGGTGTGCAGGTTGATATTGAATGGTAACCTCCATGTCAAGAAAAAAAACACCGATATGTATCTTGAAGAGTAATTTGAATTTAATTTCGAACAGATGTATTTGAAAGCTTATATGTTTACCTAAGTTTAATGTGTCTAGCATGGATGTTGTGGCTCAAGTAATAGGTCACTTCGATTGTGATTCCTGAAATTCAGTTGGGCTTTGGCCAAACTGTTTTTGAAAATTACGCGAAAAATGTGTTGCGGAACTGTAACCTAGTAAATTTGAAATTTCGTACACTTTATGCTGTTTTTGAATAAGCAGTTCTGCTGCTTTTCGGAGCCTAGTCAAATTAATCAATTCATTGGGCGAGAGGCTCGATACAACATTAATTTTGCGGTAGAGTGTCGGTCTACTCATACAGAGTATGTCGGCCATTCGGTCGACATTGAACTGTGGATCATCGAGGTGCTGCATAATAATTTCTTCAATCTTCAGCAGGAACTCCTGTTCACTTTGATTTTGGCCGATCTGTTGTATCTGGGACATGGGATTTTTGATAAAAAACTCCTTAACCTTTATCCGGTTCTTTAACAAACTAGCTATCTGCGCCCTCAAAAAAGCAGGCGAAAAAGGTTTTTCAATGTAAGCATCAGCACCAAATTCCAGCCCTTGAATTTTTGATTCAATACTATTTTTTGCAGTCAAAAGGATAACTGGAATGTGTGCATACGCGATGTTTTCCTTGATTCTTTGACAAAGCTCAAAACCATCCATTTCCGGCATCATTACATCGCTAACAATCAGATCGAAATATTCAGAAGCTAGTAAATCCAACGCTTGCTTTCCATTAGAACTTGTCGTTATCTGATAATCTTCATTGAGATCATCTGCGATGAATTCGAGCAGTTCGGTGTGGTCATCTACTAGTAATAAATTGGATTTGGCATTCATAATTATGGATTTGTATTGTGATTCAAAGGTAACGTCAAAGTGAATACGTTCAATTGAAGGTCATTTGTAGTATATAACAAGTTACCTTGGTGTTTCAACGTCAGGGATCTTGTCAATGCCAAGCCCAGACCACTTCCAGGAACATTTTTATTTTGTTTTAAGCGATTGAATGGTTCAAAAATTCTTTCCCTTTCTTCTGAAGGAATTAAAGCGCCGTCGTTTTTCACGGTCAATATAAAAATATTTTTCTGTATATCCATATTCAAATTTACCTCAATAAACGATAAGGAATATTTAAGGGCATTATTCAATAGGTTATAACATATCTTGTCAAATGCATCCGAATCGATTTGACCGATAATATCAGGCATAATTTGCGATACAATCTGTTTTCCTTGCGACTGTAAAGTCACTGTAAAGTTACCGATGATTTCCTGAACCATCAGGCTGATGTTTTCCGATTCAAAGTGCAATTTAAACCCTTCCGTTTCGACTTTTCTAAAATCCAGCAATTGATTGCTAAGGGCAATTAGTTTCTCCGTGTTGTTTTGCATGGTCAATAATAGTTTGTCGGTGACGGGATTGTGATCTACCTTATCCATAAGTTTTTCTAAGGGGGCTTTGATCAAGGTCAATGGCGTGCGTATTTCATGCGCAACATCGGTATAGAAATTGATTTTTGAACGATAGAGTTCTTGTTCGCGTAGGTTCTGTACGGTTAAGAGATGTTGTCGATTGCGTTGTTTGATCTTTTCATTAAAATGATAAATTATAAATATAATCAGTCCAGCGGCTATTAATGCATAGCAAATAAAGGCCGGTATACTTGCCCAGATGGGTGGGAGGATCGTAATTTTAAGACTAGCAAAAGTAGGGATTGTATTGCCATTGGGATCTTCTGCTTTTACTGTAAAAATATATTTTCCGGGAGAGAGCTTGGTAAAATATGCACGTTGATTGCTCGTAATGTCTATCCACCTGTCGTCGAGTCCTTCCATCTTATAACTATAATGAATAGAGTGGGGGGCTTGATAATGCAAAGCCGCAAAATCAAGGCTGAAGGATGATTCGTCGTGTTTTAGTTTTATATTCTTAGTGAATAATATTGATTTGGATAGAATATTGGGATCGGTATATTGATTGATCGCTCTGTTGTTGATGTAAAAATTAGTGATATAAATCGGTATTTGATTCTTATAGTTAATTTGGTTTAGCTTTTCCGGATTGAAACGAATAAGTCCATTTATAGTGCCGAAATAGAAGTTTCCATTCTCATCATCAAAAGATGAATTGTAATTGAACTGAATAGTTGGAAGGCCTGACTCCAAGTTGAAAATCCGTTTTCTACCATTGGGAAGGTGGTAGCGTACCAAGCCCTTAGAGGTACTCACCCAAAGATTATTTTGTCTATCTTCTAAGAAGGCGAGCGTCACATTGCTGGGCATTCCTTCTGCTAGACCAATGTTTTGAAAGCCCTCTTGATTTATTTTTTTCTTTGCCATTCCACCTTCTGTGGCTATCCAAATCTGCTGTTGAGAATCCTCAAATAAGCTATTGATCCTATTATTTGGCAAGGAGCTAGGGTCGTTCTGCCGATGTGTGTAATGTTTGAAGTAACGCGTCGTCGGGTGATAACAAAACAGTCCATCTCGCCAGGTGCCTACCCAGATGTTCCCCTTTTTATCTTCCAAAATGCTTGTGTAAAACATGTATTCTGGAACATTATTGATGAGGTGGAACGATTTTTTATCAAAATCAAAGCGGTACAATCCACGTGTTGAAGCTACAAGGATATCCCCTTTCCGGGTTTTATAGAGATAAAATAGAAAATTACTTTGGAGATCGGATGATGGTGTATTACTGTTGCGGTCGATGTGATAGATCACTTTTTGAAGCTTGGGCGAAAAAATGTCGAGACCATTGACGAAAGTGCCTATCAGCAATTTGTCGCCAATAGGGAGAATACCATGGATGTTATTATTTGCCAGATTGCCTAGTTTGTCCGAGAAGTTTTGAATTCTACCCGATATGGGGTCGAGTTTTGATAACCCACCGTTTTCGGTGCCTATCCAGATATTATGGTCGATACCTTTTTTTATAATGCGTACGGCAGACCCTTTTAAGCTCCCCGGGCGGTCCTGTGGTAGGAATTTTTCGATTATACTGTTGTTTTTATGATAATAGTTGATTCCACCAAAATACGTCCCCAACCAGATACCTTCGTCTTTATCCTGTAAGACGTTATAAATAGCATTGTCGGATATGCCCCAAGGATTTTCTTGCTCTTTTTGAATATTGATAAATTGTTGACTAGCTATTTGATAAATAAAGAGACCAGATTCTGTTGCAAACCAATATTCATGATCGTTTGGCTGTAAAATATCTCTTACATAGAGAAATTGCTTCAATTGTTCGGGGCCCAGTATAGGTTTAAGCGATTTGTCTTTGAATCGGTAGCTGTATACCCCAGTTTTGGAAGTACCAATCAATAAGTCTCCTTGGTGATTTTCTTTTATTTTCTCAATACTAAACCAATCTTTAGCACCATATTTTGCTTGAAAGTCGAGCATCAGCACAGGGTTGCCCCCAGCATCTATTTGGAAAATCTTCCCTTCAGGAGTGCCAAAAAACACCGTTCCATTTTTTGTGCAGCTGATGGATGTGATGTACAGGTCTGATTTGGTCAGTTGTCGAATTTCATGACTGATCAAATCATGGAAATAGAGCATTCCGTTGGATATAAACCAAATCTTTTTGCGTTGATCGGTAATAATAACCGGGACATCTGCATTTTCAAATTGTTTGCTCAAGAGTCTAAATTCTTCATCCACGGGATCGTAGCAATAGATTCCCTGATCTGTACCAATCCATATTCTTTTTCGAAAGTCTTCTGTTAACGAAATGATGTTGTTACCACCTAGGTTGTTTTTCCCAACGCTCGAGGCATTAAAATGTTTGAAATTATTGCCATCGAAGCGATTTAGGCCATCTTTTGTGCCGAACCAAAGAAAGCCCTGACTGTCCTGCATACTACAGATGACGGCATTGTTTGACAGTCCTTCATTAATTTGATAATGATTAAAATAATAGGGCTGTGCATGGAGCAACCGCGGAAGCAGCAGAAAGAATAGAAAGCGTAGAAACCTCAGGTTGATCATGATTATTTGGTTATTGATACAAAATAGTGCTAAAATGAAACAATTTAATCTTAAAGTATCTCAAAAATTTAAGACTTTAGCCTATGTATTGTAATCGCTAAAATTATAAAAAAATCTAGAAAAGGACACAAGTTCTATCTAAACAAAGATTATAAACCATTTTAAAATACGACGAATGAAAGGAAAAATGACCTTGCTTGGTCTTTCTGCAATGCTCGCTTTTTGTGTGTCTTGTCAGCAATCGACTGGCTCCAAATCTGCTAAAGTAGATTCTTTAGCGGCCCTTATGGATACTGCACAGTTCCGTGCAACTATTGATCAAAAACAGGCTTACCTCTATAAATTGAGTAATAAAAATGGCGTTCAGGCTTACTTCACCAACTTTGGTGCACGATTAGTGGGTTTGTGGGTTCCAGATAATAAAGGGGAGTTATGCGATGTAGTTTTAGGATTTTCTAAAGCTTCCGATTATAATAATCCAAAAGAGCCATTTTTCGGTACCATTGTTGGACCTTTTGGCAACCGCATCGCCGGAGGGAAATTTAAACTGGGGGACGAAACCTATACGTTGGCGGTAAATAATGGCCCCAATACCTTACATGGAGGTTTCAAAGGGGTGCATTTTGCCCATTGGTCATTAAAATCTTCCGATCCATCATCGCTTACTTTTGCCTATACCTTAACGGACGGAAATGAGGGCTTTCCGGGTAATATTCAAATGGAAGTGACGTATACGCTCAACGACGACAACGAATTGATGATTGGTTATCGGGCTACTTCAGATAAAAAGACGGTGATCAACTTAACAAACCATGCTTACTTTAATTTAAATGGTGAGGGGAGTGGTACCATTCTGGATCATCAACTCCAGTTGTTTGCCAACCAATATACACCTGTAGACAGCACCTTGATACCTACTGGACAGTTGACGCCAGTGAAAGGAACCCCTTTTGATTTCACGAATTTAAAGTCGATTGGAAAAGATATCAATGCCAATGATCAGCAACTTAGCTTTGGAAAGGGATACGATCATAATTTTGTGTTGAGTAGAGAAAAGGAAGGAGACTGGTATAAAGCGGCGCATGTAGTCGGTGATAAATCAGGTATCGTCATGGATATATTGACGGCTGAACCCGGTATTCAGTTTTACAGTGGCAATTTTATGAATGAGCAGGTACAATTGAAGAATGGAAAAAAAGATTCATTTCGCACCGCTTTTTGTCTAGAACCGCAGCATTTCCCGGATGCTCCGAATCAACCTGCTTTTCCAACGACAGTCCTTAACCCAGGAGAAGTTTATCAAACGAAATCCCTGTATCGTTTTTCGGTAAAATAATACATATTTAATAGTGATTGGTTTGAAAGTGCACCGCTGTGAAGTGGTGCGCTTTCTTCATTTAATAGGCTTAATATGATTTTTCAGTTGCGTTTTATTGATTTGATACAAATAGGCAGTTTTTTGAGAAAAATCAATCATCCAACTCATTCATTAAACCTTATTTTTGGATAATCTGTTATAAACTAATCAAGCCAACAATGACGAAAAAAATCGGTTTATTATCTTATTTGATTGGAATTTGTTTTCTAAGTTCAGCGCAAAGCCATGTTGTAATTGCTGTTGATCATCTGCCTGTGGAGGGGAAAAATTTAAGCTATATTAATAACCGATTGCCTTTAAAACAAAATGCCCTGCTAAAATTACCTGTAGGAAGCATCGTACCCGAAGGTTGGCTTGGAAAATATCTGCAGCTGCAAAAAGATGGTCTTACGGGTCATTTGGGCGAAATTAGTGCCTGGTTGTCCAAAAAAAATAATGCATGGTTAAGTACGGATGGGAAAGGAGATTATGGTTGGGAAGAAGTTCCTTATTGGCTAAAAGGTTATGCTAATCTGGGCTACATCTTAAAAGATCCTACAATCCTAGCGGAGTCAAAGATATGGTTGGAAGCCGCACTAAAAAGCCAGCGTCCTGATGGATACTTTGGGCCATTGATGCTGCGTAACAACAAACCGGATCTTTGGGGGAACATGTTGATGTTGTGGTGCCTGCAATCCTATTATGAGTATAGCGGCGACCAACGTGTCTTAACCTTAATGACCAATTATTTTAAATGGCAGGCCAATTTGCCGGATAGTTTTTTTCTGAAGGATTATTGGGAAAACAGTCGTGGTGGTGACAATTTGCTGTCCGTATATTGGCTCTATAACAGAACACCAGGCAATGAATGGTTGATGGATTTAGCAGATAAAATCCATCGGAATACCGCCAATTGGCGGCAGAAAGATGATCTGCCCAATTGGCATAATGTCAATGTTGCCCAATGTTTCAGAGAGCCAGCAACCTATTATCTGAAAAGTCAGTCGACTGCAGATCTTAACGCAACCTACGATAATTTTCATTTTGTCAGACAAGTATTTGGTCAGGTTCCGGGCGGCATGTTCGGTGCTGATGAAAATGCGCGTCCGGGATATACCGATCCCCGTCAAGGGGTGGAAACCTGTGGTATGGTGGAGCAGATGGCTTCCAATGAAATCCTTCTCGGGATAACAGGCGATCCTTTTTGGGCGGATCACGCGGAAGAAGTTGCTTTTAATACTTACCCAGCCGCTGTGACAGCCGATTTTAAAGCATTACGCTATATCACGAGCCCTAATATGACTATCAGCGATAGCCATAATCATGCTCCTGGGATCGATAATAATGGACCATTTTTAATGATGAACCCCTTCAGTTCACGTTGTTGTCAACATAATCACAGTCAGGGCTGGCCATATTATGCGGAGCATCTGTATATGGCAACAAATGATAATGGTGTTGCGGCAGTACTTTATGCCGCATCAAAAGCTGAAATCAAAGTCGGAAACAAGCAGGCTATTCAGATCAGACAAGAATCCAATTATCCGTTTGAAGAATCGCTGCGATTTGAAATAGGAACACAGGGTAAAACGGTTGATTTTCCCTTTTATCTCCGTATACCTGCCTGGGCGAAACAAGCCAAAGTAACTATTAATGGTAAAAGTCAGGCTATAGAAGCTGGAGCAAAATATATTCGGATTGAACGGAAATGGAAAGACGGCGACAAGGTCGAGCTCTCCTTACCGATGACCATAGATCTGAAAACATGGACGGCCAATAAAAATTCAGTGAGTATCCAGCGTGGACCATTGACCTACGCACTTAAAATCAAAGAAAATTATGTGCAAAAGGATAGTAAGGCTTCGGCAATAGGAGATTCCAAATGGCAGGAGACTGCAGATCCATCAAAATGGCCATCCTATGAAATCCTTCCTGCAAGTGACTGGAATTACGGACTTGTACAAAATCAGCTCCAAGCTGTTGACCAACTAAAAGTGGTCAAACGACCATGGCCTAAAGATGCATTTCCTTTTGACGCAGAAGCAGTACCTATTTCGATTCTTGTGAAAGCGAAACGTATTGATGGATGGAAAATTGATGAAAATGGATTAACGGGCGTATTGCCTCTGAGTCCGGTGGAAAGCAAGGGTGCGGTGCAGGAAGTTGAACTGATTCCCATGGGAGCAGCACGTTTGCGCATTGCTGCTTTTCCAACTGTAAAATAGTATAAATACGATATAAATAAATGACTCAACGATTTTTTATGATGAAGAAAACCTTACTTTTTGCCAGTTTGATGATGGCAGCACAATTGAACTTTGCTCAGGATTGGAAACCCGCAGGGTCACATATATTAACTCCTTGGGGCGAGAAAGTAACGGCACAAAAGCCACATCCTGAATACCCTAGGCCACAATTAACCAGAACAAACAATTGGCAAAATTTAAATGGCTTATGGAAATATGCAATCACTCCAGTAGGTACTAAAGAGATTCCTCGTCAATGGGACGGCAATATCCTTGTTCCTTTTGCTATTGAATCGGCATTGTCCGGTGTTGGTAAAGAGGTCGGGAAAGATAAAGCGTTGTGGTATAATAATACCATAACATTGGACAAGTCTGTCAGTAAAAATAAGGTCCTGCTGCATTTCGGTGCCGTAGATTGGCAGTGTGATGTGTATGTAAATAATCAATTGGTCGGAAGACATGAAGGTGGTTTTGATCCATTTTCGATGGATGTGACAAGCTTCCTAAAGAAAGGAGCGAAACAGGAAATAGCCATTCGGGTATGGGATCCGACTGATGATGGTCCACAACCACGGGGTAAACAAGTGAACAAGCCGAATGGTATATGGTATACACCAGTGACGGGAATTTGGCAGACCGTTTGGTTAGAAAGTGTCCCCCAAACTTATATTGTGAGTACCAAACAGACTCCGCGTTTGGACGATGGAGTCTTGGCCTTTCAGGCTTCCGTAGAAGGAAGTCAAGCCGGTGACGAAATAAAGGTGCGTGCATTGGATGGCGGAAAGGTTATTAAAGAACAAACAGGACAACCGAATACATCTTTCGATCTTTCGGTACCTAATCTGGAGCCATGGTCCCCAAGTAACCCTAAGCTCTATGATCTGGAAATTCAGCTGATTCGAAAAGGAAAAGTCGTAGATCAGGCGAAAAGCTACTTCGCCATGCGGAAGATAGCCATGCAGAAAGATGAAAACGGCGTTCAACGTTTAATGTTAAACAATAAGTTTACTTTCCAATATGGTCCATTGGATCAAGGCTGGTGGCCAGATGGTCTACATACCGCACCAACGGATGAAGCGCTGAAGTTTGATGTCGTCAAAACAAAGGAAATGGGATTCAATATGATCCGTAAACATATCAAAGTTGAACCGGCGCGCTGGTATCGGTACTGCGATAGTATAGGTATGCTTGTCTGGCAAGATATGCCTAGCGGCGATCTTGGCGGAAACCATTGGGATATGCAACCAGGAAAGATTTCAGGAGGAAATCGGGATAGAGTACGTTCACAGGAATCTGAGAATTACTACCGGAAAGAGTGGAAAACCATTATGGAAGTGTTGCATAATTATCCAAGTATTGTCATTTGGGTACCTTTCAATGAGGCTTGGGGGCAATTCAAAACAAAAGAAATAACGGAATGGACAATGTCTAATGATCCTTCAAGACTCGTCAATAGTGCCAGCGGTGGTAACTTTATGGAAACTGGACATATCTTGGATATCCATAATTATCCGGATGCAGCCATGCCTGATCCAAATTTGTTTGGCGCTAAGCAAGTGCTTGCATTGGGTGAATTTGGTGGTCTGGGATTACCGATCGATGGGCACTCCTGGCAACAAAAAGACAACTGGGGATACCAAAGTTTCAAGAATAAAACGGAATTATTGGAGCGTTACAAACGTCTTATCCATGATTTGACACGTCTAATTCCGATGGGATTGTCGGCCGCTGTTTATACACAGACAACAGATGTGGAAGTAGAAACAAATGGTTTGATGACTTATGATCGAAAAGTTGTAAAAATGCCTGAAGCAGAATTGAAGGCTGCACATCAGGCGCTTTATAATGCACCTACCAAATAATTGATAGCGATATGGCCGCAACTCGGGTTGCGGCCTAAATTTATAGCTGAAAGTATACCTGTCAACCTAAACCTATTTTATACGAAATCAATGAAATTAAAATTACTAATTGCAACGGCTATTGTATGTCAATCGGTATCGTCGTTTGCACAAAAACAAGTTTTTAAGAATGAGCTTCGTGCGCCTGCCTATCCTTTAGTAACAATCGATCCCAATACAAGTGCCTGGTCCTATAGCAACGAATTAAATGCGGATGTTGTACGTCATTGGACCGGCAAATCCTTCCCCTTATTAGGGGTACTTAAGGTGGATGGAAAAACCTATCGTTTCCTGGGTAAAGAAGAGGCTGAACTTTTGCCTTTGGCACGGATGGGCGAACATGCGGCTTGGACGGGAAGTTACGTTGTCAGCGAACCTGCCTCGGACTGGATGAAACCTTCATTTGATGCACGGCAATGGAAAACCGGGGCAGCGCCATTCGGTACCAAGGATAAAGAGCCCAATGTAGAGACTGATTGGCAGGAACCTAAAATTTGGATTAAAAGGGAAGTTGAACTGACAGAGGATCTGACAGGAAAATCTGTATATATCGAATTTACACATGACGATGACGCTATTTTGTACGTCAATGGTATTGAAGTTGTTAATACAGGTAATTCGACAGGTAAAAATAGTCGGGTCAAACTGCCAGATCATGTCGTAAAAACATTGAAAAAAGGAAAAAATATACTGGCGGGTTATTGCTATAATAGGGTAGCGAACGGATATTTTGATTTTGGACTCTTTACAGAAAAAGAAGGTAGTATTCAATTCGATAATGAAGCGAAGCAGATCACTTCCAATGTGCAGGCAACACAAACACATTATTCGTTTAACTGCGGGCCCGTTGATTTAAAAATTACATTTACTGCGCCCATGTTTCTGGATAAATTGGACTTAATGGCTAGACCCGTAAATTATCTTTCCTATACGGTCCATGCGAAGGATGGCAAGAAGCACCAGGTACAACTCTATTTGGAGGCAGCACCAAATTGGGCACTGAATTCTCCTCTTCAAGATGCTGCAAGCAGTTTCTTTACTTCCGGAAATCTCCAGTTTGTAAAGACAGGAAGCAAAAGTCAGCAGGTTCTAGCAAAGAAAGGTGACGACCTACGGATAGATTGGGGGTATTTTTATATGGCTGGTGCAAAATCAAAGACAAAGTCCGCGGTCGGAAGTAGCCATCAATTACGCTCTAATTTTCTGAAGAGTGAAAATGGCTCTTCTTCAAATGGAGGGCAACAATTGGCGCTGATACAAAGTTTTGATGTTTCATCAAGCTACCAGGATAAGATCTTGTTGGGCTATGATGACCTGTACTCGATCCAATATTTTGGACAAAATCTACGGCCATATTGGAATAATACTGGAAATAGTTCCATTGAAAAGCAATTTGAACTGGCCGACAAAGAGTATACTGTTCTCAAAAAGGCTGCTGATAAATTCGATGCCGAATTATGGGGTACAGCTTTGCGCAACGGCGGTGAGGACTATGCTGCATTATGTGCCTTGGCCTATAGACAGGCAATCGCCGCTCATAAACTTGTAAAAGCACCCAATGGCGATCTGCTTTTACTGTCTAAGGAAAATGATAGCAATGGGTCAATAGGAACTGTTGATGTAACCTATCCTTCGGCTCCGATTTTCCTTTACTATAATCCTGAACTGGCCAAAGCACTAATGAACGCCATTTTTTATTATAGTGAAAGCAATAAGTGGACAAAACCTTTTGCGGCGCATGATGTTGGGACCTATCCTTTGGCGAATGGCCAAACCTACGGTGGGGATATGCCCGTGGAAGAATCAGGCAATATGCTGCTATTAACTTATGCTTTGGCCAAGGTGGAAGGCAATGCAGCTTATGCCAAAAAACATTGGAAAGTGCTGTCTACCTGGGTAGATTATCTAGTCGATAAAGGTCTTGACCCCGAAAATCAGTTGTGTACAGATGATTTTGCAGGCCATTTTGCGCATAATGCCAATTTATCTATTAAAGCTATTTTGGGTATTGCATCTTACGGTTATCTGGCCCAAATGCTTGGTGAAGAGGCTACGGCGAAAAAGTATTTGACCGAAGCAAAAGCAATGGCGATGAAATGGAAAAAGATGGCCGAAGATGGGGATCACTACAAGTTAACTTTTGATAAAAGTGGAACCTGGAGTCAAAAGTATAATATGGTCTGGGATAAATTGCTTAAGATGGATATTTTTGACCCTTCTATCCGTGAAACTGAAATTAAATACTATCTCAGCAAACAAAATAAATACGGACTTCCCCTGGACAATCGTCAGCCTTACACCAAAACCGATTGGATTATTTGGACGGCGACCATGGCAGATGATAAGCCTACCTTTGAGGCATTTTTGAAGCCAGTCTACCGTTTTATGAACGAAACAACCGATCGCGTTCCCATGTCGGATTGGACCTATACAGACCGTCCTAAAAGAGCTGGATTTAAAGCAAGATCCGTTGTCGGGGGCTATTTTATCAAAATGTTGGAAGAAAAATTGGGAAAAGCAAAATAGCTTTCCCTGTGATGCAGAAAATAATATAACAAGATAATAAGATGTTGAATGCAATGTTGTTCAGATATTGGATCGGCGGAGTTGCCGTACTGAACCTGTTGAGCTCCTGTGGAAGCGCTACAGGTTCAGTGAAGCCGTCGGGACAAATAACAGATGCTACGGCTCAGCATAAAACCTATAGCAATCCGGTTTTTGAGCCCATACTTGCTGATCCTACAGTCGTTAGAGACCCACAGCGCAAAATGTTCTATGCATACGGGACAGCCGACAATTGGGGCGACGGAAAGGGACAACGTTTGGTGTCTATTCTACAATCCACCGATCTTGCTCATTGGACCTGGATTGGAACGGCTTTCAGCTCAAAACCGAGCTGGAAAGCCGAGGGGGGAATCTGGGCACCAGATGTGGTGAGGTTAAATGGTAAGTATATCTTATATTATGCTTATTCAACATGGGGAGACCCCAACCCCGGTATCGGTGTAGCCCTAGCAGGTAGACCGGAAGGCCCCTTTATCGACCAAGGTAAACTTTTTGATAGCAAGGAGATCGATGTGCCGAATTCAATAGACCCTTATTTTTTTACGGAAAATGGGCGTAATTATCTGTTCTGGGGCAGTTTTAGCGATGCGAATACGCAAGGGACTTATGGTGTTGAACTGGATAAAAATGGGACAGCGGTACCCGATTTAAATAAAAAATTTAAAGTTGCCGCAGGAGATTTTGAAGCCGTTGTGATTCATAAACGGAAAGGGTATTATTACTTTATCGGGTCCAAAGGCTCCTGTTGTGAAGGAGAAAAAAGCAGTTATCATGTTCTTGTGGGGCGCTCTCGTGATCTGAAAGGGCCCTATGTGGATCAAGAAGGCCGCAACCTTACACAGCGGGGGAGCGGAACGCTGTTGTTAAAAGGAAATGATCAATTTGTGGGGACAGGTCACACTTCGCGCATTATTACAGACGACAAAGGAAAAGATTGGATACTCTATCATGGTATTGATCCAAAGCAGCCTCGTGTCGCTACGGGGGGAAATCGCCGGATGCTATTGTTGGATCAGGTTGTTTGGGATAGGGACTGGCCCAAAATTGAAGGGGCAACCAGCAGTGTTGCGCCGCAACCGACACCAACGTTTAATACTAAATAGAATTTTCAATAGCTAGCAGCGGATCTCCGATCTTCGTCGGTCTTAATTTTCGCTGCCAATAAAAAATATGATACATCAAACGAAGAAACATTTTGAACTTCTTGACGCCATGCGTGGGGTAGCCGCAATCGCAGTCGTCCTGTTTCACTTTATGGAAATTGCACAACCGGATTATCGCAATAGTTTTATTCCACATAGCTATTTAGCCGTTGATTTTTTCTTTTGTTTATCGGGTTTTGTCATTGCCTATGCCTACGATCAGAAGCTGGCCACAATCGGTCTAAAACGATTCTTTCTCTTGCGTTTGCTGCGATTGCACCCATTGGTTATCATCGGTACGTTGATTGGTTTATTCGCATTTATTTACGATCCATTCAGCAGTTTGGCTGGCTCATTTTCTGTTTTGCAAAAGATGGGGATGTTTATTAGTGGGATAACGTTGATTCCATACCCGGTTGTACCAGAACGCTATTTTAATCTTTTTCATTTAAACCCACCTACATGGTCGCTATTTTGGGAGTATATCGCCAATATAGCCTATGCTTTGGTACTGGTACGGATTCCAAAAAAGTTTCTTTGGGGGATAGTGCTCCTTGGTGCAGCAGCGCTATGTGCCGAATCATTTCGTTCGGGCTATTTAGCTGTCGGTTTTGGAGCAGACAACTTTTGGGCTGGTGGAATTCGTTTATGGTTTTCGTTTTCAATGGGACTACTTATTTTTAGATCGAACTGGGCCATTTCCAACAAGCTTCCTTTTTTCAGTGTTCTAGGTCTACTTGCCGCCGTATTTTTTATTCCATTTTCTGAAGCTTATGGTAAATACATTGATCCTATTGTCGTTATCTTCTATTTTCCTTTATTACTCTTACTGGGGATAGGAGGGCAGCCTGTGTTTGGAGGGGTCAAGAAGTTATACAAGTTTTTAGGTGATATCTCCTATCCGCTCTATATCATTCATTATCCATTTATCTGGATTTTTATGAGCTATGTAGAACTTAATCACCCATCGAATAAGCAAATGGCTGTGATTATTGTTATTGGAATGCTGTTGTTGATTTTTTTATCTTTATTAGTCTTTAACTATTTAGATGAGCCTATTCGGAAATATTACAGTCGGAAACTAAAGTAAATGGCGATGAAGCCAGCTACTGATGAACTGGAATACCTCCATTTTGCAGTCTTCATTAAGAATTTCATGCCGCATGCCTGCATATAATTTAAGGGTTATATCGGTCTGTCCCTGTGCCCTTAACTGTGCCGCACTTTTTTCAACGCCTATTCCAAAATCTCCTATTGTATCATCTTGTCCGCTGATAAATACAATTGGTAGATTTTTTGGGATATTCTTGGTAGCCTCGATAGCTGTCGCTTGCAAAGAAAGGTCTAATACGGTATGAAACCCATTGTTGGTAAACAATCCCCCACAAAGTGGATCTTCCAAAAATGAAATACGGTTTGTCTTCCTTACGCTTAACCAATTGCTGTTATTTTGGTTAGGCTCGTTCTTAAATCGAGCATTATTACGTTTGTCAAAAATGCGATTGATCAATTTACTTCTTTCTTTAGGGGCAATACTATTGAGAAGAGTGAGTAAAAGGCGAAAGGCCATGGATCCTTTTTGACGTTGGCCTGTCCCCACGATAATGGCCCCCTTAAATTGCCAGCCAATTTTTTGCAAAACACAGCGTGTGACAAAGGATCCCATGGAATGCCCTAAAATAAATTGAGGAAGTTGCGGATAGGTTTCACGTAAGAAGTTACTCATTGTAATGGCGTCATCAATAAGTTGTTCTTTAGCCTTTTCTTTTTGAAAATAGCCTAAAAGATCAGGTTGTGAAGCTGTTAATCCGTGTCCCAATTGATCGTACGTTAAAACAGCGAATTGCTGCGCTGTCAAATAACTGGCCAGTTCCTGATATCGACCACTATGCTCTTGCATACCATGGATGATGAGTATCGTGGCCAATACAGGATGATCTGTAGGTTCATAGAAGTTATAAGAAATTTTATACTTATTTTCTGCCGTATTAATGACATAAAAATCTGACGATACCCTATTCATGATGCGTTTTGTTATTTATAGTAAAGTAAGACAAATTTATGGTATTTAAAAGGTCAGTAATCATTATAGCTTTCAGGAGCATTACTGTTATTGCCTAAAATAGGGACAAAAAAATAGCGCTATTAATTGTGTTGTTTGAGGCTGTTTTTTAGATTTTACTTAATTTAGAATACACAAAGCGTACACAAAACAAGAAGAAAAGAAATTTGACATGTTGTTCATGATGCGGGGTGAGCGAGAAGAGAGTGATGTAAATAATTTAAAGTAAAAGTTTTGCTGGTTCGTCTAGGCTGCTATGGACATTGCATACCAAAATCATATGGCAGAGAAAAATTCCAGATCATTTACGGATACCGTTAAGACTTATGGGAGTCAGCTGCTGCGTTTTGTTAAGGGTAAAGTAAAGAAAACTGAGGATGCAGAGGATATCTTACAGGAAGTTTGGTATCAATTCAGCCGTTTGACCAATATGGATGAACTGGAGAATGCTGGGGCCTGGCTTTATGCCGTTACACGCAATAAAATTACCGACAGCTATCGAAAAAAGAAAAGTGAATCACTTGATGATCTGATCGCAGGCGACGATGATAGTGAGCGTTCATTTCCTATCCGTCAGTTTCTTTTGGCTGATGACTCCAACAATCCCGAGCTAAAATTATTTAAGGATATTTTTTGGGACGAACTGATGAAAGCATTGGACGAATTGCCAGAAAAACAAAGACGGGTTTTTATGTTGAATGAATTGGAAGACAAAACGCTTCAAGAAATTGCCGTGATGGAAAATGAGCATTTAAAGACCATCATTAGCCGCAAAGGGTATGCAGTGAAGCATCTAAGAGTACGGTTGCGGAGTTTGTATGAAGAATTAAAATTTTAAGGATTACGCTATGATTGGAAGAATGAAAAGACAGCGGAAGGGTAAATTCGCTTTTGTGTTTGTCGCTATTATCGTGGGTGTTTTTTTATTGGTAGCGTTGCTTCAATATTTATGGAATACGTTAATGGTGGACATTTTCAATTTAAAAGCAATTACCTATTGGCAGGCACTAGGACTCTTTGTTTTTTCAAGAATCCTGTTCGGCAGAGGATTTGGTAAACCGGGGGGGGGGAGATTCCGAAAGAGTTTTCCGAGTCACATCGAAAAAGAAGCGGATCTCTCCGAAGAGGAGAGGGAGCGTTTGCGTGAGGAATGGAAGCGTCGTTTCAGCGGACGATGCGGATTATGAAAAAACAATAAAAATTTTAAAGTAAAAACTGTTTTTGGGCGTCTTCTTTTATAAAGGCGCCTTTTTTATGTCGATATACCGAAAGAAATAACAGAACGCGATGATCTGTCAGAATGGATGTTGGCGACACTAATTAATTACAAATATGAAGGTCAAGAAGAAGTACAATTTCAGACAAATGAAGGTATGTGCTTACGGAAACCTTAAAAAAGATGTATTCAAATGAAAAATAAACTTCGATTTATATTGCCGCGCCTGATCGTGCTTACGGCAATAGCAGGATTAGCAACGCTACTTATTGGGACGATCTTTAAACTCTTGTTGTTTGGAACAGTGCTGTTTGGTATAGTAACCTTTGCCGCAGCAAGAATGCGTACGAGAGATCGGCGGGCTTTCCAAATGGACACCCCTCCAGTGCGCCCGAATGTTCAGCGTCACTATGAGACAGTCGTAGCGATCGTGCCGTTAAATGCAAAAAGACGTTATAAGAAAGCAACAATAGTTCCTGTTTATTAATAGTTGCAGAATCGCAATTGCCAATGCAATCCTGCGATCATCAATTGACATTTAGTATTCAAAATTAAAAATTAAAGACATGTTTAAAAGAGATAATTACAGCAGCGGATATTCAAATCCTGATAAATTTTGTGGAAAGCATTTTAAGGACCGTTTTGAAAAATTTCAGCAGCATTTTTTTGATGGCGAACCCATGCAAAGCGCACGGAGACAGCAATTTTTTCCTGTAAATATTGTTGAGAATAAAGAATTTTTTGAAGTACAGCTTTTTGCTGCTGGTCGCAAGAAAGAACAATTCCAAGTCAGCATACAAGAAGGAGTGCTTAAAATTTTATGTACAGCGAATAGACAAGACAATTCCATAGATTATATTTACAAAGAGGAAGCTGGATTAGCATTTGAGCGTGAATTCCAATTAAATGAACAGGTGCTTACAGATAATGTACAGGCCAGTTTTGAGGATGGGGTGTTGACGGTCATTCTCCCAAAAGATCTTGAAAAGGTAGCGAGACCACAAGAGGTCGTTATTGATTAGTAACAATAGTAAACGTAAATCAGTATTTGAGCTGATTTTGAAAAAGGGCAGCATATAGAAATTAGCTGTCCTTTTTTTATTTCTCCGTATGGTTACGATACCACTTTCCATTATACGAAGCTTAAAATGTTGAAAAGCTATTATCACTTATGTAGATAGTACAGCTGTTATGGTATAAGTTTTGTCTATGGTTTATCAAATCATTCGATGGAACAGATCGACTGTATTTATGTACTTTTATGAAAGTTAAAATCAAACAATTTGATCAATTAAAGTATTATATAAAAAAACTTTCTTTTAATATGGACAACAACGAAAAAGACATTAGCAAATGCCCCTTTCACAATGGTACCATGCGCAAATCCGTCGCAGGAGGTGGAACTCAGAATCAAGATTGGTGGCCAAATAGACTACGTGTAGACCTGTTGAGACAGCATGCGAGCAAGTCAAATCCAATGGATGAAGGCTTTGATTATGCAGAAGCGTTTAAACAACTAGACTTGGAAGTTGTAAAAAAAGATTTACATGCATTGATGACTGATTCTCATGATTGGTGGCCGGCAGATTTTGGACATTATGGTCCATTATTCATCCGAATGGCATGGCATAGTGCAGGAACTTACCGGGTAAGCGACGGTCGGGGCGGCGCAGGATCTGGTCAACAGCGTTTTGCACCTCTAAATAGCTGGCCAGATAATGTGAGTCTAGATAAAGCGCGTCGCTTGTTGTGGCCTATCAAACAAAAATATGGTAAAAATATTTCTTGGGCAGATTTAATGATATTAACGGGTAATGTTGCCCTAGAGTCCATGGGCTTCAAAACTTTCGGTTATTCCGGTGGACGCGTCGATTCTTTTGAACCAGAACTGGATGTATATTGGGGGTCTGAAACCACATGGTTGGGCGGAGATATCCGCTATGCCGATGGTTCGGAAGGCGTAATGAAGTCACACGGTGTACTGTCGGCCGATGATGATGCAGACGGTAAATTACACACCCGCAATCTTGAAAAACCATTGGCAGCGGTACAAATGGGATTGATTTATGTGAACCCAGAAGGACCGGATGGAAATCCTGATCCGATTGCTGCAGCAAAAGATATACGGGATACTTTTGGTCGGATGGCTATGAATGATGAGGAAACTGTCGCTTTGATCGCTGGAGGACATACTTTTGGGAAAACTCACGGCGCGGGGCCTGCCGACAATGTTGGAAAAGAACCAGAAGCTGCTGATATAGAACAACAGGGCCTTGGTTGGAAAAGCACTTATGGCAGTGGAGTGGGAGCAGATGCTATTACCAGCGGACTGGAGGTTATTTGGACACAAAAGCCAACAGAGTGGACCAATCTCTTTTTTAAAAATCTGTTTGAGAATGAATGGGAATTAACAAAAAGTCCTGCAGGGGCACACCAATGGGTAGCTAAAGGTGCCGATTCGACTATTCCCGATCCTTTCGATCCAAGTAAAAAGCGGCGGCCAACGATGCTGACTACCGATTTGTCTTTACGTTTTGATCCAGTTTACGAAAAGATCTCGCGTAAATTTTATGAAGATCAAGAAGCATTTGCCGATGCATTTGCCCGGGCTTGGTTTAAATTAACACACCGTGATTTGGGACCGCGCGAACGTTATCTCGGTGCTGAGGTTCCGACTGAGGAATTATTGTGGCAAGATCCCATTCCGGCTGTTGATCATGCGCTCGTTGATTCGGATGATATTCGTGCGTTGAAAACGACGATATTGAATACTGGGCTCAGTATAGCTGAGCTTGTAACAACAGCTTGGGCTTCGGCATCTACCTTTCGCGGATCAGATAAGCGAGGCGGGGCAAATGGCGCTAGAATACGTCTGGCTCCACAGCGTTATTGGCAAGTTAATAATCCGACACGATTACAAAAAGTGCTTACTGCTCTCGAGCAAATTCAGCACGATTTTAATGGAAAACAACAAGCTGGAAAGAAAATCTCTTTGGCCGATTTAATTGTCTTAGGGGGAGTTGCAGCGATAGAACAGGCAGCTCGTTCGGCTGGACATGACATCGAAGTTCCATTCCTTCCCGGACGTATGGATGCATCTCAGGAACAAACTGATGTTGAATCTGTGGGATATCTCGAGCCAATTGCAGATGGATTCAGAAACTACCGTAAAGGCGCTTATACCGTATCTACCGAGTCCCTATTGATTGACAAAGCACAATCGCTTACACTCTCTGTACCGGAATTAACTGTGCTTATTGGCGGAATGCGGGTTCTTCAAGCGAACTTTGACGGTTCTCAACTGGGCGTAATGACAGATCGCCCGGGCCAATTGACCAACGACTTTTTTGTTAATCTATTGGATATGGGGACAACTTGGAAAGCCATCTCGCAGGATCGGGAGATTTTTGAAGGGTCAGATCGTAAATCCGGTGTTAAAAAATGGGAAGCGGGACGGGCAGACCTTGTTTTTGGATCGAATGCGGAGTTGAGAGCAGTTTCCGAAATATATGGAAGTGACGATGCGAAAGATAAATTCGTACAAGATTTCGTGAAGGCTTGGACTAAAGTGATGGAGTTAGATCGTTTTGATTTACATCGCTAATACGGCCGGACAATTAATTCGATCATCGTATTTTAAGATTAGAGTTGGTTTACAATCAGGGCTGGTACACTTATAGTGCCAGCCCTGATTGTATTTTAATGTTAAGGTGTAGTCTTCCGGTCTTCCTGCAGAAATTCGGAGGTGAAATGCTGTTGTTGCTTTTTCTGTCTGAATTTCTCCTCATTATAGGAATGGGAGTGCCCTTTGGGTATCGATAAGGATGACCATGTATCATCCAAACATATTTTTCCGATATAAAGAATCTGCCCAATGTGGTAGGGATAATGTGCTAGCTGCCGTAAGATAGCTTCCATAACGGTGTGTCCTTGATGACGGATATAAATGATTTTAGGGAGATCTTCTTCTTCGAGCGATTCAATTGCTTGAAATAGACAGGCCCATCCGGCATTTCAATAGGTAATAAGCTCATCGCGATCTACCCAGCTGTTCTCAAACTCCTGGTCCCGGTTTCTATTTTGTTTTTCGCCATCGGTGGTGAGAAAATCGGTCCATCGGGAAAGCATATTTCCACCTAAATGTTTAACAATTAATGCAATGCTATTGCTCGAATCATTGGGTTGCCAAAAGAGTTGTTCAGAACTCAATTGTGCAAATGTTTTATCACCCAAAGATTTATAATATTGAAATTGTTTTATACAAGTCCCTAAAAAATTATTCATTACTCCAAAAGTTTGTCATTTATATGCATATTAATATACAAAAATGTCTTGAAACCGAGACCTAAAATAGTTTTTTTGAGCAAAGATCTGGTGTTGCTATCGTTCTCATTAATTTCCTGATACTGGTTTTTTAAGGTGATCAATCTGTAAATTTAGAAGGAGAAGTGGGAGCAAACAGGTCGATAAAAGCAAAGGTGATACCGGGGAAGTACCACCTTTTTGCTAACTAAACATTAAACATAAATAAACAGTCTTTTTCAAGACCACACTAAAAATTACATCACTACTTTGCCGCTAGTTGATTTGTCAACCTGGACATTCTTGGGTTGATTTTTTAATACAATTTTCGCAGATGTAGAAACTTTTCCTTTTAAGTTTTCTTTCACGCTGAGCATAACATTTGCAGACGAATTTGCTTGTATTTGAGCATTTGTCGCTGTAAAACTACTCATATCAACCGATGCGGATGAGTTGGTGCTCAAATTTAAATTTGAAGCATTCCCTGAAATGTTCTGCCTGGATGAACTACTTGCCGAAACCTGCAAATTCTTACTGCTCACTTCGGTTGTTAATTTACTCGAAGAACTTGTTGCAAGGTTGATGTCATCTGCCACTATTTTCTTCAGAGATACGCTGGCTGAAGACGATACGTCTACAGAAATTTTGTTTGCCTTAATCGTTTCATCCGTATAGATCGAACTGCTGGATGATGCCGAAAAACGCGTCGGTATCTTGCTCGAGTAGACAGTTACGCGATTGTTTTTCGCATTTCTGATTGAACTGTTTCTTTTATACTGTACATACAGTGTACCGTTTTTTACAGTCGTTTCGATAAGGGATAAATGTTCGGGATTATCCGCTTCAACAACAACCTCGTTGCGATTCGAGTGAATATAATCTACACGTAATGAAGTTGCCGATGAAATGCCATCTGGAGCAGTGATTTTGCGTGTTTCTCGTTCTTGTGCCTGAGCTATATATAGAAATGAAATAAAGGCAATAGTTAAGATTCTTTTCATTATTTTACTGTTGTTAGTTTAAAATTTTCCCTTTTGTACTATCTTATGTGCTTACACGTACACCTTATTGTGTAGTATAATAGTAATGCCAAAACTTTAAATCCGTTTAACCTATTGATTACCATTGGTTTTGTTCCTGAGTGCTATTTTTGTTAATGCTCATTTTTGAACATACACTGTTCGGTTTCGGACAGTGGGCTGCTTACCATACTCTTTTTACCATACCCTTCTTGTATAGGCTGCTAACCAGAATTGATACTCTAATTGGGAAGCTGTTATAAATGCTTGTCGCATCTTCTCCCGTTTTGTTGCAGTAGTTTCCGCAGCAATTTTGTCAACGTAATTTTTGGCCTTGATTACTCCCTGCGCAAAATCGTCACCGCTATACGTTTCTATCCATTTGGAATAGGGATTTCCCTGCGTATTTGCGGTCGACACAATGTGATCTCCAACCTCCTTATAAATCCAAAAACAAGGGAGTGTTGCCGCCATAGCGACTTCAATGCTCTCAAAGGCACTTACGCTTTTGAGAAAATGGATATAGTGATGGCAGGTTGGCTCAATTTTGCTGCTGTTGTCTTCAGATGTTAAACCAAATGCTCGAAAGTAATTTTCATGCAGTGCTCTTTCAACAAGAAGTGCATTGCGTCCAAACTCGAAATAGTCCAATGCCTGTTGGTAATCTGTGCTTTTAGCACCAATAAAAGCAAGCACGCGACCAAACTCTTCCAAATAAAAAGCGTCCTGCTGCATGTAAAATTGAAATTTATCCAGGGGGAGACTACCATCACTAAGCTCAACGATAAATGGCATAGCAAGTATATCTGAATAAATTGGTTTTATAGCATTCCAGGCATGATCAGTCCAGTTCATATTGTATCAGTTTAAGGGGGGTATGGAAGTGATTTAATGGCCCATTTCCTTTGCCAATGCGGAGATCTTTACTTCCCACTATCGCCGCGTGTATATAGGACAGTGCGATGTCTACTGCGCGATCGAGAGCAACACCTTGTGCCAACTGGCTCGCAATTGCTGAAGAGAGCGAACAACCGGAACCGTGTGTATTTTTGCTGTTAATTTTTTGTGACTTGAATTCAATTGGAGGCTTTTGTTGTTGAAATAAGAGCGATGTTAACTCTTGACTCTCGAGATGTCCACCTTTAATCAGAACAGATTGACAACCTGCGGCCAGTAAACTATTTCCAGCTTTTTCCATCTTTTGAATAGTATGAATAGGTTCATCGACTAAGACACTCGTTTCATCTAAATTTGGTGTAATCAGTGTTGCTAAGGGAAAAAGACGTGTTACGCAGGCCTGAATGGTGTCGTCATGAATAAGTTTGTGCCCACTCGTCGATACCATGACCGGATCAAATACGATAGGTCCCTTATACTTTGTTAAATAGTTACTGATAAGTACTACAAGCTCTATATTGTGCACCATGCCTATTTTGATTGCATCGGGATAGATATCCTCAAAGATTGCATCCAGCTGGTCTTGTACAACCGAGGTAGGTATCTCATAAATACGTCTCACACCTTGTGTATTCTGAACGGGGAGTGCGGTTAAAACATTCATGGCATAGCAGCCCAGTGCTGATATCGTTTTGGTATCAGCTTGTATGCCGGCTCCGCCGCTTCCGTCGAATCCCGCTATGCTGAGTACAGTAGGGACCCTATATTTTTTGTTTTTTGTCATTTTAGTAATGCTTTTAATTGTGCACTGGCCTGTCTGGGATCCGCACTTTGACATATGGCCGAAACAACTGCGATGGAATCTGCTCCCGCGTTCCAAGCTTGTTGTGCGGTTTGGAAATTTATGCTTCCGATCGCAATCAATGGCTTTTCGGTACTATTCCGAAGTTGCTTTAAACCCGTAATTCCCCATTCAGTAACAGTATCTCTTTTGGTAGGTGTTGAAAAGATGGGACTTACACCGAGGTGGTCGACGAATAACATCTGTTGGCTCTCTAGCTGTTGCACAGCTTCTATAGACCATCCAATGGTTAATTTATCACCATATTTTTCGCGAATAGCGAGCGGCTGCAAATCATTTTGACCCACATGTATTCCCCATGCCTCGATTTGGGCAGCGATTTCTACGGCATCATTGATAACGAGCGGAATACCATAATGATCGGTTAGTTTTTTCAAACGGACGGCTTTATCCAAAAATGCGGCTGCATCGTCAGCTTTTTCGCGCAATTGAATCAGATCAACTCCACCAATAATAGCCTCTTCGGCGACCTTAAGCCAATTTTTGGGATAACAATCCCGCTCGGAGATGACTAAGTACAAAGGATACGGGAAAAGCGGATTAATGTGCATATCGTTTGATCTTGAGACTTGATTGTATACGATCTGCATTGAGCCGATAGAGTTCGTCATAAAGATGCAATTGCAGGGTACCCGGCCCACTAGCCGATTGGGCTGCGAGCTCTCCAGCCAGGCTCAAGAGGGAGACCCCTGCGGCAGCAGCTTCAAAATAGCGATCTGTAACAGCTAGGAATGCACCAATGATGGCAGTAGCACTACAGCCAAGTCCCGTCACTTGCGTCATTAATGGGTGGCCGTTATACACTTCAACCGTGTGTTTTTCCGAAAGGATGTAATCTATGTTTCCAGAAATACAGATGATGGAGCCCGTATGCTGTTGCAATAGCTTTCCAAACCTGAGCGCATCTTTACTATCCGCGGTGCTGTCAACTCCTTTTGTATTTGGTTGGTTGGAATTGTAAAGCGTTATGATTTCCGATGCATTGCCACGGATTACTGTTGGTTTTAGCGCTAGTAGGTTGGAAAGTAGATCATTGCGAAATGCTGATATCCCGGCACCAACAGGGTCCAATACCCACGGTCGTCCGATGGTATTGGCGTGTTCCGTAGCGACCAGCATGGCTTCGGCTGTATGTTCACTTAAAGTACCGATATTAATGACGAGCGCTTGTGAAATATCGACAACTTCGCGTACTTCCAATGGGCTGTGTACCATTACGGGGGATGCTCCTAAGGCTAAAAGTGCGTTGGCCGTAGTGTTCATCACAACGAGGTTTGTGATGTTATGCACGAGCGGTTTTTCAATCCTCACCTGCTCCAGTAAATTGATAATAGAATCTTCCATTGTTTTTGCATGTTAAGCTATATTCGTGTGGCTTTGAGGGAAGGAAGAGCGATGGGCTGTGCAGTATAAAGATATGCTGTACAGTGGATTGTTGCTTTTCCCTACGCCGGTATAAACCGAATCAGGTTCAAAGGGACTATCTCAATTCTATACAGAATACCCCCAAAGCCATTCCAAACTTAAACAAAAAAGTGGACTTTTCATATTAAAAGAGGGTGCATCATCATCATGAAAATGAATTGCGCCTTTCAGTCGGAACTAATTTCAGTGTATTCATCCGGGGTATAAGTAACTCGCGCAAAATTTTTGGTTAAAAGTTCTGTTTCTAAAATCTTTCCCCCTTGAAATTTTAAAAACTTCTCGCGCCAGATCTCATTCTTCCGAAAGAATTGATTGTCTATTTTAAGAAATTGGTGCTCTTTTTCAAATACATGGTACGCAAAATCCAACTCTTGGTCGATTCTCAATTCACCTTCTAAACATTTGTGGGTAAACCACAGATTTATTTGAAAGGTGTAAGGGGTATTGTTAGTGAACTGATAGTCCCTATAGTTATAAAATACCGTAGCGCCACTACCGAAAGGTAGTACACGGCCATCATCGGGAAAAGGATCAAAAGAGTGGTGGTAGCGTTCGGTGACCGTAAGCGGGCTATGAAGGACAAGCCAATGGATGAGATTTGATATTTGACAGATTCCACCGCCAATGCCCGCTCGCGCTTCGCCGAAAGAAAGTTCCATTCCAGGCAGATACCCTTTTTTTGCGGTAGGTAGTCCTACCAATTTACAAAATGAAAAAGTTTCTTGGGGCCTGATCAGAATGCTCGTGATCTGTGACGCTGCAATTTTCAGATTGGTAACTTTATTGATCTGCAATTGCATGTTGTTTTCGCCCAGTTTTTTTAATAATACAGACTGGTGTTTTTTAACGCGGAAGGGAAGTTTCTCAGCTAATTTAACAGCCGCGTATTTTTTATCATCCAACAGCCAGCCGGCTTTTCGGTAAATTCTTCGTATGCATACCGCAAGAAAGTAGAGGATTGGATGACGTTGACTTAGCAGTATTCTTTTTCTCAATTCGACCTTTTTTGCTTTCAAAATTAATGAAGAAATGTATGTATTCACACTCTTTTTCTCCTTTTTGAAAAGTTTGTCCCATGATTTGTCCCACGATTTGCGACACGATTTGTACCCTGGTTTTGAGGGCTTGCTATCTTTAGTGATTATAAAGGACGGGTTACAACAGCAATATCAAGAAATAAACAATAGTCGGATAGATTTTCAGCTTCAAGTTATCATTCATGTGTAGAGATATTGCTGTCGTAGGTTTTGCTAGCTAGTTTAACACTTCTTTCAAAAATAATAACGTATGCGCCCAGGCGCGTTTGGCCATCACTGGATTATACTCTGGAGACTCTGGATTCGTAAACGTATGCCCTGAATTTGCATAGGTAACTATTTGCCAGTCTGCTTTTCCTTCATTTAATTCGTTGACCAACCCATCGTAATCTTCTTTGGATACACTTTTATCGTCGGCAGGATGCTCAACAAGCACTTTTGTTTTGATAGCACCATTGGGTCTGTTTGCAGATTTGGATAGGCCGCCATGAATACTGACCACTGCATTGACGGGTAAATGCGCTCTTGCGGCTTCGAGCGCGCCGGTACCTCCAAAACAGTAGCCAATGATAGCAATCTTGTTGGGATCCGCTCCTTCTTTTTTTAGTTGTTCTAATGCTAGCGTGATGCGATGCTGATAAGCCTTATAGTCGGTTTTATAATGTCCGGCAATTTTCGATGCTGCCGTGTTGTCTGAGGGAATGTTCCCTTCACCGTAAATGTCAGCAATGAAAGCAATGTAGCCTTCTTTTTCCAGTTGTAATGCGGCTTGTTTCGCTTCGTTGTCAATTCCCTTCCATGCCGGGAGAATGAGGACAGCTGCTCCTTTTTTTGCCGTATTGGCGGTAATCAATCCGTTGAGTTTTTGCTCACCATCTTGATACGGAATTTGTTTTAGTTCTTGTGCTTGTGAGGTCATGGTAACCATGGTAAGCAGCAATAGGGTCATTACTTTTTTCATATGTAAATAATTTTTCTGACTATGTATTTGCAATCATCGTTACGCTAATATTTATCCTTTTTGATTGGGCTGTTTTTTGCTCTTGGCAACTGAATCAAGACTTTATAGATTCAATAACGCCAATAACGTCGAGTTGCCCAAAACCGTTTTCATGCGCTTTTCCGTACGTCTCAAGCAGTGCTTTTAAAAGCGGATAATCCGCGCCAGCCTGTTGGGCCAGCAGGATATCTTTTAGCATAAGATCCAGCGCGAACGCTGGAGCGTAATTTTCTTCCACAAGCAAAGGCGTTTTCACTTTTGTCGCACCACTGCCGCTGGCACTATCGTTGATAATTTCGAGCATTTGCCCCCGATTAATGCCCAATTTGTCTGAAAACAGGATCGTCTCCGCAAGCCCTTGATAAATGGTGGATAGAAAATAGTTTATGGCAAGTTTGGCCGAGATCCCCTGGCCATTTTCACCAAGATGTTTGATCGATTTGCCCATTTTCTCAAGGTAGGGTTTAGCGCGATAAACATGTTCTGATTTGCCACCGACCATAATAATAAGGTTGCCTTCAGCCGCTGGTTTAGTACTGCCGGCTACAGGTGCATCAATAAAAGCACCGCCTTTTTCTTTTAATTTCGATGCAGTAGAAATGGAGCCTTCGCGCGAGATTGTACTCATATCGACAAATAGTTTACCCTTGACATTGCAGTGAAGGATTTTTTCATATACATCGTCGACAGCATCATCATTCGTGAGCATGGAAAATATGATATCACTTTTATCGACGAGTTCGGCGATATCTTTACTGATCAAATGCTCTTCAAAACCCACTGTCTTACTGCTGTTTCTGTTAAAAACAGCAAGTGGGTATCCAGCTTTTAATAGATTTTTAGCCATGGGATAACCCATATTTCCGAGTCCTATAAATCCTAATTTTTCTATCTTCATCTAAAAATAAAATGATATGAATACCTTTCGAAATTTACTTATAGCTAAAGATACGAATGTTTTGTTCAATCCACCAATACTCTTATTTCGTTGCGAAGCAATACAATTTTATCCTCCTGTTCCAGCTTTTTTAGAATTCGGGAAACAACCACACGGGATGTGTTGAGGTCGGAAGCAATCTCTTGATGGGTGAGGGTGAGTATTCGGTCGTCATTCAGTTTTACCTTCGCCTGGAGATAGTTCATAATTCTTTCTTCCATATTAGAAAAGGCTAAGCTATCAATGGCTTGTAACATTTCATCCATACGGCTTGAATAGCTTGAGATTATGAAATTTCGCCAAGAGGGATATTTTCCCATCCAAAGATTGACAAGTTCGTTGGGAATCATTGCCACCGTAGTTTTTTTCTCAGCACGTGCACGGATTTCACTCTTTTTATTTCCCAGACAGCAGGCAATTGACATCGTACAGGTTTGACCTTTTTCCAAATAATAGAGCAACAATTCGCCTTTATCTTCATCCTCCCGGACAATTTTTATTGCCCCATCTAGGAGAAGGGGCATAGACTTAATGTATTGATTGGTATCGATGATCAGATCACCTTCAAGGAAGGTTTTTATATGCACGTTTTCAACTATTTCAGCGATTAATTGCGTTTCAAGAATGCCTGTATAAGCTTGTTCTATGGATAACATATTTTTTAAATTAGTTAAAGTTAATTATTTTTTAGGCTTATTTCAGCTGTTGTGGGAAGAAAACGGGTAGGAGGAAACGACGGATTGAAAGAAATAATTTTCAGTACCCCATGAGTATAGGCTATAAAATCTTTTATGTAATTCATAAAGACCGGGAAATGATAAATTTTGATTTATTTAAAACCGACAAAATATTATTCTAATTATTTTTGATATTTTTTCATGAATAGAATGAATATATTGTGTTTATTTTATGTATGCAGTATTTTTATTGAGTCTTTTTGCTGAAAGTTACTGTTATTCTGTTGAAGATTAAAATTTATTTTTTCTATATAGAGATATGGTACCATATTGGTATTGTTAAAATTAGTTAAAAAGACAATCAATTCCTAATTTTGCGGCACAAAAACAAAACAATCACATCTAACATGAAAAAGTCTTTACTTTTTTTTGCCCTTGTTTTTGCTAGTTACGGTGCCGTTCAAGGTCAAACAGCAAATACTGGTTCGGTTTCAGGAGTTGTCAAAGAAGCTACTGGACAAACGGTTAAAGGAGCAACCATTAAAATTACCCACATCCCAAGTGGACAAGTTGTAAGTGGCTCGGCCGATGCCCAAGGAAAATTTCAAATTTCAAATCTTCAAGAAGGTGGGCCTTATAAAGTTGAGGTCACTTATATCGGAGAAACGCCAGTTATTTTTGAAAACATCCTATTGAAATCGGGGGAATCGTTGAATATCAATCCGACTTTTACGGGTGGATCTTCAACAAATTTGGATGAGGTTGTTGTTGTCGGTCATGGGGTTATCGATATTGCTGCGGGAAGAAAGACACCGATTGCCGTTTCTACGATCCGTAAGCAGGATTTAGAGGAAAGGGTAGGTGCACAGGATATTACTTCCGCATTAGCTAATACCCCTTCGGTCTATATCACCGGTCAGGCAAAAGGTTTTGGGGAGTCTTCCATGACAACACGCGGTTTTGATCAATCCAATACCGCATTTTTGTTGAACGGTCAACCTATCAATGGTATGGACAACGGAAGTGTATATTGGTCAAATTGGTCGGGACTCACAGATATTGCCTCTTTAGTGCAGATTCAACGTGGTTTGGGATCATCTAAATTAGCAATTTCATCTGTCGGCGGAACCGTGAACTACGTGACACAGTCCACCGCAATGAAAGAAGGTGGTTTTGTCCGCACTACTGTTGGTAACGATATGTTTATGAAGGCAACAGTGGGTTACAATACCGGTCTGATGAAAAACGGTTTTGCTGTTTCGGCAATGTTTACACAGTGGTCAGGTAACGGTTATATGGACCATACGGAAGGTGCTGGACAAAGCTATTTCTTGTCTGTCGGATATAAAGCCAACGAAAAACACAACCTGAACTTTATGGTAACAGGTGCTCCCCAATGGCATAATCAAGGATATACCTCAAAATTGTCGAACTATCTTGCTAATGGCCGACGTTACAACGACAATTATAAGGATGCAAATGGCGTAATGATGAATGCGCAGAAGAATTTTTATCATAAGCCTGTCGCCAACTTAAACTGGGACTGGACGATCGACGATAAATCATCTTTATCTACCGTTGTATATGCTTCTTTAGCAGCAGGTGGGGGCCAATCTTTGCGGAGTGACAAATACAATACAGGTAAATATTTAGCTGCTGATGTGAACAATCACCAATGGTTTGGTATAGTTTCTAACTATAACCGTAAACTTTCAGAATCCTTAAATTTCAATGTGGGTTTTGATGTAAGGGATTATAAAGGTACACATTATCGTAAATTGACTAATCCACTTGGAAATGCAAATGGTGTTGTATTGGGCGGTAATGTTAATTTTCCTAATAAGCCATTGGTTACGAATACATACTCGACAAATCCTTGGAAAGCGTTCTCCAGCAAACCTGATTCGCGTGATGAACGTTTAGCTTGGGATTACAATCAATACATCCGTTATGGAGGTCTGTTTGGTCAATTGGAATATGCCAAAGATGGCTTTACCGCATTCTTCCAAGGATCGGTTTCTGAACAGCAAAACAAACGTTCTGATTATTTTCAATATACACCGGGTAATGAGGATTCTAAAGACGTGAACAACTTTGGATACAACACAAAAGGTGGTGTAAGTTATACCTTGGGGCATCATAGTATTTTTGGTAATGCAGGGTATTATTCCCGTCAGCCTTATCAAAACAATATTTTCATGAATTATGCAAATGATATCAATGAAAATGCCGAAAATGAAAAAATCTTGGGTTTAGAAGCTGGATATAAGTTTGCTTCTCGATTTTTGGATGTGAATGTCAATGTTTACCGCACAACTTGGGAAAATCGCGTTACTGGAAGCTCAAGTTTAGCGACGGCTGATGATGTGAAAAAATACAATCCGACAAATGACCCTGGTATTTTAGTCGAAGGAGCCTATTTATATACAACGAATTACGGCGTAAAACAGGTACATAGAGGGGTAGAAGTTGATTTTGAGGCGCGCCCAATCGAAAAATTAAGCCTGACAGGATTTTTATCGATAGGTGACTGGAAATACGATGGAGCAGTAAACTCGGTCGTACGTAACGATAACCGCGTAGAATTGGGACGTTCACAGGTAAACTTGACAGGTGAGCATGTTGGTAATGCTGCGCAAACTTCCTATGGATTTGGTGCTAAATATAAGGTGTTTAAGGGGCTATCTGTAGATGCAAATTATAGATATTATGAGCGTTTGTACGCATCGAATTATCGCAGAGAAGTAATTGATGGTCAAACATATGGGCGTTATCTGAAATTACCGTGTTTTAATCTTTTGGACGCAGGTCTTTCTTACCATCTTCAGGTGAGTGATAAGAACGACATAAGTTTCCGTGTTAACATGAATAATGTATTGAATAAGTTTTATATTTCTGAAGCAACATCCAGCAATTTGGTAACAGATGTTAACAATTCTTGGAATGGTATAGATACATCCAATTTCGTTTTAATCGGACAGGGTAGAACTTGGAACGCATCGGTAAAATTTACCTTCTAGTAAATTTTACTCTAATTACAAAAAGCTCACAATATTTTGTGAGCTTTTTTTGTTTTTAAATAAAAACTTAATAATTTTAGGTGATCTAATTGTCAACCTGATGTTGCATAAATTAATTTGTTTGGAAAGTTTACAGATCGGTACTGTCTATTTTTCTGCTTTTGTCGTTAATCTGGATGGTGGAAATACTGGCTTTGCTTTATTTATTAACCAGGAAAATGATCCAATTTTTATTTTTCGAAAAGAAAAGCACAATGAGGTTTCCTTCCACGTGAATGAAGAGCAATTCTTCTGGATTGTTAAGAACAGCCAGTTTACACCACTCGAGCGTCAGAACTTTTTTGCTGAATTTGTCGAATTTTTGCGTTTGATGGAAGAAAAGGTTTCAAATTATGTTTTCAAAAAGGAAAAATTAATTCGTTTTACCAATTCAAGAGATATTATCCGTTATAAATATTTGTACCTAACAGGTGAAGTGAACAGATAAGCTTAAGCAATATAGCAGTTGATCGATTGTTAAATTTCTTTTGTAATGAAATTTAGCTTAGTTTTGAGTATGAAGCATATGTTTTCGAATCTAGCTGTTATTCTTCAAAACAATACTCTTGTGGAATCAGATTTTACACTGCCAGTACCCATCCTTCTTGCTAAGTTTTCTTTTTTGCCCATTGCATCGTTTTTTCCTCAATCTTGTCCGCCTTTTCCGTCTGATTGGCTTTCTGCAGTTGGCGATCGCGCTCTTCGATGCCTATTGGAAGGGTTTAATATTGGTATCCTTGCGAATGGTAATCCTATTCCATTGTTTGAGGAGGCTATTCATTTAGCTCATCATGCGCTCGCCTATAGCTATTTGGGACTTTATTATGTTAAGATAGGTTCTTATGACAAGGCCATTGCAACGTTCACAAATGCTATCGAGCACTTTCCAGAAGAACCATTTTTCTATGCCAGCCGTTGTTTGATCTACAGACAGATCGAGGAAGATGAGGGGGCATTTTATGACTATCAGATTGCGAAGAGACTGGATTTTAATTATCATAGTGTATTGGAATGGCAGGAAAATCAGGCTGAATTAACTTATTTCGAGGCTGAAAACCTGGTTATTCAGGAGCTGGAATCAAAATCTCAACAGCTAAGTAAAGACGAGATAAATTCACTGGGGCTTGAATATGTTCATTCCTATAGTTATCTAAAGGCTATCAATCTTTATTCCTGTGCTATTAGTGAGGCTGGCGGTAGCGATCGTAATCTTTTTGTTTTCAGGGGAAGTTTGTACTTGAAATTGACCTGTTTTGAATTGGCATTGTCTGATTTCAATCAGGCCATCGCTCTTGATAAGAACCGAGCTGCTGCTTATATATTTCGCGCAAAAGTTTTTGAATCTTACCGCAATTACCAGCGTGCATTGCAAGACTACGCTCAGGCAGAAGAAATCGATGGTAACTCGTCAATTGTGTATGAAGAAAGAGCGTCTTTATTCGAGCGTTTGGGTAATTTTAAGGAAGCATTACTGGATTTTAACCGCCTTGTAAGGCTCAATCCGGAAGATTTTTATGTGTATTCATTGCGAGCCGATCTGAATGAAAAGCTCGAGAATTTTACCGAAGCGCTGGCAGATTATTCCAAAGCGATCGATCTGAATCCATATTATTCTGATTTGTATTCTTATCGTGCCGTAATTCGCGAAAAATTGGGTGACGCTGTGGGAGCGAGAGCTGACTTGGATAAGTTCAATGAATTGGAAGATGAATAAACAAGGCCGGCCTGAGTAGGGGCCTTGTTTATGCGTTCTATTTCTAGTGGTAAACCCTTATTTGATAATCCTTTTTATTTTATTGGAACGGGTAATGAGTTTGTGTAATTTGTCATAGTCCTCTGTGGCAATAGCGTCATGCAAGGATTGAAGTTGCTTGATATGCTCTTCGAGCACTTCGAGTACGTTTTCTCGATTCTGCTTGAAAATAGGTGTCCACATATCCGGTGAGCTTTTGGCCAGACGAACCGTAGATTCAAATCCGGAGCCTGCAAGTTCGAAAATACGTCCTTGAGATTTTTCTTTTTCCAATACTGTTAAGGCAAGTGCAAAAGAAGTGAGATGGGAGATGTGGGATACATAAGCGGTATGTACATCGTGTTCATCGGCATTCATAAAACAACTTCGCATCTCTAGTTGGTCCGTAATAGCATCGGCGATCTCGAACGCATCCTCATCGGTTTTAAAGGCTTCGACATATACCATCATTTTGCCTTTGAACAAGCCGGCTACAGCTGCTTCCGGTCCCGAATATTCTGTTCCAGCCATTGGATGGGCTGCTACATAACGCCCCCGGTTAGGATGATTCTTAATTTTATGGAGAATATTTGTTTTCGTTGATCCCATGTCAATGACGACCTGATCGGTGACGAGATCCAAAATTTGAGGAACAACATGTAAAATGGCATCGACAGGAATCGTAAGCACCAATACTTTACACCTCTTAATCGCATCCTCTAAGCTTGCCGTTTCGTCAATGAAGCCGATATGCATTGCTTTATCTAAGTTCTTCTGACTTTTATCTACACCGATGATTTTGTCGCAGAATTTTGTTTCTTTTAGGCGAATGGCAGCTGACCCGCCGATCAAGCCTACGCCTACAATGGCAATGTTCATATGTAAACAATTATATTAAGCGTATTTTTGTTCAAATGTTATACATCGAACGCTTCATACCCTGGTTGTTTGTTGATCAATTATTCTTTCGATAATTTCAAAGCAGTTAAGCTGCGCCGAAATCGAATGTGTTAGAAATTATCTTTAATACGTTGGATTGATTCTTTGAGTACCGTTACTGTGGCGCAGAGACTGATGCGAATATATTGATCGCCTTTATCTCCGAAAATTCCGCCAGGTGTGATGAATACCCGTGATTTATCCAAAACAGCGTCGCTGAGCGCATACCCATCTTTATATTTTTCAGAAATATGGGCCCAGACAAACAGGCCTACTTGGTCTTTTTGATAGGAGCAGTCAAGCAAATCCATAATTTCATAAACCTGTTGACGTCTTTCGGCGTAAATTTTGTTTAGATCGGCATACCAGGATGCATCAAGTTGTAAGGCTTTTGCAGCCGCCAGCTGAACAGGTAAAAACATACCGGAGTCCATGTTGCTTTTGAAACGCAGCACTTGATTTATACGTTCTTCGGCACCGACGAGCACACCAATGCGCCATCCGGCCATATTGGAAGATTTGCTCAGGGAATTCAATTCAATGGCCACGTCTTTCGCACCAGGCATGCTCATAATGCTTCTTGGCGTATCCGTTAAAATAAAGCTGTATGGATTGTCGTGGCAAATCAGAATGTTGTGCATTTTGGCAAATTGAATCAGTTCCTGATAAAATGCATCAGGCGCAGAGGCACCGGTTGGCATGTGGGGATAGTTTATCCACATCAATTTAACTTTTGACAAGTCCTGTTTTTTGAGCTCATCCAAATCAATAAGCCAATTCTTCTCTTGCGTTAGGTTATAGGTAATCGCTTCGGCACCACTCAGCCGTACGGCTGCAGCGTAAGCTGGGTATCCAGGATTAGGGATAAGCGCTTGATCTCCTTCTTGAAGATAAGTCATGCAGATGTGCACAATCCCTTCTTTTGATCCAATTAAGGGGAGTATCTCTGTATTTGGATTAAAAGTTGCATGATAATAACGTTGATACCAATCCGCAACGGCCTGTCGTAGGGCAGGAGCACCTTTATAATTTTGATAGCCATGCGCATTTGGGAGTTGGGCATTCGTACTTAATGTCTCGATTACTTCCCGATGCGGGGGCAAATCTGGACTTCCGATTCCTAGGTTGATCACGCGCATACCCTGTTTATTTAAATCATCTATTTCCCTTAATTTTTTGGAGAAATAATATTCTTCGGTGTGCTGCAATCTTTTGGCAACGTCTATTTGCATTTTATTTTACTAAATATGGTGTTTGAATAAGGCTAAATTAGGGAATTATCCATTAAAATGAGATTTTTTTATCGATTTTTCAAGCAGAGCAGGTTGAACGCTTTTGTTCTTTGGATGCAACAATTTAATAGTCCCTTGACACGATAGCTGCTTTTGTTGATTAATTTGTTATTTTTGTTCAATTTCCTCCATAAAAATCTGAAAGGAAGAGGAGAGATCGACGAGTTACCTTTTTGTTAAAAAGTAGTTTGTCTAAGTTGAAATTAAATGAAAACATATTTTAGGCTCTTATCGTTTGCTAAACCCATTGAGAAATTTGCAATCCCATATGTAATTTTCACGCTGATCACGGTTATTTTTAGTACATTAAATTTAGCATTGCTTGCTCCATTACTCCACACACTTTTTAACGCTGGTAATACGACCGTCGAAGCGGTAGAACCCGAGACTTATACCGATATTCTCGCGTGGTTTAATTACTATGCAAGTGTTGCCAATAACCAGCTTGGCGCCTATGGGGCGTTGAAATATGTGTGTATTGTTATTGTAATCTCAGTTTTTATCAGCAATCTGTTTCGTTATTTCTGCCAACGTATCATGGAAAACTTTCGCATTCATACTTTACTCAAATTGCGCAGAGCGGTTTTTGATAACGTGATGGATCTTCATGTTGGCTATTTTACGGGGCAGCGAAAAGGGGATATTGTGTCTAAGGTTGCTTCAGATGTACAGGTGGTGCAGTATTCTGTTACAGGAACTTTACAAGTTGTTTTTAAAGAGCCTTTGCAGCTAATAGCCTATATCGTCATGCTGTTTAACATTTCAGCACAATTGACATTCTTTTCGCTCTTGGTTATTCCCATCTCTGGTTTTTTTATCGCTCGGATTGTTAAAAATCTCAAAACTCAGGCGCATGCTGCTCAGGAATCTTATGGAAACATGATATCCTATTTGGATGAAGCGTTGTCTGGCATCAAAATAATTAAAGCTTTTAATGCGGTATCGTTTATTAAGGACAGGTTTCATAATGAGAACGAACATTATGCGAATATTGGCCGTGCTATGGCTAAACGGCAACAGTTAAGTTCACCCGTTTCAGAATTGCTTGGCGTTATTATGGTGGCAATTATTCTTCTGTATGGAGGTCATTTGGTCCTTTCAGGCGACAAAAGCTTGACCGCACCGGAGTTTATTGCCTACATCGCTATTTTTTCGCAAGTCATGCGTCCTGCAAAAGCTTTAACGGATTCTTTTAGTGGTATCCACAATGGTCTTGCCGCGGGTGAACGGGTTTTGGAACTTATTGATGAAAAGACTGAAGTGAAAGATTCCGAAGATGCCAAACTTGTTAAAAGCTTTGAGAAAAGTATCGTATTTAACCAGGTGAGCTTTTCGTACAACCAAGACAAGGAAATCTTACAGCATATTGATTTAACAATAGAAAAAGGGAAAATCGTTGCATTGGTAGGTCCTTCAGGAGGAGGTAAATCGACTTTAGTCGATTTGATTCCGCGATTTATGGACGTTACGGGTGGGCAGATTCTCTTTGATGGTACAGATTTAAGGGCGCTAAATCAGGATTCTTTACGGGATATGATCGGTGTAGTGAATCAGGAATCTATTTTATTTAATGATACGATTTTTAACAATATTGCTTTTGCAAATGTTTCTGCCAGTCCGGAGGAAGTAGAAACTGCTGCACGGATTGCGAATGCGCATGAATTTATTTTGAAAACAGAGCATGGTTACCAGACCAACATTGGTGATAGGGGTGGTAAATTATCAGGTGGTCAACGTCAGCGCATATGTATTGCGCGAGCAGTATTAAAAAATCCGCCAATCATGCTACTTGACGAAGCAACTTCTGCTTTAGACACTGAATCTGAGAAATTGGTACAGGACTCTCTTTATAAATTAATGGATAATAGAACAACAGTTGTCATTGCGCATCGCTTAAGTACCATTCAGAATGCAGACAAAATTGTTGTTATTGAAGCGGGGAAGATTGTAGAGATGGGCAGTCATAGTGAGCTGATACAGCGTGAAGGATTGTATCGGAAATTAATCGAAATGCAACAATTTACAGATTAGACCACTTTTTAAGCGCTTTGTCAAATTTAGTTGTTGTCACATTTTTTTATTATAACTTTTGTAGCCTTTTCGGTACATTTGATTTAAGATAGGAGATACATTTAATGAACGCAATAGATAAATTGAATTTCTTGATTAACGACAAAAACTTAGCTGTCGACTGGAGAAATATAGCGGAGAAAGTTTTGCGAGAGGAACGTATCACGTTTGATGAAGGGGTTCTTTTGTATGAAAAAGGTGAATTGGGCTATCTTGGTGTACTTGCGAATTATATCCGTGAGAAACGTCATGGTGACCGTACTTTTTTCAATCGTAATTTTCACATTGAGCCGACCAATGTCTGTGTTTATGACTGTAAGTTCTGTTCGTATTCCAGGCTCATAAAGGAGCGGGCAGAAGGCTGGGAGATGGAGGTTGACGGTATGATGGATATTGTCAAAAAGTATGACAATGAGCCTGTGACGGAAGTTCATATCACGGGAGGTGTCGTTCCTAAACAAAACCTCGAGTTTTACGCCGATTTTTTCCGTAGATGTAAGGAGCACCGTCCTGAATTGCATATCAAAGGACTTACACCTGTTGAATATTACTATATTTTTAAGAAGGCAAAACTGAGCCATTACGATGGCCTCAAGTATTTGCAATCTTGCGGGTTGGATTCTATGCCGGGGGGAGGTGCAGAGATTTTTCATCCAGAAATCAGAGAACAGATCGCGCATGATAAATGTACGGCTGAACAATGGTTAGATATTCACGAGCAGGCACACAAGCTAGGTATGCACACCAACGCAACCATGCTTTATGGTCATATCGAACAGTTTTGGCACCGCGTAGATCACATGGATCGCTTAAGACAATTGCAGGATAAGACGGGGGGCTTTCAGACATTTATTCCTTTGAAATTTAGAAATAAAGGGAACCAAATGTCCCATATTCCAGAAGTATCCGTGATAGAGGACTTGAGAAATTATGCCGTTGCTCGGATATACATGGATAATTTTGATCATATTAAGGCCTATTGGGCAATGATCTCAAGAGATACAGCGCAGTTATCCTTGGCGTTTGGCGTAGATGATATCGATGGAACATTGGACGATACAACAAAGATATACAGCATGGCAGGAGCGGAGGAGCAAAAGCCAGGAATGACCACACAAGAAGTTGTTGAACTCATAAAAAATGTTGGCCGTCATCCTATTGAAAGAGATACGCTGTATAATGTGGTTACAGATTATAAAGATGTTGTATTTGATCAAGGTAATCAAAAGAAAAGCTATTACGCATTACCCGTTGTTAATTCATAACTAGACTCATACTTTGAAAAAGACATTTTATTTTATACGGCACGGACAGACTGATCTAAATTTAAAAGGCATTGTACAGGGGAGAGGAGTTAATTCGCCGCTGAACAAGATGGGGGTAGCGCAAGCTCAGGCTTTCTTTGATCGTTACAATACCGTGCCTTTTGATAAAATATATACCTCAACCTTATTACGTACGCATCAAACTGTACAGGGATTTCTTGATTTGAACTTACCTTGGGAGCAGCTCGTTGGATTGGATGAAATAAGCTGGGGAGTTTATGAGGGAAAAGAGCAAACACCGGAGTTGTTAGCTGGTTTTGAAAAATTAGTCGCAGCATGGCGCAATGGAGAATTGGATGTCAGTATTGAAAATGGAGAGTCTCCCAATGAGCTGATGGCCCGTCAGCAGGTCGCCTTGGATCATATGCTAGCTCAGACAGACGAAAAGAATATTCTCGTATGTATGCACGGACGTGCATTAAGGATTATGCTTTGCCTCATGACGGGCGTAGAGGCCCGCTATATGGATGATTTTCCGCACACCAATACTGCTTTATATAAATTGCTGTATGATAATGGTCAATTCGAGATTGTAGACCATTACAACATTGCACACTTAGAAGCATTGATAGATGAATAAAATTAGAGTTTCTGCCGTATCGTATACAAATACGTATCCATTTCTGAATGGTATACGTCAATCAAAAATAATGGAGCAGATCGATTTGAGTGTCGATTATCCAAGTGCTTGTGCACAGAAAGTAATTGATGACGAAGCTGATATCGGTATTATCCCGACAGCTGCTTTATTAAGTCTTCCTGAATATTATATCAATACGGATTTTTGTATAGGTACAGAAGGTGCCGTCGATTCCGTATTTATTTTTGCTAATAAACCTATTGAGGAGGTGGAAACCTTACGCTTGGATAAACAATCGCGCACTTCAAATGGATTAGCCCGTGTATTGATTAAGAACTATTGGAAAAAAGAAGTAGAATTGATCACTGACGAATCTACCGAGCCAGATGCTTATGTATTAATTGGAGATCGCACCTTCGGTAAAAAGAACGCAGTTCCCTATGTCTATGATTTGGGAAAAGAGTGGTTTAATTTTACAGGACTGCCCTTCGCTTTCGCTTTATGGGTAAGCAACAAAGAGCTTCCAGTATCTTTTGTGGAACAATTTAATGAGGCTTTAGCATATGGTGTGGAACATGCAACTGATGTTATTGCCGGTCTACCCGAGTTTGAAGGCTTTGATTACACAAAATATTTAACACAGCATCTCGATTTCCATCTAACAGATAAAAAGCGAGAGGCTGTAAAATTGTATCTTCGCTACTTAAAAGCATTGGGTTAATCGTGAGGTCTTTGACCTGGGCGGAATAATGCTTAAAATTACTACCCTAAAGATTTTCGGATTCAATCGCCAGACGAGCTATTTACATTGATGTATACTGCTTATCTGACGATTGTATTTGTAGCCTAAACTCACCCAACCAGTGTCATAAATAATAGCTAATTGCTCCATAGCATTAAACGAGCGCTTAATGATTGATCAAGAATTTATCTCTTGAAAGAGAGAATATAAGTTAAATAAGGATGGAATTAACACGGGGGGAGAAGGCATCATATCCTGAAAAAAGAAATGCAAGCATAAAATTTGATTCAATACTTGCATCTTTAATGGATTTATCTTGGGGTAATTAGGTGCGTCCAATTTTCACTTTACGTCCCTTAATTTTTTGCCCATTCGCTTTATTGATAATAATGGAAGCAAATTTTCTTCGGACAGCAACGTATGCTGATTTGTCTTTTACTTCTATGATACCAATGTCATCCTTCTCAATTCCTTCCAAATTGAGCAAAAATCCGACAATATCGATCTTGTTGATCTTATCCTTTCGCCCGGCACTAATATAGAGTGTCGCAAATGGTGAGTTTTCAGGGAGATTATAGAATTCCGGGAATTCTTCCTCAGAAATTTCTGTTGGAATGTATGGGTATATTTCTTCCGGTTTGAGGATTACATAGACATCACCCTGAGCTTGCATACGGGCTGTACGTCCATTACGGTGAATAAAATTGTCTTCTTTGTGTGGCAGCTGGTAATGTATAATGGCATCAACTTCTGGAATATCCAATCCCCTTGCAGCAAGGTCTGTTGTGATCAGTACATGATTAGAATGGTTTCGGAATTTGAGAAGTGCCAGCTCGCGATCCTGTTGTTCAAGTCCCCCATGAAAGGTATCGTGGATAATATTGCGATTGGCTAGAAGTTCACTAATGTGGTCTACTGCATCGCGGTGATTACAGAAGACAATCATTTTTTTTGTGCCAATCTTGCAGATGAGTTTAAGTAGTGCCTCTAATTTCTTTTGAACTGGAGCAACTACTTTTCTAATTGTAATCTGCGGGGTATGTTTTGAGTTGTGAAGAAAGTCAACAAGGATGGGCTGCTTTATTTGCGTGAACGGTGGGAGCGTGTCCATCATCGTTGCGGAAGTTAATATTCTTGATTTGATCGTGGGGATGCGTTGAATAATAAAATCCATTTGATGCTGGAATCCGAGTTCCAAGGATTTATCAAACTCGTCGAGCACAAGAGTGTGGATGTTGGAGGGATCAAAATTTTGCTCTTCTATATGCTGTTTTATACGTCCTGGTGTTCCAATGATAATTGCAGGGGCATCTTTGAAAGCATTTTTTTCGATGCGTGTGTGATGTCCACCATATGCGCAAGTGATTTTGTGGCCTGTAGCGACCTTGCGTAGCACTTGTTCAATCTGTAAAGCAAGCTCGCGTGTAGGCACTACTATTAATACTTGAACTTTTCGAGCCTCCGCCTTCAATTGTTGCAAGATGAGTAATGAAAAGGCTAAAGTTTTGCCAGATCCGGTGGGCGAAAGTAGGAGAAAATCGTGATCCTTCTGATACGATTCCAATACCCTTTGTTGCATTTCATTTAAGGATGAAATATCTAATTTGTCTAAAATAGCTTTTAACTGCATTCGACAAAAATACGAAATACTACTATTCTGCAGGGAACAAACAGCGATGAATATTCAAACCCAAGATGATTAATACCATAAGCACCAGGATACCGCTCTAAAAAAGATGATTACCGGGTGCTTGTTTATAGTATAATTAGAATAAGGTCAAATATAGGATTATATTGATTCTTAATAGGTATCGTTTTATAAGATATCAATACCTTCTCTTCTTAAGGACACTTTTTTGTCCTCTTCCCATATACTGACTTGAACTTCGCCTATATGCTGTTTCTTGAGCATAAACATACAGACGCGGGATTGTCCGATACCCCCGCCCATGGATTCAGGCAATTCGTCATTCAGCAGCATGCTGTGAAAAGTCAGTTTTGATTTTTCTGTGCAGTTTCTGATTTCCATTTGATGTGCTAGCGCCGTTTTATCAACACGAATTCCCATGGATGAGAGTTCAAAAGCTGAATTTAGAACTGGGTTCCATACAAGAATGTCTCCGTTCAATCCTTTGTGCCCGTCTTCATTAGCAGTACTCCAATCGTCGTAGTCCGCTGCGCGACCATCGTGAGCTACGCCATTGCTGAGGGCGCCTCCAATGCCATGTAAGAATACGGCACCGTGCTCTTTTGTAATGGCATTTTCACGTTCTTTTGCCGTTAGGTTGGGGTATTTTTGCAACAAGTCTTCAGATGAAATAAAAGTAATGGTTTCTGGAAGAATCGCTTTTGTATGAGGATACTTGTTTTCCACCTCTAATTCGGTAAATCGCAAAGCTTCATAAATTTTTAGTACTGTTTCCTTTAACGAAGCCAAATTGCGCTGATTTTTATCGATTACCTTTTCCCAATCCCATTGGTCTACATAGATGGAATGAATAGGGGTGTAATCTTCATCAGGACGCAGTGCTTTCATATCTGTAACGATGCCTTCGCCAGATAACATCTCGAGCTCTTTTAAACGTACTCTTTTCCATTTTGCAAGGGAATGTACGACGACAGCTCTTTTTTCATTCAATGATTTTATTGGAAATGATACCGGACGCTCAATTCCATTCAGGTCATCGTTTAACCCGGTCCCGTCCAAAACCACCAGTGGTGAAGAGATTGGAATTAGATTTAAGGCTTTTTTTAATTGTTGGACAAATGTATCTTTAACGAAGCTGATAGCAACTTCGGTATTTAAAAGTTTTCTTCCCTCCATATGTGTTAAATGAAATACCATGCGCGGACTGCTACGCATAGTTTTTTATTTTTTATTCAGTTATTTCCTACAAAAGTATGAAAATATCATTGGTTAACGTGTTTGATTGTGATTTTTAATATTTATCTATTAAAAACTTGAAAAAATAAAAAGAATCTAACAAAATGGAGATAGGTTAATATTTAATTACAAAACTAATAATCTTTTGAATAGCTAAAAAGTGTTGGGTTACTTACCAAAAGAGCCTTGAAGTAAATTCAAGGCTCCTTTATATAGTCTACATTATCGGTATTGGCTATACGGAAAAGCTTTCGCCACAAGCACATGTGCGACTTGCATTGGGATTGTGAAATTCAAATCCCTTTCCATTTAGACCATCTGAATAATCCAGCTCTGTACCAGCTAAATATAAAAATGATTTAATATCTAAACAGACTTTCACTCCTTTATCTTCAAAAAATTGATCACCTTTTTTTTCTTCGTTGTCGAAGTTAAGCTTATAGCTTAAACCTGAGCAGCCTCCGCTTTCTACAGCAACGCGCACAAAGTAATTGCTGTCATATTGCTCATCCTTCATGATTTCCTCGATACGAGTTTTTGCCTTGTCAGTAACTGTAATCATAGTATTATCCTTTGTATAGCGCAAAGATACATACAATCTTGCTATATTTCTGCTGTGATAAAGTTTTTAGAATGTCATAAATTAATTGATCAGACTATCTTTGAACATTTTCCATATAGGCGATTGATCGCGTATTTTTTTGACAGTTTCTTTGATCATTTCCGCGCACTGGATAATCTCCTCTTTGGTGGTCAATAGGCTTAAGCTAAATCGAATAGCTGATAATGCGTTTTCTTTGGATTGTCCCATGGCCATTAACACATGCGAAGGTTCCCTGGATCCGGTCACACAAGCCGAGCCAGAAGAAAGTGCCAGTTTGGGGCAGGCAGTCATTATTTCACCGGCTAGGATATGTCGGAAACTGATGTAACTGGTATTTGGTAGACGCGGTACATTTCTTCCATGAATGATGATTTCGGGAATATCGTTTAGCAACTTTTCTAAAAGGTCACGGTTCCTTCCCACTGTGCTATATAATGCGGGATGAATGATTGAGATTGCCTTTCCAAGTCCAACGATTGCAGGGACGTTGTATGTACCGCCTCTAAATTCATTTTCTTGGCCTCCACCTACGATGAGCGGGCTAATTTGAATGGGTTTAGATTTTCTCCGGATGTAGAGTGCGCCGACTCCCTTTGGCCCATGAACTTTGTGGGCACTTAAGCAGAGTATATCAATATTCAGCTGCTGTAAATCAATATCGACTTTTCCAATGGCCTGTGTTGCATCACAAAAAAATAAAACATTTTTTTCGGTGCAGATTTGGGCAATATCTGTGATCGGAGCCAATACACCTGTTTCGTTATTGGCCGCCATAATACAGACCAATATTGTTTGCTCGGTTATTGCGTTTCTCAGATCATCCAGGGCAATCATGCCCTGGGTGTCGACTGGAAGATAGGTAACAACTGCTCCTTTTTTAGCCAATTGCTCACAGCAACTTAATACGGCTTTGTGTTCCGTTGCGGCGGTGATAATGTGCTTTCCTTTCGACTGATATTTTTCGAATATACCTTTAATAACGGTATTGATACTCTCCGTCGCGCCAGAATTGAAGAATATTTCTTTCGGAGCACAGTTAAGCGCAGCTGCAATATTGCTGCGAGCTTGCTGTACCGCAGAATTGGCTTCACGGCCCATTTGGTGATAGACACTTGATGCGTTTGCATAGTTTTGGATGAAGTAAGGTGTCATTTCATTCCATACTTCGTCCAAAATACGCGTCGTGGCATTATTGTCTAAATATATTATATCCTTCATTCGGTTAAAGATATGAATAATGAAAGTTAAGCTGAAGCCTTCACGTCAACTTCCTTTTTTTTGACATTTGGGTCATACCTTAAGCCCGGGGTTAACCAATACATCAGGATGATACGGGAATAGCGGTAGTTGAACGGAGACATTAACACAACGCTCATGATAGCGACTGTCGCATAGAGTATAAATGAAGAATCGTTGCCGGTCAAAATATACGTTGCCATACAAGCGGTAACCATTTCAGCGATTGCGAAAGCATAGGTTACATACATTGCACCATAGAAATAGCCTGGTTCACGCTCATAGCGCAGACCGCAGTATTCACAGTGGCTGTTCATTTTTTGGACTTTCAGACCGTAGGCAGGTCCTTGATACACATGGCCGATTCTGCATCTTGGACATTTTGCTTGCCATGCAGCTTTAAATTCAGATAATTCGTATTTAACTTTTTCCATAGTTATAATTGTTTTCTGAACTCTTCAGGTGTGAGCCCAGCGGATTTTTTAAAAAATTTAGTGAAATAAGAGTTGTCCTTAAATTGCAGTTCATCTGCAATTTCGGTAATATTTAAATTTCGATTGACCAGAAGTCGTTTCGCTTCAAGAACGATACGGTTCCGTATAATTTCTCCAGCAGATTGTCCAATATAGGATTTACAGATCGCATTGAGATGATTTGGTGTGATAAATAACTGATCTGCATAAATGCTGGGCAGTTTTGTGGTTTTAAACTGTTGCTCCACTAATTGCTGAAAGCTATTGAATATTTTATGATTGTAAGGGTTGCCTTTTTCGAGGTGCTCCTTCTCTGTACCAATGGATATATATAATATAAACTGCAACAAAAGTGTACGGATGTAGTCTTCCGATAGTTGCTCAGTTTTCGCAAATATGATTTGATCCAAAATTGCTGTTGCTTGATTTCGATATTGTTCAGTCAAAATAAATATCAGATGTTCAATTTTGCCCTGTAAAAAACTAAAGCGTTCGAGGTAATCTGTACGTAGGAGAAAGGATTGAAAATAATCGATAGAGAAATTGACAACATAGCCGGCTTCATCTCCCACAAAATTCCAGGTATGGACTTGGCCAGGAACCATAAAGTAGATCTGATAAGGCTCAATCTTATACTGATTAAAATCGATAATATGTTCGCCCGAACCTTGAGTGAAGAGAACAAAATGGAAAAAATTATGCTTGTGTGGAAACACCATATCTTGATGTTTGATGATATATGCTTTAAGATCATCAATATGAAGGGTTGTGTTGTTGTTCAGATCAATACTACAACTATCAAGGATAGGTATGGTGTTTTTTATAATCATACTACAAAATTAAGGTAAATATTCTTCTAAAAGTGGTGTTTATTTGTTTTTTTATGGTATTTTTCAATGATTTTGCTGTTTTGGTTGGTAAGGGTGATGTCGTGGTTCAACGGCTGTTTGAATACGCAAGTTGTTTTTGTTTCGCTTAATTTGTAAAAAAAAAGTTTAAACCATCAGATCAAACGTAATCTGCTCGGAAGAAAAAATAATTGGAAAAGGATTTGGCAAGAGCCTTTATCAAGTAATTGGCAATACTGTTTCGAACTCAAGTGAACGAGGGAGTCCAAAAGTTTAATCCTGATCGTCTCCCAGCGCGTGGATAAGGACAAAGTACCTGTAGGCAATAATCGCCTGCTGGTACTTTTTTAATTTTAGCGGATCCATCTGACTGTATCGAGGTAAGATGGCCTTATTTACGCTGTTCAACAGCTGGTAAAATCTTCTTTTCATTGGTGTAATTATTTATTGATAAACTTTTTCATTGATAATTTGTGGCATTTTTTCACCTCTGATCGCTGCCAATAAATTGTTGGCAGCCATTAAAGCCATATTATCCCTGGTTTCTACGGTGGCAGACCCGATATGTGGAAGAATGCATACATTGTCCATTCCTAAGAGTGGATTATCTGGCCTCATCGGTTCAGGGTTTGTCACGTCAAGTCCTGCACCCCATAATTCGCCAGCCTGCAATGCTGCTGTCAGATCGAATTCATTGACCAATCCACCTCTTGCAGTATTGACTAATATGGCGGAGTTTTTCATGCGTGCAAATGCATTTTTGTCAAACCGGCTTTTAGTCTCCGCTGTCAAAGCAGCATGTATGGAAAGTACATCGCTACGCCTTAGCAATTCATCGAAATGTACATATTTGGCACCCAAAACCCGTTCCGCTTCCTTATTTCTACTTCGATTATAGTAGATAATTTCCATGTTATACGCTGCTCTAGCTTTTCGGGCTAGTTCGAATCCAATCCGTCCCAGTCCGTAGATGCCCAGTGTTTTATTGTTGAGTTCGATGCCCAGGTTTTCAGTAGGATCGAACCCTTCCCATTTACCCTGCAATATTCTTTTATGGTTGAAAAATGCTTTTCTTGATACCGCTAGCATTAAAAGAAAGGCGACGTCTGCTGTTGCCCCAGAAAGTATACCCGGGGTGTTGCTTACAGGGATTCCGTGCTGTGTGGCGGCTGAAATATCCACATTATCATAGCCTACGCTCATGAGTGATAGGGCTTTCAGGTTGGGGCAGTTTTCGAAAAAATGGGCATCAAAATTTTGCATCCCACCGTTAAGAACATAGTTGCATTGTTGGCTGGCTTCGATGAGCTCTTTTTCGGATAGTGGTCTGGCCGATTCGTGAATTGTAATCTCGTGGCCTGCGGATTGTAATAGATCTATGCCTTTTTGCGGAATTTTTTTTGTGATGAATATCTTCATGTATGTAAATGCTTTTTTATTATCATAAAAACTTATTGACACTATGACAACAAAAAAAGCCATATTGTTGTTTCAATATGGCTTTTTATTCGTGACGTTTTATTCTTTAATTCTGATGAAGGAGATAATTTAAAATAGCTTTACCTTGATCATCGGTAGAGATAGCTGAATTTGACAGCATGACCACTCCACTTTTTTTATCTGGGGATAAAGCGAGATAGGAACTACTTCCGGCCGTTGCGCCGTTGTGCCAGAAGACTGTAAGGTTGTCGATCAAACTCATATGCCATGCCAAGCCGAGGTCTGTGTCGGGTGGTAGAAAGAATGTAAATAATCTGGTATTTGCCATGGCATTTTCCAATGGAGTTTGCGGCATCTTGAATTGCGCGTTCGCAAATTTCAGTAGATCCTCGAGGGTGCATTTTAGCGCACCAGCTGGAGCAAATACGTCAAAAGACCAAGGCAATGCTTCTTGACCATGTTTGTTGTATACTTTAAAAGTATCTTTCCTCTTAGGTTCCAATACTTGAAAAGTATTGTTCATTTCAAGTGGTTTACAGATGATATCCCTTACAAGCTGATCGTAACTTTTTTTATAAAGACTGCATATGATATCCCCGAGAACAGCATAACCTAGATTGCTGTACTCATACTCTTCGCCCGGATTTTTCTTGTTTTTAAAGCGTGAAAGATAGTTGTAAAGTGCTTTTTTGTCATATGTTTTGTAAGGATCGTTCTCGTTGAAACCGTTAACTTTGTCAAAATTATCCGGAAGCTTCGGTAAGCCGGAGGTATGATTAGCCAACATTTGAAATGTTATTTTTGAAAGCGCTTCATTTTTTTTGAGTGAGTCGGGAAGGAATAGGGCTATAGGCTGATCTAAAGTGACTGTTCCTTCTTCGACAAGATTTGACAAAAGGATAGCGGTAAAAACTTTACTCAACGAGCCAATTTCATAAATAGACGTCTTTGTGGGTGGAGTCTGGTTTCCTTTGGCCGTCTCGCCATAAAAATAAGTTTTGGTTTGTCCATTCTTTATAATACCAATGGCAAGGGATTGCGTATTTTGTTGTTTGAAGTAAGCGCGCGCAACAGAATCGATGAAAAGGTCATCGTTATCTACTGATTTTTGTGTCGCAGGCACCATTGTCATTTTTTCGACTTGTGGTGTTGTGGTTGAAGGAGTAAACTTTAGCGTATGGAATTTTAGGGTAGGATCTGTTGCGAAGACGACATCGTAAGATTTGCTATCGAAGTCCATCTGATAAGTTGCGATTCCTTTTTCAAATTCTTTTTGCGTTGAGCTTTTTACTCTTCCTAATGGGTATAGATTTTCGAGTACCTGCGTGAATCGGGCAAGGCTAAATTGCTGTTTAAATGAATCGCTGGCCAAATTGTAGGCTGAGTCGGTCATCTGGGAATTGATAAAAAACTCCAGCCTATTATATACCCCTCTGTTGATCTGTTCTTCGGAACCTGTTTGGGCAAAAGAGTACGATGAGATGCCCAGCAATATGAGTGTAATAAAATGTTTCATAACTATTGATGGGCACAAATCTACGGAATGTTTAAATTCCAATCAATTGTTTTAATCGCGCATAGCCTGATTTACTGATGTTAAGCTTTTCGCCTGATACTAGTGCTGCAATGTAAGAATCCTTTTCATAAGGTTCTAGTTTGGCCAATTGGTCAACTTTAATGATAAAAGAACGGTGGATACGGACAAATTGATTTGAATCCAACGCTTTTTCGAAAAATGCCATTGTTTTATTTTTTAGGTACATACCGTCTTTGGTATGAATTTTAACATAGTCATCGTAAGATTCTAGATATTTGACTGTATCAATAGGAATAATCTTGATCTGTGTACCTGTTTTGACAACGATACGGTCAATTTTTGTTTCGTCTTGGGCTGTAAGCACCTCATAGTTGGGCTGTACTTTTTTTTCTGGAGCCGAGAAGTTTGTCCTAAATTTTTCTAATGCTTTCTTAAAACGCGCAGGTGATACCGGTTTTAATAGGTAATCTAATGCATTTTTTTCAAAAGCTTTCAAAGCGTATTCATCAAAAGCAGTTGTAAAAATAACGGCTGGCGGGCTGTCAATGAGTTCAAGCATTTCAAAACCCGTTAATTTGGGCATCTGAACATCCAGAAAAATTAAGTCAGGTTCATGAGTATGAATAGCCTTAACGCCTTCAAAACCATCTCCACATTCGGCAACGACAGTTACATCGGTCTCGCTTTTTAAGTAACCGGCAATAATCGAGCGTGCCAGTGGTTCATCATCGATAATAACGACTTTAATCATATTGAGGTATTTTTAGGGTACTGATAAATATATTGTCTAGTATTTGCGTTTCCAGCAGGTCATTTCTTCCATAGAGAAGATACAATCGACGTTGAATGCTCGAGAGTCCAAATCCAGTGCCTTTTTTGGGTTTAGATTGTTCTTCAGTGTCGAAAGGATTGGTGATTTGGATCCATAATTGACCTTCATTTGACTGGCATTTTATTTTTATTTCGACCTGATCCCTTATGTTGTAGAGACCATGCTTAATCGCATTCTCTACAAGGGGTTGGATGATCATTGCGGGTAGTCTGTTGTTAAAAATTTCTTCGGACGAGGAAATGGATGTATTTAGTCTATGGCCAAAACGTACTTTCTCGATATCGAGATAAAGCTGTAGATGGTCAAGTTCTTCTTCGAGTGTGATGATTTGGTTATTTCCCTTCCTTAACGTCCCTCTCAGAAAATCCGAGAGCTGGAATGTCATATTGCGGGCTTCGTCGGGATTTGCACCAATAAGCGCTATAATGGAATTAAGGCTATTAAATAGAAAGTGTGGTTGCAATTGTTGCCTGAGATTGTATAATTCGGCTTCCCGAAGCAGATTTTCGGACTCTTGTTTGCGTTTAATATTATTGATATTGTCTTCTTGAATATTCCAAACGATGTTGATAATGGCAACCGATGTTAATATGAGAAAATTAACAATGCCGCGATACGGTAAAGTTAAATCCAGGAGGGGGGTGAAGTTAGATTGAATAAAATAACTCATTAAAAATCGGCTTAATCCGATGCTTATTCCGCCCATGATTAAGCCGATAATAAGTACTTTCCATATTTCCCTTGGTTGTGGGGTATAGAAGTTTAGTGCAGATGACATGCCATAACAACAGAACATCATGACTACACTATTGATAAAAGAATCTTTGAATGCGAGTTGTTGGTCAAAGCCAGAACGAAGCATTAATAAGTATTGTAACGCGAGATATCCGATAAATACGGATATACATATAATGCCAATTAAACGACTTTTAACACTGAGAAACAGCTTGTTTTTCATTTATTAAGCATTTTTTATGGTTAAATTACCTAGAATACAAGTACCTGTAATATAGATTTTTTTATCCGTATCGGGGTTATAGATCGTTTGGAACCGGCGGTCATCTACAGATCCTAAGATGGAAGCAACGTTACTGAACACCGTCCAATGCGGGGGGATTATTATGCGTGCGCTACCAAACAATTGAAACGTATCGATCACAATCGGCTGTTGGATGTCAGCTTTTGTTAAATCCAGTTCTATACTTCCAAATACATTGGTCAAATTACCTCCTCTAAAATTTTTAGAGTAAATAACTTTCTTTTGCCCTGCAAAGATCGTATTCAGATTGAGGTTATCCTCAAATGACTGTTGGAAAGGATCTTTTCCATTGTCGCCAAAAGCCTGCTGATTAGGCGAGGCTTGTCGGTTTGGATCATATTGTTCATTAAATGGTTTTGATTCCTGGTCATTGAGGCTACCGTCTGTAGTCCCTTCGGTAGGCACGGTTACTCGCTTGTCCCAGTCATAAGATCCTTGTGGCGGATTGGGATAAGTGGGAGGAACCATCGGAGGTTTCCTTTTACTCATAATAAAGTAAATTCCAAGAGAAATGATAATGATAGGAACGGTTACCGAACCAAAGTCGGTACGCATCATTCTCGAGATGAGGCTTGCTCCACCGATGATCAATAGAATAATCGCCGATTTTTTCTGAAATTGGGAATTTATGCCAATGACTAATCCAATAATAATTAATATCGTTTGCCAACCAAATAACCAATCTGGAAACCAGCTTCCTAGATTGAGGTTATTCAGTAATAAGAATATACCTACGATAATTACAATTGCTCCTACAATATTGCGGCTATTATTGCTGTTTGGTATGATGGGTTCTTTTTCCATAATGTTTTTACTATTTATGACTCAAAGATAGCGTCACAAATATATTCTACATATTTGCTTTAGGTAATACAACTTATATTTTCGGTAAATGTAATGATTTCGTCGGTAAAAAATCTCGTTGTTTAATTTTTCATCTTATTATAAAAAGTAGTGGACTGCCACTTTTACGCGTTATTGTGTTTTTTTTTAATATTATTTGGTGGATTAAAATGAATTATTATATATTTATCAAAGATTAAGATTACTTTAAACTTAAATAACAACCAATGGGAGATTTTGAAAACAAAGAACGTGAAGAAGTTTTTTCAAAAAAGGTGAGAGCAGGTAAGCGTACTTATTTTTTTGATGTAAAAGCAACTCGATCGAACGATTACTACATTACTATCACAGAAAGCAAGAAGCGCTTTGAGGATGGCCAGTTTATTAAGCATAAGATTTTCTTGTATAAAGAAGATTTTGAAAAGTTCGCAGAAGGTTTGACGGATGTGGTGAACTACATCAAATCTAACCAGGAGGTAATCGAGAAACGTTATGAGCCTAACTTTGACGATGCATACGCTGAAGAAGCGGGAGCGCGTTCCAAAGACGAGTTTTCGTTCTAGCACTGTAGCGCGAAATCTTATTGAAAAAAAGAAATAAAAGCCACTGATGTGGCTTTTTTATTGTTTGACGAGTATTCCCAGTATGCCGTTCTAGGATGAGAATAGTGGAATGCTTCGCAGAAAATCATTTAATACGGTATTGAATTTTTCGGGTTCCTCAAGATTGGGCAAGTGACCAGATTCGTCAAATTCCATATAGCGGACATCGGGGATATTTTCGATAAGTATATTGGTCTGTTCCTCGCTCATTAGCTTGTCGTGTTTACCTTTTATAACCAATGTCGGGATAATAATTGTTTTTAGTGAATGGCTTGTGTCTGTCCGGGATGCGAGAGCGAGCTGTGTCGCGCAGATGCTGGCGACTTCATTTCTGCGGATACAGCTTTTAATCAGTTCAACTGCTTCGGGATTTTCGCGAATTGTTTTGTCGTGAAATACATTGCCTATAAAACCAATGGCAAAAGGCCGTCTGCCATATTTTAGTAAAGCCTGGATAGCATCGAATCTCTTTTGCTTGGCTTTGTTGTCATCAGCAAGGGAGTTAGTGTCGCATAGGATAAGCCCTTTGAGCTGTTGCCCGATCAATTCATAGGTCCGCAGTGCGATGTAGCCCCCCATGGAAATGCCGCACAGGATGACGTGGTTGAGGTCGAGTTTGCGAATAAATTCTACCAGATCTTTGGCAAAGACATCAATGGAGAAAAAACCATGACCGTTGGTACTGAGGCCATGCCCTCGAACATCAATTGCTATACCCGTATAGTCTTCATCCAAATGCTGAAGCTGTTGTTTCCAGGTGTTTTTATTAAATGGGAAACCATGGATAAATATAATGGTTTTGGGGGAAGGGGCTAAGATGCTTGGTCTGATGTAATAGGAGATACTAATATCTCCAATGCGTATTTTACTGCGCTTTAATTCTCTTTTGTTCATGAATAATAGCATTTGTCCGTGTTTGAAAAAAAAAGTTGATATTTTAAATATAATATTATCAACGAGATAAAAGAAATGTTGTTGTGCAAAGTTTAAAAAAGAGAAAAAATGTTTGTTAAATTGATAAATATAACGATATTTGCATCACCAAAACGGAAACAAATACTGTTTTATTTTGGATGCCTAGCGCTCCTAGCTCAATTGGATAGAGCATCTGACTACGGATCAGAAGGTTAGGGGTTCGACTCCCTTGGAGCGCACGATACAGATTCTGTACGATAAGAAAAAGGCATTCCTAGCTCAATTGGATAGAGCGTCTGACTACGGATCAGAAGGTTAGGGGTTCGACTCCCTTGGAGTGCACGTAATGAAGCCAGTCAATTTGATTGGCTTTTATTTTGGAAGCTGTTTACCAGCTGTCAAAGGAAGGCGATAGACTTCTTTTTGAAAAAAAATTTGTAAAAAAACGAATTCTGACTATATTTGCATCACCAAAACAAATGGGACGGAGTTCTAAACGTATTGGTTTATTGCGCTCCTAGCTCAATTGGATAGAGCATCTGACTACGGATCAGAAGGTTAGGGGTTCGACTCCCTTGGAGCGCACGACTGAAAAGCCTAGTCATCATCTGTGATTAGGCTTTTATTTTTAACCTCGTTTTAATTTCTTAAATAAAACTATGCTAAACCTTGTAATATTTGGCCCTCCGGGTGCAGGTAAGGGAACCCAATCTGCAAAGCTTATTGAAAAATATCAATTGGTGCACGTTTCTACTGGTGATATTTTTAGAGCACATATTAAAGGTCAAACCCCGCTTGGTCAACAAGTGAGTCAGATTATTGCTGAGGGGAATTTAGTGCCAGATTCGATTACAATAGCGATGCTGGAGGAGGAAGTGAAGAAAAATCCGGATGCAAAAGGATTTATTTTCGATGGATTTCCTCGTACTGTTGCGCAGGCTGAGGCGTTGGACGCTTTTTTAGAAGGTATCAACACCTCCATCGCAGTCGTAATCGCACTGGATGTCAATGAGGATGAATTGAAAGATCGTATTGCCAAACGGAGAGAGATTTCTGGACGTGCGGATGATGATGCAGATAAATTAGTGAAGCGTATTGATGAATACTTCACAAAGACGATTCATGTATTGCCTTATTATGAGGCTCAGGGTAAGCTTTCTAAAGTGAATGGTATCGGTGAGATCGAGACTATCTTTAAGAGCTTAACCGATATCATCGATAATTATTAATTAAGGTAAATACTTTTTAGACTGTAATAAATTATAATGGCGCAAGGTTCGAATTTTGTTGATTATGTGAAAGTGTGTTGTCGTTCTGGACATGGTGGGGCAGGTTCGGCTCACTTGCACCGTGATAAACACACGGCTACAGGCGGGCCTGATGGTGGTGATGGCGGTCGTGGAGGGCATATTATCCTAAAAGGAACGACTAATCTTTGGACGTTACTTCATTTAAAATATCGTAAGCATATTATCGCATCAAACGGTGAATCTGGAGGCAGTTCTCTGCGTACGGGTGCAACTGGTCGCGATGAGATATTGGAGGTTCCGTTGGGTACTATAGCAAAGGATGCGGAGACTGGCGAGGTGTTATTTGATATTACAGAGGAAGGTGAAACCAGGATACTGGTGCCGGGTGGAAAAGGTGGTCTGGGTAACTGGCATTTTAAGTCGCCTACGCAACAGACACCACGGTTTTCACAGCCAGGCCTTCCTGGTAAAGAGCAGTGGATGATACTGGAACTAAAGGTTCTTGCAGACGTGGGATTAGTTGGATTTCCAAATGCTGGTAAATCGACGTTGCTTTCGGTCGTATCTGCTGCAAAACCAGAAATCGCAAACTATCCATTTACTACGCTCGTACCTAATTTGGGTATGGTGGGCTATCGGGACAATCGTTCCTTTGTAATGGCTGATATTCCGGGAATTATTGAGGGTGCTTCTGAGGGGAAAGGCTTGGGTTATCGTTTTTTACGCCATATTGAGCGGAACTCAGTGTTGTTGTTTATGGTCCCTGCTGATACCGACCGGACGATCCGTGAAGAGTATGCCATTCTTTTAAATGAATTGACCGCTTATAATCCTGAATTGGCCGATAAACCAAAATTGTTGGCTATTACCAAGTCTGATATGCTCGACGAAGAGTTGGAGAAGGAGATGGAACAAGAACTACCGGAAGATGTTCCTTATATTTTCATTTCTTCGGTTACTGGTAAGAATATATTGCCATTGAAAGATATGATCTGGAAAGCGATCAACTCTTAAAATTCGAAAACATAAACAGTAAAGGCGCTTTAAGATACGAAGCGCCTTTATTGCTTATGTTAATTTCTATAGACAATTAAAAAAAGAGATTTTTTGAAGTTTTTTTGCTAATTTAACTCCATTATTTTATCCATGATGGGAGGAGGCTTTCCATTCCGTCGCCAAACTAAATCTAAATGAAAACAGAAGACGAAAAGTATTGCGTGCAGTGCGGTAAATTGATTACGATCAAGGCCGAAGTTTGTCCGTATTGCGGTGTAAGACAGCCGATATTTTATGCTAACCAGCCCTTTCAACAACAAAATAATACGTTTCAGGACGATAGATGGTTACCGGCCCTGTTGTTTTGTATCTTTTTGGGACCATTTGGTGCGCATCGGTTTTATTTGGGACAAATTGGTACGGCTGTTATTCAGTTGGTCACTTTGGGCGGCTGTGGTATTTGGTATCTGATCGACTTGATTATGATTATTGTCGGAAAATATAAGGATGCGGACGGCAATTACATTAAAAGTCCGATAAACAATTAATGTTTATTTTTGTCCTGAAGTACCTAAGACATCATTGGATATACGCGTTGATCATCGGGTATTTCGGGATTGCTATTGGCTTGCACCTTTTCGCAGATATCCACATTCTTATTCCCTGTGTGTGGAAGGCGATAAGTGGATATAACTGTCCGGGATGTGGCCTTACGCATGCTTTTATTGCGTTGTTGCAATTACGGTGGCAAGAGGCGTGGTTGGAAAATCCATTGATCTACTTGATTGTGCCGGTGTTGATTGCGCTGACTTTGAGAGACTTTATTCGTTTTTGGCGGTTGGAATCAAGGTGAAATAAAAAAATGAAAAATGTTTTCACTTTTAAGCGATAAGTCTTAACTTTGTCTCCCGTGAAAATTAAAGAAAAGACTTTATTGGTAGGTGCCTTAGGAAACGGTTTGTCAATCGTGATGATGCATTGTTAATTGATTTAGCCCATTTTAGGGCTTTTTTTATATCCAATCAAGAAGGCTTTAAAATTCATAAAAGTAAGGATACACATTTTATAATATTACATCGATAATGACCAACTACAGCAAATTGCCTGCAATTTTAGTTTTAGAAGATGGTACAGTTTATCACGGTAAAGCCGCTGGTAAAATTGGTACGACTACTGGGGAAATCTGTTTCAATACAGGAACAACCGGTTATCAAGAGATTTTTACAGATCCATCTTATTTTGGACAAATCATGGTAACCACCAATGCCCATATTGGTAACTATGGTATTGATGAGGACGATACCGAATCAAATCACATTCAGATTGCGGGATTGGTTTGTAAGAATTACAACATCAACTATAGTCGTAAAATGGCTGATGAATCTATCCAAAGCTATTTTGAGGAGGGGAATTTAGTTGGTATTTCAGATGTGGATACGCGTTCTTTGGTAAGACATATACGTGATAAAGGAGCGATGAATGCAATTATTTCTTCGGAAACATTGGATGTGGAAGCATTAAAGCGTCAATTGGCGGAAGTTCCTTCGATGGATGGACTTGAGCTGTCATCAAAAGTAACAACAACAGAACCTTATTTCTTCGGTAATGAAAATGCTTCGTTGCGTGTAGCGGTTTTGGACTTGGGAATCAAGAAAAATATTTTGCGGAATTTTGAAGCTCGTGATGTATATACGAAAGTATTTCCTGCGAAGACAACATTCGAAGAAATGGAACAATGGAATCCTGATGGTTACTTTATTTCCAATGGCCCGGGTGATCCAGCTCCGATGGATTATGCTATTGAGACAGTAAAAGCTATTTTGAACGCGAATAAGCCAATGTTCGGCATTTGTTTAGGTCATCAGATCCTCGCATTGGCAAATGGTATCCGCACCAGTAAATTGCATAATGGGCACCGTGGGATCAATCATCCCGTGAAGAATATCATTGCTAATCGTTGTGAAATTACGTCGCAAAACCATGGTTTTGGGGTTGTAGCTGAAGATATTGAAAATTCTGAGCGCGTTGAGGTAACACATGTTAATCTGAACGATCAGTCTATTGAGGGAATCCGTATCAAAGGGCAAAAAGCATTCTCGGTGCAATATCACCCCGAATCATCACCGGGTCCTCATGACTCACGTTATTTGTTTGATGATTTTGTAGCAATGATCAAAAACTAAACGTATAATTTTATATAAAAACCCTTCATATTTTGAAGGGTTTTTTATTGACGCTACCATAGCAATTGTTCAGAATATGCACATTTTATTCAGAATAAATAGGGGAATAAATACATTTTTTGTTATATTTGGTTGTGGAAAATGTCTGTAGATGAGAGTGTGTCTTATCTACACTAAGTAATGAAAATAAATTATAGTCTAATAAAGAGATGAGTTTAATTATCGATGTTCATGCGCGTCAAATTTTGGATTCGCGCGGTAACCCTACAATCGAAGTAGATGTTACTACACAAAATGGTTTTGTTGGTCGTGCAGCTGTACCTTCAGGTGCTTCAACAGGTGTTCACGAAGCAGTTGAATTGCGCGATGGCGACAAGTCAACCTATTTGGGAAAAGGTGTTTTGAAAGCTGTTGAGAATGTAAATACTACAATTGCTAAAGCTTTAGAAGGTGTAGATGTTTTCGAACAAAATGCCATCGATAAAATTATGATTGATTTAGACGGTAGCGAAAATAAAGGTAATTTGGGTGCAAATGCAATTTTGGGTGTGTCATTAGCGGTGGCAAAGGCTGCTGCCCAAGAGTCACGTCAGCCATTATACCGTTATATTGGCGGTGTAAATGCAAATACATTGCCTATTCCGATGATGAATATTATCAATGGCGGTTCTCATTCTGACGCACCTATCGCATTTCAGGAATTTATGATTATGCCTGTTGGCGCTCCTTCATTCTCTGAAGCCTTGCGTTGGGGTACTGAGGTTTTCCATACGTTGAAAAAAATATTACATGACAGAGGTCTATCAACTGCTGTAGGTGACGAAGGTGGTTTTGCACCAACTTTTGAGGGTACTGAAGATGCTATTGAAACCGTGCTCAAAGCGATAGAGATTGCTGGTTACAAGCCAGGTCAAGACATTTGTTTAGCATTGGATTGTGCTTCTTCTGAGTTCTACAAAGACGGTAAATACGATTATGCTAAGTTTGAAGGCGATAAAGGAGCTGTACGTTCTAGTGAAGAACAAGCAAGTTATTTGGCTGAATTGACAGCAAAATACCCAATTATCTCTATTGAAGATGGTATGGCTGAGGATGATTGGTCAGGATGGAAAACATTGACAGACAAAATCGGTGACCATGTTCAATTAGTCGGTGATGATCTTTTCGTAACAAACACAAAACGTCTTCAACAAGGTATAGATACGCATACTGCAAACTCTATTTTGGTAAAAGTAAACCAAATCGGTTCATTGACTGAAACGATCAACGCAGTGACTTTAGCGCAAAATTCTGGATATACTTCTGTCATGTCGCACCGTTCGGGCGAGACTGAAGATTCTACTATCGCAGACTTAGCTGTAGCGTTAAACTGTGGTCAGATCAAAACAGGTTCTGCATCCCGTTCTGACCGTATGGCTAAATACAATCAATTGTTGCGTATCGAAGAAGAATTGGGTGGTAATGCCCGTTTTATCGGTAAAAACTTTAAATACGCTAAAAAGTAAGCAAAAGCTTGTTTTTAAATATTAAAGCCGAAGTATATGCTACTTCGGCTTTTTTTAGTAATGAATTTTCCAACGATTTTCTTGATGTTTAACTCATTTACGCTCGTGCTTTGTCTTAATTAAAACAGAGTATTGGGGGTATTTTTATTTGGATGAGTCAGATCCAAGTTTAATGTTGTGTTCAGTTTTTTTATAAAATGTGTCGCCAGTAGGGGGGATTCCACCTCAATGTTCTGGTGAATAAAGAAATACAGTTTTTGTAGGCCATTTTCGCGCCATAACTTCAACACATCGATCCATTGATCCAGCCTATCATAATCTGACGAGTGGTTGGCACCAACATAACGGATAAAAGCAGTAGGTGTGGTTAGACGCATATGCAGCATATCTCTTCGGCCTGCAGTATCGACCAGAACATTAGTCACATTGGTCTCTTCCAATAGAGCATATAGTTCTTTTGTGACATCAGGTTTTGAAAACCACTCTTTATTTCGCACTTCCAATGCCAGAGGAACTTCTTTAGGCCAGTCATGTAAGAATAATTTTAAACGAGCCATATCCTTTGGGTTATAATTATCGTGCATCTGTAGGAAGGCCATGCCCAGTTTTTCATCGAAATGAACAATAGCGTCTGTAAAAAGTTTCACCTTATCAGCTGTGTTTAACAGTCGGCTAAAATGACTGATAGATTGTGGAATCTTTGGAAAGAACTTGAAGTTAGCAGGTGTTTTACGTTTCCATGTCTCTACCTGATCTATGCTAGGCGAATTGTAAAATGTAGCATTGAGTTCAATGCTGTTAAATTGTGTGGAGTAATACGCAAGTTCATCTTTTGTACCTCTCGGGTAAAAACCCTTTAAATCCTGTTTATTCCATTTTGCGCAACCTACAAATACCTCGAAAGGCTTGTCATTTTTGAAATGCTGCAATAGTTTTAAGGTTTCTGGTGGAGTTGGGGGAAGGGTAAAGTCAATTTCTTCAGGATGTTCTACTTGGCCGAATTTCATATCAGTTTTTTCTTAATTTATAATCAAATAATACATGAGCCAACAGAGCCAAAAGCGTATAGCATGTACCTACAAAAATAACGCCTGGCCATTGAAAGTGTTGCCATGCCTGTGCAGCAAAAAAGGTGCCTGTTGATCCGCCAATAAAATAGCTGACCATGTATACTGTGTTAAGTCGGTTATTGGCGCCAAGGTTTAGTGCATAGAAATCACTTTGGTTTAGGATGTGCATGGATTGTAGGCCAAGGTCAATCAAAATAACGCCGAAGATCAGTCCCCAATAATAATTTCCAAAGAGGGCAAATAACAACCAGCTAAATAACATTAATAGAATAGCGTACAGGATAATTTTTGCTTTGCTCATGTATACAGTCAGTTTATTGACGAAAGCAGCGGCTAGTGCGCCACATGCGCCAACGAGGCCAAATGCTCCGGCGGTTGCCGGGCCATCGAAGAAAGGTGGGGCTGCAAGGTGGAACACAAGTGTTGTAAAGAATGCAGAAAAAGCGCCAAAGCCCATGGCTCCACGGAATGCAGCTAATTGCAGTACAGGCTGTTTCTTGGCAAAGTCCCAGACCGATTGCATCAATTCGCTATAGGTACCTTTAAAATTAGGCATCACTTCAGGTAACCTGATGGCTATGGCTATGGCCGTAACGATCATGATCGCTGCGGCGATCCAGTACATTTCACGCCACCCGAAGTAAGAACCGATAAATCCGCTTAAAACTCGCGAAAGTAATATGCCGATCAGCAGACCCGACATGACCATTCCTATGGCCGAAGCCTGCTTTTCTTTCTGCGCAAGTTCCGCAGCCATAGGAACAAAAACCTGAGGAATAACCGACGTAAAACCTATCAAAAAGCTGAATATTAAAATCGATAAAATTGAGGTAGAAATAGCCATACCGACCAAAGAAAAGATAATAAAAACGAAGTCGATTAAGATCATTTTCTTTCGTTTAAACATATCTCCTAAAGGAACAATCAGTAAGAGACCACATGCATATCCGATCTGAGTCAACATAGCTGAATTGCTAACCGTAGCCTCATCAACATGGAGATCTTTAGCAATCAAGCCTAGTAAGGGCTGATTGTAATAATTGTTGGCGACAACCAAACCAGTGGCAATGGTCATAAGCCACAAGGTTGCTTTCGGTAATTCTTTTTTTGAATCTATTGTTTGCAACATGGGTAATTAATGTAATTCATCCCAAAGATCCTGAAACTTCTGTTTCAACACTGCCACTTCTTCCTCCAATTGAGCTACTCGATCTAATAAGACCTGGTCATTTGAGGCGCTACCGACGGAACCGCTAGTTTCATAAACTTCAAGATTGATTTCTCCCAATAAATGAATATAACGGACTTCTTTATGTCCTATTTGTTTCGGTAAAGATTTAATGTAACCTTCTTGGGCTAATTTTTCCAATTGTGCATTGATTTCGCTCAACGACTCAAATTCATACAATCTTCCCGAGTTTGAGTTGATTTCACCTGCGGTCATTGGTCCCCTAAGAAGCAATAAACAGATAATGGATAATTCAGAAGGCACGAGTGGAAACTGGATGGCAAAATTGTGTTTATACTTCGTGACACGTGATCCGCCACCTATAACAGTAGCGATTAAGCCCTTTTTCTTCAATACATCCAGTGTAGCAACAATATCTTCTTCTGTATACTGTACAACTGGCTTACGGGAAGTTTTTTGATTACAAGCAGCTTGCAAGCTGTTGATGGTCATCGGGTAATATTCAGGGGTAACTCTCGATTTTTCGATTAGTGAGCCTAGCACACGTTGTTCCATGGCAGACAATCGGGGCAAATTAGTTGTTTCCATTTATTTTCAATAATAAAAATTTATGATCGAGTACAAGTATGCTGTTATGGTCTAATAACAATGGCTTACCGGTTGTTCTTTCTCAAAGATGCCCTTTTTCTCATATAACTCCAAAGATCCAATCGATATTGTTGAAACAAATTGGTACGGGTTATGTATTTAGATTTCTTATATTCGCATGAGTAATATAAGATTTAAGGTGCTTAAGATAGCTTTTCGTCCAGAATTTGTCCACCCCCTAAAAGAAGGGCATCGTTTTCCGATGTTGAAGTATGAGCTCATTCCTCTACAGTTAAAACATGAAGGGATGGCGGATGAGTCTAATTTTTTCAGTCCTGAACTTGCGAGCTTTGAATCCTGTTGTCTGGTGCATGATCCGGTATATGTAAGGCAGTTATTTGAGCTTACACTGGATTCCAAAATGGTCCGTAGAATAGGTTTTCCATTGAGCCAAAGTCTTATTGACAGGGAACGCTATATTCTCGATGGGACAATCCAAAGTGCAAACTATGCACGGGCGCATGGGGTAGCATTTAATATTGCCGGAGGAACCCATCATGCTGGTTATGATTTTGGGGAAGGCTTTTGTTTGATAAATGATCAGGCAACCGCAGCTGGGTACCTATTGAAGCAGCAATATGCCAGCCGTATCCTCATCATTGATTTGGATGTACATCAAGGTAATGGTACTGCGCATATTTTTAAAGGACATCAGCAGGTATTTACATTTTCGATGCATGGCGAGAAAAATTATCCCTTTATCAAACAGCGTTCGCATCTGGATATAGGTTTATTGGATGATATCTCGGATGCAGAATATCTTGGGTTATTGGAAGATAACTTAACGGATATATTCAGGAAATTAGAGCCTGACTTTGTTTTCTACCAAGCTGGGGTGGATATTTTAGAAACAGATAAGCTGGGGAAGTTAAATTTAAGTATTAACGCCTGTCGTCGCAGAGACGAACTTGTCTTTCAGATGTGTTATAAAAATGGCATCCCAGTACAGGTAAGCATGGGAGGAGGCTATTCTCCCGAAATTAAAGATATTGTCAATGCACACTGTCAGACTTTTAAAATAGCAATAGATTTATATAATTTATAAGATAAAAATATGTTTTTTCACCAAGATGCAACTTTTGAAGCGTTATCTATTCACCGCGTGGGCAATAAGGCCCAGGATGAATTTTATATTTTGTCAGATGCACCCGTTTCTCTTGCGGACGATGAAGTACTCCCGGGGCTATTGATGCAATATTTTATGAGTCCCTTTGCTAAGGTGAATGAGGTATATCGTCTGTATCATCCCAATGAAGAATTAGAGCTGAATGAGATTTTCTATTTTGTAAGACAGTATTTCAAGAATCAGCTTCCATTTCATGATTTTTCCCAACAAATTTCAAAACACCTGTATGAAGTTTCCAATCATCCTAAAATCAAAGCAGGAGAGGTGTATGTCGTAGCGTTGAAGAACGTTCAGATCGAAGGGGAAGAACATGATGCCATCGGTATATTCAAATCCGAGAATAAAGAAACTTATCTGAAAGTATATCCAGAACAAGGTGCATTTTTGTTGGAGTATGAACAAGAAGCAATTAATATTAATAAACTGGATAAAGGCTGTATTATTATCAACGTAGAAGAGGAAGAAGGATATAAGGTATTGGTGCTTGACCAGACAAATAGGCAGCAGGAGGCGGTTTACTGGAAGGATGATTTTCTTCAACTGCGCGTGCGCAATGATAACTTTAATCAAACAGGCAATTATCTGAAAGTTTATAAGAATTTTGTGGAGGAAAAATTGGATGAGACTTTTGAATTGGAAAAAGCGGACAAGATTGATCTGTTAAATAAATCCATGAACTACTTTAAGGAAAAGCAAACATTTGTACAAGAAGAGTTTGAGGAGGAAGTGTTGGGGAATCCGCAGGCAATTGCTTTATTCCAAGATTTTAAAGCTGGTTTTGAGGATGAATTTGATACGCCATTTCAGGCAAATTTTGAAATAGCAGACAAAGCCGTAAAAAAAATGGAATCTTCTTACAAGTCTGTTTTAAAGCTTGATAGGAATTTTCATATCTATGTTCACGGTAAACGTGAATATCTAGAGAAAGGTTATGATGAGGATAAGGGTATGAATTTCTATAAGGTTTATTTTGAGAACGAAAGTTAATCGTTTTAAAAATTATTGAATGGAAAAGCGGGATAAAATAGCGGTTTTTACTTTGTTCGTTCTATTTATTGGGACTTTAATTTTCTCCGTGAAGGAGAAAAACAGCCAATGGATTGAGGTCTTTTATGCACAGGGATTTTATCGTTTTTATAGTCATGTGCCGAGGTTTGTGTTTGGTTATATTCCCTTTAGTCTAGGCGATCTCTTCTATGTCGCAGTTGTTGTGTTTTTTTTCTATTTAGCTGCGAAATTAATTGGAAACCTATGGAAAAGAAGATGGAAAAGTTTTGTTCGTTTAGTATTGTCCATGATCAATTTGTTAATCGGACTCTATTGTTTCTTTTACCTATCTTGGGGGCTCAACTATTACCGTCAACCAATCAGCACAAATGTACATCTGCAAGTCGATAGCTTAAGACTAGCCGATTATTTAATGGTATTGAATGATTTTTTGGATAGTACAAATACCTTGCGTGAACATGTAAATCCATCACAATGGGAAGAGCGTAAGGAGGTAATTCAAAAAGAGTTGACCAGGTGGGTCAAAAATGATACAGCTTTTGCGGATTTTTTATCAACAGATCAAATTGGCGCAAAATCACCAATTAATAGCCGTATGGTTTCTTTTTTTGGTGTGTCGGGCTATTTTAATCCATTTACCCACGAAGCTCAAGTGAATAAAGCCATGCCAGCAACTTTTTTACCATTTACTACTGTGCATGAACTTGCTCACCAGCAAGGCATCGGGTTTGAGGATGAGGCAAATTTTATTGCTTTCGTCCGCTTACAGCATCATCCTCAAGCTTTTTACCGGTATTCGGCCTATCTACAGACTTCCCTATATATGTTACGTGAGCTTCAGGGCATGTATCCTGCATTATGGAAAGATTATAAAGAGCGATTAAGTGTAAAGATATTGATAGACTTAGAAAGAGAAAGACAATTTTGGAGTGAATATACTGGTTGGTTCGACGATGTCATGGGATTGTTTTATAACCAATACCTAAAACACAATAATCAACGGGAAGGAATAGCCCGATATGATCGGATGACGCGGCTGGTATTGGCCTATGAGCTTAAAACAAGAGGGTGTAGGCAGTAGTATTGGGATTATATATATAAAGCCGTATTTAAAAAAGAATACGGCTTTTTTATGATTATAACGTTAGTTTTATCGGGTTGAAATTAGTTCAAATGTTCCTTCTATACCGGGGCTCCCAGAGAAAATTTGCCCTTGAGGCAGTCCTCTTAATCCGGTGGGGGCGGTTTTAATCCGGTCGTAAATATTTCTTAAGTCCGAATTAGCATTGACTGCACGTCCACCTGCTACTACATCTGCATAAATATAATTTGTCGCTTTCTTGTCCGTTGTTTGGGGTTTAAGGCTTCCGTTTGTTAAAGTGACTTTAACTTTTCCTCCATTTCCGTTCGGAAAAGTTTTGGTTCCATTGAAAGCGTCATCTCCTTTTGCAATGATATATAGAGATCCTAATTTTTGAAAATTAGCCTTGATGTCAAAATTAGTTCCGTTATTCTTCCCATCGGTTCCATGGATAGTTGCTTTGTTTCCAATTTCAGCATAACCAATGCTGAGCTTGACATTTTTCTTACCATAGAAAGAAAAAGTAGAATTATCCTTCATGATCAAAGTATCGATGTGTATAGCGACAGTAGAATCTCTATTATCGATATTTTTTTTTGCCTTTTTACCAATTTCTAATTTAGAAATATGTTGTACTTCCTGTGCTTTACCTGTTAAGGTCATTGCAAAACAAAGAAAAACGCCTAGAACAATTTTACATTTCATAACCCTTTTAATTAATAGTAACTACTGTAGTTTGACAAATGAAAGGGAAAAGAGTTTAAATTTTAGCGAGATATTTTACAATCAATTTGGCCGTCTTCTCTGAAGCCCCAGGAGAACCAAGTTTTTCAGCAAGGATATCGTAGTTTTCCATCACACTTGCGCGATGCATTTTGTTATTGATCAATTCACCCACTTCATAGGAAATATCGTATGCTGTGCAGTCGTCTTGAATCAATTCTCTTACAGATAAAAAGTTATTGATTAGATTTACGAGCGAGATAAATTTGACTTTGACGAGGAGTTTTGCTATCCATACAGATAGTGGGTTAGCTTTATAGACAACTACCTGGGGCACTTTCAAAATACCTGTTTCCAGCGTAGCAGTTCCACTGGTAACGACTGCGGCTTCTGCGTTATTGAGAATATCGTAGGTTTGGTTGAAAACTACGGGAATATCGATACCTTTAAAAAACTGCCTGTAGAACGCTTCATCAAAATTAGGAGCACCTGCAATTACAAATTGATGAACAGGAAAAAAGAACGGAAGTTCGGCCATGATAGGCAGCATATTAGTAATTTCCATTTCCCGGCTTCCCGGCAAGAGGGCGATGAGTGGTTTTTCTGAAAAACCATTTTCTGCTCTGAAATTGGGGTTGAATTGGTAGGTTGAAATCGCATCTAATAGTGGGTTTCCAACATAATCTACGGGCATGCGCCATTTTTTGTAAAAATCCACCTCAAAAGGCAGAATGCAAAACATGTGATCGACTATCCGTTTGATTTTCTTTACACGGCCCTGATTCCAGGCCCATACTTTGGGGGAAATATAATAGCAGGTTTTAATTCCATGTTTTTTTGCAAAATCAGCAATTTTCAAATTGAAGCCAGGGAAATCGATCAGAATAACAGTATCTGGTTTTTCTTTTAATAGATCATTTTTAACTTGTTTGAGGTTCCTTGATATCTTTGGCAGATTTTTTATAACTTCTATAAAGCCCATAAAAGCCATTTGCGAAGTATGAATTAATGGTTTTATTCCTGCCTCTTCCTGCATTAGATTTCCTCCAACAATTTGAAAAGTTGCATCAGGATCTTCAATTTTTAATGCCTTAATAAGGTTTGCACCGTGTAAGTCTCCTGAAGTTTCGCCTGCTATAAGATAGTATTTCATATGTCAATGATTTATTCTTCAATCATCCTATTGAATATACCTTTCTATTTTAAAATCGGGTATAGTTTTAAAATGGATATTCCCTTTAAATGATCGTTTTTCAACTGTTAAAGATAAGATTATTCTAGGGATATGATGAATTTGCCTATATTATTCCATATATTTAATCAAAGATGGTGAACTTGTAAAGAAAAAATCTTGAGTATAAAAGCTAAATAGTATTTTTGCCTTATGCAACGATTGTGGTATTTAATAAGAAATAAGTATTTGTTAGCCGCTTTGGCTTTTTTGGTGTGGATGTTATTTTTTGATAGAAATGACTTTGCCACACAGTATAGTTATCAAAAACAGAAAGCGAACCTGGAGAGTGAGCGCTCTTTCTACCTTAAGGAAAATGCCGCAATCATTAAAACAATTAACGATATTCGTTCCAATCCACAGGAAGTACAACGTATTGCGCGTGAGAAGTATAAGATGAAAAAAGATAACGAGGATATTTATGTTATATCTAAAGTGCCACCTAAAGAAAATCCTTAATAGCGGAGAAATATATTCAAAACATAAAAAGCAAGCGGCCATCACATTTACATGATGGCCGCCGTTATAAAAAGTGAATAGATATGGGTATTTTAATTCGCTGCTTGAGCTACTAAACCAATGTATAATGGTTTGTTTTCATCATTTGCCTTACCGATAAGTATTAAAGAATAATAATAGCCTCCAGCCAATTTAATTTCGCTCCGGGTCGCGATTGTTTTCCCTGCTTTATCACGTGCTGTTACAGTAAATGTTCCACTTTTTTGCGCAATAAATCCCTGATGCGCGTTTGCCGAGTTCTGTGTTTCTTTAGCTCTATTTGTCCATTCTGAAGGGGAGGTCTCACTGCCGATCTGAAGGGTTACCTGATCTGTTCCCTCCGCGAGATTAAAGAAGCGTAAACCGGATTCGGTGTTTTTAATTTCCTTGTTGATTCTGTCGGTCGTGATTATCTGTACCGGTTTTGATTTTGTTCCAAATAGAAAGGATGTATATATCGTACTGTCTTTTACAGTAATTGTTGTATCAGTCAAGATACTGTTATATTCGGAGGAAACAGCTATTTTTCGAGCTCCGGTGAATAGTCCAACGATTGGCCTATAGCTTTTAAATTCCATAGGATAATTGGGGTTTTGTAAAGCCCCGCCATCCGCATAATAGACGACAGCATTAGCGTCGCTGTAACCATTAACCATGGTAAAGAGCGCCATAGGAATTTTTTGGTCATCATTATCTTTCAGACAGCTTGAAAGTAAGAATGTCGCTAGAACAAGGGAGATAAAATTGAATAATCTATAGTTTTTCATAACTGTGTAACATTAAATCTTTTGTTGTATAAAACACATTGCGCTTGTGTTGTCTATTATACGCACATTAAAGATAGTTTGCTACAGCTAGCTATAAAAATAATAAATTTTTGTGTAGCTGTCATTTAATCCAGCGTGCTTTGGCTATTCCGAGTGTAAAATAGCTCGTATTGCTTGATAGTAAATCTTTGCCGTATCATATCTTCACCGTAGTGCAAATAATTTGGTTGTCCTGATCTGGTGATCCTGATTGAGCGTGAGTCAGCTGAAATATAGGGATTTGGATTATTAATCTAGTAATCCTAATTTTGGGGTATGAACAGTAGAATCAAGAAGATTGCAACAGGTCTGTTTGAGCGCTTTAGACAACGTAAAATTACGGAGACGGAGTTATCACAGGCGGAATCTAAGGCAAAAAACTTAGGTAGCTATGTTGGCGAATTTAAATTACTGATCGCGATGTGTAAAGACGCAATCACAGGTAAGTTTAAGATGAACAACTGGAATCTATCCATCATCATCGGAACGATCATTTATGTGATTTCTCCGATAGATGCCATCCCTGATTTTATTGCTGTTGGCGGCTGGATAGATGATGTAGCTATTGTAGCTTATGCCATCCGTAAACTGTCGGAGGAGATAGAACGTTATAAGCTCGAAAGATTGAACGTTGAAATAAACAATTAATAAAAAAGCAACTTTGTACAAAGTTGCTTTTTTATTAATTGTTGAAGTCTGCTTAGTGCTTAAAGTGTCTAACTCCCGTTGTCACCATTGAAATTCCTTTTTCATTGGCCATATCTATCGACAACTGATCCTTGATTGAACCACCGGGTTGCAATACGGTTGCAATACCTGCTTCCGACGCGATTTCAACGCAATCAGGGAAAGGAAAGAAAGCATCTGATGCCATTGCACAGCCTTTGAGATCAAAACCGAAAGAAACCGCTTTCTCGATAGCTTGTCTTAATGCGTCTACACGGGATGTTTGACCTACTCCTGACGCTAATAAAGTGCCATTTTTGGCAAACACGATTGTATTTGACTTGGTATGTTTAACGATTTTGTTCGCAAAGTATAGGTCTTGAAGTTGTTCGTCAGTAGGTTCTACTTTCGTTACAGTAACCATTTGCGCTGCATTTTCAATTGTTTTGTCTTTATCTTGTAGAATAACACCGTTCAACAATGTTTTGAACTGTTGACTAGGTAATGTAACCTCTTTACGAACAAGAATAATTCTATTCTTTTTCGCGGTAAGTATAGCGATAGCTTCCTCAGAATAAGAAGGTGCGATCAATACTTCAAAGAATAATTTATTAATTTCTTCAGCTGTTGAAGCATCTACCTGACCGTTTGTTATTAAAACTCCACCAAACGCTGAAACAGGATCACAAGCCAATGCATCTAACCAGGCTTGTTTTATCGTTGGTCTGGAGGCAACTCCACACGCATTTGTGTGTTTTAGAATCGCAAATGTAGGTTCTGTAAACTCATCGATTAAATCTACCGCCGCATCAATGTCAACAAGATTATTATAAGATAACTCTTTGCCGCTTAATTTATCAAACATGTTATCTAAATCGCCAAAGAAGACGCCTTTTTGGTGAGGATTTTCACCATAGCGCAATACTTGGGCTTTTTGTTCAGATTGTTTAAAAACTTGAATTGGGTTTTCTTGATTGAAGTAGTTGAAGATTGCTGTATCGTAATGCGACGATGTATTAAATGCGCGTTTGGCAAATTCTTTACGTTGTTCTAGCGAAGTACTACCATCTTGATTTGCTAGTATTTCTTCCAATGTTTGATAATCATTTTTGGAAGAGATAATTACAACATCGTTAAAGTTCTTAGCCGCTGCACGGATCAGAGAAATTCCACCGATATCAATTTTTTCGATAATATCTTGTTCGGATGCACCAGAACCAACTGTTTCTTCAAACGGGTACAAATCCACAATAACCAAATCGATCTCAGGTATCTCATATTGGGCAAGCTGCTGTTGATCAGACGCAAGGGGGCGGCGAGCCAAAATACCTCCAAACACTTTTGGATGCAAAGTTTTTACACGACCACCTAGAATAGAAGGATAGCTCGTGAGGTCTTCAACTGGAACAACATCTATACCTAAATCTTTGATAAAGGTTTCTGTTCCGCCAGTGGAATAGAAGGTAACACCGTATTTGTTTAATAATTCAACTAAAGGAGCTAGGCCGTCTTTATAATAGACTGAAACCAAAGCATTTTTAATCTTTACAGGATGGTTCATTATGATGGATTTGTTTCGTGGCGCAAAGATAGGTATTTAAAATCTTGATATCAATAAATCTACTTTAAAATAAAGGAGAATCTATTTGATAGCTTCTCCTTCGTAATTTTATACCAAATTGAGCTTTAACTTTAGCTCTTCAGAAATTTGATTGGTGATCTCCCATATTGGTTCTGGCTCATCGGTATTATTGAATATTACCTGATCGCAAGTATCTTGATAGGGTAATAGATACTCGTTGTAAGATGGAAGTACATGGTTCACCCATTTGTACATCACATCGTCTTCAAAGTAGCCCCTTTCAACCAAATCGCGGTGTAGGCGTCGTCTCAATGCAATATCTTGATCGGCACTTAAAAATATCTTATGATTGATTAAATCATTAATTTCTGTGTAATAGAAAATGAATAAGCCTTCGATAATTAAAATCGGAGCCGGTTTAATCTCTAGAATTTTTGGTGTTAAGGCAGGATTGTTAAAGGTATACTCTTCCTTATGGATTGTCTCACCATTAAAAAGTGCTTTGATATCTTTATAAAAAGCTTGTCTGTCGATTGATGTTGGAATATCGAAGTTATAGAGCCTATTTTCCTCCTGAGTTTTGGTATTGGCAGGGATGTAATAATCATCTTGGGAAATTAAGGTGACCTCACTAGGCTTGAAATGTTTTAAAAAACTATTTAAGAAAAAAGTCTTTCCAGAGCCACTACTACCGGCAATTCCTAGGACATACGGTTTGTTATTCATTTGTATTGTGCTGTAAAAGCTATTTGATTGTGTTAATTTTCTAGCGGTAATCCATACGCAATTTCCACCTGGAAGCGTTTATCTAATGCTCCTATACTTGCGGCAGCTGATTTTGACAACACGACAATTGCATTTTGGTTCTCGGCATTATCATTAAATTTGCCCACTACTTTTGCGTATGTAACACTTTTCGTCATCGGGTTGGTAATTTTTAGAATGGTACCTACTGGAGCCGACTTGTGTAGCGCAAGGTTACTGGTGCCCTGAGATGAAAGTCCATCAATCCACACACCAATACCACGTTCTGATTTCTCACGGATTCCATAACGGTTTGTTGAAATTTGATTTTCTTCTTTGTTATCATCGTCTGTGGAGTCGGGGCTTACAATTTCGATTCCTTTAGGCTCTACTAATTTTGGTCTTTCCGGTGGGAGCGGTTGATTGGGGATCATGAGTTTCATTCCACCGCTAATGATATTATTTTTTATATTGTTCGCTTTTTTGATATCTTCAACAGAGATACTAAACCTTTTGGATATCGCGTAAAGTGTTTCTTTTTCACCAACAATGTATTCCGTAAAACCCTCTTGCTGCTGCGGATTACGCGGATTTAGCGCTGCCGGATTGCTACGGTCGTTAGTAATGACAGGTTTCGCTTTTCGACCGGTCGGAATCTTAACGATCTGACCAAGATTTAGCGTACCATTACCATTTATTTGAGTCAATTGTCCTACCGTTGTTTTATACTTCTTACTTAGCTGGTAGTAATTGTCTCCTTTTTCAATTTTGAATAGTATAAATTCTTCACCATTAATCACCTCATTTCCGATTGAATCGGGAATAGAATAAGTAGATAAAGATGTTGAATTTTTCGCTTCAACGTGTTGAATAGCTACTACCACGATGGATAGCATAGCTATCTTTTTATATGTCTTTAATTCGAATAAAACTTTCATATATTTTGCAATTATACTAAATACGAAACAAACTCCCGTTTATTATCTGTCAAAAGGAATATTTGTCTGTGAATAAGAAAATAAATGTTGAAGAGCTTTAATTCCAGTCCCGAAACCGCAAGGATAGACTCTATCAACATTTCTCTTGTCGATTGAACTAACCTGATTTGATAGCGATTATTTTTTTGTTTTTCATAGAAAGCCCAAATAAAGTAGTCATTCACGCTATTTATCCAGATATCACCATCAATAGGGAAGTCCTTCAAAAATAGGGGTATTTCACCATTATAGATAATTGGATAGACAAGTTGACTGCTATAAGGTTTAATGGTAATCAAATTTTTGCTTTCAATTGACATCGACTGGATATTCAAAAATAATTCAAGACCCTGCACTACTGTTTTGGGCCTAATAATCAATCCTTGATCAACAAGATTGATGAAAACATAATTAAACCAAGTTTCTTGATACTGTGGGTTGAAGCAATCGATTATCTGTATCCCTGCATCGATAGGTGAATTATTAGAAATCTTCTTTAGTATTAATTTTTTGCATTGAATTCCACCAAGTACCCATTCTCTGGTGATTGCCTTGAAGTCTTGCAGGACATAAGTTCCTTCAAAAGTGATGACGTTGAAATAGGGGAAGGTATCTTCTGGATTTCTTGTTTCTATGGCGATCAATTTATTTTTTGCATCAATTTCTACGCGCCAAATTGGGTATGTAAAAATGAGATTGAAAGCTTTTGAAATTTCCTGATTTGTCATGTGATTTAAATCCAAGGGAACAAACTTAGATAAAGTATGAGTTAAATGCAAAAATAATAGCTAACGGACGTGTCAAAAAAAAAGTCCAGACAACGCTGGACTTTCTTGAAGACAAATATATCTTAAAATTTTGAACCAATTGTTAGTATAACATTTGTTCGTTGGTTTTTTATATCTGCAGCGGGGCTTGCAGCGTTCCAATAGTTTTCGTCGATAGTATAAGGGCTTTCTTTGTAATTGATGGCATTGTAAGCTCCTGTCAAGTCAATATACATGCCACGGCCTAGTTTTGCACCGATGCCCAGCGATGCCGTATAATTTGTATAGTCTGAATTTTTATAAGGGTTACCACTATAGTTGAATCCAGCTCTTCCACTGAAGACATTATCAAACAAAACTTCACCACCGATCCTGGCATTAAATGCGCCTTGATATGTATCTTTGATGTTTTGATTCATGTCTTTTTCTAACGTTTTGCTGTAGTTACCTACATCTCTAAAACGCATAGCAGCATAATCCACCCACTCCACATCTGCGGTTATTAATCCTCTTGAAAAAATTTGGCTTGCACCCACAGCTAATTTATAAGGTGTATTCATATTGTACTCCAGGTAACTATGTCCTGCGTCATCGCTGGTTCGGTACTCTTTAAATGACTTATCTTCATTAGGCCTGAAATAACGAAATTCTGCATTACTATAAGATTCATCCCTGATGCTCATAAATGTTGGCGATTTCGCCGTGAATCCCATGCTGAAAGTAGGCGTGAACTTGTATATGACCCCAAGTTTAAAATCAACTCCAGTACCATCCGTTGCTTGCGCATAATCGTCATACAATTCATAATCTTTATCCAACATCTGATTCTTACTGACGTTCTTTGGATCTAAAAATTGAGAATCTGGATTACTTTTGGCCAAATTTTCGGCGGTTATTGTTTGACCATATTCAGTAAACCAACTTGAGTTGTCATAACTAAATGCTGTAAACCCTAGAGCAGCTCCCAGATATAGCCTGTTGCTATAGTTTGCACCAAACGACAGAACAGATTCGGATTTGCTTCCCTTTTCTAAGATGGAATTGACTTGATTAAAGCCATTCTTTCCATCGTAAGTTCCGCCAACCGTAATCGGTATATATGATCCAGCTTTTTTAGGATCTACGTCGAATAATAATGAATTACCATAAACTTCCTGTCCCCAGCCATTCATACCATTAGGTGACGATAGCCGATCGGAATAGGCATCCGTAATCGAGCTTGTGTTATTAACACCATTATATTGCAATAGATTGTTGTAGATATTGTTGCGGTTATAGGCAATACCCACATTGAAATTTAACCAGCCTCTTTCTAAATTTCCACCATTTCGATAGGTTGGAAGGTGAAAAACAATACCCGCATTATCGAGATTGAAATTATTCTTACTGCTGCTTGAATTTTGACCAAAATAGTCGGTTTTATTTTTGTAGTTAAGGTATCTGGCTGTTACTGAAACGTCAGATTGATTAAAGTACCCCAAACCCGCTGGGTTACCTGTAATCGAACTTATATCTCCACCTAATGCGGTAGATGCATTTCCCATGGCTTTAAAACGAGCTGTTCCCCCATTGTCCCCTTGGGAGAATAAAAGTACATCTTTCGTATATTGCGCTTGAGTAGTCCCTGCTGCACCTAAAACGAATGCAGTTCCAAAAAGTAATTTTTTGATTGTCATATGCTGAAATATCATCAATAATAAAGTAGTAGCACACAACAAAGTGTATGCTACTATTCAAAATGCCATTTAACTAGCGAGTACGTCCTCCGCTTGATCTTGAGCTACCTCCTCCAGAGAAACCTCCACCCGAAGATCTTGAGCTTCCGCCTCCAGAAAAGCCTCCACTAGAGCGGGATGAACCACTATCATAACTTCTAGTCGGTGGTGTATATGAAGGTCGTGATGTCGAGCTTGGGTTGCTTGAACGTGTGTCCATAGACCGACTCATTGGACGTGATACTTCACCAGAACTGTTTCGTGTTCTCGAACCATTATTATAGTAACCATTTGTGCTTCTAGTACTATTTTGATAAGAACCATTCACTCTGTCCGATGTTCTTGAGCGTGCGCCATCTGAGTAAGCTCTGTTTGAAATACCATTTGACGTTCTTGTTCGGCCTCCTGTTCTATCAAAGGAAGAGCTGCGTGTTACGGAACCGTCAGAAGTTCTTGACCTGTTGGAAACAGAAGTAATACGGCCTCTAGAATCACGAGCTACCCCAGTACGATCGTAAGCGCCAGAATTTCTAGCTACGCTGTTGCGGTCATATCCTCCCGAAGTGCGGGATCTTGAAGATGAACTACGCGTGTTGTAGTTGTCCCTATAAACTGATCTACTGGAAGCATAACGTGGTCTTGAGTTGCCCCAGTAACCACCACCCCAGTAACCATTTCCGTACCAACCAGATCCCCAGTAGCCTCCGCCGTACCAGCCACCCCAAGGTCTGTAACCACCATACCATGGCGATCCCCATCCCCAGCTCGATCCCCATCCGACACCAATTGACCAAGAAGAACCCCATCCAGAGTTCCATCCCCATCCCATTCCGAATGATGGACCGTATCCGTACCATCCTCCAAATCCATAACCATACCATGGATCAAAAAATGGGTCGAAGTAGGTCATACCTGGACTAGCGTAATAAAAACGGTTGATCCGATTGGCATATTCCAGATCTTCATAAGAATCACTATTGTAATCCTGATCAGAATATTCATCCTCATAGTAGCCGCCTTGTGCCTGTCCGTTTTGTTCGGATTGATCTGCGTCTGTGTAATAATAATCTGGGCTTTGGTAAACCTTTTGTCTCGCCTGCCCATTATTGCCGTAGACATCGTCGCCATAAATTTGCCTACTTGTACCGCAGGAACCTAAAATGAAAGCTCCTGTTATGGCAAGTGCTCCGATAAATAATCTATTTTTTTTCATAATATCCTAAATCGTTATTTTCGATTATACAGCCTTATTTACTATCTTAGACGCAAATTTCTCGAGGTGGTTTAATCGAAGTAATCAAAAATACAAATATTTTTTTTGAACGCTTTTCGCATTGGAATTACAGACGGGATTTAAGGTAATAATGTTACAATAATTTATCAATCACATATGAGTAAAGGAATAACAAGTCGTGCAGAAGATTATTCGCAATGGTATAATGAGCTTGTAATTAAAGCTGATCTGGCTGAAAATTCAGCTGTACGAGGATGTATGGTGATCAAACCATACGGATATGCTATCTGGGAAAGAATGCAGGCAATCTTAGACAAAAGATTTAAAGAGACTGGTCATAGCAATGCTTATTTCCCTTTATTCATTCCCAAATCATTTTTCTCCAAAGAAGCAGCGCATGTGGAAGGATTTGCGACAGAGTGCGCGGTCGTAACCCATTACAGGTTAAAAAATGACGGTACAGGTAAGATTGTCGTGGATGAGGAGGCGAAATTGGAGGAAGAGTTGATCGTGCGTCCAACTTCAGAAACGATTATATGGAATACTTATCGCGGATGGATCGAATCGTATCGTGATCTCCCTATTTTAGTCAATCAATGGGCAAATGTGGTGCGTTGGGAAATGCGAACACGTCTTTTCTTACGTACAGCTGAGTTTCTATGGCAGGAGGGGCATACTGCACATGCCACAAAAGAGGAAGCTATTGCGGAAACAGAACGTATGCTTGATGTATATGCCGAATTTGCAGAAAAGATTTTAGCTGTGCCCGTAGTCCGTGGAAGGAAAACAGAAAACGAGCGTTTTGCGGGGGCATTGGATACCTATTGTATTGAGGCATTGATGCAAGATGGTAAAGCATTGCAAGCAGGGACATCCCATTTTCTTGGCCAAAACTTTGCCAAGGCATTTGATGTGAAATTTACGTCTAAAGAAGGTAAGTTAGAACATGTATGGGCAACTTCGTGGGGGGTTTCCACCCGACTCATGGGCGCATTGATTATGGCTCATTCCGACGATCAAGGATTGGTATTGCCACCGAAATTGGCCCCGATTCAGGTTGTGATTGTTCCGATTTTTAAGACTGAGGAAGAAAAGGCGCAAATTGATGTATTTGTGAATCAGTTAACAACTGAACTGCGGCTGAAAGATATTTCGGTAAAATATGATGATCGCGATACACAGCGTCCGGGTTTTAAATTTGCTGAATGGGAATTAAAGGGAGTACCTGTTCGCGTCGCTGTCGGTGCAAGAGATATGCAAAATGGTACAGTAGAATTGGCCCGTCGTGATACACAAACGAAAGAAACTGTTGCTCAAGAGGGTCTAGCCAGTACGATTAGTTCGTTATTGGATACAATACAAGAAAATATCTATCAAAAAGCGTTGAATTTCAGAACTTCTCATTATACGGAAGTAAATTCTTATGAAGAATTTAAAGAAGTACTGGAAGGTAAAGGTGGATTTATATCCTGTCACTGGGATGGAACAACAGAAACGGAGAAGCGGGTAAAAGAAGAGACTAAAGCAACAATTCGTTGTATTCCTTTGGAAGCAAAGGAAGAGCAAGGGGTCTGTATATTTACCGGCAAACCTTCCAGTAGGCGTGTGCTTTTTGCTAAAGCTTATTAATGTTTTGCAATATGAGGATACTCATTTTAGGATGTGGTTGGCTTGGAGAGTCTTTTGCGGTCTACATGAAGCATCAAGGCCATGAGGTCTGGGCAAGCACAACAACAGATGAAAAATACCGTCGGCTAAACGCTGAGGGTATTTTTTCGTTTATGCTTGATTTTGATGGAGAAAGCTTTCCGGAAAAGGCTGGTATACCCAATCAATTTGACTTCGTGTTAAATAGTATACCAGCAAGTCAGAAAAATAGCGTAGAAATGCTAGATAACAGATTTTCTAATATCAAGCAATTTTTTAGCCGGATTAGTTGGCAAGCGCATGTGTTTTTAAGTTCTACTGGAATTTATCCGGCTAAAGATGTGGTGTTTGATGAATCTTTTACGAATAGGGCTGAGCTTGCACCGAAGCTCTTGATGGCTGAAGAGTATATGTTGAAATTGGCCAATACCATTGTTTATCGTTTAGGAGGCCTATTTGGTAAGAATCGTGTCTTTGCAAAATATTTCTCTGAGCGTATCTGTACCACTGGAGAGCAGCCTGCTAATTTTGTTCATATTGACGATGTGGTCGCTCTGCTGGAAGCGACTACTAACCGCACACTTAAACATGCCGTTTATAATGTTGTTGCTCCCTTACATCCTAAGAAAAAAGATGTCATTCTTGCTTCTGCAAAAAAATATGGTTATGCTTTGCCTCTCGCGTTCGAAGCAGCTGAAACGACTCAGAAAATAGTGAGCGGGGAATTGCTGCAAGAAGAGCTGGACTATCAATTTGTTTTGCCTGACCCATTGCAGTTTTAGTCTGATTTGTATTTTTTAAAATTAAAAAAATGATTGTCTGAGTGAAGAAAATTAAATAAATTAATTAATTTAATGTTAGTCCTTGCAAGGTAAATTCAGTTACGTTAAATTCACCTAAAAGGTCCTATACGCTGAAATTTGTGATAGCCACGGATCATTTCGGACATCAGGATTTCCTTTAAACAAACCAAGTAATAGATTTATTATTTTAACAGCTTATTATATAAAGCCATGACAAATGTAGAGAGACATCAATATATCTTAAAACAATTAAAAGAAGTCGGCGTAGTTCAAGTAATTGATCTGTGTGAAGAATTGGGAGTTTCTTCTGTAACTATTCGGAAGGATTTGACTTTGTTGGAAGATAGTGGATTGTTGTTTAGAACGCATGGCGGGGCGACACAATATAATCCGTATACCACTGACCGTACTGTATTCGAAAAAGAGAAACTTCGTTCGGATGATAAAAGCAGGATTGGAAAGAAAGCAGCTGAAATGATCGAGGAAAACGACTCTATCATTATAGCTTCTGGCACGACGATGCAGTCGCTTGCCAAGCAGATTGTTCCAAAAGGCAATATCACTGTAGTAACTTCGGCATTGAATGTTGCTATGGAGTTAATAAAATATCCTTCTGTTGAAATTATGCAGCTGGGAGGGACGCTTCGCAAAACATCTACTTCGGTAACAGGGAAATATGCGGAAAATTTGTTAAAAGATTTTTATTGCAGCAAATTGTTTTTGGGAGTTGATGGTATCGATTTGGAATATGGTGTGTCAACTTCAAGCGCTCAGGAAGCACAGTTAAATCGGATTATGATTGATACTGCTCAAAAAGTAGTGGTGCTTGCAGATTCTTCTAAATTTGGCCGGCGAAGCTTTGGGAGAATTTGTGGTTTTGAAAAAATTGATATGTTAATTACAGATAATAAGGTTAATGCAAGCTTTGTAGAATCATTGGAAAAAGCTGGTGTAAACGTGATTGTTGTTTAATACGAATTGAGTTCATGACCATTCTGATTGTTAATTAAAATTCCCCCAATAACTGAATGACTTTATGGGGGAATTTCTATTTTGGATAGTTCGTTTAAATAATCGCTGGTTCCTGCTGGCTCAGGCAGTGGAAACTTCCCAGTCCCCAAATGATGTCGACCGAATTTATTCCAATGACTTTACGTTTAGGAAAGCAGCTTTGGATGATGTCCAATGCTTTTTGGTCGTTTATGTCGTTGAAGACTGGCACAACAACAACATTGTTGGCAATGTAGAAATTAGCATAAGAAGCGGGTAATCTGGTACCATCATAAATAACAGGGGCAGGCATTGGGAGCTCAATGATATGCAGAGATTCTCCATTTAAGAGTTTAAATGAACGGAGCATTTCCAGGTTTTCCTGAAGAATCTGGTAATTCTCATCTGAAGGATCTTCTTCCACAACAGTTAGTACTGTATTTTCATTGACAAAGCGTGTAATATCATCAATGTGGCCATCCGTATCGTCTCCTACTATACCATCACCAAGCCATAACACTTGTTCCTGACCGTAAAATTCTTTTAAATAGATTTCTATTTGTTCTTTCGTTAAGTGCGGATTTCGGTTTTTATTCAATAGGCACGCCGTTGTTGTCATAATTGTTCCTGCACCATTAAATTCAACCGATCCTCCCTCCATGACGATGTCAGGGGTAAATAAAGGAAGATCCAATTTTTGGGCAATGCGAGTTGGAACGATGTCGTCAAGTTCAAATGGCGGATATTTACCACCCCACGCGTTATATCCCCAGTCAACAACTGCTTTTTGATTTGTCGACGGATTAATAATAAAAGCAGGGCCATGATCTCTACACCAAGCATCATTGGTCGGATTAAAATAGAATTCGATATTGCTAAAATCTGTCGTCACTTCTTTGAGGGCCTGTATAGCAAAATTTTGCATTTCCTCATTAGCGACGTTAATTCTTACTTTTTGGCTTTCAGATACGACCCTAATAAATTGACAATAAGGTTTGTATATCGTTTCGATTTTTCCGGGCCATGATTCCTCTTTGTGTGGCCAGCTCAGCCATAAGGCCTCTTGCTTAGCCCATTCTGGAGGAAACGAAAACCCTTGTTTTTTTGGGGAATTGTCAAAGTAGGTCTGTGTAAATGTATTTTTCTGTTCCATACTTATTTTAAGGGGATAAAAAAGCCATTTCAGTTCAACTCAGCACAGCTATGTACCTTCGCAACCGAAATGGCAAGTATATGCAATATTAGTCTTCGTCAATAAAACGTTTGGTGATTGGTGCGTATGTCTCAATTCTTCTGTCCCGAAGAAATGGCCAGTGTTTTCTAAAATAATCCGATTCATTTAAGTCCAATTCGACGACTTCAATTTCCTCTTTGTCATGAGAAGCTAGGTAAAGCAATTTCCCCTGACCATTTGTTACGAAACTTCCGCCCCAGAATTTCATGGCACCATTCTGTTCATATCCAACCCGGTTAACAGCTACCACTGGAACGCCGTTAGCAACTGCATGGGAGCGTTGTATGGTTTGCCATGCGTTATATTGATCTTTGTTGGTTTCTTCGTCCTGATCAGTTGCCCATCCGATAGCAGTAGGATAAAATAAAATTTCAGCGCCCATTAAGGCGGTAATCCGAGATGCTTCAGGGTACCATTGATCCCAACAGATTAAAATTCCTATTTTGCCAAATTTTGTTTTGAATACTTTGTAGCCTAGATCACCCGGCGTAAAATAGAATTTTTCATAAAAAGCGGGGTCATCTGGAATATGCATTTTCCGATATTTTCCCAAATATGAGCCATCCGCATCTAATACGGCGGTTGTATTATGGTAAAGTCCTTCGGCTCTTTTTTCAAATAATGAAGCGATAATGACGACTCCAGCTTCCTTGGCGATAGCCGATAGTGCATCGGTGGATGGACCAGGGATGGATTCAGACAATGCGAAATTGTCATAATCTTCTACATCGCAGAAATATAAAGAGGTAAATAGTTCTTGCAGACACACGATTTGCGCACCTTTTGCAGCGGCCTCCTTTACTTTAGCGATAGCTTTTTCGAGATTCTCTTGTTTGCTTGCGGTACAGCTCATCTGTACAACTCCAACTTTTACTTTGCTCATTCTTTAATGCTTATTTAATTCAAGCACAAAGATACTATTCTTAATTTGGATTTGGTCTTTAGGTAAAAACAAAAAGAGCTCTTAGAGCTCTTTTCGTAATCTTGCCACAGGGATATTCAATGCCTCCCGATATTTTGCTACTGTTCGTCGGGCAATATTATAGCCTTTTTCTTTCAGGATCTCAGTAAGCTTTTCATCAGCTAATGGTTTTCTTTTATTTTCTTTTGAAATACACTCCTCCAATATTTTTTTCACTTCCTTATTGGATACCTCTTCCCCAGAATCTGTTTGGATAGCTTCGGAGAAAAATGATTTTAGAAGAAAAGTGCCGAATTCTGTCTGTACATATTTTGAATTTGCAACCCGCGATACTGTCGATATATCCATGTCAATTTTATCCGCAATATCTTTCAATATCATGGGCTTTAGCTTTCGATCATCACCGGTCAGGAAATAATCATATTGGTATTCCATGATCGCGTTCATTGTTTTGAGTAAGGTTTGCTGGCGTTGTTTAATTGCATCAATAAACCATTTTGCTGAATCAAGTTTTTGCTTGACGAATTGTACAGCTTCTTTCATTTTCTTATCTCTTTGATCCGATTTTTCATAATGCTCGAACATGTGCTGGTAATCACGGCTTATACGGAGCTCGGGTGCGTTTCGGCCATTTAAAGTCAAATGTAGAATACCATCATTGTTACTAATATGGAAATCCGGGATAATATGAAGCTGTTTACCAGCCACTGCGCCAGAGTCTCCAGGCTTAGGATTAAGTTTTAGGATCTCATTCACTACATTTTTTAAATCCTCCGATGAAATGCCCAATGATTTTTCTAATTTATCATAATGCTTTTTGGTAAATTCTTCAAGGTAGTTTGCTACTACTTTAATAGCAAGTTTAATGGTGGGATTTTGAGTGTCTTTTTTTTGCAGCTGGATCAAAAGACATTCTTGCAAATCCCGGGCGCCAATTCCGGCCGGCTCAAAATCTTGAATGACTTTCAAGATATCAAGCACTTCATTTTCTTCAGTCATTACGTTTTGGCCAAACGCTAGATCGTCTACAAGATTGATAATAGGACGTCGTAAGTATCCGTCGTCGTCAAGACTGCCAATAATTTGTTGGCCAATTAGAAAATGTTTGTCATCTAAAGCCAACAGGTCTAATTGCTGTTGTAACTGTTCATAAAAGGAATGCTGTATTGCAACAGGCATTTCTTTCCGATCATCGTCATCATCGCCATACTCATAGCCGTTACCATAATCTTTAAAATCGTCCTCCTGAATATAGTCTTCCAAGCTAAAGTCGTCTGAGTCGAATCCCTCTTCATTGTCAAAATTATCATCGGGATCTTTGTCAGGATATTCTTCTATAGGATCGGTCATATTAGTCAAGCTACCATCTTCTAACGCAGGGTTTTCCTCTAATTCTTCCTTGATTCTTGCATCTAATGAAACCGTTGGAACCTGCAATAATTTTATAAATTGTATCTGTTGCGGAGACAATTTCTGTAATAGCTTTTGTTGTAATGTTTGTTTTAACATGCTAATAGTTGACTTTTTTACATCTAAATTTAAACAAATATCATTATTATTTTAAAATAAAATCGATAATAAATAAAAAAGGGGTATAATATTTGTGGAAGACGGCTAAAAATGAGAAATTAGACCTATCGAATTATGCTCGGTTTTCACGTTATTTTGCGCATACCATTTATTGTTAAAAAATGTAAATAGTTGATTACAGCCATTTATTTAGTTGTATATTTAGCCCCTGAAAATAGATAGAAAGGCACGTCAGGCGGGGTTAAAACCTTTTGCTGGTCAGATGTGTTGAATATAAGGTAAATTTCCATTTATGTTTAAACGTATTAAGAATAGAATTCTTCGTTATTTCGTTATAGCAATATACTTTGTCATTATATTGGTTTGTGCTATACAATTGAATTTTATGTGGCTATTCGGTTATTCTCCGACTAAAAAGGATATTGTTATGCCTAGTGTTAATATCTCAACGGAGCTGTATACCGCGGACAGCGTTTTAATCGGCCGGTATTTCGACGAGGATAGAAATCCAATTCCCTTTGACAGTATCCCGAAAACAGTAACGAATGCTTTGATAGCAACCGAGGATGTGCGTTTTTATAGTCATAAGGGTGTTGACTTTTTTGGATTGGGATCGGGAATTTTATCGACCTTAAAAGGAGATAAGCGTGGTGCAAGTACTATTACGCAGCAATTAGCTAAAAATCTTTATCGCACTCGTTATAATAAGTCGGGTGGTTTGTTGACACGTCTTCCTGTTGCCGGATTAGTGGTAACTAAATTTAAGGAGTGGATGACGGCTTACAAACTGGAGCAGCGTTACTCCAAAAACCAGATATTGGAAATGTATTTGAATACTGTATCGTTCAGTAATAACGCGTATGGAATTGAAACCGCTGCAAAACGATATTTTTCAAAAGGAGCGAATCAGTTGACTCAAAACCAAGCGGCTGTTTTGATAGGGATGTTAAAAGGTACCACCTTGTATAATCCAATTCGAAATCCTGAAAATGCATTTGTACGAAAAAATATTGTATTAAGTCAAATGTATAAAAGTGGCTTTTTAAAAAAAGAAGAGTACGATGGTCTGATTAAAGAAAAGATTGTTTTGAATACAAATAGTCAAGATATCAATGCTGGTGGAGACTCTTATCTACGTACCGCTGTAGCGAAGTGGTTGGAGAAATGGTCAGAGGACAATAATTATGACATTTATACCGACGGGCTGAAAATTTATACCACTATAAATTCTAAACTTCAAAAGCATGCTGAGGAAGCGGTTGCCAAGCAAATGGTAGAATTGCAGCAACGTTTAAATAATACTTGGGATGGACAGGAGCCATGGCGCGATTTGTCAGGTAAAGTTATTCCTAATTTCTTGGATAATTTGGCTAAGAAGACCCCTTATTATGCTTTTTTGAGTAAAAAGTACGCCAATACTCCTGATAGTATTTCTTATTTCCTCAACAAGAAGAAGGAGATGGAAGTCTATAACTGGAAAGATGGAGGTAAGATCGAAAGGGAGATGTCTACAATGGACTCTTTGAAATATTATGCGATGATGCTGAATGCGGGGATGATGTCAATGGACCCTTATTCAGGTGAAATTAAAGCATGGGTTGGTGGAATAAATCATCAATATTTTAAGTATGATCACGTGATGCAAGCGAAACGGCAGGCGGGATCTACGTTTAAGCCTTTCGTATACTTGGCAGCCTTAGAATCGGGAATGTCTCCTTGTGATAAAATTACGGATAAGCCTGTTACCATCAAGATTGATAAAGGTGATTCTGTTGAGATATGGGAACCTAAAAATGCTGACTGGAATTTCTCCTACCGTGAAATGTCTTTACGGCATGCGATGGCCCGCTCCATCAATTCAGTTACGGTTCAGTTAACTGATATGGTCACGCCTTCGAAAGTTGTTGATGCGGCTCACCGTTGTGGTATTACAAGTAAATTAAATCCAGTTGCTTCGGTGGGGCTGGGACCTAATGATGTTTCTGTTTTTGAAATGGTGAATGGGTACTCAACAATGATGAACCATGGTGAGCGCGTGACACCTTTACTGGTTTCTAAGATTGAAGATCATGATGGTAACGTGATTGCAACATTCCAGGCAGAACGTAAACAGGTCATTGATAAGCAAGATGCGTGGTTAATGACTTATATGCTCCGTGGTGGGATGGAAGAGCCAGGTGGTACCTCTCAAGGATTGTGGGAGTGGGATTTATTTAAAAAGGAAAATGAAATAGGAGGGAAAACAGGTACTTCTTCTGAATATGTAGATGGCTGGTATATGGGGGTGACAAAAGACCTGGTTACAGGTATTTGGGTAGGGTGTGATGAGCGGAGCATTCACTTTAAGAACTCGCATACGGGCGAAGGTTCTCGTACTGCATTGCCGATTTTCGGAGTTTATCTGGAATCCGTTTATAAAGATAAAAATTTAGGGTACACCATGGGTAAGTTTCCAAGCCCTTCTGTTGAAATTACAAAATCATACAAATGTGAAACACCGCGTTACAGTGATCCGGAACCAGAACAGGTAGATTCTACTCAGTTAGCTTTGCCTACTGATGAAGGATTTATCGGGCCGGAAGAAGAGGGTGGTGAAGAAGGTCAACTTGAACGTAATAATACGGATCAACTTGATCTTAACAATACTGAAGGTGGTGCGGATAGTTTGCAAGTTGAAAAATCATCCTAGTCGGAAGATGATTCTTTTCAAAATTAAATAACTGCTTTTAATATAGTCTTCAAAAATATAAAATTGCCGCCTAGTTTTTATAGTGGTGGCTTTTTTTTGCTAAGCGGCGTAGCTTGCGCCTCTCTTGGCAAAATCTCGGTGTGGCTGCGGGAATAGATTATTCCAGTTCGGATTTGATTTACGGATCAGTCTTTCAATCTGCATGGCTGTAAAATGCTGTAGTTCGTCTATCTTTTTTTTTGCAGCCTCTAAACTTGGGAAAGCTTCCGTATAGATTATTCGATTTAAACTTGGACGTTGATTGAAGATAAGACTGTTGAATTTCTGTAATTTCATTACTGTGGTCATTATATCGGTGCTGAAGCCAATTTCGAAGTGTTTCCGATTGCTGTCTGTCACTATATATAGAATAAAATTGCTCATAATGCTAAATTATTTGGACGTTTAAAATATATTTACTAATTTTATTGGCACAATATTACTAATAAAATTAGTTTTTGCAAAATATTTTTTTGAAAAAATAACATGTCAAATATTTCGTCCAATCTGAAGTTCCTTAGAAAAGGAAAGAAAATTACACAGCAGCAATTTGCTGATATCATGGAAATTAAGCGAGCGTCTGTCGGGGCCTATGAGGAGGATAGGGCTGAGCCCAAATATGAGTTGTTGAAGAAGATTGCGGAATTCTATGGGTTGACTATGGATGAACTGGCAAACGATGTTATTGACGACAAATGGAAGCCAGTTCCGAAAAGTAATGCATCCAATTTGAGGGTGCTAAGTGTTACTGTAGATACAGATAACCGTGAGAATATTGAACTTGTGCCTATAAAGGCTAGTGCTGGGTATTTAAATGGGTATGGTGATCCGGAGTATGTCGCAGAACTGCCTAAGTTTTCACTTCCAATGGTTGGTCAGGGCACATTTCGTGCTTTTGAAATTAAAGGTGACTCAATGTTGCCTTTGCCGTCAGGATCTATTATCGTGGCGGAGTACGTGGAAAACTGGCATGATATTAAGCCTGGAAGTACATACGTAGTTGTGTCGAAGGAAGATGGCGTGGTCTATAAACGTATCGCTTTTAAATTTAAAGAAGATAAAGGTTTGAAGCTCGTTTCTGACAACAAAACATACGAGCCTTATTGGGTTGAGACGGCAGATATCCTTGAAGTATGGAAGGCGAAGGCTTTTATAAGTACACAGCTTCCTGAACCGACGCCTGAGCCGACAATGGAAACGTTGACGAGTATGATGGCACAAATGCAGAAAACGATTAATGCAGTTGTTGACAACTCCAAGTAGTGAAATATTATTAGCATTTTGAGTGATATTTGTTTTTTATTTTATAAAGTGCTATATTTGCATATCTGAAAGGAAGGGGGCTCGTATTGCCCCCTTTTTTTAATTCAATTAAATAGCATTTCTAGAGGAAGAATAATGCAGCATATAGAGAAACGAGTTGTTGAACTCATAGAAGAGAAAATAGCGGATCGCGATGACTTATTCATTGTCAGCGTGAAGATGCATCCAAATAAAATTCTAGAGATTCTTTTGGATGGGGATAAAGGTATTAATATTGACGATTGTGCACAAGTTAGCCGTCATGTGGGGTTTCATCTGGAAGAAGAAAATGTAATTGATAATGCCTATCGTTTGGAGGTTTCCTCACCAGGTATCGATGCTAATTTTGTAAATATACGACAGTATCAAAAGAATATAGGTCGTACGATTCAGGTTAAGTTGATCGATAATACTAAAATTGAAGGTACATTGGTGACGCTGGATGATACGAAGATCAATCTTCTTCAGAAGATTAAAGAAAAAGGTAAAAAAGCGCAAGAGGTAGAAAAAGAACTTCCTTTTGATCAAATAAAAGCAACAAAAGTGGTAATTTCATTTTAATAATAATGAGTAACAGCAACATCAATCTGATAGACTCTTTTCAAGAGTTTAAGGAGTTTAAGAATATCGATAGACCTACTGTTATCACAGTATTGGAAGAGGTTTTTCGTAGTATGATCCGTCGTCGTTTTGGTACGGATGAAAATGTGGATGTTATCGTGAATCCAGATAACGGGGATTTGGAGATTTGGAGGACACGTGTCGTTGTTGAAGATGAATTTTCAGAAGATGATGATCTTGAAATCGAATTAGCTGAAGCTAGAAAACATGACGAAGACTTAGAAGTGGGTGATGATTTTATTGAACAGATCACTTTGGAGAGCTTTGGTCGCCGTGCAATTCTAGCGGCTCGCCAAACGCTTGTGTCGAAAGTTTTGGAATTAGAAAAAGATGAGGTCTTTAAAAAATATAAGGATAGAGAAGGAGAGTTGGTTATTGGTGAAGTGTATCAGATTTGGAAAAAAGAGATCTTGGTACTCGATGAGGATGGTAATGAATTAATTCTTCCGAAGTCTGAACAAATTCCTGCCGATTACTTCAAAAAGGGCGATGGTATACGTGCAGTTGTACATAAAGTTGATATGATGAATAATAATCCAAAGATTATTATTTCGCGTACCGCACCAGCGTTTTTACAACGTTTGTTTGAATTGGAGGTCCCTGAAATTTTTGATGGTTTAATTACGATCAAAAAAATCGTTCGCGAACCTGGAGAGCGAGCGAAAGTTGCTGTTGAATCGTATGACGATCGTATCGATCCGGTAGGAGCCTGTGTGGGTATGAAAGGATCGCGTATTCATGGTATCGTGCGTGAACTGCGTAATGAGAATATCGACGTTATTAATTTTACAACAAACCATTCCTTGTATATCGCTCGTGCTCTGAGTCCCGCCAGGATTAGTTCAATCAAAATTGATGAAGAAAATAAAACCGCAGCGGTTTACCTAAAATCTGATCAAGTTTCGTTGGCAATTGGGCGTGGCGGACACAATATCAAATTGGCAGGAAAATTGACTGGTTATGAAATTGACGTTTATCGTGAGAATGATGAGTTTGATGAGGATGTTGATATCGAAGAGTTCAGCGATGAAATTGAAAGCTGGGTAATCGATGAATTAAAACGTGTTGGTTTGGATTCAGCGAAGTCTGTGCTATCTCTTAGTGAGGAGGAGTTAGTGAGACGTACAGATTTGGAAGAAGATACAATTCGCGAGATCGTACGTATTTTACAAGCTGAATTTGAATAAAATTCAGCTCGTTAATTTTTTTCTATCTAACATTCGGAATAAATTGTTTATGGATGGAAAAAAACATATTTTTGTAATTATATTAAAATAGTTTATATTATAGATGACTGAAGGAAAAGGAACAAACTTGCTTAAAGCAGCAAAGGAACTCAACATCGGGATACATACCGCCGTCGAATGTTTAGTGAAAAAGGGATATGATGTAGAAGCAAAGCCTAACACTAAATTGAACGGAGAGATGTATGGTGTGCTGTTAAAAGAGTTTCAGGGAGACAAATCACTGAAAGATGAAGCTAAACAAATTGTTATTGGCAAAATTCGTCGTGAGGAGTCGCCGTCCACTTCTCCTAAGGAATCATCTAAGAGTGAGGATACCGAAGATCATGATGAATCTAAGGAAATCTTGGTCAAGAATACGGTAGAAATTCCATCTGCTAAAGAAGCTACTCCTGTAAAGGTGGAGGAACCTGCGCACCAAGGTGGTATGAAGGTTGTCGGTAAAATTGATCTTGACGCTTTACGTAGAGGCGGAAATAAGGTGAAGCGGGAAGAACCTGTTAAGGAAGAGCCTAGAAATACCAAAGAAGTATCTGCAGAGATAAAAGCCGAAGTTAAGGCGGAAGAGAAGAAGGACGTCGAAGTGAAAGCGCCTAGTGTTGAAGCAAAAAAAGAAGAACCAAAGGTTGCTGAAAATAAGCAAGAAGCTATAGAGCCCAAAGCGGAGATCAAAAAACCGGAAGTAGATAAAACAGAAGTAAAAGCAACTCCGGTTGTAGAGACAAAAACTGAGCCTGTGAAGGTAGAAGAGAAGAAAAAAGAAGAAACAGCACCCAAAGCTGTACCAGTAACTCCAATAGTGGAGCCTGTAAAAAAACAAGGTGATGATATTTTTTCTGCTCGCGCAGAAAGATTGACAGGTCCTAAAGTGGTTGGTAAAATTGAATTGCCAACAGCGAGACCTTCCCACAAACCGGTGGCTTCATCTTCTAATGCTGGAAATAACAATGAGAAACGTAAGCGTAAGCGTACGAATCCAAATGGTCCAGTTAATCCGAACGCGGGTCAAGGTCATGGTAATAATAATCAAAACCGTGGGCCACGTGATGGTAATAATCCCAACAATCGAGACCAACAAAACACTCGTGGTGGGAATCATGGTAGTAACAATAATCCAAACAATCGTCAAGGGCAAACCGGAAACCAACAAGGTAGACCAGGTCAAGGTGGTGGAAATAACCAACACCCGGGGAGACCAGGTCAAGGTACTCGACCGCAATATGGAAATCGTTTTGACAATAGAGGTAAGGGAAGACCTGTTGAGAATAAGGAAGAACCTACTGAAAAGGAAATCCAAGATCAAATCAAAGCAACACTTGCTCGTCTAAGTGGTGCAGGTAAGTCGGGGAAATTTGCGCAGCGCGCCAAATTGAGAAGACAGAAACGTGATGATGTTGCCCAACATGCAGAAGAAGCTGCAATGGAGCAAGAGATGATGGCTAAAGTATTGCGTGTTACAGAGTTTGTAACTGCAAACGAATTAGCAAACTTGATGGACGTTCAAGTAACTCAGATTATTGCAACTTGTATGAGTTTGGGTATGTTTGTGTCAATTAATCAACGTCTAGATGCTGAAACTTTAGCAATAGTAGCGGATGAATTTGGTTATCAGGTAGAGTTTATCAAACCTGAGGATGAAGAAACTGCTGAGCTTGAAGAGTCTGATACTGAACAAAACTTGATTTCGAGAGCGCCTATTGTAACGGTAATGGGACACGTCGATCATGGTAAAACCTCATTACTGGATTACATTCGTAAGGCAAACGTTACTTCTGGTGAGGCCGGTGGTATCACCCAACATATCGGTGCATACGCGGTGAAATTGGAAGATGATCGTAAAATCACATTTTTGGATACACCTGGTCACGAAGCTTTTACGGCTATGCGTGCTCGCGGTGCCAAAGTTACTGATATTGTTATTATCGTTATTGCAGCCGACGACGCTGTCATGCCACAAACTAAAGAAGCGATCAACCACGCGCAAGCGGCAGGAGTGCCAATCGTATTTGCATTTACGAAAGTGGATAAACCTGGAGCAAATCCTGATAGAATCCGCGAACAGCTTTCTGCGATGAATATCTTGGTTGAAGATTGGGGTGGTAAGTTCCAAGCGCAAGAGATTTCAGCAAAAACGGGAGAAAATGTTGACCTTTTATTAGAGAAAGTTTTATTGGAAGCTGAGATGTTAGATCTAAAGGCTGATCCGAAAAAACGTGCTGTTGGTTCAGTAATTGAAGCAGCTTTGGATAAAGGCCGTGGTATTGTAACAACGGTATTGATACAAAGTGGTACATTACGCGTTGGAGATCCTATATTAGCGGGATCTCATTCCGGTAAAGTTAAAGCGTTGACTAATGAAAGAGGTGAACGTGTGAAAGAGGCGGGACCTTCTGTTCCAGTACAAATATTGGGGATGTCAGGAGCGCCAACAGCAGGGGATAAGCTTTATGTTCTTGAAAGCGAATCTGAAGCTAGAACTGTAGCCAACAAACGTCTTCAGTTACAACGTGAACAAGGCATGCGTGCTACTAAACACATCACTCTAGATGAAATCGGTCGTCGTTTAGCGATCGGTAACTTTAAAGAGCTTAATATTATCGTTAAAGGTGATGTGGATGGTTCTATCGAAGCATTATCAGATTCTTTATTGAAATTGTCTACTGACGAGATTCAAGTTAACATTATTCATAAATCAGTCGGTGCGATCTCTGAATCGGATGTATTGTTAGCTTCTGCTTCTGATGCGATCATCATAGGTTTCCAAGTACGCCCAACTCAAAATGCACGAAAGTTAGCTGAGAACGAGCAAATTGATGTACGTTTATATTCGATCATCTATGATGCGATTGATGAAATTAAGTCTGCGATGGAAGGTATGTTAGCTCCGAAATTTGAAGAGAAAATTGTTGCTGAGGTTGAAATCAGAGAAACCTTCAAAATTTCTAAAGTTGGTACGATTGCGGGATGTATGGTTCGCGAGGGCAAAATTAATAGAAACAATGATATCCGTGTAATTAGAGATGGTGTTGTTATCCATACTGGTAAACTGGCATCTTTGAAGCGTTTCAAAGATGATGTGAAAGAAGTTTCACAGGGTTACGAATGTGGTTTAAATATTGACCGTTTCAATGATATTGAGGTAGGAGATATTGTTGAAGCTTACGAACAAGTTGAAGTGAAACGTAAATTATAATCAGCGAGTTGACATACGCATAAAACAGAAGGCGGCATTGATTAAATAAAATCAATGCCGCTTTCTTTTACGCTTCATATAATTCTATTGGGAGCTGATCAGGATCAAAAAAGAATGTAAAGCGTCTATTTGTTAGCTCATCTATTCTGATCCCTTCGTGTGATATGCCTGCTTTCTCTAGCTTACTTAATTCCGAGTCGAGATCATCTACTTCAAATGCAAGATGCCTTAAACCTGCAGCTTCTGGGAAGCTAAGTCTTTTGTGTGGAGAAGGAAAAGAGAAAAGTTCGATAATATAGTGATCATTTAGTCTGAGATCCAGTTTATATGAATCGCGTTCTTTGCGGTAATATTCTTGCATAATCTCAAGGCCCAGTACGTCGGTATAAAATTCTTTTGAACGCTCATAATTGCTACATATAATGGCAATATGATGTATTTTATTAAGGTTTAATTTCATCTATAGAAATTTATAGCTTTGAGCCTATTGTGCATTTGTCCCTTTGTATGGTAAAAAACATATGGTATTATCTTTAAAGTTGTTTTGCTCTTTCATATTGTTTAGGCCATGGAATGTCAGCAGCTAATTCTTTCGCAAAATGTAAAGGAAGGTGAGGGTCGTCGAGAAATCCCCTGCCGATTAAAATTAAATCAGCTTGTTTTTTTGCAATGATCTCGGCGGCCTCAACAGCTGTTTTGATCAAGCCTACAGTGCCCACCTTATTCTCCGTATTTTCTTTAATTGCTGTGGCAAAAGGGAGCTGATATGCAGGTTTGATATCTATTTTTTGATGCGAGACTAAACCTCCACTTGACACATCAATGAGATCTACGCCCAATGTATACAATAGTTTTGATAAAGAGATAGACTGTTGTAAATCCCACCCATTCACAGCCCAATCTGTCGCAGAAATACGGATCCATAAATTTTGAGTTGTTATTTCCTGTTTTACTTTTTTAACGATTTCAACAAGAAAACGGATTCTATTTTCGAATGTACCGCCATAAATATCCCTACGTGAGTTGCTCAATGGGGAGAGAAATTGATGGATCAGGTATCCATGTGCAGCATGGAGTTCAATAATTTCATAACCGGCTTGTATAGCTCTTCTCGTTGCGGCTCCGAATTGTTCAATCAATATTTCAATAGCAGCAATACTGAGCTTTTGTGGTTCGTGGTCTCCCGCATGGAATGCGATGGGCGATGGAGCCACCGTTTGCCAGCCCTGAGGGTCCGTTGGTGAAAATTGATTCCTGCCAAGCCAAGGTTTATTGCTGCTTGCTTTGCGGCCAGCGTGCGCTAGTTGTATCCCCGGGACAGAGCCATTTTCTTTGATGAACGCGGTTATTTCTTTTAATTTGTTGATGTGGCAATCGTCCCATATTCCAAGGTCTCCATCACTGATTCGGCCTTCAGCAGTAATAGCGGTTGCTTCTTGTATTATTGCGGCAGCACCGCCGACTGCAAACTGGCCCAAGTGTACCAAGTGCCAATTATTCGCCAACCCATCTGTTGCCGAATACTGACACATCGGAGAAACGACTAAGCGATTCTTTAATAGTATACTTCCGATATTTATTGTTGAAAATAATTGACTCATAATTCCTTGTTTAAACGAGACAGGAATAAAGAACACACCTGCCTTAATACCATTAATATATAATTATATGAAGCCTTTAAAAGGCTTCTATTTAGGTCGTCCTACCTTCTTTTCGATCATTACGGATTTGTAGACCATAAAGAAGCCGATTTAAGCATAGCTCGTCTAGGTAGCTTTAAGTTGGCTACGATCAACGCTGCAAAATCTTCAGGCTGTAAAACTTTTTCTGGATCACCATCGGTAAGTCCAAGATCTTTGGACATATCCGACGCAATCGTACTTGGCATTAGCGTACATACCCGAATATTGTGTTTTCGTACTTCCCGCATTAAAGAATCGGCGAAGCCGATGACGCCAAACTTTGATGCACTATAAGCGGAAGTGGTGGCTGCGCCATTTAATCCTGCTGTCGAAGATACCATAATGATATCGCCCTGATTTTTTTCAATCAGTTGCGGAAGAATAGTTTTTGTAACAAAATACGTACCCACGAGATTCGTTTGAATGATCGATGTCCAATCGGCAGCATCCATGTCGAGCACACTGGAAAACGATGCTACTCCCGCATTGTTAACTAATATGTCAAAGCTACCGAAGGTATTTTTCAATCGCTCGATCTCCTCCTGTACTGCACTATAATTTGATACGTCAAAGACGGCATAAGTGACCTCAGTGCCCAGCTCGGCAAGTTCCGTGGCCGTATCCTTTAAAGCAGCTTCATTTCTACCGGTAATCGCGATATGAACACCTTCTTTCGCTAATGCATAGGCAATAGCTTTCCCCAATCCTCGCGCACCACCCGTAATTAAGGCTCTTTTTCCTGTTATATTTTCCATAACATAAAAATAGGCATGATCTTTTTTATTCCTGTCAGATGAACCTAAAAAAGGCAAATTATTTTGCCTTTTTTAGGATATTTTCGATAATAGGGTAAGTGTTGTTGCGTATGTCTTCAAATTGGTCCACATGACGCCATTCTGCTTTTGTGATATCTTCTGCAGTTTGCGGAATCAATTTAGGTACTTTGTTAACACCCATTTCATACCAATTTGTTGTTTTTAGAACAAATTCACCGTTACGCAAAAAATAAGTATGATAGGAGGTCGTAATTTTCTTCCCTAAATAGTCAATTTTTATACCACATTCTTCTTCGACTTCACGTACTGCGGCTTCTCGCATTTTCTCATTATCTTCCACTTTACCTTTAGGAAGGTCCCATTTCCCTAGGCGATAGATGAATAAATAATCTCCATCACCGTTTTTAACAAGCCCCCCGGCTGCCTTAATAATCTTCATTTTGTTTTTTAAGTTTTGAAACACGGTTTCAAAGTCTTTGTTGATGTAGAGATATGTTTTTGGAACCTTATCAATTTCAGATTGTTTGAAAAGTTTTTGAAGGTCAATCTCTTGAAAACTAACCGTTTGTGGGTTTTTAGTTTTTGAAGGGACGAAATCTGCCAAAATTAGCAGGGTTTCGTTCATATAAATTTTATAAATTTGCGCCATGAATAATTTAAATGAGGTTGAACAAAAAGTTGCTGAATCCTTATTGCAAATTAAAGCAATAAAATTGCAACCTAAAAGTCCTTTTACATGGGCGTCGGGTTGGAAGTCTCCAATTTACTGTGATAACCGTATCACTTTATCTCATCCTGCGATTCGTACATACATTCGTCAAAAGCTTTCTAAGCTTATTCAAGAAGAGTTTGGATCAGTGGATATGATTTCTGGAGTTGCTACGGCAGGTATTCCACAAGGCGTTTTGGTAGCACAGGATTTGGGACTGCCATTTTCTTATGTCAGAAGCTCAGCTAAGGATCATGGTCGTCAGAATTTAATTGAAGGTGAAGTAGTTAGCGGTCAACGCGTAGTTGTAATTGAAGATCTAATTTCGACAGGTAAGAGTAGTTTAGTGGCTGTAAAGGCGTTACGTGAGGCTGGCTGCAATGTTGTTGGCTTGGTGTCTATTTTTACTTATGGATTGCAACAAGCTACTGATAATTTTGCTGATGCAAAATGTCCTTATTTCAGTCTATGTAATTATGATGCTTTGATTCAGGTCGCTGCTGAAAATAGTTATGTATTGGAAGAGGATATTGAGATCTTGAAAATGTGGCGATTGAACCCGGCTACTTGGGGCGACAATTTTCAATAAAGAGGATTAATTTATCGTTATGACTACTATTCAGAATACAACAGAAATCAACAAAAATGTCGGCGAGGTGTATGCGTTTTTGGCGGATCTCAACAATCATGAGCAGTTGATGCCTGAAAATATCTACAATTGGTCTTCGACTACGGACGAGGCGCGATTTACAATACAGAATATGGCAAAATTGGCTCTTCGCGTAGAAGAGCGTGTTGAGAATCATCTTATTAAGTTGACTCCTTTAGAGAAGGCACCTTTTGACGTAACTCTTCGTTGGGAATTGCAAGTTATTGCTGATACAGTGACAAAGGCAACCTTTATCATAGATGCTGATCTCAACATGATGATGAAAATGATCGCTTCTGGGCCGCTTCAAAAATTGGTTGACTTTCAGGTCAACAAATTAAAAGAAAAGCTAGGGTAGGTTGGTTCATAGCGAATATAAAAAAAGCTCGATTAGTAATAATCGAGCTTTTTTTATGCTAGTCTTTCATTGACTTTTTTCCAATTCACAATATTCCACCAATTTTTAATATAATCAGCTCTTTTGTTTTGATAGTGCAGGTAATAAGCATGCTCCCATACATCAAGACCTAAAATGGGAATACCTTTTACCTCTGCAACATCCATTAAAGGATTGTCTTGGTTTGGAGTAGAGCTAATTTTTAAGTTACCTGAGTCATCCAAAAGCAACCAGGCCCATCCCGAACCGAATCGTGAGGTTGCTGCAGCGGCAAACTGTTCTTTGAATTTGTCTAGAGAACCAAATGTCTTATTGATCATAGTCAATAATTTTTCGGATGGCTGGCTCGGCTTATCGGACAGACTTTCCCAAAAAAAGTTATGGTTCCAGGCTCCTCCAGCATTATTCCTTGCTTTTGGAGAGTACTTAGATATGTTTGCTAGAAGTTGCTCCTCTGAGGCTTCCTTGATGTTTTCAGCAAGAATGGCTTCGTTAACGGCATTAATATAGGCCATATGGTGCTTTGTATAATGGATTTCCATCGTCAACGCATCAATATTAGGCTCCAAAGCGGCATAACTGAATGGTAATTTTACTTGGGAAAACTTTAAGGTAGCGGCATGTAATTCAGTAGCTTTCGCGGAAGCAATATCTTGTAATATTGATCCAGATACAGCGATGCCTAGCGTAGCTTTTGCTGCATTTTGAAGGAAGTTTCTGCGTGTTTGCATATAATCTTATTGTGATTAGTTTTGATATAAATATAACGTGAAATTTTGCAAATATTGTCCAAGAATTGTCTGTTAATTGTAATACAACAAAATTGTTATAAATTCATCTGTAGAGCAGCATGCTTTGTTTCGAATTTTGATGTACGGTAATTTTGCTACCCCTAATTTCTATTGTTTTAAAGGCATTTCATGGCAGTTATAGGACAGGTTGGCTAAAGAATTATAATTGTTTATAAAATCAAATTTAGCTAAGTTTGATCTATGTATACATTAAGGATTTCAAAAATCATCCCCCAACCTAATAATAACCTTACTTTTCAGCTTGAGTCTATAGCAGGAGACTATCCTTACTATAAAGCTGGGCAGTTTATTACACTTTCTTTTGTGTTTGGTGATCATGAGGTACGTCGTTCTTATTCTTTTAATAGTTCGCCGGATAATAATGAGCCCTTAAGTATCACAGTTAAGCGTGTCGAAAATGGGGAAATATCCCGACTGCTCCACCATACTATTGTGGAGGGGGATATCGTCAATGCAATGGAACCTCAGGGTTTATTTGTATATGAACCCAAACCGGAAAAGGTTCGGACCTTATTTTTGTTTGCTGCAGGAATTGGCATTACACCCTTGTATGCTATTCTGAAAACAGCGCTTCTTGCTGAAAGTAAGTCCAAAATAGTTTTAATTTACAGTAATAGTACGCTGGAGTTAACACCGTTCCGATCGGAATTGGAGCACTGGGCAGATCGATTTCCTGATCGCTTAACTATTGTGTGGATTTACTCCAATAGTAAATACTTGATGAAAGCCAGGTTAAATAGAGACTATATACATGCTATTGTTAACGATCATTTGTTTGGAAATAAGGAAGATGCTTTGTTTTATACCTGTGGTCCTGTGATTTATATGGACTTATGTCGTTTTACCCTTTTGGGGATGGGGTTTGATTCCAATCAGATAAAACGAGAGACATTTCTATTGCCCGAAAATGAAGAGGATGATGATGACGAGACCGAAAAGGAAGTCGATAGAACAACCTATGCCATCGAACTATCTTTTCAAGGTAAAACTTATCATCTAGAGGTTCCCTACAATAAATCTATTTTAGATATAGGGCTGGAGCATAAAATTAAATTGCCTTATTCTTGTAAATCCGGTATGTGTAGTACGTGTATTTCGCAGTGTACAAGGGGGAAAGTAAGAATGGACTATAATGAGGTGTTAACAGACCGTGAAGTTGAACAAGGAAGAATACTGTTGTGCACAGGGCATCCGATAGAAATGAATACAGCTATTGAAGTGCTATAATTGAGCATTGGTATTTAATCCAAAAATATGCTGTGCAATCATGGGGTGCCAGAAATATTTAAAATTGCATATACACGTAAATTTACCTAAGTTTGGATATAACCGTTTTATAGCTAACTATTATGGGAAAATTACTCTGGAGCCCAACAGAAGAGCAAAAATCTCTAGCTGAGATCAATAAGTTTAAACAATATGTGGAGAATGAGCATGGCTTATTCTTTCCATCCTATCAGGACCTTTGGGCATGGTCAACCACGGAACTGGCTAATTTTTGGAAGAGTATAGCCGCCTATTTTAATTTAAAATTTCATTCAGCCCCTACAAATATTGTCGAGTTACCGGCAGATTACAAAAGCTTTATTGGGACAAAGTGGTTTAGTGGGGCTACCTTGAATTATGCTGAACACGTATTTCGGAACACAACGGAAAAGCGTCCTGCATTAATTTTTCAATCTGAACAGCACGCTAAAAGAGAGGTGTCATGGACTGAGTTGGAATCCATGGTTCTCAAACTCCAAGTCTATTTGAAAGAATTAGGTGTACAAAGTGGAGATCGTGTCGCTGGTGTATTGATTAATGGCATCGAAGCCGTTGCGTTATTTTTGGCTGCTAATTCCATCGGTGCGGTTTGGTCCTGTTGTTCGCCCGACTTTGGGCAGGCAAGTATTCAGGAACGTTTTGAGCAGATTGAACCCAAAGTACTCTTCGCAAATTCCAGTTATTACTATAATGGCCGTCTTTTTGAAAAGGCGGAAAGTATTCAGCAACTTTCGCAGCGGCTACCATCCTTAGTGGCTTGTGTTTTGATTGATGATCCTATTTGGGAAGAGATTATGAAAAAGGATCTTACACAAGTTAAGCTCCAATTTACGGCAATGCCTTTTGATGCGCCAATATGGATTTTGTATTCTTCGGGAACTACCGGGAAGCCTAAAGCCATTACACATGGAGTTGGTGGTATGCTGCTGGAACATATGAAAGCACTTGGACTGCATCAAAATGTGCAACACGGCGATCGATTTATGTGGTATTCTACTACAGGATGGATGATGTGGAATTATGCGCTTTCGGCCCTTTTAATGGGAAATACATTGTGTATATATGATGGAGCTACGAATTATCCCGACAAATTGAGTTTATGGAGGTTTGCACAAGAAAGTAAAGTGGATCATTTTGGCGTTGGTGCTGCTTATCTCATCTCCTGTCAAGATCAAGATTTAAAATCCATGACTTATCAGCCGAAAACAATAGGGTCGACAGGCTCACCACTACCACCAGATGTGTTTGAATGGTTAAATGTACAGTTTCCAGAGAGTCAAATTGTCTCATTAAGTGGTGGTACAGATGTTTGCAGCGCCTTTCTTTCGGGGTGCACGTTGCGTGATGTTTATGCCGGGGAGATTCAATGCCGCACCTTAGGAGCTAAGATAGAAGCGTTTGATGAAAATGGTCATCCACTTTATGGGGAGGTTGGAGAACTCGTTATTTTAGCTCCCATGCCCTGCATGCCCATCTATTTTTGGAACGATGGGGCGAATAAAAAATACTTCGATAGTTATTTTGATAAATATAGCGGTGTTTGGAGCCATGGTGATTGGATTAAGATTACTGACCATGATGGAGTAATTATGTACGGGCGTTCAGATGCAACGCTGAACCGTGGCGGCATACGTATTGGTACTGCGGAGATCTATAATGTTTTAAATAGAACCGAGGGGGTCTTGGATAGTTTGGTTATTTGCGTAGATCATGAAAATGGATCATCTGATATGTTGCTTTTTGTTCAATTGGACACTGGCTTATTGAATGACATGTTAAAAGGTGAGATTAAACGGGTGCTTCGGCAGCAATATAGTCCGCGACATGTGCCTGACGATATTTTTCAAGTAGCGGCTATTCCTTATACGTTAAGCGGCAAAAAACTGGAGCTGCCTATTAAAAAAATCTTTTCGGGGATACCCGTAGAAAAAGCGGTGTCAGTAGACATTATGCGGAATCGAGAATCTTTGTTGGATTTTGAAGCGATTAGCAAAATCTGGAGAAGATCCTAAATATAGCTATAAAATAGCTAATTTAAAAACCCCTCAGATGACGAAGTTTGCCGTTTGAGGGGTTTTCGAATTTAACTTTACTCCACTCAGACCTGTATAACACCTACATTATACCGGTCTAAGATAGGTTTTTCGTTGGCAGCTTCAATTCCCATGCTGATAACTTTTCGTGTTTCTTCAGGTGCTATAATTCCATCAACCCATAGTCTTGCAGCAGCGTAATATGGACTCAATTGCTCGTTGTACCGGTCTTCGATGGATTTAAGGAGGTCGTTTTTCTCTTCTTCATTAATTTCTTGACCTTTGGCCTTTAAAGCTGATTCTTGGATTTGAAACAGTGTTTTGCCTGCTGCGGCACCGCTCATGACTGCCATTTGGGCGGTAGGCCAGGCGTAGATTAGTCGTGGGTCATACGCTTTTCCACACATTGCATAATTTCCTGCGCCATAACTGTTTCCGACAATAAATGTAAATTTTGGGACTACGGAGTTGGCCATTGCATTGACCATTTTTGCGCCATCTTTGATAATCCCCCCTTGTTCAGATCGGCTCCCTACCATAAAACCAGTGACGTCCTGAAAAAAAACAAGTGGAATGCGCTGCTGGTTGCAATTCATGATGAAGCGCGCCGCCTTATCTGCTGAATCACTATAGATAACTCCGCCCATCTGCATTTCCATGGTTTTGCCAGGTTTTTTGGCTTTAATGATCTCGCGTTGATTAGCAACGATCCCGACAGCCCAGCCATCTATGCGGGCAAGGCCGCATACAATGGTTTTCCCATAATCGGGTTTGTATTCTTCGAAAGTCTCTGCGTCTACAATTGCATTCAGGATATCCTGCATGCGATAAGGTTTTGTCCTGTCTTCGGGAAGAATCTCTACTATTTTACTCGGATCAGTTTTTGGGGGTAGGCTTATCTTTCTATCGAAATTAGCTTTTGGATTTCCACCGATTTTATCGATAACATTTTTTATAGCCTCTAAACAACTTTGGTCGTCGGGAAATTTATTGTCTGTCACGCCGGATATCTCCGAATGTGTAGAAGCTCCGCCGAGTGTTTCAGCGTCTACGGTTTCACCTATCGCAGATTTGACCAGGTATGGGCCTGCTAAAAATACAGAGCCTGTTCCTTCGACGATAAAGGCGTAGTCGGACATAATAGGGAGATAAGCGCCTCCTGCCACGCAACTTCCCATGATTGCTGCAATTTGAGGTATTCCCATGGATGACATTCGGGCATTGTTACGGAATATGCGGCCAAAGTGTTCTTTATCGGGAAATATTTCATCCTGCATCGGTAAAAACACGCCTGCAGAATCTACCAAATAAATAATTGGAAGATTGTTTTCCATGGCAATCTCTTGTGCGCGTAGATTTTTCTTGGCAGAAATAGGGAACCAGGCTCCTGCTTTTACGGTTGCATCGTTGGAGACGATGACACATAGTTTGGATTTTACATAGCCCAGTACCGCTGCACAGCCTGCATTAATGCATCCACCATGTTCTTTATACATTCCTTCGCCGGCAAACATGCCTATTTCCAAATATTCTCGGTCTGGGTCCAGTAGATATTCTATTCGTTCCCAGGCTGTCATTTTGCCCTTTTCTTTCAGTTTTTTTATTTTATCGATGCCACCACCTAGTTTTAAATTTTCTCTTTTTTGGCGAAGTAATGCGAGTAGCTCCTTCATAATTTATAATCTTGGTTTTAAAAACTGTTAAATTAAGAATTTCTTATTTTTAGATAAATTTAAAATAAAATTTTAAAATATTTGCAATTTTATTCCTAATTATTTTGATATATTTGAATTGAATTACCGATTGTAAATTTAATATTCATGCTTATGTTTATTGAAAATAAACAACAAATGGATATGATCAGACAAAGTGCACGAGATTTTGCACAGTATCATATCAAACCTTATGTGATGGAATGGGACGAAGCCCAAATATTTCCAATAGAAGTTTTTAAAAAGTTAGGCGAACACGGTTTCATGGGAGTAATCGTTCCTGAAGAATATGGCGGGTCAGGGCTCGGGTATCAGGAATACATTACCGTTTTGGATGAAATCTCCAAGGTATGTGGTTCAATCGGGCTTTCTGTGGCGGCGCATAATTCCTTGTGCACAAATCATATATTGAGCTTTGCCAGTGAAGAACAGAAGAAACATTATCTTCCAAAGTTGGCGACAGCTGAATGGATCGGTGCCTGGGGGCTTACAGAAACCGGTTCCGGTTCTGACGCCGGTGGAATGACGACATTTGCGGAGAGAGATGGTGATCATTACGTGTTAAATGGTTCTAAAAATTTTATCACGCATGCCATCAGTTCAAGTGTTGCTGTCGTTATTGCACGAACTGGGGCTAAGGGGGATAAAAAAGGGATGTCGGCTTTCATTGTTGAGAAAGGTACACCTGGATTTACTGCGGGAAAGAAAGAAAATAAATTGGGGATGCGTGCCTCAGAAACTGCCTGTCTTTTTTTTGATAATTGTCGGATTCATCGGGATCAACTCATCGGTGAGGAAGGGCAGGGCTTTGTGCAGGCTTTAAAATTATTGGATGGCGGACGTATTTCGATTGCGGCACTTTCTTTGGGTATTGCCCGCGGAGCTTACGAGTGTGCGCTGAAATATGCACACGAGCGTGAGCAATTTGGGAAAAAGATTTACGAATTTCAGGCAGTTTCTTTTGCACTTGCAGATATGGCTACACAAGTAGAGGCAAGCGAATTGTTAACGAGGCAGGCGGGCTATTTAAAGGATCATGGGGACCGTGTTTCTAAAATTGGAGCGATGGCTAAACTTTATGCGTCGGAGGCTGCTGTTAGTGTCTCGAATGAATCTGTGCAGATCTTTGGTGGTTATGGATTTACAAAGGACTATCCTGCCGAGAAGTTTTTTAGAGATGCTAAACTATGTACCATAGGTGAAGGGACTTCAAGTATTCAGAAAATGGTGATCGCCAGAGAGATTGAGAAAGATATTTTATAGCATAATGATGAGGGATCAAGTTGTATTGGTTGATTGCCCAAGAGACGCTGTTCAAGGGCTTCATAACTTTATTGAGACAGATAAGAAAATTAAACATATCAATACGTTAATCGAAAGTGAGCTGTTTGATGTTATTGATTTTGGATCTTTCGTTTCGCCGAAAGCAGTTCCGCAGTTGGCGGATACAAAAGCAGTCCTAGAAGGAATCAGAAAGAATGAAAAAGTGAAGTTATTGGCCATTGTCGCCAATCTTCGGGGCGCGCAGGAGGCAGCTCTAGAGGAGAAAATCGACTTTTTAGGGTATCCATTTTCAATATCGGAAACATTTCAACTTCGAAATACCAATATGGGCTTGGCGGCTTCTTATCAGCAGGTGAAAGAAATGAAAGCTTTGGCCGACTCGCAGGATAAATCTCTAGTCGTCTATATTAGCATGGCTTTTGGAAACCCATATAGTGACCCTTGGTCCCCACTTTTTGTAGAAGAGTGGATTGGAAAATTATGCGATCTGGGTATCCGGGAATTTTCTTTGGCAGACACAACTTCAGAAGCCGATGCAAATCAGATTTCGGAATTATTTAGTTTTGTTAAATCTCGTTTTCCAACTCTGGAAGTAGGTGCACATTTTCATGCAAGGCGAGAGGAAAGTCTTGCAAAGATTGAAGCAGCTTACCTCGCAGGTTGCCGTAAATTTGAAGGCGCATTGCTTGGTTATGGCGGCTGTCCATTTGCAAAAGATGATTTGGTTGGTAATATACCTTCAGAACTCTTGTTGCATTATTTTGGACGAGGAACTGATGCTGAAATAATCGGATTGGAGCATAGCTTCAGACAAATGATTTTGTAGATGGAAAAACTGAATTTTATTAAAGTGCACGTTGAGGGGCATGTGTTCAACTTGACCTTAGCCCGTTCGGATAAAAGAAATGCTTTTAGTCCGACAATGGTGAGCGAGATAGCCTATGCATTGAATCTGGCGAATAGCAATCCTGATGTTCGTTTAGTACAAATAGAGGCTGAAGGTCCGGTGTTCTGTGCTGGTATGGATCTTAAAGCTTTTGAGGACCCTACGGTAGATATTGGAAATTCGACAATTCCCAAGGTTGAAAAGTCACTGGCAGAAATATTTGCCTGTTTAGATAAGCCTTCAATCTGTGTTGTTAGGGGCGATGTTATTGCAGGTGGTTTTTTGATAGCATTATCCTGTACGTATCTGTTTGCTCTCCCTCAGGTACGTTTTTCTTTGCCTGAAGTGAAAATTGGGCTCTTTCCATTTCAGGTGTTAGCGTTGCTTACAGAATACATGCCTGAAAGAAAAGCGATGGATCTCTGTATCAGCGGTCGGTCTTTTTCTGCTGAGGAGGCTTTGGAAAAGGAAATCTTGTATGGCATGCTGGATCCCGAAGAAACAGTATTGACAGAATTGAAAAGGACGATTTTGGAAAATGCTCCCTTGGCTATATCACGGGGATTTGTAACACTGCGAAAATTAAAAGAGCAAGATTATGATGATAAGTATAACTTTCTCTTAGAGAGCTTGGCAGATTTGCGTAAAACCAATGATTTCAAAGAGGGGATGGATGCAATGCGAAATAAAAGAAAAGCCAACTGGCAAAATAGCTAATTAAAATGATCGAAAACTAGGTCTGCTTGTCAGCGGTGAGAATTCCCAGGGAATGGAGCTAAGAACGATCAGGAGAGCTAGTCCAAACCAGATTAATAATATTTTAAAACGTCGATCGTTTGTATCGGCGTTTTTGCTTTTAAGGGCACCTAATGTTAAGCAGATTGCGGCAATAATCATCATGCTACTGTGTTCCATGCCAAAGAAGCGAATTTGCCTGAGGTGAACAGCCTCGTCGAAATGTTGCAGGAAGTACTGTGTGATGGGGCTCAGTACATAGAGGCTAAAACCTAAAACTAGCTGAATATAAAAAGAAATAACCGTAGTTTTTACAAGAAATTGATCGGTAGGGGAGAATGGAAGTTCCTTTTTTCTTTTGTAAAAAAAGTTCACGAGACTAATCGTTAGTACAATCAGTACCTCCCATCTCCAAAAAGAATGCATCGCTAGAATGAAAGGATAAATGTAATTCATCATGCAGACAAAGATGGTAATAAAATAGATTTAAAGCTATTTTAAGCAATAGCATCGCATAAAATAAACGGCTGTTTGTCATCAGTTGACTAATCTGTTGTTCAAGGGGTGTCATATTTATATGTATTTATTGTTTATATAAGTACTTTATTGTTTTGGTTATTAGATTGTTTTGCGTTTTTTTTAACTCTTGGTTAATGCTGTTGTTATGTTTAATTCGACGTTTATCTATTAGGCGGAGAATAACGATTAGCTGGACCAAATAGGCCGTCTAAGTGATCGAGAACGAAGGCATTTGCTCGTTAATAACTAATAATGGGGCTGTGCGTCCTATTTTTAGTTGTTTTGAGCCTCTTTGAGGTGATGTTTGTCATTCCCGAAAGGTTTGGTGTGATTTTGATTTGTTTTAGCTTAGAATGCGGTTATTTTGGGTTTTTGAAGGTACTTGCGATTTGCGTTTTTTTTGAGGATGATGCGCATCGAGCGAAATGACGATTTATTTGATTACGAATTTCATAATTTTTTTTAATAAATATCTGTTTGTCATTATATTAAGTTTATTACATAAACTGAGTGTTTATGTTTTCATATGTCCGATCTGCGCTATTAAATTAAAATAATGCCTGAGCGTAAGCAAAGCTCTGCCTGTGTTTTTTAAAATATTTTTGGAATTATACAAAATACGTTTCTATATTAGTGTATTAATTAAATAATACAGTAGTATGGTTACTATCCAAAATCTAAATTTCAGCTATAGTAAATCAAGGCTCCTTTTTCTTCATATGGATCTTGAATTGAAGCAGGGGCATATCTATGGGCTATTGGGAAAGAATGGTGCTGGCAAATCAACTTTGCTCAAGAATATTGCCGGTTTGGTATATCCAGTTTCGGGACGGGTTGATGTGCTGGGGCATAACCCTAATCGAAGGGAACCTTCCTTGTTAAGGGAGATTAGTTTTATTCCGGAAGAGTTTTATCTCCCTGCCGTAAAATCAGAACAGTTTCTGAAGGCTAATGCAGGGTTTTACTCCAACTTCGATCAGGTATATTTTGATCAGCTTATTCGTGAGTTCGATATTCCCATTGAGCAAAAATTAGCAAACATGAGTTATGGACAGAAAAAGAAATATATTATTTCTTTCGGTTTAGCGTCTAACACAAAATTGATCATCATGGATGAGCCAACGAATGGTTTGGATATTCCTTCTAAGGTTCAGTTTCAAAAGATCATGGCTTCTGCCATTACTGACGATCGATGTGTAATTATCTCCACACATCAGGTGCGTGATCTGGATAATCTTATTGATGCTGTTATTTTACTTGATGATCATAAGGTTGCACTAAACGCTCCGATGCATGTGATTACTGATCGCTTATGCTTTAAAAAAGTAAGAGAGTTGCCTTTGGATACACTCTATTCCGAAGAAGGAGTAGGCGGTTTTAATGTTATTCTCCCAAACTCGGCGGCAGAAGATTCGAAACTGGATTTGGAGTTGCTATTTAATGCAGTGTTACAGTGCAAGGAAAAAATTACGGACCTTATTAAACATCATGAATATGTCAAATCTATTTAATTCTACACGTTTTTTTGGACTGATTCGAAGACAATGGATTGGTTTTGGGCGAATTTATCTGATGTCAATAGGGATTATTGCCGGGATAATTTTTGGTTTTTATGCAGTTAATTTGGGATCAAATTATGATGGGATCAAAAATCAGACTGCTTACTCGTTGCTAAATTTCAGAGCACCGTTGTTTTGTATCTTGGGACTCATTTTTGTAACGGTTATCTCGAGCAGTTATTTTGCTGATTTAGGGAAGAAGACCCGGGCGATTTTTGAGCTGATGATTCCAGCGTCACAATTGGAAAAGTTTCTGGTCAGCTTATTCTATACGGTTGTCGTGAGTATTGGTTCATACTTATTGGTCTTTTATTTGATTGATTTGGCATTTGTTTCTTATTTGAGGAGCGTTGGTTCTGTGGTTGTAAATGAAGTACAGCCATCAGGAGAAACGATCAGAGTGGATCTATGGCAATACTTTTTCAAGGTCCAATACCCTGAACCGGCTTATTATTTTTGTTTTGTACCAATTCTTCTGAATGCAATTTTCTTACTTGGTGGGATCGTCTACCAAAACTATCAATATGTAAAGACGGCTATTTTTCTTGTGCTTTACTGTGTAGTTTGGATGTGTCTTTTTGTTTACTTAATGAAGACTCAGACCCAGGATACCGTAGGTACAATGGATAATAACTATTGGTCTGATTCAAATCATATTTTTGCATTGATCGGCGCTGTAGGAGTGTTGCTTGCCATAATGATTTGGGCGGTTGCTTTTTTAAGGTTGAAAGAAAAGGAGATTTAATATGGAGTTCAATGCAAATAAAGCCATTTACCTTCAGATTGCTGAGTACGTATGTGATCATATTCTACTGGCAACCTGGAAAGTGGATGAAAAACTCCCCTCAGTAAGGGAATTGGCAGTTCAGATGGAGGTTAACCCCAATACTGTTATGCGGACCTATGATATGTTGCAGCAGAAAGAAATTATAGCTAATAAGCGCGGGATCGGTTTTTTTCTGACACAAGAATCGGTGAAGAATGTGAAGTTATATAGAAAGGCAATTTTTCTAGAAGAAGATCTTCCCTTGTTTTTTCGTAATATTTATTTATTGGAAATCGGTCTGGATGAGTTAGAGCAACGTTATAGACGGTTTGTAAGTCAGAATTTTAATCAAAATGAGTCATGAAATTAAGTACAAAAATAATAATGGGATTAGCAATAGGCTTATTCGCGGTTCCGATGCTTGTCGCGTCCTACCTTGTTCGTATAAATCGAGTGGATGCGAAAAAATATAATGCTGATGTTGAGCAGGAGGTATCCAAGCCAGGTGCAAAGGATGTTTATTACCGGTCGTTCCCCTTGGCAGCTTTCGATAAGCTTTATATTGTAGGTACCAATGCAAGCGGTGTAGGGTTGTATTGGGTGAAAAGCGATAAGTTTATGGTTAAAGTTAATAAAAGTCAAGCCGACTTTGTGAAAGCGAATGTCGATCAATCTGGCAATCTTACCTTGGATCTTTTATCAGGAGGAGAGGGGGGGTATAAGTCGATCTATATTTTTTCACCTGATCTTAAGGTTTTAAAATTAAAAAATGCGGATATTAACGAGTTGTCCGCCAGGTTGAACGAGTTGACTGTCGTAGGTGATAGCGTTGAGGTATTTTCCCTTGCGGAGAAATCCGTTATAAATACATTGAATCTGAACCTGACAAATTCCACTATTGATGATCTTGGCGGGACGGACAGTAAGGGGAATTCTCTTGTCGGTCGTTTATTTGTTAACACAACGAATAGTGTTTTGGGACTTCCGCGTACGAATTATCAAAGTGCAGATATTGTGGCAAACAATTCAGAAGTTTATTTCAATAGGAAGGGACCTGAAGCCAAAGTTGGTCTTCTGAATATCAAAACTGAAGGAAAATCATCTGTCCGTTTAGATAGTATGCAATGGGGAACATTGAACGGGAATCTATCCAATGATACTAAAATAGATTTGCCTGTCCATGCATTGCGATCATTGATTAAGTAAGGTTTAATTGGTGGATGTTGCGGTCGATCGTTAATAGTAGAGATCGGTATTTTCTGAAAAGGTCAAAATTCCATAGTGGGGTTTTGACCTTTTCTTTAAAGGGATGATGTAGATTTTCGGTGTTCGATACTGCAGTCCAAAAAATACGTCTCGAATTCGAAATAATTCTTTTTGTTTTTTTTCTTTAACATCTGCAAGAGAAGCTCTACTGATTTTTCTGCCATAAGCTGTGTTGGCTGGGTGATTGTTGTTAAAGATGGGTTGAGGCTGTTGGCAAAAGGGGTGTTGCTAAAGCCAATTAAGTTCATGTCATCAGGAATTTTCACCTCTAATTTATTTAATATGTGCAAAACTTTTAGCGACAAGGTGTCTGTCGTTGAGAGGAGTGCATTTGGAGCGGAGGGCTTATTTAATAACGTGTTTATTTTGCTTTCCAGTTCGTCATCGATATTATCTTTTGGGCTTGAGTAGGATATTTCAACAATATTTTCTTCTTTAAAAGGAATAGAGGCATTAAAGAGGGCATCTTTATATCCTTTTATTCTGCTTACATTTCCACCGATATCTTTGCATAATAAAAGAATGATATTTTCGCGTTTGTTTTTGATCATTTCTTCTGTTGCTTGATAGATGACTTTGTTGTTTTGGATTCCGATTTTAAAGGTGTCAAGTTGATGGTTTATCCGGTCAAAAATAATCACAGGGCAGATCTGTTCCATGATATAAAACAAGAGTGATAAACTTGAATCATTTTTTACAGGAGAAATGATTATTCCTTCGATATTGCTTTGTATGCAAAGTTCCAGTGCTTCCTTTTCTTTTTTCTCATCGTTAAATGTCTGCAAGAGGATGAGTTTATAATTCGTCTGTGATAAAATGAGGGAGATGTCTTCATAAAAATCAAAGAAAAAAGAGCTTGAGATAAATGGAACAATGATCGCTAGGGTGTTTGATCGCCCCGTTTTTAAGCTTTTTGCGGAGAAATTTGGTATATAATTAATTTTCTGCGTGAAATCTAAAATTAACTTTTTTGTTTCTGCGCTAATTTCATGGCTATCGTTTAGTGCTTTGGAAATGGTTCCTGGAGATAGGTTTAACTGTCGGCCAATCTCTTTTAACGTAAATCTCTTCATGTGCTCGATCCTCTTTCATTGATTGTAATTGTTCTAGCGTCAATAGATGGTAAGATAGCGCTAGAATTATTATTGAATTATCGGTTAGTGTTTTTAATGTATTAAGCCCGAAAATTCTTGAAATTATAAAGATAAGATAAAAAACATGTTTTCAAATGGAGATCAAGAAAAGCGTTGTTGATGAAAAAGAAGTTTTCCGCAAGTGTTAAACAAAAAAAGCTAATCCTGCGATTAGCTCTTCTTTAGTGATCCCGCTGGGATTGGCTCAGCCCCTCATTTCCCAAGCACGCCCCTGAGCCTCCATTGGATCGAACCCGGCCGACCCTTCTTTCGAATCCTAATATCTTTAAAACAAGAAGAGCTAATCCTGCGATTAGCTCTTCTTTAGTGATCCCGCTGGGATTCGAACCCAGGACCCATACATTAAAAGTGTATTGCTCTACCAGCTGAGCTACGGAATCCTTTCTGTTTTTGAAAGTGATGCAAAGGTAGAATTTCTTTTGATATATGCCAAATTATAGCGTGCAAATTTCGACGAAAAGGCCTTAACTGCTTAATAAATAAACGGATTATTTTTTTATCGCGCTTTTTTTGCATGGATTATTCGGTCTGCTCCATTGATATCTTTTATGAGTTTGACCTGTTCAAATCCTTTTTTGACCATAAGTTCCTTCATTTCTGGACCGAGATATTGATTGATTTCAAAATATAGATCTCCATCTGGGGTTAAATGTTTCAAAGCAAAGGATGAAATAACATCATAAAAAATCAATGGAGCGCTTTCTTCAATGAATAATGCGAGCTCAGGTTCATGAGCCAATACGTTTTGATTCATATGCTGCTTTTCTCCCGGGGTTATATAGGGCGGATTGGATACAATGATATTATAATGTTGGTCGGAGAAAATGTATTCCCATTCAAATATATCCGCATTGATAAATTGAACCTGAGTTTTTAAATTCTTAGCATTTTCTTGTGCTGTTTTTATCGCCTCTTTTGAGATGTCTATCGTTGTTACTAGGGCATTATTGAGATGCTTTGATAAGGTGATCGGGATGCAGCCAGAGCCAGTTCCGATATCTATAATTTTTAGGTTTTGAGAAGATTTGTGGTTTTTGATGATCAGATCGACAAGTTCTTCAGTTTCCTGGCGTGGAATGAGGACCGATTCATTGACCTGGAAAACTTCACCATAAAAATCTGCTTTATTGAGTATGTACTGTATAGGTCTGTGCTTTTTTAGATTCTGAAGGATGCTAAGTACTTCAGCCTTATCCGCCTCCTTGACGATATCTGTTTTTCTCAATTGATAATTGGTTCTATTTAACCCAAACTTTTCGGCAACAACCACTAAGAATATTGCTTTTATTTCATCCTCATCATATAACCCCTGAAGCTCATGTTGAAATAATAATTCGAAATCTTGAAGTATTTTCATGTGTCAAAGGTACGATTTTCATAGCTTTGTATCTATGGATATGCACAAGCAATATATGCATCGTTGTTTGGAACTCGCCCAAATGGGGGCGGGTTCAGTAAGTCCCAATCCAATGGTTGGGGCAGTCATTGTTTTGGACGGTAAAATTATCGGTGAAGGGTATACTTCTCCTTACGGTGGACCGCACGCTGAAGTCAATGCTGTACAACAGGTTATGCAAAGGTATGGTGAAAAAGCAAAGGAGCTTATCGAAGGAAGTAATTTTTATGTCAGCCTCGAGCCTTGTGCGCATTATGGGAAGACACCCCCCTGTGCCAATATGATTGCTGAGCTAAAACCTTTGAAAGTTTTTATAGCATGTTTGGATCCCTTCGGCAAAGTCAATGGTAGAGGAGTGCAGATACTGCGCGAAGCAGGTATTGAAGTTGAAATCGGTCTGCTCGAAAAAGAAGCCGTTTGGCTCAACCGTCGTTTTTTTACCCGTATTGGTCAATACCGCCCATATGTTATTTTAAAATGGGCGCAAACCAGGGATGGTTTTATAGGGAAAAAAAATAAGCAGGTTTGGATCAGTAATGCCGCAAGCCAACAGCTCGTTCATCGTTGGAGAGCAGAAGAGGATGCTATCTTAGTTGGTACAAATACCGCAGTTGTAGATGATCCCAGTCTGAGCGTGAGAAAGTGGAAGGGTAAAAATCCATTGCGTATTCTTTTAGACAGGGATCTTGCCATTCCGCTGGATGCACATATTCTCGATAGTCAGGCCGATACTATTGTGTTTAATGCTAAAAAGACAGATTGGATAGCAAATGTTAAGTATATTGAGCTTGAAAATTATGGTCTGTATCTACCGCAAAATATCCTTTATCAACTTTATTTAATGGATATTCAATCTATAATCATAGAAGGCGGGCGAGCAACCCTGCAAATGTTTATAGATGCGGGGCTGTGGGATGAGGCCAGGGTCTTCGAGTCTGAAACGAATTTATCGAGCGGGATTAAGGCTCCTCTATTCAAGGGGCAAATACTAGAAAGTAAATTAGTTTCCAATGATATTTTAAAGATCTATAAGAAACAGTAATTTTTGTATATTTAGGGAATTATAAGCCATAGCCGGTTAGTTGAATTCTTAAAATTACAATTATGTTAGTTACAGAAAACTTAATGCAGTTTATCTGGAAACTTCGGCTATTCCGTGCAAATGGGTTAAATTCCACAGATGGTGGGGCCCTAGCCGTCGTTCAAGTGGGGCAATACAATACAGATTCTGGCCCCGATTTTCTCATGTCGCACATTAGATATGGAGATAAGGATTGGTTTGGTCATGTAGAAATACATGTTCAATCATCAGATTGGGATCGACATGCTCATCAAGAAGATGTCACTTACAATAACGTGATCTTACATGTTGTTTGGAAAAATGATAAAGTTATCTACCGAAATGATGGAACATCTATTCCTACTTTACTACTTTCGAACTACGTAGATAAAAATTTATTGGAAAAATATGCCAATATGATGAATACCAAAAGCTGGATTCCATGCGAGTATCAGATTAGGCCTATCAATATCTTAAAAAAATCAATGTGGCTGAATACCCTGTCAATTGAGCGTTTGGAAATGAAAGTTCAGCGGATTTTCGTAATTCTGAAACATTTTGACACTGATTGGGAAAAAACCTTCTGGGTATGGATGTGTAGATCTATGGGGTTAAAAGTTAACGCTGATACTTTTCAAGAATTCGGTGAAAAACTGCCTTTGCATATTCTAAAAAAATACCGTTCAAACTTATTTAAAACGGAAGCTATTTTTTTTGGTATCAGTGGTTTATTGCTCAGTAGACCAACTAGTGGGTATGTGAAGCGATTAGTAGACGAATTTAAATACCAACAGCATATTCACGATATAGAAATCGTTTTTGGTGTATGGAAGAGGTTGAGGATGAGACCTTACAATTTCCCCGAACGACGGATTGCTCAGTTAGTTGTTTTATTCAGTAAGAACGAGTTGGGGGTGGCAAAGCTTTTGGCCGTAGATAGCTTGGAGGCGGCGAGAGAATTGTTTAAAATAGAACCTTCAGGTGATTTTTGGGAATCACATTTTTGTTTAGGCACAAAAGACAAAGCTAAAAAATGTGCTTGGATCGGGAAAGAAACTGTTGATCTTCTGGTAATTAATGTAGTTGTCGTATTCCTTTTTTCATATGGAAAATATTTTGGCATTCAGTCCTATATTGAAAAGGCTTTACAGTTATTGGAGGAGCTTCCTGCTGAAAAAAATAATATCGTGCGGCAATTTGCTAAATATGATTGGGATGTTAAAGATGCAGGCAAGACGCAGGGAATGTTGCAGCTGAAGCAGTTTTACTGCGATAGGAAACGTTGTCTTCAGTGCAGAATCGGTATGGAGATTTTAAAAGGTAGCTAGTTTTTTAAAATTTCTGCAATCTCTTTATGACCTTTTTCATACGCTAGATCCATTGGTGATAATCCGGCACTATTGATTATTCTTGTGTCTGCTCCATTTTCAAGTAAGGCAACGATAAAATCGATGTTACCATATTGGGCAGCAAAATGAAGCGGAGTTTCGCCTGTGGCCTGAATAGCATTGACATTGGCGCCCGCATCGATAAGCAATTTCCCAATTTCTTCATTGTTGTTTGAGGCGGCAATATGCAATGCTGTAGTGAGTTGTTCATTTTTGGTTACGGTGTTTGGATTTGCACGTTTGGATAGCAATAAACGAACAATGTCTACTTTGTTGAAATATGTAGCTAAGGTCAATGGCGTAAAACCCTGCGATGACCATTCATTGATTACAGAAGGGACCTGCGAAATAATAGCCTCAAGATAGGATGTTAATCCTGCAGCACAAGCCTCATGTATAGTCATGGACTTGGTATGTTGTAAAAGTACCCGTATGATCTGAGGTTTGTTGTAATAGCATGCTAATAGAAGTGGCGAAATCCCATGACTTGTTGTTTCCTGTAAAAGTTCTGGATTTCCAATTAATAACAGATCAATGTCGTGGCTTTTTCCTTGTTCTATGTATTGTTCTAAAATAGAGAGGCTCATGTGTTTATTAATTGTCTAAATTCTTTACTAAAATAAACTTTATTCATGACAATAAATGTTTGAATGGAGAAATTATTGATAATTTGTGACGATCCATATCCGAATTAAAAGTGAGAGCTTAGCTTTTTTAAAAGGTGTATTGAAATCGAAATAGCCCAAAGAGCCTATTTTTTGATTTTTTATATACACAAATGTGTAGTAATGCACATAATATTTCCGTAAATTAAAAAGTAGATGTACTTTTGTTAAGCCCCTCCCAAGGGCATGTTTTTCATAGGTAGATGTAGGGTCGGGTGTTTCTCACTGCGACCCTTTTTTTATAGCTTTGTTTTATATTTTAAAAGAGATGTCTAAAAGGAAGATAGTTATAGCCATTACGGGAGCTAGTGGCTCAATTTATGCTAAAGTTTTACTTAGGAAGCTGTTGGTATTAAAAACACAAATCGCGGAAGTTGGTATTGTTATGTCGAATAATGCGAAGGATGTATGGCGTGCGGAATTAGGCGATGAAAGTTACCAGGATGTACCTTTCAAATTTTATGATAAAGGAGATTTTTTTGCTCCTTTTGCATCGGGGTCCGCTCGCTATGATACCATGATTGTATGTCCTTGTTCGATGGGTACATTGTCGCGAATAGCGCATGGCATATCCTCAGATCTCACAACACGCGCTGCTGATGTCATCTTAAAAGAGCGGCGACGACTGATTTTGGTTACACGTGAGACACCTTTAAGTATCATTCACATTCAGAATATGAAATTGGTGACAGAGGCAGGTGGCATCATTTGTCCGGCATCGCCTTCATTTTATAGTTTGCCAAAGACGCTTGAAGAGGTAGCAGAAACCGTTGTCGATCGTATTTTGAGTCTTGCCGGATTCGACTTTAAGCATTATCAGTGGGGAGAAAATTCCTAGGTAATCGATGCCGAAATCTATTTTTAATGTTCTTTAATAAATTTGTATTTTGTAACTTTGTTTCTCGAAATGAAGCAATCACAAGCATCAAGCGAAAAAGTTATTTATAGCTATATGATTTATAGTGATAAAGCGCCTTTCCACCTGTTCACGATGCACAAGCTACGTGCTTCGATTAAAACTTTGTATCCTTTTAATTTCAATCACAATCATATATGAAAAGCTTATTGATTACTTCTGTTAAAGTAATTTTACCTGGAAATAAATTTCATCAGCAGCAAGTGGATGTATTTATTGAAGAGGGAAAGATTGCACAGATTGGAAAATCTGTCAAATTAGCGGATAAAGATCGTGAGACCCTCGATGGCTCCGGAAAAATTTTAGCGCCTGGTTTTTTTGACTTACATGCTAATTTTGGAGAGCCTGGGCTAGAAACCAAAGAAGATATCTTAAGCGGAACAGCAGCAGCAGCTGCAGGTGGCTTCACTGGGGTAGCCGTGATGCCTAATACCGAGCCAGCTATTCAAAGCCGTTCAGAGGTCGCTCTAATTGTCAATACTGCGAAAGGAAATATTGTGGATGTACATCCTATTGGTGCTATCAGCAAAAAGAGAGAAGGCAAAGAATTGGCCGAATTATTTGATATGAAGCAAACCGGGGCTGTTGCTTTTAGTGATGGAAACAGGAGTGTTCAACAAGCGGGACTAATGAGCAGAGCATTGTTGTATGCTAAGGGGTTTAATGGATTAATTTTTTCGCATGCTGAAGATGAGTCGATGGCAGGAGGAAACAAGATGAATGAAGGGGCTATGAGTACTTATTTAGGTATGAAGGGCATTCCAAACCTTGCCGAATCATTAATGGTTTCGCGCGACCTCTATCTAGCAGAATATACAGGAGCTCCTATTCATTTTGCTTCCATAAGCACACCAGAAGCTGTTGATCTGATAAAAAAAGCAAAAGCAAAAGGTCTTCAAGTCACTTGCGATGTTGCCGCACATCAATTGGTGTTTACTGACGAAGATATTGTTGGTTTCGATAGCAATTACAAGGTTAGCCCCCCATTAAGAACGAAAGCAGATCTTAAGGTATTACTTAAAGGAATCAAGGATGGAACTATTGATGCTGTTGTCTCGCAACATACACCGCAAGAAATAGAATTCAAAAATGTCGAATTCCATATTGCTAAAAATGGCATTATTGGTTTGCAGACAGTGCTGCCGCTGTTGATTCGTGCCGGATTGAACGAAGAACAAATTGTAAATAGCCTGTCCGTCAGACCAAGGCAAATTTTAGGACTTGAAGTACCTCAGATTGAAGAGGGAGCAGAAGCCAATCTTGTTTTATTTGACACATCGAAAGCATGGAATTTCGATGAGAAAACCAATAAATCCAAATCAAAAAATTCACCTTTATTCGGAAAGACCTTAAACGGTGCTGTCGAATTGGTCATCAATAATAGTCAAATTATTAAAAACGATTAAAAACCATGGAAGCAAATATTAAAGCAGCCGTTGAGGCAGGTATATTAAATTATGGCAAGGTTGATGGAATTTCGACAGCCCCGGAATTCCTTGAAAAGATTATTCGCGTATTCAACACCGAAGTAAGCTATTTGGAAAAGTTAGAACTCTTGGATCAGTCTTTCGATGACTATCCTTTGTTTGACGAACTTCGCGAAATATATGTTGATCTTTTATTGATGAATTTTTTCTCCAACGATGTATTGAAGCTGGAAGATGATTATTTGGATTCAGAAGAATGGGAAGCAATCGAAGATGAAACCATCGATCGTGGGACTGAATTATTGAATATCTTTCTTTATTTAGGGGAATGTAAAGACGATGAGATTGAACCTGAATTGGATGACTTCTTAAAAGAGTTTTTACTGGTTGATGAAGACGAATTTCAAGACGAGCATGAAATTTATGAAGATATCATTGCCAATCAAATTGTGGTCGATAGTCCATATGCTGAAATCGCGAAAGTCGGTAAAGGAATAAATCCAAAAAGCGAGGTATTTGAACTTTTCTATCCTATTATGAGCTTTTTTAGTGAATTTAAGCCCTCTGAAAAGCAATTTGAGGAATATGCTGAAGCGTCTTCCAATAAAGCTTTTGATATTGCCCTTTATCAAATAATGAGTACTTATTATAATAAATAATTTTATGGCAGATTTAATCAACCCAAGTAATGTAGGATTTGATGCGGTAATCGACAAAAAGAAAAGTATTATCTATGGTGTCATATTGGGAATAATTTCTTTTATCCTAGGATTAATTGTCCTGTTTGTTGTCAAAGACTTAAATTCCTTCTGGGGGGTAATGTCGATGTCATTTATCGTTAATACAGCGGTTTTTGTTATCATCGCTGCCTTGTTCGCTTTCGCTCTTCGGAAAGCAAATGGTGGCTACTGGAACTTTTCAATAGCATTGAAATCGATCTTTATGATGCTTGCTATTTCTACTATTATTTCCACCATCGGTACACAGCTCTATGTTAACTTCGTTAATCCAACGTTACAAGAAAAGGTCGTGACTCATACCATTAACGTAACCATTGAGTATATGGAAAAGAATAATGTTCCCGACGAAGTTATAGATTCAAAAATAGCGGAGCTTGAAAAACAAGTTGATTCTATCGGCAAAATTACCTTAGGACAAATATTTAAGGGGTTGGCGATCACCTTGATGTTTCAATTTGTTTTTGCATTGTTACTATCAGCTTTGACAAAGCGAGAAAAATTAGCGATTAGACAGGACGCCATTTAGTGCCTAACAAAATAAAACTGTTCCTACAAGGTATTGCTGAAAAAGTAATACCTTTGTTGGTATTATAACACTATACTTTTAGCATGATTAACATTCACATGGATATTTCTGTTGTTGTTCCTTTGTTTAATGAAGAAGAATCCTTACCCGAATTGACAGCTTGGATCGACCGTGTTATGGCGGCCAATCATTTTTCATACGAAATTATTTTAGTTGACGATGGAAGTAAAGATCATTCCTGGAAGGTTATCGAAGAGTTAAAGTTAAACAACACGAATATTTCTGCTATCAAATTCCGACGTAACTATGGAAAATCTGCAGCATTAAATGTGGGTTTTGCTGCTGCACAAGGTGATGTCGTTATTACAATGGATGCTGATCTCCAGGATAGTCCCGATGAGATTCCTGAATTGTACGACCGAATCATAAATAAGGGGGCTGATCTAGTATCGGGATGGAAACAAAAACGATATGATCCACTAACCAAAACACTACCTACCAAATTGTTTAATGGCGTGACAAGGTCAATGTCTGGCATTCACAACCTGCATGATTTTAACTGTGGTCTAAAAGCCTACAAAAAGGAAGTTGTTAAAAATATCGAAGTGTATGGTGAAATGCATCGTTATATACCTGTAATTGCAAAATGGGCAGGATTTACAAATATACAAGAACAGATCGTACAGCATTATCCACGAAAATATGGTACAACCAAATTCGGCCCAGGCCGCTTTGTGAAAGGTTTTCTCGATTTATTGTCCATATTTTTTGTCGGTAAGTTTTCGAAAAGGCCGATGCATTTTTTTGGGGTTATGGGCGTTATTAGTTTTCTGGCAGGTTTATTTATATCTATTTATCTAATTTGCCATAAATTGATAAGTATTGCCAGCGGAACACCTTTTAGAGATATAACAGATCAACCATTGTTTTTCTTTGCGCTAACCGCTATTATTTTGGGAACGCAATTATTTCTGACAGGTTTCTTGGCAGAATTAGTCTCTAGAAGCAGCTCCGATCGGAATGATTATCAAATTGAGAAAGTCATTTAAGTCGTTATGCGCATTGTGATTTTAGGATCTGCTTATCCATTAAGGGGTGGTGGGATAGCGTCTTTTAATGAACGGTTAGCATCTCACTTTCAGCAGTTAGGCCATGAAGTGGATATCTACTCGTTCAGTCTGCAGTATCCAAATTTTCTTTTTCCGGGAAAGTCACAATACTCGGATGAGTCTGCTCCAGAGGGACTTCATATCAAAACAAAAGTAAATTCTATCAATCCATTTAATTGGATTAGTGTGGGCAAGGAACTTAGAAATGCCAAATATGATCTCCTTATCGTACGATTTTGGATGCCTTTTTTTGGGCCGTGTTTGGGAACCATCCAGCGACAGGTTCGGAAGAATAGGCATACTAAAATAGTATGTATCGCTGATAATATAATTCCCCATGAACAGCGACTAGGAGATAAGTTCTTGATCCGGTACTTTTTGAAATCTGTTGATGCTTGTCTCACCATGAGTAAAAGCGTTCTGGAAGATCTCAAATTGTTAAGCCCGAAAATGCCTGCGGTGTATACCCCTCATCCCCTTTATGATAACTATGGCACTCATCAAAGTAAAAAGGAAGCTCGTAGACTACTTAATATTCATCAAGAGGATAAAGTGATCCTGTTCTTTGGATTTATTCGTCAGTACAAAGGTTTAGATATTTTGTTGCAAGCTTTAACCGATGCCAGGTTGCGTGAGATGGGGGTTAAATTATTGCTTGCTGGGGAATTTTATGATGACCCGGCACTATACTTGGATCTTATAAAGAAGTATAAGCTCGAAGAGTTTATTCTTATGCATACTGATTTTATTCCAAATCAAGAGGTTGGGCGTTATTTTTCAGCTGCGGATTGTGTCGTGTTACCTTATCGTAGCGCTACGCAAAGTGGGATCACCCAAGTTGCTTATCATTTCGATCTTCCAATGATTGTGAGTAATGTCGGTGGATTGCCCGAATTGGTTCAAGATAGCTATGTTGGTTATGTTGTCGAGCCCAAAGCGGAGGAAATCGCAGAACGCATTTTTTCTTTTTACCATTACAACAAAGAAGAACAATTTAGAACAAATATCATAGACGAAAAAAGAAAATTTAGCTGGGAAACTTTCAGTGATGAACTTCTTAAATTGGCCCATTGATCGATAAGGGGTATTTTATTTGTATATAAAATCAAATTTATCTAAGTTTGGAATACTGAGGTAGAATTTTAAAAGAAGGAGAGATTTTGTTGCCGTTTACACAAAGCAGCTTAACTAAGCTAGAGGAATTTTTTAAGGAACAAGGGTATAGAGTTAGGTATGAAAAGGGGTCATTCCGTACAGGTGCTTGTATGTTGCAGACGACAAAAGTTGTAGTAGTCAATAAGTTTTCGAATCTTGAAATAAAAATCCAGTCATTGTGGAACATATTATTGGATATTGAGATTGATTCGGAGGCCATTTCTGAGAAGCTTCTTCCAATTTATGAAGAGGTATTGAAATCAAAAATTATAGCTTGAGAGTTACATTTTTAGGAACCGGAACATCCCAGGGGGTACCTGTCATAGCGTGCCAATGTCAGGTCTGCCAATCGGAAGATCAGCGTGATAAGAGATTACGTTCTTCTATTCTTATTGAGTATAATCAACATACAGTAGTGGTAGACACTGGTCCCGATTTCCGGTATCAGATGTTACGTGAGAAAGTTATGCACTTGGATGCTGTTTTAATGACACACTCGCATAAAGACCATATTGCCGGTTTGGACGATGTAAGAGCGTTTAATTATCAGCAGCATAGTTCTATTTCCATTTACGGTACAGCTGATCTACACGAAGCGCTAAGGCGCGAATTTTATTATGCCTTCACTGAAACGAAATACCCGGGAGCTCCGAGGTTGGATTTGGAGGAGATAAGGGCTGGTGCTTCTTTTCCTTTATTCGGAACGGAAATCATGCCTATCGAGGTACTTCATTACAAAATGCCAGTCTTGGGTTTCAGGATCGGAGAGTTTGCATATATCACCGATGCAAAATTTATCAGTGAAGAATCACGACAGCTATTGAAAGGTGTTAAAGTACTTGTTGTAAACGCACTCCAGAAAGAATCTCATATTTCGCATTTAACCTTGGACGAAGCGATTGAATTTGCCTACGATATTCAGGCAGATAAAACTTATTTTACACATATAGGACATCGAATGGGATTGCATGAAATTGTTTCGAAAGAATTGCCAAAAAACATGTTGCTGGCCTACGACAGGTTACAGCTGGAGATCAGCTAATCTATTTATTATAAAACTATATTTCCGTTTTTCTTGTTATACCTATAAAAATAGATTTAGGTATTAAATTATTAAAAGAAAATGGGAAATTTACTGTATATCATCGCTGTTATTTTGGTTATCATTTGGGCGATAAGTTTTTTTGGAGGTTATGCAGCTGGCAATAACATTATTCACGTCCTTTTGGTCATTGCAATTATTGTGGTATTATTGCGTGTCATCCGTGGTAACGCGTAATACATTTCAAATCAAATTTAAATAGAGCTGGGCAATTTGTAGATCTTGAGGGTAGGTGATCTTTATATTTTTAGCATCACCTTCTATAATAGCGATACTGTTGCCCATCTTCTCTACCACAGACGCATCATCCGTAAAAAGGGGATCTTCCACTTGCTGATAGGATTTTAATAGCAACTCTCCATGAAATACCTGCGGAGTCTGTATTAACCAAATATGATTTCTAGCTACAGCCGAATTAAAGGATACATCTCCCATCCGGACGGATTCAATACTCTTTTTCCCTAATACAATCGCTTGATGATCATAGGCTCCCTCAAATGCTTTGTTTATAAGGTCTTCAGTAATGATAGGCCGCGCCGCATCGTGTACTGCTATATAATCTTCTGAACCGATTTTAAAATTTTCCTCAATGTAATTAATCCCATTTTTAACACTTTCGAATCGGGTTCGACCACCATAAGTGAGATGGATAGGTAAAGTAAAGTTATGCTCCGAACACAATTCATTCCACAATCCCTCCATTACCTTACTGATCACTAGTATTACTTCCGATACAATCTTAGATTGACAAAATCGATTAATTGTATGCATGACAATAGGCAGTTCATTTAAGCAAAGAAACTGCTTTGGAAGATCGCTATTCATTCTGCTTCCTGTTCCGGCTGCAACGATAATGACAAAGTTCATGGTATTGAAAGTTAAGATTTATAAAAGACGTGGATAGCTTGTGACTATCCACGTTTTTTATTTATTATTAAACATAGGATTAAACGATCAACATCGCATCGCCGTAGCTATAGAATCTATATTTTTCCTTCACAGCAACTTCATATGCATTCATTACATTTTCATAACCTGCAAATGCGGCAATCATCACGAGCAAAGTGGATTCCGGTGTATGGAAATTCGTGATCATGGAATTTGCAATACTGAAATCGTAAGGCGGATAAATAAACTTACTTGTCCAATCCGACGCCGCCTTTAAATGATGGTCAGCAGAAACAGAAGATTCTATTGCCCGCATGGAAGTCGTTCCTACAGCACATACGCGACGTTTATTGTCGATAGCTTTATTAACAACTTTTGCAGCTTCATCAGTTATGATAAACTGTTCAGAATCCATTTTATGTTTAGTTAAATCTTCCACTTCAACAGTACGAAAAGTTCCAAGGCCAACGTGAAGAGTAACCTCTGCAAAATCAACGCCTTTCAATTCTAAGCGTTTCATCAATTCTCTAGAGAAATGAAGTCCAGCCGTAGGAGCGGCAACAGCCCCTTCATTCTTTGCGTAAATAGTTTGGTAGCGGAACTTGTCTTCTGGTGTAGCTTTACGCTTGATGTATTTAGGTAGTGGTGTTTCACCTAAGATCTCGATATTACGGCGGAACTCTTCATCGGTACCATCAAATAAAAACCGGATCGTACGGCCCCGAGAGGTTGTATTATCCACTACTTCAGCAACCAGCAAGTCTTCATCGCCGAAATATAATTTATTGCCAACACGAATTTTGCGTGCAGGATCGACCAATACATCCCAAAGGCGAAGCTCATTGTTCAATTCACGCAGCAAGAAAACTTCAATCGTAGCTCCAGTTTTCTCTTTATTACCATAAAGACGCGCTGGAAAAACTTTAGTATTGTTTAAAATCATGACATCTTTGTCATCGAAATAATCCAATACATCTTTGAAAATTTTGTGTTCAATTTTACCACTATCTCTGTGTAGGACCATCAAGCGCGATTCGTCACGATTTTCAGAAGGTTCAGAAGCAAGTAATGATTCTGGTAAGTTGAATTTAAATTGAGATAACTTCATCTTTAATGATATATATTTTAATGTCTACCTTTTAGTGCATTACAGTGCACCAAATATTAGGTTGCAAAAAGCATACAAAGTTATAACTTTTTTGGGTATAGAAGGGCGGTAATTCTAATTTATGTAGATATTTTTAACGATTTTGACATTAAATCAAAACTATATTGTATTTTAGAATACAAATTATGCTATTCTTTAGATTGATATTGGAGAGTTGTCAGTTTGCTTTTTCGGCATTAAAAGACAATCGTACACGCACCCTACTGTCGCTGTTAGGTGTGACCATTGGTATTTTTACGATTATTGGCGTATTCTCCGCAGTAGATACACTTCGGAATAATATTGAGGAATCAGTAAAGAAGATAGGAAGCAAGACTCTCTACATAGAAAAATGGCCTTGGGATGGAGGACCAAATTTCCCCTGGTGGAAATACTTGAATAGACCGGAACCCACATATAATAATTACTTGGATTTAAAAAGCCGAATGACGACTGCTGAATATATGGCTTATATGATCAATATTGGCAATACGACAATAAAATATAAAAGTAATTCTGCACAGGGTTCATCGGTTAATGCCGCGACCTACGAAAACCTATATATTCAAAATTTAAATATCGTAGATGGCCGTTACTTTGCCGAAAGTGAATCGAGGGGGGGCGCCCTCGTGACTGTATTGGGGGCCAATATAGCGGAAGGACTTTTTCCTAATGATGAACCGGTTGGCAAATATATCAATATGCTAGGCCGAAAAATTCAAGTGATTGGCGTGTTAAAGAAAGAAGGAAATGGTGTATTAATCAATACCTCACCTGATGATACCGCCTTTATTCCATTTGAGCTCGCGAGGAATTTGGTCAATTATGATAATTTTTCACCAAGTATAGCGATGGTTATTAAACCGAACTATACGCTGGCCGAGGCAGAGAGTGAAGCAAAGACACTTATGCGTTCAATTCGCCGTATATCTCCTCAGCGGGAGGAAAATTTTTCTATTAATCAGACAACAATGATTACAGGTGCATTGGATCAGCTCTTTGGAATAATTAATCTTGCGGGTTTTTCGATTGGTATTTTTTCAATCCTAGTCGGTGGTTTCGGTATTGCCAATATCATGTTTGTTAGCGTTAAGGAGCGTACACACATCATCGGAATTCAAAAGGCGCTGGGAGCCAAAAATTTCTTTATACTTTCGCAGTTTTTAATAGAATCTATCGTGCTCTGCCTCTTGGGGGGAGGAATAGGTCTGATCGTTGTATATTTTTTAGCATTTCTTGTGCAGGCTGCGACTGGTGTTGCTATCGTCGTTAGTTTGAAAATGGTTATCCTGACAATTTCACTCTCTACTTTTATTGGGCTAATATCCGGCATTGTTCCTGCCTTAATGGCCTCTCGATTGGATCCCGTGGAAGCTATCCGAAGCAATTAAGAGAAGATATGTTTAAAAAAGCTCAATTTTCGATATTGCAGGGATTTTGGCTTTTAATTTTTGCCTATAGCTGTGTGCTGATGGCAGAAATCACTCTTCGCTATCGTGGTTTCTCACTCGACGCTAATTTCCTGATGATTAAACAAACGGAAATTGAAGATCTTTGGTGGTATCGCTACGTGTTTTATGTCCATGTTTGCACAGCTATCTTTGCCTTGCCAGCGGGCTTTACACAGTTTAATACTTATCTATTAAATAAATATCCGCGAGTCCATCGGAGTATCGGGTATTTGTATGTATTCGCCATTTTGCTTTTTGCCGCTCCCTCAGGTTTGCTTATTGGATCCGTGGCAAATGGCGGATTAACATCTATGATTGCATTTGAACTCCTGGGATTGGGATGGTTTTATTTCACCTGGATGGCAGTTCGTTTGGCGAGTCACCGGAAATTTGATAAACACCGCGATTTTATGATCCGTAGTTTTGCCTTAACCTGTTCAGCACTTACCCTACGTTTTTGGAAGCTGGCTTTAGTCTATTTGTTCCAGCCCAATCCAATGGACGTCTACCAGATTATCGCATGGCTGGGATGGATACCAAATTTGTTATTGGCGGAATGTATTATTTATCAAAAAAATCAAAAATTATGAGGAAGAACCTTTATTTAATAGTAATGCTTGCAGCAATAGTTGGCTGTAAGGACGGGAAAAGCAAAAAGAATGAAGCCCACGGGACAAAAGACAGTGTTGTTGTTGAGCATGAGGCACATCAGGAACTCTACGGCAACTGGGTGGGCGAATTTGTGGTTGATGAAAAGACACTGCAAGAAGGAGACGGTTTGCCAATTACAGATTATTCTCCAAAGATAAATTTGACCATAAAAAAAATCACCGATAAGGGTCGTGTATTCGGACAGAATGTGGTGAAAGGAAATCTGCGTTCTTTTGTGGGAAAGCTGGAAGAAAACGGTAGTGACTTTCGGCTATTGTTAGATGAGCCCGGCGATAATAAGTCCGATGGCCGTTTTGAAATTAAGCTTAATCATGATACGTTAATTGGCAGTTGGACTGCTTACGATCCAGGCGTAAAGATTAAAAAACGAAGTTTCAAACTGTTGAAAAAGCAATTCGCATATAATCCTAATCTGATGCTGAAAAATCAGGATGAGGAAAATGGGACTTTGGTTGACTGGATTAACGAAAAGAGAAAAGAGGAAACCGATGTAGATGGAGATTCAACTTATACATACGTTATCCAATATTACAGGTCGGCATCCCCTGCAGTTTTTACGGTCAATGCATCTAAACAAAAGTTGACCGAGAAAGACCTGAAAAATCTTAAGAAATTGGATCTGGAGATTATTCGGAATACGATTTTTGCCCGTCATGGCTATGCGTTTACTAAACCAAGCATTCGCCAATTTTTTGAGCCTGTAGACTGGTATGTCCCTATTTCAAAAGATGTGAATGCAGATTTAAGTCCATTGGAAAAAGATAATATCGCTTTATTGACGAGATTTGAAAAATATGCAACGGATAATTATGACACCTTTGGAAGATAAGGTATAAAATACATTCCGAAACATTTGAAAGATCAATTTCACAAAAAGGGCTTTACAATGTAAAGCCCTTTTTGTGATTTAAACGGTCTATGTTTTATCATTTTTTTCGAATGGAAATCGCATTTTTATGCGCCTGCAAACCTTCAAGTTCAGCGAGTATTTCAACTACAGTCCCAATGTGTTGGAGCCCAGTTTCGCTAATATGTTGGAAAGTAACTTTTTTTACAAAAGAATCCACCGATACGCCCGAGTAGGAGCGTGCATATCCCGATGTAGGCAGCGTATGATTAGTACCCGAGGCATAATCACCCGCGCTTTCCGGGGTTAAGTGTCCTAAAAATACTGAACCAGCGTTACTGATATAGCGTGTTAAAGACTCCCATTGGTCCGTTTCTAAAATAAGGTGTTCCGGAGCGTAATCATTTGAAAATTGTAGCGCTTCCTGAAGGTTATCAACAGTTACCGCATAAGAATTGTCAATAGCTTTTGCAGCAAGTTCCTTGCGCGGTAAGACCGCCAATTGGGCTGCCAGTTCTGTGTTGACCGCATCAACTATAGCCGTAGAAGTTGCAACCAAGACAGCTTGGCTGTCGACGCCGTGTTCGGCTTGTGCCAAAAGATCGGCGGCAACAAAAGCCGGATTAGCTGACTCATCAGCGACGACTAATACTTCGGATGGGCCGGCAGGCATGTCTATACTAACATTTGCCAGACCCTGTATAATGGATTTTGCCTTCGTGACAAATTGATTTCCAGGGCCAAAAATCTTATCGACTTTGGGTATTGTCTCTGTTCCAAATCCCATAGCAGCAACAGCCTGAGCACCTCCAACCAAGTATATTCTATTTATCTTCAGTAATTTTAAACAAAAAGCGACAAACCCATTAATTTTTCCGTTGGATTGGGGGGGAGAACAAACGACAATTTCTTTGCACCCAGCTATTCTTGCGGGAATACCAAGCATTAAAAGTGTGCTAGGTAAGACCGCTGATCCTCCAGGGATATAGAGACCGACTTTTTCAATAGGGCGCACCTCCCGCCAGCATTTTACGCCGGGCATGGTTTCAACAGTGCGTTCTCTTTTTAATTGCGTACTATGGAACTTATGAATATTTTGAAAAGCAATTTCCAGTGCTCTTTGCTGATCACGGTCTATGGTAGATGCTAACGCATCGATATCTTCCTCGTCCAAATACAGCCGCTCAAGTTCAACATGGTCAAATTTAGCCGCATATTCGCGTAACACGACATCTCCTTGCTGGCGTACCTGTTGAATAATTTCCTGGACAACTTCCTGTATCGCATTGTTCGGATCCGTGTTCCTGGCAACCAGTTGTTGGATTTCGGATTTTCCTAACGTCTTGTAATCATATTTTTTTAACATGGTTGTATAAGCGCATCAAGTTTAAAGAATGATTTTTTCAACGGGCATCACAACGATACCTTGGGCACCTTCAGCTTTTAATTTGTTGATCTTATCCCAAAAGTCATCTTCGGTGATAACGGTATGTACGGCTACCCAACCTTCTTCTGCAAGTGGAACAACTGTAGGGCTCTTAACGCCGTGGAGTAAAGAAGTAATAGCTGGCAAATTCTTCTTTTCGACATTCAATACCACATATTTGGTTTCTTTTGCTAAAAGAACAGATTCGATGCGTTGTACTAATTCAGTCAAAACTTCATTACCCTCTAATCCTTTTCTTCCCACCAAAATGGCTTCTGAATTCTTCACATCAGCAAAAGGTTTTAAACCATTGCTTTTTAACGTTCCACCCGTAGATACGATATCACAGATTGCATCACTAAGGCCCAAGCCGGGAGAAATCTCAACGGAGCCAGAGATCAAACGGATGTCTGCATTAATATTATACGCGTTTAGAAAGTTCTTGAGGATATTTGGATAAGAGGTCGCGATTGCTTTACCATTAAGGTCTTTAATGTCCTGAATGCTACTATCTTTGGGGATAGCTAATTTCAATGTGCATTTTCCAAAACCGAGCCTCTTGATGTATTCTACTTTGCATTCAGTCTCATCAATGATGTTTTCACCGACGATACCAAGATCGGCTATGCCTTGTTCTACATAACCCGGAATATCATCGTCTCTCAAAAACAATATTTCCAATGGAAAATTTCCCACTGTGGTAATTAAAGAGCTCTTGTAGTTCTCGAAGTCTAAACCACAGTTTTTCAGTAATTGAACAGATTTTTCGTTTAACCTACCCGATTTTTGGATAGCAATTTTTAAGATTTTTCAACGCTTTATAATGTTAGCAGTAAATTATTAATAATAAGAAATCAAACAAGAGGGAAGGTATTCTACGTAAGAACACATTAAATTAACATATCGCCACAACGGCGATGATGGAAATGAAAATGATGTACGTAAGTATAAACCATGTTTGTATTAATAACTGTAAGCAAATGTATAGTAAATAAATTGGAAATCCAAGGCCATCATTTTAAAATTGTCATCTAAACAGGCTTATTATTAAGCGGATTCTAATTTGGATACAAAAATAAGTGGAAAATATAACGAGTGTCGACTACATGCCAAATCTTGGTGTATGACAATACTGATTTGATGGCTTGGAGCATACAGTTTAGTATACGTTACAGACCAGTAATGAGTTTGATTCAAATTTAAACGTCTTTAATAAGGTGACAACTCACATAAATTTCCTTATTTTTAAGGGGTGAAGAAATTATAAATAGAGAGATTATTTACTGGATGAAAAGATTAGTTTTTATTTTTGTTTGCTGGTTGAATTGTTCCTATATCGGTGCTTTAGCGCAGGAAACACCTGCTTCTACATTAGATATCCAGATATTGGAGTCGATTGTTGAAACCAGGACTGTGCCGCAAACACAAACATTTAAAGTGCTTTCTGATATCAATAATTATGTTCAGATTGCAGTTCCCGTCGGTTTACTGGTTGCTGGTGCTGTCAATGATGATAAAATAATGCGTCAGAATGCTTTGTATGTTGCTAGCAGTACGGCTGTAACTGCCTTGGTGAATGTGGGTTTGAAACATTTGTTTAAGCGCAGTAGGCCTTTTAAAAAATATCCTAATTTCGTATCGGTTCGTACGGCCAGTGGATATTCCTTCCCCTCTGGGCATACGTCTTCCGCTTTTGCTACCGCATCTGCTTTGTCACGTGCCTATTCGAAGTGGTACGTCGTCGCCCCATCCCTTTTATGGGCAAGTAGTGTTGGTTATTCACGGATGTATTTGGGCGTACATTTTCCCACCGATGTATTGGCTGGTGCTGCACTGGGAACAGGAGCAGCATTCGCTTTAGATGGATTAAAGAGATAATATAACATGAAAAAAATGATGCAACAGATTGTTAAAATATTGGTTGTTGGATGTGGAAATATGGGCGCATCTCATGCAAGGGCTTATCACGATTTAGATGGCTTTCAAATTGTAGGTCTAGTAGCTCGTGGAGAGAGCAAAAGTAAGCTGAATGAAGAATTGGGAGGAAACTATAAATTATTCTCGTCTTATGAACAGGCACTTCAGGAAACGAAACCGGATGCTGTGTGTATAGCCACCTATCCAGATACACATAAAGATTATGCTATAAAAGCCTTTCAGGCTGGGGCTCATGTCTTTATCGAGAAGCCTATCGCTGAAAACGTAATTTCAGCGCAACAGGTAGTGGATGCAGCAATAAAATACGATAGAAAATTGGTTGTTGGTTATATCTTGAGATACCATCCATCCTGGATCAAGTTTATCGAGATTTCTAAAACGATGGGAAAGCCACTTGTTATGCGTATGAACCTCAATCAACAGAGTCATGGATATATGTGGGATGTGCATAAAAATTTAATGTCTAGCTTAAGTCCCATTGTTGATTGCGGGGTCCACTATATTGATGTCATGTGTCAAATGGTGGGCGCAAAACCATTGTATGTATCTGCAATAGGTGCACGATTAACCGATGAGATTCCAGCTTGGAACTATAACTACGGGCAACTTCAGTTGCATTTTGAGGACGGTTCTGTAGGATGGTACGAAGCCGGATGGGGACCAATGGTGAGTCAGAACGCTTTTTTTGTAAAAGATGTTTTTGGACCAAATGGTGCAGTTTCCATTGTCGCTAACAAAGCCAGCGATGAGGGGAAATCGGATTCGGTCGCCTCCCACACACAAACGGAAAGCCTAAGAATACATTATAGTGATTTAGATACAGCCAATGAATTTAAGAAGCCCGATGAATGGGTTAACTTATCGGATGAGCCTGATCATCAAGAATTATGTAATCGGGAGCAGCTATTCTTTCTGCGGGCAATTTTAGAGAATTTGGATCTTACTGATTCAATGGAAGATGCTATCAACAGTCTGCGAATCGCTTTGGCATGCGATGAAGCTGTGAAAACTAGATTGATGATAAAGTTGTAGTGCTTTTTCATAAAATATCTTATGAATATTGCACTAGAATATACAGCAAGAAAGCACTTAAATAAAAAAATAGCTTAAAAAATAGAATTTTTGGTCTGTCTTTTGTTATTTAGCTACATATTTAACATTCTTATGAATAATTTACTCAAAGTTGCACTATTATTTGGATTATCAATTTCAACAACTTATGCGCAAGATAAGCAATGGCAGATGGAGTTGGTTTTTAAAGGTGAAGTTTCGCCTGAAAAGTTTGAAAATGACGTTCCAGAATTTGCAAAGGAGTTTTATGAGCCATTTTTGAAAGGAAAAATGGCTTATCGGAATGTAGAGGTTTTGGCTGATGCCGATTATTCTTCCACTATAGTGAATCAAAAAGTCCATGCTGTTTTAAATCGAAAGTTAGCAAAAACGTATTCGTATTCAGCAGGAGATGATGTCGTCACTGCCGAAGCATATCATCCATCGTATAAGATTGTTGGTGTAAAGCCGGAAGAATCCGAAGGCCCTTATGTGCAGCTGCAAGATATGGGCGAAATAAAATCAATTGCGGGCATTACCTGTAAAAAAGCAAAGTTGTTTTTTAAAAACAATGCAGATTCGGCTATCGCAACCGTTTGGTATTCGGAAGCAGTACCGACTTATTATTTGACTGCCTTTCCATTTATAAATGATTTGCCTGGTGGTGTGCTTAAATTGTCTTTAGGTGAAAGCAATGAGCTTGGTTTCGAAACAACAAAAGTGGCCAATACATCTTTTGTTGCAGACTTTCAATTACCTAAAAACGCGAAGGTTATTGACATCTCCGGGGGAGATAATGATAGCCAGGCAGAAAATGTCGGTTTATTTGAAGATACTTTCCCATTGGATAAATCACTTAAATGGACGATGGTTAAGGATAAAAATACCAATGATGAATATTATGGTATAAAAAACACGGCAGGAGAAGAAGTATTGCCTTGCTCTCTTTTCTCTTTAACATACTTTAATGAGGAAACTGCCATTGTTTCAGATAAAGATAATTATTTTTGGTTATTGGATAGGAAGGGGGGAAAGGTAAATAAAGAAGGATTTGACTGGCTGACGCCAGCAAATCAAAAAATTGCCATATTCCAAAAAGACGGTAATTTTGGATTGGTCACAGAAGAAGGCAAAATTCTGCTCGATAAGAAAGAAAACATTAGTAAATTTTTGGACACTTATCTGATGTTCTCTGAAAATGGTAAAATTGGATTGCTGGATGAACATGGAAAAATTATATTAAAAGCGAATCTACTATTTCTAGATGCTGATCACGTCGGGAATGTTTTAGTTCGTGAGAAAGAGGGCGAAGAAACAAAGAAGATGGATCTAAATACTTTCCTAAATGCTTATGTTAAGTAATTTTAAATCCATACAATCTATATTTTATCGGTTACAAAAAAAGGCTTTCAATAGTATGAAAGCCTTTTTTGTATCCGATAATTGAGAAGATATTCAATTATTAGGGAATATTTAAAAACTTATGTGTTTGTAGCGAAATATCCCATTTCGGATTTTCTTTTACGTATTCAATAATAAAAGGGGTCATTTCTTTTGATTTTGACCATTCAGGTTGAAGATATAATCTGCAGTTTGGTCCAACGAGTTGTGCGTATTCTTCTCCCCATGCGAAATCGCTTTTATTGAAAACGATCACTTTAAGTTCACCAGCAGCTTCTAATACATCTTTGCGAGGCGCTTTGAATTTCTTCGGCGATAAACATATCCAGTCCCATTCACCACTCAGAGGATACGCACCCGAGGTTTCAATAAAGGTTTTAATACCCGCCTGATGAAGGCCTTTTGTTAGGTAATCCAAATTATAGATAAGTGGTTCTCCACCTGTAATGACAACTGTTTTCGCAGGATATTTCTTTGCGTTTTCGATGATCGAATCTGCTGTTGTAAGCGGATGTATCGAAGCATCCCAGCTTTCCTTTACATCGCACCAATGGCACCCCACATCGCAGCCCCCCAATCGTATGAAATAAGCAGCAGTCCCGGTGTGGTAGCCCTCACCCTGAATAGTGTAAAATTCTTCCATTAAGGGCAATAGTGTTCCGTCTTCTGGTACTTGATTTGACATAGTTAAAATTTCAGTCTGCAAAAGTAGCAAATATTAATGAGATGCTCAATTTGTCAACTCGCTTTTATCGGGCTTGCTATCATTTTTTAGTTATTCCAATTAACTATTGGATTTATCTATCACATTACTTTACAATAAACTGCTTTCGGAGGTGTAGTAGTAATCTCAACAGCGAGTCAAATGGATACCACTTAGTATACTAACAACGAGAAAACACCCCCTGTTAACCCCTTGTTATTACCCTGTTAATGTTTAACGTGGTGAGAAGCAATTATCACAGCTTACTCCAAGGAGTGCGTGGCCTTCCTTGGCCATAATACCGGTGCCCCATTCGGGTGTAAAATAGAAATGAGCAAGAGAACAATTATAATTAGACCAAAGAGGTATAGTCCAAAGAGGTATAGTGTATTTAATTGATGGGCGGGAATGAAAGGAGGGCTGGCACGATTATAGCGGCCCGTTCAGCACAAAGACATATTATTTATCAAAAATTTTACTAAATTTGTGACACAATTTATTTATTGAAACATAAGTGTAATAACATAATTGTACATGTTGTTTTATGTTTTCTATTTTTTAACGATTTAAAGATCATAGTTGTAAATGATTAATATTACACTACCGGATGGTTCCGTAAGAGCGTATCAAGAAGGGATCACTGCTGCAGAGATTGCGTTATCAATCTCGGAGGGGCTTGCAAGAAACGTTCTTGCTGCCGAAGTAAATGGTGAAGTGTGGGATTCTGCCCGTGCTATTGAAAATGACGCTACTGTCAAGTTACTGACCTGGAATGATACCAAAGGTAAATCCACTTTTTGGCATTCTTCAGCCCACTTATTGGCTGAGGCTCTGGAGGCATTGTATCCTGGGATTAAATTTGGTATTGGTCCCGCGATTGAAACCGGATTTTACTACGATGTTGACTTTGGTGATCGTGAATTTTCGTCTGATGACTTTAAAGCGATCGAAGACAAGATGCTGGAGCTGGCCAAACGAAAAGAAACATTTGAACGTAAAGCTGTTTCGAAATCGGATGCATTGGCTTACTTTACTGAAAAAGGAGATGAGTATAAGCTGGATTTAATCAAAGACTTGGAAGATGGAAAGATTACTTTCTATACTCAGGGGGAATTTACAGATTTATGTCGTGGCCCTCATATTCCAAATACTGGCTTTATCAAAGCGATTAAATTGACTAATGTCGCCGGTGCTTACTGGAGAGGTGATGAGTCTCGCAAACAGTTGACACGTATTTATGGTGTTACGTTCCCGAAGGCATCGGAGCTTACAGAATATTTGAAATTTATAGAAGAGGCGAAAAAACGCGATCACCGTAAACTGGGGAAAGAGTTGGAACTTTTTGCTTTTTCTGAAAAAGTTGGCGCGGGGTTGCCACTTTGGTTGCCTAAAGGTGCTGCATTACGTCAAAAGCTTATAGATTTTTTACAGAAGGCACAGTTGAACTCAGGGTATGAACCTGTTGTAACGCCTCATATTGGACATAAACAACTCTACGTGACTTCTGGACACTATGAGAAATATGGTGCAGACTCATTCCAGCCAATAAAAACTCCTATCGAAGGTGAAGAGTTTTTATTGAAACCCATGAATTGTCCGCATCACTGTGAGATTTATAAAGTAAAACCACGTTCTTACAAGGACTTACCTGTTCGTTTCGCTGAATTTGGTACGGTATACCGTTATGAGCAATCTGGTGAGCTTCATGGTTTAACAAGGGTGCGTGGGTTTACTCAGGATGATGCGCATTTGTTTTGCCGTCCCGATCAGGTTAAAGATGAATTCAAAAAAGTAATTGATTTAGTTCTTTATGTATTCGGCGCGCTAGGATTCAATGATTATACTGCACAGGTATCGTTACGTGATCCGGAGAATCGTACAAAGTATATTGGTACCGACGAAAATTGGGCTTTGGCTGAGTCTGCAATTATTGAGGCCGCAGAAGAGAAAGGGTTACCAACGGTAGTGGAATATGGTGAGGCTGCTTTCTATGGTCCTAAACTAGACTTTATGGTGAAGGATGCTTTAGGACGTAAGTGGCAATTGGGAACAATACAAGTAGATTATAATTTGCCCGAACGTTTTGAATTAGAGTATACTGGGAGTGACAATATGAAACATCGTCCAGTAATGATCCACCGTGCACCGTTTGGATCTTTAGAACGCTTTGTGGCTGTATTGATCGAACATTGCGCCGGGCAGTTTCCGTTATGGCTTGCGCCTGAGCAGTTTATCGTCTTACCAGTGTCAGAAAAATACGAAGAATATGCGCAAAATGTTTTAAATTCGCTAAATAATTCCGATATTCGCGGACTGATAGACTTACGTGACGAGAAAGTGGGCAGAAAAATCAGAGACGCCGAAGTGAAAAAGCTTCCTTATATGTTGATTGTTGGGGAGAAAGAGGTGGAAAATGGCACAGTTTCTGTACGTAAACATGGCTCAGTGGAATTAGGAACTATGACTGCTGAAGCATTTAGAGATATATTAATTAAGGAAATAACCGTTTAATTTTTAAACATTTGGCATTAAAAAGACCAGGTGGTCCAAGACCACCAATGAGAAAGAAAGAACCAGATCACCGCATTAATGAGTTAATCAAGGTACCTGAGGTACGCTTGGTGGGAGATAATGTGGAACAAGGAGTTTTCCCTACACGCAAAGCGTTAGAGTTGGCTGATGAGTTGGAACTTGATTTAGTGGAGATTTCGCCAAATGCTGTACCGCCGGTTTGTAAGATTATCGACTACAGTAAGTTTGTTTACGAACAGAAGAAGAAACAAAAGGAAATCAAAGCTAATGCAAAACAGACTGTTATTAAAGAAATTCGTTTCGGACCTAACTCTGGTGAGCATGATTTTGAGTTCAAATTAAAACATGCAATTAAGTTTCTAGAAAGTGGAGAGAAAGTGCGTGCGTATGTACATTTTAAGGGCCGTGCTATTGTACACAAAGATCAAGGTGAGATTTTATTGTTACGTTTCGCTCAGGCTTTGGAAGATTATGGAAAAGTGGAGCTTTTACCAAAATTAGAAGGTAAACGCATGTTTTTAACAGTAGCTCCAAAGGCTCCAAAAAAATAAAAAGAATTCTAACAGATTGATATAAAATTTATAAGTATTATGCCAAAAGTTAAAACCAATTCCAGCGCAAAGAAACGTTTCAAATTGACTGGAACAGGTAAAATTGCAAGAAAAAATGCCTTCAAAAGCCACATCTTGACAAAAAAGAGCACAAAACGTAAACGTAACTTAACACAAACAAGTTATGTATCTGATGGCGATATGGGCAACGTAAAACGTATGCTTGCTATCGGTAAATAAGTTTTATTCGATTTTATTTAATAATAATTTTTTAACCGGGTATAGGGTCGTAAGTTCATTGAAATACATGGCACCTTCTACCAAACTAATTTTAAAAATATGCCACGTTCGGTTAACGCAGTAGCTTCTAGAAGAAGACGCAAAAAAATCCTAGGCCTTGCAAAAGGGTACTTTGGATCACGTAGCAAAGTTTATACTATTGCTAAAAATACAGTAGAAAAAGGTTTACAATACGCTTACCGCGATCGTAAAACCAAAAAACGCGAGTTTAGAGCTTTATGGATTCAACGTATCAACGCTGGAGCTCGTCAACACGGAATTTCTTATTCCCAATTGATCGGTAAATTAAACGCTAAGAATATTGGTTTGAACCGTAAGGTTTTAGCTGACTTAGCTTTAAATAACCCAGAAGCTTTCAAAGCAGTTGTAGACGCAGTAAAATAGAGTTTTTAATCCGCTGTCAATTTGTTAGAGATATTAAAGGAGCCTATTAGGCTCCTTTTTTTGTTTTAACGACCTAACTCAATAAAAACCATGTTCATCACAATTCTACAAAAATAAATCTGGACAGGTCAAGGTCTCTACAGCAGGTGCAGACAATACGGTAATGAAAGTGAAATAGTATACAAAAGAAAATGGGCTAATATAACAGGTATTAGCCCACCGTTCTATTATTTTTTATATTTACAATTTACTTTCACTCTTTTTCTTTTTCTTGATTACTTTAGGCATCTGAGCCCTTTTTGCTTCATATTGTCGCTCAATGTATTGTATAATTTCTGAGGCAATATCCTTTTTTGTGGCTTTCTCAATACCTTCCAAACCCGGCGATGAATTCACTTCAAGTACTAAAGGACCGCGATCTGAAGGGATCATATCTACACCACAAACCGTAAGTCCTAATTGCGCGGCAGCAGCGATTGCCGTTTCCCTCTCGGCTTTACTTAACCGGATAATCTGGGCAGTGCCACCCCGATGGATATTTGATCTAAACTCGCCCTCTTTGGCTGTGCGTTTCATCGCGCCAACAACTTTGCCGTCAACCACAAATGCCCGGATATCTGAGCCCTTAGATTCTTTTATGAATTCTTGAATAAGAATATTATTGCCAAGACCGTAGAACGCTTCAATAACAGATGACGCCGCTTTTTTAGTTTCAGCAAGTACAACACCGATGCCTTGCGTACCTTCCAACAATTTAATGACCAATGGAGCTCCGCCAACCATACTAATGAGATCGTCGACGTCAGAAGCTGTACGTGCAAAGCCGGTAATAGGGAGTCCAATACCTGCTCCAGATAAAATTTGTAGACACCTTAATTTGTCCCTAGATCGCGTAATAGCTTGACTGGGATTGGCAGAAATGACATCCATGACTTCAAATTGTCTCACAATGGCAGATCCATAGAAAGTTACTGAAGCTCCTATCCTGGGAATAATGGCATCAATATCGCTGAGATCCTGACCTTTGTAATGAATGCTGGGTTTACCTTGCTGAATACCGACATAACACTTGCTGTGATCAATGACAACACATTCGTGTCCTCTTTGTTGTGCGGCTTCTACGAGACGACGAGTTGAGTATAAACTCTTTACTGTCGATAATACGGCAATTTTCACGATTTGTATATTGAGTATATTTTGTGCTAAGATAACAAAATAGCTTGGCTATTTGTTTTATTTTACCAGAGTCTTCTTGGAGAGATTTTCTTTAGAAACATCCACCAAAAACCTTTTGTTTAAGAAATTTTTACCCAAAAGCATTGGATATGTCATCTGAGATCGATTTCTAAAAGAGATTTTAATGCTAAACACTTGGTTGTACAACGCTGCTGTAGTGCGGATGTAATAACGCTTTTCTTCTTGGCCAAAGGAACTTTTTACCAACTTTGTCCTATAGAGTTTTAACTTAAGAGTTTTTGTTTCTTTTGTTTCGAAATTGATGATAAGTTCACCGACAATCCAGTCCTGGCCATCTTCATTAACGATTTTGTAAGAATTACAATGGAGTACAGATGAAGCAGCGCCAGTATCGACTTTCGCTTCTATACCATATATTCCCAACTCAGGTAGATCAAGGGTTTCTTTCCAACCAACAAGAAGTTTTTCTTTCATTTATACCAAATACAAAAAATTGCTTCTAGTGTAGTCATCCGAATGACCACACTGGAAGCAATTATCTTTTATTCGTAGATAAATTCTCCATAGGGAGATGTTATAGTAACTTTTTTAGATATAGAGTCTTCTACCCGGCCAATGATCTGGGCGGCAATTCCAAATGACTCAGAAATGGCGATAATATCCGATGCAATGGATTCAGGGACATACAACTCCATACGATGTCCCATATTGAACACCTTGTACATTTCTTTCCAGTCCGTATTCGATTCTTTCTGTATTAAATCAAAAAGAGGAGGGATCGGGAAAAGATTATCTTTGATGATGTGTACATTATCGACGAAGTGTAGGACTTTTGTTTGTGCTCCGCCCGAACAATGCACCATCCCGTCAATTTGAGAACGATACTTGTCTAGTATTTGTTTGATTACAGGGGCATAAGTACGCGTGGCTGAAAGAACAAGCTTACCCGCAGTTATTTTTTCTCCTGTTTCAACCTCAATTTCATTGGTGAGGTTCTGGCTTCCAGCGAAAACTAGTTCGTAAGGAACAGCTGGATCATACGCTTCAGGATATTTTTCAGCTACTTTTTTGTTAAATACATCATGACGTGCAGAAGTTAGTCCATTGGAACCCATTCCACCATTGTACGCCTGTTCATAGGTTGCTTTTCCATTCGATGCCAATCCAACAATGACGTTGCCGCCTTTGATACGATGATTTGAAATAACATCTTCACGTTTCATCCGACAGGTGACCGTACTATCCACAATGATGGTGCGAACTAGGTCACCCACATCAGCCGTTTCACCACCAGTAGAATAGATGCCAATTCCCAAATCCCGAAGTTCAGATAGAATCTCTTCTGTGCCATTGATGATTTCTGCAATCACCTCTCCAGGAATAAGATTTTTATTTCTGCCAATCGTTGAGGATAAAAGAATGTTATCGATGGCTCCCACGCAAAGCAAGTCGTCAATATTCATGATGATAGCATCTTGTGCAATACCTTTCCAAACAGAAATATCACCAGTTTCTTTCCAGTAAACATATGCCAATGAAGATTTGGTGCCAGCCCCATCAGCATGCATAATATTACACCATTCTGGATCTCCACCCAAAATATCTGGAATTATTTTGCAAAATGCTTTGGGAAATAGTCCCTTATCTATGTTTTTTATCGCATTGTGCACATCCTCTTTCCCTGCGGATACGCCCCGTTGATTGTATTTTAAATCTGACATCTTACGGCAAAAATAAGCAATAGGACTGAATTAATGAATCTAATTCGTGTAATTTAATCACTTATTATTATCCGCCAATGTGCAATCAAATTTTCAAGATTACTTTTTGCGTTCGCTGGACTTGTGCTGGGTAAACAGCTATAAATAATACCTTCCTTTTTGTCGAAATGCTTCAGATACAAACTGTATGCTTTTTGTCCATTAAAGATAATATGTTTGATTGAGGTGTGGGTTTCTAGCAGCTCAGCAATCGGATTGGGGCGTTCATCTTGTATGGCTAAATCCATGCTTCCAGGGCGAGAGGCTTCAGCACAAACATCCCAAAGACCGATATGGTTTCTGAGTAAGATATTTATCCGCTCCGTATAGCTTATCCGCTGCTGTGCATTGAACAGATATTCAATGACTTTCCAAAATCGATTTTGGGGATGTGCATAATATTCATTTTCTGCTAATGATTTATCTCCTGGTAACGAGCCAAGTATAAGAATTTGAGTCGTGCAATTTACTATGGGTAGAAAATGATTTTTTAAGCATATTCAAAAATATGAATTTTAATATTTCATTTGAAAAATTGAAAATAGTATACTATATTTATGATATTAAAATGATATCAAAAATATATTAACAAATTATGGAAAAACTAATTAAACCCATGTCAGGCTATTTAGCTTTATTGATAGCGGTATTTTCATTTGTAGCAGCGGTATTTTCATTTGCCAACGTAGAGGAAAGTTCACTGTATGTCGTATTGGGAGTAGCCTTGATGATTGCTACATTTTTTATTCTAAAGGGACTGATGATTATTAATCCCAATCATTCCCGTGTACTCAATTTCTTCGGAAAATATGTAGGTACCGTTAAGGAAAATGGTTTGTTTTTTGTCAATCCCTTGTATTCAACGATTAAAATAAGTCTTCGTTCGGATAACTTACAGGGACAGACACTGAAAGTAAATGATAAGATGGGAAACCCAATTGAGATTGGGGCAGTGATCGTATGGCAAGTGGGTGACACGTATAAAGCTGCTTATGATGTGAGTAATTATACATCTTATGTACGCACGCAGAGTGAAGCAGCCGTAAGACATTTGGCTGGAAGCTTTCCGTATGATAACTTGGAAGATGAAGGTGCTGAAATAACCTTAAGGGAGGGAGGAGATACTGTAAACCATATTCTTGAACAAGAATTGTCCGATCGTTTGGCACCAGCTGGGGTTATTATTAAGGAGGCAAGAATAAGTCATTTGGCTTATGCTTCTGAAATAGCCGGCGCAATGCTTCAAAGACAGCAGGCAGCAGCTATTGTGGCGGCAAGGGCAAAAATTGTAGATGGTGCCGTTGGAATGGTCGAAATGGCTCTTCATAAGTTATCTGAAAAGGATATTGTGGTGCTTGATAACGAGAAGAAAGCTGCGATGGTCAGTAATTTGATGGTGGTACTCTGTGGTGAAAAAGCGGCCACACCAATTGTAAATACAGGTACGTTGTATCAATAAATGGGATGAAATGGCAGATAAGAAAAACTTTATGCTACGCTTAGATGACCAGATGTATAAAGCATTGGAAAAATGGGCTGCGGACGAGTTTAGAAGTGTTAACGGGCAGATGGAATATCTTTTACATAAAGCACTGCTAGAAAATAAAAGATTAGATCCGGATAAAAAAGCTGCTGACAGGAAATAAGTAATAATAAGTACGAAAAATGTACCTTTGATTTCGTTATCAACGAGGTTAAAGGTATTTTTTTAAAGGTATCAACTACAGAAGATGAAGATTAATCCAGCATACAAGTTATTGGTCGTAAGCACAAGTACAATTTATGGCAGTGAGTTTTTAGAATACATTAAGCATGACTTTGTCGAATTTATTCAGTCAGACGAATTATTGTTTATCCCTTTTGCGAGACCTTCGGGCATCTCATTTGATACCTATACGGCTAAGGTTCAAGAAGCCTTAACAGATAAGGGTGTAACTGTCATGGGATTGCACTGTTTCGCGAATATGAAGAAAGCAATTCAAGATGCCAAGGCTATTTTTATTGGCGGCGGGAATACATTTTTACTGTTAAAAACCTTATATGAATTGGATTTGGTCCAGCAATTGCGTGTACAAATAGCAAAGGGAATTCCATACGTTGGCACATCAGCGGGTTCCAATTTAACAGGGCTAACTATTGGAACCACAAATGACATGCCTATTGTTTATCCGCCTAGCTTTGATGCGCTTGGTTTTTTACCATTTAATATCAATCCACATTATTTGGATCCAGATCCAAAGTCCACACATCGAGGGGAAACGAGAGAAACGCGAATTAAGGAATTTCATCAGCTGAATACGCAGCCCGTCATTGGTTTACGTGAAGGTAGTTGGTTGCATGTAAATGATGGAAAAAAACAACTGCAGGGTGATCTGGCTGCGTTACTTTTTAGGCCTGGCCTAGAGCCCGTCGAGCTAGCGCCTGGATTAATTAATTTTTAAGCTATTGTTAAATCTATAGCAATAATAAACTAAATACATCCATCCACGCAGCACAAGGGGATTTAAGGCAGTATTGGCCCGAACTATCATTAGAAAAAATAGTGTTTCTATTTGTTGGAAATAGTACAAAATAAGCTACTTTTGCCCTAAATCCATTAATTATCTTCCAATGGAACAAAATTCAGCATTACACCCAGCCGATATCGCGGAAGAAATCTCGCGTCTAACTAAAGGGGAACAACATCAGCAGTTTATGAACTATCCACTGGAGGATAGATTGGAAATCTTTTGTTTTTTTGAATTGGATGTTCAGTACACGTTGATCAAATCAATGACAGAACATGAACTTTCTGAATTGCTGAATAATCTGAAACCGGATACCCGAAATGATCTGTTATCGGAACTTCCCGATGATTTAATTAAATACCTAATCAATCTTTTGAATGAGCGGGAGAAGCAGATGGCTTTGGAACTGATCGGTTACAAGGAGGATAGTATTGCTCGCTTGATGACGCCAATGTATGTGCAGGTTCGTCCTTATTATACGGTTGACGACGTCTTTCGGCATATTAAGGTGTTTGGAAGAAAGGCTGAGACGCTCAACTTCATCTATGTAGTTGATGAGAAAAATGTCTTGATCGACGATTTGAAAATTGGTCAACTACTGCTATCGGATTCGTCAACAAAGATTTCTGATCTGATAGACTATAATTTTGCTGCGATTAAAGCTTCAACGCCTATGGAAGAAGCTTTTGAGATTTTTCAAAAATATGATCGAAGCGCCCTGCCTATCGTTACTGAAGCTGGTGTATTAGTCGGAATTGTCACATTCGACGACGTGTTGGACCGAATCGAAGATCGGGATACAGAAGATATACAGCGATTTGGGGGTATGGAAGAATTGGACCTGGCGTATACGAGAACACCCTTGCTTCAATTAATTCAAAAAAGGGCAGGCTGGTTGATCATCTTGTTTTTCAGTGAGATGCTTACAGCGTCGGCAATGGGGTTTTTTGAAGGGGAATTGGAAAAGGCCGTTGTACTGGCTCTATTTGTTCCCTTGATTATATCCAGTGGTGGTAATTCGGGGTCACAGGCTGCATCTTTGATTATCCGTGCGATGGCGCTTGGTGAATTGAAGCTTAAGGATTGGTGGTATGTGATGAAGCGTGAAGTTTCTTCGGGTTTAATACTAGGAGGAATATTGGGTACGATTGGTTTTCTACGCATACTGGCTTGGCATTTTCTGGGCCTATATGATTATGGTCCTTATTGGATCGCAATTGGTTTTACGGTAGCAGTGTCCCTATTGTTTATCGTGCTATGGGGAACGCTATCGGGTTCGTTTATTCCATTTATTTTACGTCGATTTGGTTTGGACCCTGCTACAGCGTCGGCACCATTTGTTGCTACACTAGTGGACGTTTCGGGATTAATCATTTATTTCACTGTCGCTGCTTTCTTTTTGCAGGGAAAGTTACTATAGTTCGATACTAAAGTTAACCATCAAGAGCCTAAATCATACCGCTCATTTTAGGCTCTTTTTATTGAATAATTTCTTTTTTGCTAATGAACTTCTTCCGTTAAACCTTTCATTTATGTCTGCTTGATCAAGGGCATTTCCTGAACGATGCGTTTGTAGTTAAATTTGTCCATATTGATTATAGTTATTATACGTATAGAACCTGAAAGCAAAGACTCTGTTTATAAATTTAGTCTTCGGTAGAGTCTTCCCTTTAAACCTCCTTTTTGCGCAATATAAATTCCTTTTTTCCCTGAAAAGATAAACGCGGCGATACATGCTATTGTTATAAATAAAATAGGTTGGCTCCCAAATAATTCATAACCCATGACAATACAGGCGAGCGGGGTGTTTGTAGCGCCTGAAAATACGGCAACAAAGCCCATGGCAGCCAGCAGGCTGATGGGAAGTGGAATAACGGTGCTTAATGCACTCCCTAAGGTTGCCCCGATAAAAAACAGCGGGGTGACTTCTCCGCCTTTAAATCCGGCAGAAAGGGTGAAAGTCGTTAAAAGTAATTTGATGATAAAGTCATAATAATTCGACTGATCGACAAATGCGTTTTGAATCATCGGGATACCAAGTCCAATATAGTTGCTGCTGTGCGATATGGTAACAATGAGTACCAAAATAATACCGCCGATCACAGGCCTTAGTAGCGTAGCTTTAATTCGTTTGAATTGAAGGCTAAAGAAATCGCTGGTAAATGTAAAGAGCCATGCTGTAACACCGAATAGAATGCCTGCGGCAAGGCTAAATCCAATATTGGTCAAAGACAACATTGGAATAACATCATGAATTGGATAATGAGTGTGTGAAATATTCCATAATTGACAGCTGAAGTTCGCAAGATAGGCGGTAAATAAACAGGGTAGTATACCGAAATATCTTTTTTTTCCAACGAGTAGGACTTCCATACCGAATATTGTTCCGGCGAGTGGGGTACCAAACACAGCGGCAAAGCCTGCAGTGATGCCGATTGAAATTAAGATACGGCGTTCAGTTTTATCGAAGTCAAACCAGCGATTGAGCTGATCGGAAACTGCTCCACCTATTTGTACGGCAGTTCCTTCACGGCCTGCCGAACCTCCAAACAGATGGGTAAGTAAAGTTCCGAATAGGACAAGAGGCGCCATGATAAGCGGAATGCGGCGTTGGGGATGAAGGTATTCTTCAATGAGTAGATTATTTCCTTTGCTTGATGGATTTCCCCAATACTTATAGGACAATGCAATGGCAAATCCCGCTAGGGGGAGTCCATAAATTATCCAAGGATGAGCTTCTCGGTACTGCGTTACCCAATTGAGGGAAAAGAGAAAAAATGCACAAATAGATCCTACGATGAAACCTATCGCACTACAGGAGATAAGCCATTTAAGAAAAAAATGAAGATTGCTTTGATTAGAATGTGTTATAGCCATAAGTCTACACTTTATATAAAATTATTGTTTTATACTAAAATAGTAGACGTCATCAGCTTATTAGGGCGGTTCAGGGCAGACATCATTGCCGTATTTATTTCAAATCTACAAAAAGCGAATGATAATAGCAACCCAGCCTGCGATCATCAGTAATCCGCCGAGCGGGGTAATTGGGCCAAGAAACTTTAAATTCTTTTTCCAGTATTCGGCAAACGATAGAAAATAGATACTTACCGAGAATAAAAGAGTTCCTAATGTGATCAGATAAAATGCAACTCGTTCAGACTGAAGATCAAAGGAGAAATTAAATCCTAAAATCAATAGGGTTAGAGCAGCATACATTTGATATCGAACGCCGACCTCAAACGATTCCAGCTTTTCAGCGGATAGGATTTTTTTGAATGCATGGGCGCCAAATGCACCTAGGATAATAGCGAGGCCGCCAAATAGGGCGGCTGTGATGATGACAACGTTTTGCATGCCTAAATTTACTAAATTGTGGGTTTAATCATATCAATATGAAGGATTCCATAATCAGGGTAGGGCTCGGAGATTTGTTTAAACCCTAATTTTTCATAAAAGGATTTTAAATGAAATTGTGCACCTATCTGTATCTCGCCTTCCCCAAATTCTTTATAGAGCGATTCGATGGAATGAATCATTAATTGTTGACTCAAACCGGTACCGCGGGCTTGCTCAGCGACAATGACCCGACCGATGGAAGCCTGCGGATAGGAGAGACCAGGGGGAACTAATCTCGTGTATGCGATGATATCATCATTGTGTTCTGCCCAAAGATGGAGACAAGCAAAATCCTTATCGTCCAATTCAGGATATAAGCATTCCTGTTCCAAAACAAAAACTTCCATTCGAAGCTTTAAGATACGATACAGTTCTTTATTGTTAAGTTCGTCAAACTTCTTGAGGTTCCACTGAAAATCCATCATTAAAATAAAAAAAAGAGTCAAATTAAATCGATATATCAGGGAAGACATACCCAATTTAATTTGACACGAGTGATTTGAAAACTTTTATGCGAGAAGATTTTTAACGACTTCAGAGATTGTTTTACCATCTGCTTGTCCAGCAAGCTTTTGATTTGTCGCGCCCATTACTTTACCCATATCTTTAATGGAAGAAGCTCCTGTTTCGGCGATAATTGCTTTGACAATCGTTTCAACTTCTGTCTTGCTTAACTGTTTCGGTAGATAAGCCTCAATAACTTTTTCTTCCTCAACTTCAATTTCATACAGATCTTCGCGGTTTTGACTTTTATAAATTTCCGCAGATTCGCGACGTTGTTTGACAAGTTTTTGTAAAACTTTTATTTCCGCCTCTTCGGTAAGATCTTCTGCATGACCTTTTTCTGTTTTCGCTAAGAGGATAGCTGCTTTAATCGCACGTAAACCACGTAATTTTGCCGTGTCTTTTGCGATCATTGCTGCCTTAATGTCTTGGTTGATTTGTATTTCTAATGACATGATATTTAAATTATTTTCGATTGACAATGGTGCCCGTTGCTTGCGCTGTAGGCATTATTAATAGATCGTTGATATTGACATGTGCAGGTCTAGTAATGACAAAAAGGATGGTTTCGGCTACATCTTTTCCTGTCAGAGGCTGCACACCACTATAGACATTTTTAGCTTTTTCGCGATCTCCATGGAAACGAACTTCAGAAAACTCTGTCTCCACCATTCCTGGATCGATAGAGGTTACTTTAATGCCCTGAGTTAGCAAATCAATACGCATGGCCTTAGTCAGCGCATCAACAGCGTGTTTCGTAGCACAGTATACATTCCCATTCGGATAAACCTCTTTCCCTGCAATAGATCCTAAGTTAACAATATGAGCGCCATTTTCGGTATCCATGAGTGGTATCACTGCCTTACTTACATACAATAGGCCTTTAATATTGGTATCAATCATTCTGTCCCAATCGCCGATATCACCATCTTGGATGGGATCCAATCCTTGACTCAGGCCAGCATTGTTGATGAGAATATTTATTTTTTTCCATTCGGGGGGCAAACCGTCAATTTGGTTTGCAACTTGCTCAGCATCCCGAACATCAAGTTCAAAAATATGGATTTGAATTGTCGGGTAGGTAGCGAGAAGAGTATCTTTTAATTTTTCTAAACGATTTAGCCTACGGGCGCAGAGTAAAAGATTGTAGCCCTCTTTCGCAAGTAGCTCAGCGCAGGCCTGACCGATTCCAGAACTTGCGCCTGTGATAAAAACTGTTTTAGTCATATATTCTCACTCTTTGATAACTCTTTGATAATAAAATGTAATTAGATCAGCCTCAACCAATAGTTGTAGTATTGCGCTATTTTGTTGCAATGTAAATCGTACAGATGCCAAATGTTTGCGGCCTAACAATAGTTTCATTGAAACCTGCCTTTTTGTTTATAGCAACAAATTTTTGTCCGTCCGGAAATTGAGCGACAGATTCTGGTAGATATTCATACGCGCTGGAATCTTTTGAAAAAAATTTTCCAATGGTCGGTGTGATAAACTTGAAATAAAAATTGTAGAGTTGTTTAATCGGGAATTTCTTAGGATTTGAAAATTCCAAAATGACAGCCTTTCCACCTGGTTTTAATACGCGGTAAATGTCTGATAGCCCCTTTTCTAAATTTTCAAAGTTCCGGACTCCGAAAGCTACCGTAACAGCGTCGAACGTGTTATCTTCAAACTGAAGCCGCTCAGAATCACCGAGGGCAACTTCAAACTGATTGCTCAAACCCTTACTGGCTATCTTCTTTTTAGCAACCTCAAGCATTCCTTGGGATATATCAACTCCGATAATCTTTTTTGGATTCAAGATTTTAATTGATTCCAGAGCAAAATCACCAGTTCCTGTCGCTACATCCAACATCAGTTGCGGTTTTATGGATTTCAAGGCATTAATGGCTTTTTTGCGCCAGATAATGTCGATTCCCAAAGACAGGAAATGGTTTAAGAAATCATAGGAATGGGAAATGTTATCAAACATATCTGCTACCTGTTTTTTCTTCCCATCCTTGGTATCTTTATAGGGTTTTAATGTTGAGGAGTCGTGCGTCATTTTACAAAGATACGATATATGAATATTTTTTAGTACTTAAAAAGGGATTTGTTTTATGCAAAAGTAAGTTTGTTTCGATGGTAGTGGCAGCTATTGATTTATTCTGTATCATTTTGCTTATTCACAACAACTTAAGTTATTAACATTTATTAATGTGCTGGTTTATAGCGTTATTTTTTTGTTTTCAACATTTTTTTCAACAACACATGTTGAAAACTGTTGGTGTAAAACTGTGTTCTTCAAAGCTTTTGAGGTTTAGATGCTGTTCTTCAAATTCTGCTGTGTGTAACTATGCATGGTGGTGAATTTTATTTTTTATACATTTGTTATCCTATCTAGAATTTGTAAGGATAGGAAAGCTATATTTCTGATATAATATCATGATGAACGACAGTAATTTTGAAGCGAATAATACGGATAATAACAAACGGGGAAGTTATGGTGAGCGCCGTACCAAATTGAATAATTTGGTAAGCGGTTTGGGTAAACTTCCGCCGCAGGCAGTAGATTTAGAGGAGGCTGTTTTGGGTGCTTTAATGCTTGAAAAGAATGCGCTGAGTGAGATTATCGATATTCTGAAACCGGAGTCGTTCTATAAGGAATCACATCAAAAGATCTTTGAAGCGATTTTTGGTCTTTTTCAAAAAACTTCCCCAATTGATATTTTAACCGTTACTTCTGAACTTAGACGGATGGGCGCCCTTGAGATGGTCGGCGGTGCTTATTACATTACGCAGTTGACGGATCGAGTCGTATCGGCTGCTAATATTGAATATCACGCACGTATCATTTCTCAAAAATATATTCAACGCGAACTGATTAAAGTTTCGACCGAAATTATTAATAGTTCATATGATGAGACCTCAGATATTTTTGATCTATTAGATCATGCTGAGAAAAGCTTATTTGATATCGCACAGAATAACCTGCGACGAGATTCAAGAAAGATGGATGATATCATGCGTGAAGCGATTTCAAATCTTGAAATGCTTCGAGATCGCACGGATGGTTTGACGGGTGTCCCTTCAGGCCTGACTGCATTGGATCGAATGACCTCAGGTTGGCAGCCTTCTGACCTTGTAATTATTGCGGCACGTCCAGCGATGGGAAAGACGGCATTCGTGCTTTCCGTTGCACGTAACGCCGCTGTGGAACACGGCAAAGCAGTCGCTGTATTCTCGTTGGAGATGTCATCGGTTCAGCTAGTCAATCGTCTTATTGCCGGTGAAACTGAAATTGAGCAAGAAAAATTGAAAAAAGGAAATCTAGCTGATCATGAATGGCAACAATTACATTCGCGAATCGGACGGTTGACTGATGCGCCTATTATTATTGATGATACTCCTGCACTGAATGTGTTTGAATTTAGAGCAAAATGTAGGCGTCTGAAAGCGCAATACGACATTCAAATGGTGATCGTCGATTACTTGCAGTTGATGCACGGAAAAGCTGAAGGTAAAGGTGGTGGTAACCGTGAACAAGAGATTGGTAGTATTTCTCGTGCTTTAAAGTCTGTTGCAAAAGAATTAAATATTCCAGTGCTTGCATTGTCGCAATTGAGTCGTGCGGTGGAATCAAGGCCAGGTAATAGCAAACGTCCTATGTTATCCGATTTAAGGGAGTCGGGATCTATTGAGCAGGATGCTGATATGGTACTTTTCTTATATAGACCAGAATATTATGGCTTAACAGAAGATGAAGAAGGGCGTCCTACTGCTGGTGTTGGCGAAGTTATTATCGCCAAGCATCGTAATGGGGAGACTGGAATTGTTCCGCTTCGCTTTGTCGGTAAATTTGTAAAGTTTGTGGATCTAGAAGATGAGTTTTCTGGTATGGGCGGGGGAGATGGATTCGGTGATGCACCTGCTACATTCTCTGCTTCGGCATTGAACCCATCACCAAACTTTGCCGATGATTTTAGTGCCGGAGGTTTCAGTGGTGGCATTACCATGCCGTCTCGAATGAATGATATGCCTGATGATGCACCATTTTAGTGATTAATTTTACTTATGTATTTCTAATAAAATAAAAACCGAATGATTAAGTTCGGTTTTTTATTTTATAACTACCATGTTATTTACACTCCTTATGTGGGGGGGGGGGGCATCGTAGTAGGTAGTAATATAGTAGATTGACTGTATATGCTGTGGTATTATTTAATACACTTGTTAAATGCAGAATAGATGAAGAGGGAATGAATATAGAATTAATCGGAGTAAACAATTTTTGTCTTTTTGGTTGGCTTTATTTTAAATAATTTAGACCTTTACTTAGTTTACACGCATACCCAATTTATTAAGATTTTAGGGCTTGGCTAAACGTTGTGATCCGATTTAAAAGTTGTCGGCAACTAGACAGGCGCCATTTTTTGCAAACACTTATAAAACGTCTAGATGAAGATAACATTACTTTGCATAGGTAAGACGGATGAAAAATACCTGCTTGAGGGAATTGAAAAATACACTAAGCGATTAAAGTTTTATGTCAACTTTAGTATTGTTGTTCTTCCCGACATCAAAAATGTTAAGAGTTCTTCTGCTGAACAGCAGAAAGACAAGGAAGCCCTTTTGATTTTAAAGCAACTACAGCCCCAGGATTTTGTTGTTCTGTTGGATGAACATGGAAAAGAATTTAGATCTTTAGAGTTTTCTGCTTATCTGGAGAAGATGATGATACAAAGTGTCCAACATCTGGTGTTTGTCATCGGAGGGCCTTATGGTTTCGATCAAAAAATTTATGATCGAGCGAAGTCAAAAATCTCGTTATCCAAAATGACATTTTCCCACCAAATGATCAGATTGTTCTTTACAGAGCAGCTATATCGCGCTTTTTCCATCATGAAGGGCGAGCCTTATCATCACGAATAATATGGAAAAAAGTTGTTAACTTCATCATGAATAAAAACAAGCTTATGAATTTGCCAAATAAACGACATTACCACTATAAAAGTGACGAAGGAGAGAAAAATAGCCAATTGAATAAATACATTATGATTGCTTGTATCATTATAGTAATCATATTGGCATTTTTTTTCGCATAGGTTGATACCTCGCCATACGGATGTTAGTAAAAGAAATAAATCTCTTACTTAATATCCGTATGGAGGATATCAGCAGATGATTTTAGTAAAATTTAATTGAATTGTTTAAGCAAGAACGCTTAATTTTTGGGAGAAGGTTGGCAGGTTTTGCGCGCTCTTTTTGGGGCAGTGTTGTTTACGAATCCCCAGTTGGTCATATAGAAAGACAAGGGATTAATTTCTAATAATTTTTTCATTTTTTCTTTTTTTACCATATAATAATTTATTGATTTACTGTTAGATTATCAATAATCGAGCCAAACTCTATTATTTGCCATTTTTGGCTGAATAACTACCTGTCTACTGCGGCTATTTTTGAATAGAATTTAAGTCGAATTGAAAAAAAAGCAGCCCAGTGGGAAAGGGCTGCTCTAGATCAATGCATTTATTTTTTATCAATTTTATATAATTTTCCGAGGTCTGTTATAGCATATAAAGCACCATCTTGACCCTGTGTAATATCTCTAAATCGCTGTCCTTCATTACCTAATAGACGCTCTTCTCCAACTACCTTGTTATCCTTTAGTATAATTCTAGCAATATGCATGCTACTTAGTCCGCAAATGAAAAGATTATTCTTCCATTCTAGAATGTTTTGCCCGGTATAGAAAGTAATTCCACTCGGAGAGAGGACAGGATCCCAATAATAAACGGGTTGTTCTAATCCATCTTTTTGCTGTATACCCTCACCAACTTTATCCCCTTTATACTCTATGCCATACGTAATCGTTGGCCATCCATAATTCTTGCCAGATTCAATTCTATTCAATTCATCACCTCCACGTGGGCCAAATTCGGTTTCCCAAAGATCACCGGTTTCCGGATGTAAGGCGAGTCCCTGAGGATTGCGATGCCCATAGCTGAGAATTTCAGGAAGTGCATTCGATTTGCCCAAAAATGGGTTCCCTTGGGCAGGTTTTCCATCGGTGGTAATACGTAAAATCTTTCCTAATGCTGCATTTAAATCTTGCGCCAGAGGTCTTGTAACCAAGTCAGACCGCTCGCCGGTGCTGACAATAATATTTCCATGTTTGTCAAATATAATGCGTCCCCCATAGTGCAAGTTGCCTTTATGAGCAGGAGTGGCTTGATAGATCACCTTAGCACCTTCTATGGATTTTTCGTCGGCAGATAGTTTTCCCTTTGCTACAGCAGTTAATGTTCCAGCGGCTGTATCATCGGAAAAAACCCAATATACCATACGGTTTGACTCGAAATTTGGATCAAGCCGTACCCCCAAAAGTCCTCCTTGCCCGCTGCTGTTGACCTGAGGTAAACCCTTAATTGGCTCACTTAATTCACCTGCTGCTGTCGCAATTCGAAAATCCCCCTCTTTCTCTGATATCAATAATCGGCCATCAGGCATTGTGGTGATGCCCCAAGGTGATTTTAATCCCTCTGCAATCACTTTACCGTCATAAGGTGTGGTGGTTTTTGCACCCTGAATTCTAGTTTGTCCTGCAAATGCCGGTTTATAATTTGTGTTTGCCTTTTGGGTTTCTACAGCAGGATAGCTTGTTGTATCCATCGGAGCATTCGCACTGCTATCCGAACCGGAGGTCGAATTAGCAGGGCTTGAATGGCATGCCGTCAATCCTAATGATACTGTTAAAAGGCTTATAGTCAATTTGGTTTTCATTATCTGTAAGTTGTTTTGGTTTGATTATCTATTTGAAGATATTAAAAATTAACGAGATATTATTTTACGGGAATGTAATATTATCAATAGGATTACGGCCTCTCACAATGAAGACATATAGATCGATCCTTAACAGATGATTATAACTCGTCAAGACACTATTTTCCCGAAAGGCAACTATTTACGATCTGCTGTAGTTCTCTATCCTTGTTGACGTAATAGTCACTTATATCTAGAATCGTATTGGTGTTTAAATTATACGTACATACAGGAAGGTAGTTGGGCTCTGCAGAAGTTTCCAACGTTTTAAAATACTCCGCACTTTCCTGAATACTTGAAAACTCTTTAGATTCGCAATGCTGTGTATCCTGATTATATGCAATGGTTATAAAGTTCTTTTTCATTTTATTCACCTTTTAACAGAATAACGAAAATTGTGGAGTAAAAGTTTTAGAAATTTTTCAATTTAAAAATTGGTGTCTTCTATTTTATCAAACAGTAATGTGGCTTGCGGCTATTGACTTTCCAAAAAATATCTTTGCTTTGCTTTCAAAATCATGCGGGTCATCAGTCGTATAGAATGCCAATTGTTCATTTTGGGAACAAAGTATCTCAATTTCTTTATGTCTATTCAGATAGTCTTTTAAGCTAGCCGCGACAATAGGGCCCTGGGAGATAATCTGAATATGGTTTGGTACATACTTCTCAATTACAGGCAATAATAGCGGGTAATGCGTGCAAGCAAGCACTATGGTATCAATCTGAGCCGATTGCTGTAACAGTTCCCGTATATCCTTTTCGACAAAATAATGAGCGCCTTTGGTATTCATTTCATTGTTCTCCACTAATGGCACCCAAAAAGGGCAATCGTGCTGAAAAACCTGAATTTCCGGATTAAATTTGTGAATTTCTATTTTATAGGATTCTGATTTGACGGTACCCGTAGTGGCTAAAATACCAATCTTATTGGTTTTGGTAAAATTATGAACCATTTCGGTAGTGGGTCTAATCACTCCAAGTACTTTCTTTCCGGGGGGAAGGTCATTTTGTTGAATGGTTCTTAATGCTTTAGCTGAAGCTGTATTACAGGCCAATATGATGAGGTTACATCCCAAGTCAAATAGTTTAAAAACGCATTGTTTGGTGTAATTATAAACGGTCTCAAACGAGCGTGTACCATAGGGAACACGAGCATTATCACCTAAATAGATGTAATCGTATTGAGGTAAAAGGTGTTGAATTTCTTTAAATACGGAGAGACCACCATAACCAGAATCAAAAATACCAATAGGACCGGAAGTTTTTAAATTATTCATAACGCACTGTTATAAGTTCCTTCACTTATAACAGTGCGTTACAAGATTCAGATTTATTGAAGCAAAGATGGTTTCTCTTTATATATTTTCCAAATTAATTCGCCAAATAATGTATTCGTCCAGGCAAACCAATGTCTTGTGAACTTTTTAGGATCGTCTTTATGAAAAGATTCATGCATAAATCCGGTTCCACCATGAGTATTTACCAAAGTCTTAATGCAGTTACGGATCTCCTCATCATTTGTAGATGTTTGGGCGCGCATAATAATAGACATCGGCCAAATCATATCCCTGCCTATGTGCGGACCTCCAATACCTTCCGCTGCGGTTCCTTTGAAAAAGAATGGATTTTTATCGGACAGCACAAAGTTACGGGTACGTTGATAGACTTCATTATTGATATCGACAGCTCCTAAGTACGGTAAGGCCAGTAAGCTGGGTATATTCGCATCATCCATCATCAAATGACTCGAAAAGCCGTCCACTTCGAAGGCATATATACGACCTAGCGTTGGGTGATCGATGATGCCGTACTTATTTACTGCTGCTTCTACCTCGTTTGCAAGTGCCTCCATTTTATCGGCGAGTGCCTGTTCATTTTTAACTTTTTTCAATATCTCTGCAGATTGCCTAAGACTCACAATTGCAAACAAATTGGAAGGAATCAAAAAGGAAAAAATGGTAGAATCGTCCGAAGGTCGAAAACTAGAACAGATCAATCCAACAGGATTCACAGGATACCCATAACCATCAACCTGCAACGTATCTGAACCTCTTGCAGTCGTTCGTTCAAATTTATAAGGACCAAGACTGTCTTTTCGTTGTTGCTCAACGAAAGTTTGATATATTTTGTGTTGCGCATCCAGCCATTCTTCATTAAATGGACTACTGTCTTTGGTTTCTTTCCAGTAATGATAAGCTAATCGAATTGGATAACACAACGAATCGATTTCCCATTTCCGTTCATGAATCCCAGGTTTCATGTCGGTATGATCGCTAAACCATTCGCCCTTTTTTGTTGGATCATTATAAAATGCATTGGCGTAAGGGTCAATATTGATGCATTTACTCTGCTTTTGGATTAGTCCAACAATCAGATCCTGTAGTTTTTTATCCTTTTTCATAAAGGGAAGATAGGGCCATACTTGCGCACTGCTATCACGTAACCACATGGCGTCTATATCTCCTGTAATAACATACGTGTAGTTTCTTCCGTTTTGGACATAGGGGAAAACTGTGGTGTCAAGGGTATTGGGAAAACAGTTGTTAAATAACCACGACAGCTCCTTATTTTTAACATTTTTCTGAAATTCTACAATTGCATCCTCTATTACTTTACTCGAAAAAAGCCTCTTCTCTTTGACGGTGCGCACTGTAGGAAAAGAATGTTCTTGAGCAAATGAAAATTTGCTGGTAAGTGCACCCGCGGTTAACAGGCTTGCGTTTTGGATAAATGTTCTGCGCTTCATGCTTATTAGGACTGTTTATTTATGATATAAGGTTATTTACTAACGTGCAAGATATAAATATTTTTGAATAAAAGGAATAGCAAATACGATTTAGCATTATAAAATTGACCAAGGATGTGAATTAAGTCATTTTTATTCGGTTAATTTGCGTTTAGGAATGCATTTTGCTATAGAAAACAATCTTTTAAAAAATTTTATGAGGCTTAATATAACGAAAAACAAAAATTTACTTCAACTGGCGTTGGCAAGCATTGGAGTAGGCGTTTCCTTAGGAGCTGTTGCCCAAATTAAAAGCCAGCCTTATTCGTATCATTTTTATCAGAAAATGAACGATGCAGTTTATTCTACGGAAACCAGGATACATACTTCTGCTAAACCCTTCGTCATTAAAGACTCTTTATTGTTAGCCAAGTTTGATTCAATTCAATCCAACAAACCCGTGTCCTCGTCCAACTGGTTTATGCGCAAGATTTTTAATGAGCATCTTGTCCAAGTCGAGAAGGATGATTATACATTCTATGCTGATTTTTTACCAGATCTTTATATTGGAAAAGATATGCTAGGGGATAAACGGCGTACTTGGATGAATAGTAGAGGATTTCAGGTGGGTTTAAATGTAGGGAACAAATTTACTTTCAATACGTCAGCATTTGAAAGCCAGGCAGTTTTTCCTAAGTATCTGGATGACTACATTGTTGCGAATAAAGTTGTTCCTGGCCAAGGAAATACGAAATTTCAGTCTAAAAATAAAATGGACTGGATGTATGCGACAGCGAGCATGACTTATGATGCACATAAATATATCCAGGCCACTTTGGCTTACGACAAAAACTTTATTGGAGATGGTTATCGCTCGATGCTTTTGTCCGACTTTTCTTCGAACTATGCCCATCTTAAATTGACCGGAACGATAGGAAATGTTCAATACACTTCAATTTGGGCCTATATGAACGATCCGACACACCCTAGACAAGATTTAACGGGCACATATCCTATGGAAGGGCAAAACAACACCCGCTTGGGAGATGGAAAGAAATGGGGGGCCTTTCAATATTTGGATTGGAATGTAACCAATAAATTATCTGTAGGTTTTTTCCAATCCGTTGTTTGGGCCGCGCAGGATGAAGGAGGAAGAAGAGGTTTTGATTTTAGTTATCTGAGTCCAGTTATCTTTATTCGCCCTGTCGAAAGCAATAATACGACTTCGCCGGATAAAATGTTTTTGGGCTTAACTTCCAAATATAAACTTCCATATCGATTGACAGCATATGGCCAGTTCCTGTTAGGAGAGTTTACGGCGAAAGAATTTTTTGCAGGAAATGGATACGCACATAATAAATGGGGCGCACAGCTTGGCGTAAGAGGGTATGATATGTTTGGCGTAAAGAATTTAAACTTTCTAGCCGAATACAATACGGCTAGACCATATACCTACGCGCACTTTAAATCGTATTCAAACTATAGTAACAACGCCGAGCCATTGGCGCATCCAAAAGGGGCAAACTTTAGAGAGCTTGTTGGACTGCTTAATTACGCATGGGACAGATGGGACTTTTCATTACAGGGAATGTTTACTCAAAATGGGCTGGATCTACCCGACGGAAGTAATATGGGGGGAAACATCTTTCAGTCCTATAATACAATACCAAACTTATATGGCAATCATATTGCACAAGGTATAAAGAATAATATCTATTATGCAGACGCGAAGGCAGCCTATGTACTTAATCCAAAGTATAATCTTCGTCTGGAACTCGGATACACCCAACGTTATGCAAAAGCGAAATACGAAGCGCCTATCGTCAATAAATCTGGCGTGATCTCATTCGGCCTTCGCTCAAGTTTCCGGGCAATTTATAATGATTTATAACAATGATATTCCGATGAAAAAGATCCTTATACTGAATGGCCCAAACTTGAATTTATTGGGTGTAAGAGAAAAATCAATTTATGGTAGCCAGGATTTCCTTAGCTATTTTGAGGAGCTTAAACAGCAGTTTGAAAGTTTGCAACTGCACTATTTTCAAAGTAACTCAGAAGGAGGCCTAATCGATAAGATCCATGAGGTTGGTTTTGAGTTTGATGGAATTGTATTGAATGCCGGAGCGTATACACATACTTCTGTTGCAATTGGCGATGCGATTGCAGCTATTACAACACCTGTTATAGAGGTCCATATCAGTAATGTCCACCAAAGAGAAGAATTTCGCCATCACTCATTTTTAGCGAAGAATTGTAAAGGTGTAATTTGTGGTTTTGGTTTGGACAGCTATCGATTAGGCATCGAAGCTCTTATCAAATAGAAAAGCGGGAATTCCCCGCTTTTCTATTTGATAATCATACGCTGTACTAACCAATAAGACTTCGAATTTGGGCTTCGTCCGCTCTGATCTGCTCTTTCATTGCTTCTAACGAGTCGAAACGTTCATCATGGCGGATAAAGTGAAGGAATTTTACACGCAGTGTTTTGCCGTAAATATCCTGATCGAAATCAAATAGGCTGATTTCAATAGCACGGTTCATGCCATCGACGGTGGGTCTAGTTCCTATATATCCCATACCTTTAGCAATTGAAATAGGGCTTTCTTCTCTGTATTCCCCAGTAGTAATGTTTTGGATCTGATTGTAGATATAAACCTCAACAGCATATATACCATAGGCTGGTATAAGTTTATGCGGTTCGTGAACCTGTAAATTTGCCGTTGGAAAGCCGATTGTACGTCCGATTTGGTCTCCTCTAATCACCGTGCCTGTCAATTCGAAAGGATATCCCAAATATAGATTTGCCGTTTTTATGTCACCCTTTATAAGTGCTTCGCGTACCCGTGTTGAGGATACGGCAATATCATTGATATCCTGCTCGGGGATTTCGTCGACACTGTAATCAAATATGGAGGCAAACTGTTCTAAATCACCCATACTTCCCTTTCGATCCTTTCCGAAGTGGTGATCGTAACCTATCACAATTTTTTTGGTGCCGAGTTTTCCTACAAGAACATTACTAATATATTCTTCTGGAGTTTGATTGGAAAAATCACGGGAAAAGGGAATGATAATCAAATGGTCAATACCAACTCTACTCAACTGACTGACCTTTTCTTCGATATCGTTGATTAAGCGTAAGCTATCATCATCTGGATTGATAATCAAGCGAGGGTGTGGAAAAAAAGTGAGCAAAATTGTCTCCCCATTGATTTTATGAGCTGCTTCCTTTAAGTGGGCCAATATTTTTTGGTGGCCAATATGAACACCGTCAAAAGTGCCGATGGTTACAACTGCATTTTCAATAGGTGAGAAATCATCTAAACTTCTGTAGATTTTCATTTATAGGAGTTTTTGCAAAAATAAGATAAAGAATCAATAAAACGGGTTGGTAAAATTATTTAATGATCTCTTTATGACGTTTTATTTCCGCGATAAGTTTTTCTAAATTCCAGGCATTTTCTACGGAATAATCCCCACTTTTGGTGCGCCTCAAAGAACTTAGATGTGATCCACTCTGTAAGGATTTTCCGAAGTCATAGGCCAGAGATCTAATGTATGTTCCCTTTGAACAGGATATGCGAAAATAAACGTTGGGGAGCTCGATCTTTTCAACAAGAAAACTATTGATTCGAACTTGACGGGATTTTATTTCAACCTCTTCGCCACGGCGTGCTTTCTCATAGACACGTTCGCCATTGATTTTTATAGCCGAATGAGCAGGCGGAAATTGTTGAATTTCGCCTTCAAATGCTTTCGCAGCTTGCAGTATCATGTCATCAGTAATATGATCGATAGGAAATGTTTCGTTAATTTCGGTTTCCAGATCGTAGGAAGGCGTTGTGGCACCCAAAGTAATTGTTCCAGTATATTCTTTGTCTTCGGCTTGGTAACTATCTATTTTCTTTGTGAATTTGCCTGTACAGACGATCAGTAAACCGGTCGCAAGCGGATCTAAAGTTCCTGCGTGACCGACTTTTAATTTTAACGGTTTGATGGAGTTTCTGATTTTACCAACCACATCAAAACTAGTCCAAGTTAAAGGTTTATCAATCAACAACATTTCTCCTTCAGCAAAATGAAACTTCGCTGAGTTTTCACTAACCTCTATATTTTCCATCAAAAGATTTTAAATAATTTGTAAACTATGACCCGAAAGTAGGAGGGCAAGAATAATAACACCGACGATTATTCGATACCATCCAAATGCTTTAAAACCGTATTTAGTCAAGAAGCCGATAAAAGACTTAATCGCAACGATTGCGACAACGAAACCAATCAGATTACCTATAATAAGCAAATTAAGCTCTTCCCCATTAAAGGTGTTCCCTTCTTTAAAGAACTTTAACAGCTTTACAGCAGAAGCACCAAACATCATCGGCAGGGCAAGGAAGAAAGAAAATTCTGCAGCAGCTTTACGTGTCAGTTTTTCGGCCATACCACCGATAATTGTGCTAGCAGATCTTGAGGTACCAGGGATTAACGCAAGGCATTGGTATACCCCAATCATAAAAGCTTGTTTGTACGAGACTTTGTCGGAATCTTCTACGGTTGGCTTGTTAAACCACCTGTCGACGAAAAGTAACACTACGCCGCCCACAACCAACATGATCGCGACCATTAGCGGACTTTCCAATAGGGCATCAATATAATCGTTAAAGAGCAACCCCAACACAGATGCAGGAATAGCAGCAATGATCAATTTATAGTAAAATGAGAGCGATTTAAAAAAACGCTTGTAGTATAATACCAGAACGGACAATATCGTTCCCATCTGGATAACAATCGTAAATAACTTGACAAATGCCGAGGGCTGTATACCCATTAAGGCAGTGGCTATGATCATATGGCCTGTCGAAGACACAGGCAAAAACTCCGTTAATCCTTCAATGATAGCAAGGATGATCGCTTCAATAATAGACATCTGTTAGAATTAAGATTATACTTTAATTGGATTTGTTCTTGGGACGGTATAAAATTGCTGCAAAGCCTATTGCAAAACCGAGAACAACAACAATCGGCGCCAAAGTAATCTTGGTGAAGCTATAAATATCGGTTTCACCGGACATCAATGTAAAGCCAATGATTACAACCAACACGCTAGCTATAAACAGTTGATAATTTATTTTGGAGAATACAAATGAACCTTTATTGACTGATTCAGTAGATTTCTTTATTTGAGCCATTTTTTTATCTGTATAAATCGTTAGATTGTGCCTTTAAGTATTTTGTTACTGCGAAATACGTGCTAAGTCCCGAGATGAGAATACCAATGAGGATTACTCCTAAAAATATTACAGCAAATTCAAACCAGTTGCGTAAAAATACCAGTTCAGGTATTTGCTGTTGCGCAAACTTCAAGGTTAAAATAAGCAGTAGAATCGCGATCAAGGAACCGAGCAAACCATGAATAATACCATACGTTATAAATGGTTTACGGATAAAGTTTTTAGTAGCCCCAATGAGCTGCATACTTTTAATTAAGAAACGTTGCGAGTAAATCGCTAGACGTATCGTATTGTTAATTAGAGCGACGGCTATAATTAGCAGGATAACAGCAAAAGCTAATACAATCATCCCTATGATCCGGACGTTTTTGTTCACCATGTCGATCAGAGACTCCTGATAAACCACCTCTTTAATTTTATTGTTTTTGGAGATTTTCTCAATAAAAGTTTTAATACTATCTGTATTGGCATAATTCTCTTTCATATAAACATCTAAAGAAGGTAAAAGAGGGTTATGTCCCAGATACTGTACGAAATCTTCGCCAAGGTCTTCCTTTAGATTTTTTGCTGCTAACTCTTTACTGATATATTCGGTACGAAGCACATAGGTATCTTTTTCGAGGTCTTTTTGCAATGAAAGAACATCACCTTCGCTCGTACCATCGTTCACAATGACATTTAAGACGATATTTTCCTTAACGTATTTCGATAGATTTTTAGCATGCACCAAGAGCAATCCCAACATACCTGTTACCAATAACACCAGAGCGATGCTAATAACCGTAGATACATATACAGATTTTGTTTTTCTTTTTTGTGTGCTTAATTCGTATTCTGGCATAATAAGCGAAAATTTATTTGCGAAAGTAACTATTTGAGTGGAAGATTTCGAATTAATCTTGTAATTACTTTGATAAAAATCAATTCGAACCCTGTTTTCTACCTATGCTTAATTAACTTTTCAATACTATAATTTATTGTTCAAACTACAAAACTTTTATCACATTTCAGTATTAAATCGTAATTTCGCCAGTCATAAAAATTCCTTAAGAATAAAAATGGAGTATAATCACAAATCATTAGAGAAAAAGTGGCAAAAATTCTGGGCGGATCATCAAACGTTTAAAACGTCTGATACGCAACAAAAGCCAAAATACTATGTATTGGATATGTTTCCTTATCCTTCCGGAGCGGGGTTGCACGTTGGTCATCCACTGGGCTATATTGCTTCGGATATCTTTTCCAGGTATAAACGTTTAAAAGGATTTAATGTATTGCATCCGATGGGGTATGATTCGTTTGGTCTTCCTGCGGAGCAATATGCGATTCAAACGGGCCAGCATCCAGCTGTAACGACTGAAGTCAATATCAATCGTTATCGGGAACAGATGGATAATATTGGATTCTCTTATGATTGGAGCCGCGAAGTGCGTACTTCAGATCCTTCGTATTACAAATGGACGCAATGGATTTTTATGAGATTGTTTGATTCTTGGTATAATAAAGAATCAGATAAAGCCGAACCGATCGAAACGTTGATTGCAAGGTTTGCTAAAAATGGCTCTGCCGCTATTGCAGCAGTTGCTGATGAAGATATTTTGGAATTTAGCGCTGAAGATTGGAAATCTTTTGATGAAGAAAAACAACAACGTGAATTGCTGAAGTACCGGATTGCTTATTTACGTGAAAGTACAGTAAATTGGTGTGCTGCGCTGGGCACAGTATTAGCGAATGACGAGGTAATCAATGGGGTTTCTGAGCGTGGAGGATTTCCCGTCGAGCAAAAGAAGATGATGCAATGGTCTATGCGTATCACGGCTTATGCCGATCGCCTACTAAGCGGATTGGATACGGTTGATTGGCCCGAACCTTTGATAGAAATGCAACGTAACTGGATCGGAAAATCTGTGGGCGCTTCTGTGAAATTTCCCGTACCTCAATTAGATACGGTCATCGAAGTTTTTACGACGCGTGTAGATACGATTTTTGGTGTTTCATTTGTCGTTTTAGCTCCAGAGCACGAATTGGTACCAGCATTGACTACCCCTCAGCAACAATCGGAAGTAAATAACTATATCGAGAAAACTTCCAAAAAATCTGAATTGGATCGTATGGCTGATACGAAAACAGTTTCAGGAGCTTTTACAGGATCGTATGCCAAGCACCCACTTTCGGGACAAGACGTACAGATTTGGATCGCAGATTATGTATTAGCCGGTTATGGAACAGGTGCTGTTATGGCTGTACCTAGTGGCGATCAACGGGATTATGTATTCGCTAAACACTTCGACCTTCCTATTATTCCTATTTCAGATATCCAAAATATTGAGGAACAAGCTGATCCCAATAAGGATGGAAAATATATTAATTCCGATTTTATCAATGGTATGACTTATCAAGAAGCTGTTCCTGCTTTAATTGCGAAGTTGGAGGCGATCAAATTGGGTAAGGCGAAAATAAACTTCCGTATGCGCGATGCTATTTTTGGACGTCAGCGCTATTGGGGCGAACCCGTGCCTGTATACTTTAAAAATGGATTACCTTATTTAATTAAAGAGGAAGAATTGCCCCTATTATTGCCCGAAGTTGATAAATATTTGCCAACTGAATCAGGCGAACCTCCTTTGGCAAGGGCAAAAGGTTGGAAATATGAAGATCAATATGAGTATGAATTGAGTACAATGCCCGGATGGGCAGGCTCTTCGTGGTATTGGTTTAGATATATGGATCCGAAAAACGACGGCGACTTTGTGTCAAAAGAAGCGGTAGACTATTGGAAAGCAGTAGATTTATATATCGGTGGTTCGGAGCATGCTACCGGGCACCTGTTGTATTCGCGCTTTTGGAATAAATTCTTAAAAGATTTGGGCTACCAGAATGAAGAAGAACCATTCCGTAAATTGATTAATCAGGGAATGATTCAAGGGCGTTCCAATTTTGTATATCGTGTGTTGGATGAGGACGGGAGAGGTACAAATCAATTTGTGTCTTACGGGTTGAGAGATGAATATAAAACGATACCGTTACATGTTGACGTGAATATTGTCCAAAATGACGTGTTGGATTTGGAAAAATTCAAAAACTTCAGACCTGATTTTTCAAATGCTGAATTTGTATTGGAGAATGGTAAGTATATCTGCGGTAGCGAAGTGGAAAAAATGTCGAAGTCCAAATTCAATGTAGTGAACCCAGATGATATTATCGAATCATATGGAGCGGACACACTGCGTCTGTACGAAATGTTTTTGGGGCCTTTGGAACAAGCTAAACCTTGGAATACGAACGGTATAGAGGGAGTTTACAAGTTCTTACGTAAGGTATGGCGTCTGTTTCATGATGCAGAGGGCAATTTCAATGTTTCCGACGAAGAGCCTACAAAAGCAGAATTTAAAGCCTTACATAAGATTATTAAAAAGGTGGAAGACGATATTGAGCGTTTTTCTTTCAATACTTCGGTTTCAGCATTTATGATCTGTGTGAATGATTTAACGGATTTAAAATGCAATAAGCGACAGATACTGGAACCATTCATTGTCACCCTCCAACCGTATGCGCCGCACATTACAGAAGAGCTGTGGACGCTATTAGGAAATGAAGCCGGTACACTTTCTTCCGCTTCTTACCCTAAATTTAGACCGGAATATTTAGTCGAATCAGAATTTGCGTATCCGGTATCCTTCAATGGAAAAATGAAATTCAATCTATCGCTAGCGCTCGATCTAGATCAAAAGACGATCGAAGATATCATTAGAGCACATGGCGATGTACAACGTCATCTAGATGGCAAAGCCATAAAAAAGATTATTTTTGTTAAAGGGAAAATAATCAATATTGTGATCTAACCAGATTCACTTTCAAAAAAAAGCCGTTTTATCTTCTCGATAAAACGGCTTTTTTATGCTAATACATCTTGAAACGCTATTGTCTTTTCAAAGATTGCTTTGGCATATGGACAATTAGGAACAATTTTTGCGTCGTTCTTTCGTGCATAGTCAACTGCCTCCAGTACTAATTTTTTGCCTACACTCATTCCTCTGTATTCTTCGTACACTTCCGTGTGGTCAATCGAAAATTCATGATCGTTTTGCCACGTGTACTCTAAAATTCCGGCTTCATTATTTTCAATTTCTGCAACGAAATTACCTTTTTCGTCTGTCTCAATGTTTTTTATTTCCATAATTTTTTTTAAAAAATAACGTCTTAAAGGACGTTTTGTTTTATGTAATTTTTATTTTTTTGCTCACTGTCATGTTTGTCTAATTCGCACTTCTTTTGCATCTACCCATGATTAAAGCAAAGCACTTGTTATCGTGCAACAGTAAAGCGAATAAGGATAGGCAATATGTATTTTTTAAAGAATTTTTCGTATATTTGCAATTATCTCCTCAGAATAAATCGCATTTTTATCTTTTCAACGAAGCTCTAAAGGTCCGAAACCTCCGCGGGAACATTTACTTTAATCCATATTGAATGAGCAAAAGCCAAATCACATTTAACAAAAAAGAACGAGAAAAAAAGAAATTACTCAAGAAACAGCAAAAAAATGAGAAAAAGGAATTCAATAAAACAAACAATGACAAGGGAAAATCTTTGGAAGAATTGTTTGCTTATGTTGATGAACATGGGAATATCTCAGACAGACCTGCAATAAAATTGAAAGAAGGTGAGAGTCCAAGTATGGTCTCAAATCATCATGATGAGTATTCCTTTGGAAAAGTCGTGCACTATAATAACGATTCCAACTATGGATTCATCAGAGACAATGAAACGCAGCAATCTGTTTATTTCAACGACCGCCTGGTCGGGCAGAAATTGAATTTAAATCAGAAAGTGAAGTTTAAATTTAAGAGTGCTAAGCAAGGCGCGCAAGTGACTGAAGTCTTGATCGAATACTAGCAAGAAGAAAAAACACTGGAAATTTCAGGTGTTTATGATAGTAAGGCCCTTTGTTTGATGTCAAAGTTGTTGAAGTCAAACAAAGGTTTTTTTTTGCATTTTTATTACTGTGCATAGGAAACAGACCAATCCTCCTAATATGATTTATGGCATGGTTACATGATTTACTTTTTGCGCAGCTCTTACGTTACCGATTCGTTTTCCATTCAGATTTACAAATCTGCATGTTGAGGCTTTTCCAGGTTTCATCCTCAATTGATACTTCCGAACTAATGTTTTCGTTGATCCGAAAACCTACTCCTTCATAGCATCGAATCGCGCTGGAATTCCATTCATAGACATTCAGATCAGCTGTGTCATAGTTGCCGTCTATAAAAAGTAGCTTAAGGAGTGCATTTACAGTGCTTTTGCCATAGCCTCTATTCCGTTTGGAGCTTTTTGCAATTAAAATACGGCAAAGTCTTGGGGTGTGCCGCTCGAAGTTTAATTCACAATGTCCAATAATTTCTTTAGTTGCTGTATCAGTTATCTTAAAGATTTGTCGCTTTGGATCTCTAATGTATTTTTCAAGTTGCTGGTCGGTAAGCGGAAAAGAAAAATAAGGCCCTGCAAACTGCAATAGTTCCCTTGCTGATCCAATCCACGATTTAAATAGTGGGAAATCTGACTTTTCGAATTGAAGGAGTGTTATCATGATTGTTGTTTTTTGTAGCCATTCGGATAGCGAAGATCCAATTTAGACAATTTTGGCAACCGATTCCAAAAATAACCCCTAATTTTACGAAATTGATATACAATTTATTACCAGACATTATGCCGCAGCTTATTTTAAATACCATGATAGACGCTCCTTTATCTGTCGTTTTCGACTTGTCACGTAGTATTGATCTGCATAAGTATTCTGCAAAGAAAACTGGAGAGGAGGCAATCGGAGGGGTGACGACTGGCTTGATGGAGATGGGACAGCAGGTTCGGTGGCGTGCAAGACATCTCGGGGTCAGACAAACCTTAACTGTGCGGATAACTGCTATGGAAAGGCCTTATTTTTTTGAAGATAAAATGATCCACGGGATCTTTTGTTTCATGGAGCATCAGCATTTCTTCGAAGAAGTTGAACATGGAAAAATAATTATGCGCGATATTTTTAATTTCGAGGCACCGTTTGGGGTTTTGGGAAGACTTGCAGAATGTCTTTTTTTAACACGTTATATGCGACGCTTTCTTGAGGAGCGCAATCAGGTAATCAAAGAAGTTGCTGAATCAGGTCGTTATATAGCCTATATTCCAGACGAGCTTTTTTACTAGTGGGCGAAAGATTGATTGCCTTCGGTTAGCGCATTTTGCTATTGGTCTAAAATTTTATCGAAGGTAGCGTTGAACTTTCCTATTGTTTTCCCGAAACAATTCCTGCGCTTTCCTGTATTTAATCATTCCGTGCAACGACAACCAGATTTGGATTTTTCTCACGAAGTTGCTCCTGTAAGAAGTCAAATGCCCCTTTTTGATTCATTGTAACTTGGTGGATTTTGTTGAATTCATTGTAGAAATAGACGCGATAGCTATTAGGGCCCCGGTAATTGCGCATGATTTTCGTTTCAATGCGATGGATCTGATTAATTTCAATACGTTTATTTCCGATCAGCGGGAAGAACAGCAGCTCATTTTTAAAAAAAACATAAGGCGCTATCGCTGAAAAGATGCGGGTCAATCGTTTGGTGTATTGCTCGTAGGTAGCAAGGTCATCGATGTTTAGGTATTGTAATGCCCGAATAAATTTTTGGTTCTTCCTATAAACTACCCAGCTTAAAAGCCCAAATACAAAACCTAAATAAATGAAAAGAAACGATAGGGTAGGGAGTGATTTGTAGAAAAATGTAAGCCTATCTTCACTGCCTAACCAGTGTTGAAAAAAGGCGGACAGGAAAAATCCGTAGGAAAATGCGAACATCGTGATGAAAATTCCGACGATTACATTGCGGGTCTTCCTGATCTTTTTAAGCTCTGTTTTTAAGAAAAATTGCAATGCTGAAGGTTCGTAGCGCATGAAGTTTTTAAAAATTTAAATATAGTAAAATGGTTTGTGTTCTAATGTGAAAATTAAATCTTAACAATTTATAAGCCGCTTTTATATGATGTGTAGCTTTATATTTTGCTAGTTATCTAATTGTATTATAAATTTCTATGTTTTTAATAGGTTGCCTTTGGGTTGTTTACTATTTTTTAAACTTATTATTTACTGATGCGAAGCATCTTATTTTCAATTTTTTGCTCTTGTGGCTGACACCACGCGGTTAAGCTGTTTTAGCGCGTGTATCCTTTTATTTTTATTGACGGCCTTTGGGGCTAGAGAAGTAGAAGATGCTGTCTTAAATCAATTAAAAATACGCTTAACAGCTATATCTTATGGCAATATTATATTTGCTGCTCTTAATTTCATCATCTATTCACAAGGATAGGTAAGATTTCTATTGGTTAAGCGTTTCTTTTTCCACAGTTCCATTTAGAGGCTTTGTAGCCATTTTTAATTTTCCGCAATATGAGTATGCGTGAATTTCCGTTTATTGCATTAGATCGCATCAAATACCTGCTAAATCGAAAGTTTGCACATTGCCTGGATCAATTCGGTCTATGTCGATTTACATCAATGTACCATGGACAAGCCGAAAGAGGTATATGGTAGGCGATCGCTCCAAACCGATGCTATTTAATACGGGACAAGGGGTGGATAAAATTTTATCCACCCCTTGTCCCGTATTAAAATATGCCTTTAAAAACTTTTTTATTGCTAATTTTTTTATTTAATTAAAATCGACAAAGTATTGTTTTTCAATTTTTAATCATTATTATGTGTAGTATTTTTGTAACCTTATGCTATATCATGTGAAATCGCTCTTATAGTCAGTAAATAATCTTCTTTTTTTACTATTTAATCCAAAGGAAAGATGAAATAAAGGTGTAGGCATAGCAATATAGGCTCTTAGAAAATGTAATCATTTTCCTTGTTTGTAGTGCTGCGTAACTATAATGTGTATTATCCTCAATCGGTTATATTGAGACGGTAGTTCATTGTCATACCGATTCCGACATATGACTGTTGCTTATGTTTTAGGGAATTTATCAGTTTATAAGGCGATCGTATCGATTGAAGTTGGGGTGCGGTAGATACTATTTTTTTTAACTATTTTTTTAATATAAAAATCTTATTTTCAGTACTATTGTGTAGTTTATATATATTCATGGTTACTATTTAAAATAACAACATCTGGACATGACAATTACACTGCAAACATGTTTGCAATCTTAATCTTTAGCCTGATTATTATGTTTTTTTCGGATGGATATGCATTTTAGTCAATAGAATTTTTCCTTTAATAAGCTCATCATTAAATTGGCCAACGGTCGTTTTTTGAAGCATTTCCGAAAGGTTATTGCGTATGGTCTTGAACTCGTGGTGTAGGGGGCAAGGATACTGTTCGGAACAAAATTCAAGTCCCATGCCGCAGCCAACAAAAAGGCTTTCACCATCGATAGCTTTAACGACTTCAGACAGTGGTGTAGACATATCTCCATGGTCGAGGTAGAATCCACCACCAGGTCCTTTCATGGAGCGAATAATACCGGCTCTGCTTAGATTCTGTAATATCTTACCTAGAAAAGCTTCCGGAGAATGAATGCTTTCAGCTATTTCTTTTATGCCAACACGCTTATTCTCCTGAGAGCTTTGAGCGATAAAAAAAACTGCCCGTATTCCATATTCACAAGTTTTAGAAAAAATGCCCATAATTTTCTTGCTTTTTGCAAATGTACAAAATCAAAAATAGCCATCCGCTAATGATTACAAATTAGGGATGACTATTTAAGGGATGGGGTGCAGCTGTTAATTTAATGGCAAAGATGCCGGGCCAAATTCCTCGAAATGTATGTTGTCAATATCAACACCCTGAGTGGTTAAATATTGAAAGTGTTTTTTAATAAAGCCAGATGGGCCACAAAGGTAATAGTTTGCTTCCTGTGGAAGATGAGCGGCGTCTATCTTAGCCAGATCGACCCAGCCCTCGATTACGTTCGTACCTACATCTACTGCCTCATCGTAGAAAGAAAAAGTAATCATATGCTGCTGCTGGCTTTCCAATGTTTTTATCCTTTCTTTAAATGCGTGAAAATGCGGATTTCTACAACCGTGGATCCAGGTTACAGGTGTCGATTTTTTCTTGTCAGCCAACTGTTCCAGCATGGCAATTAATGGAGTCTGGCCGACACCGCCACTAATAAACACATGCGGTTTTTCATTCTCCATTAGCAGAAAAGAACCTGTTGGCGCTGTGAGTTCTAGTTGTTTGCCCACCTCCAAGTATTGGTGTAAAAAATTGCTCACCATACCCTCGGGCTTTCCTTCAGGAACTTCTCGTTTCACAGAAATCCGAAGATACTCGCCATTGCTAGCGTCTGAAAGACTATATTGTCTTGGTTGGTAGAGCTGTAATTCAGGAAGAAACACGCGTACACTGACGTACTGGCCTGCCTCATGTTTCGGGACGGGGCCACCATCCGTCGGTTTGAGATAAATAGATTGGATCTCGGAAGTCTCATAAACCATTTTTACAATCGTAAATGGTTTCCAGCCTGTCCATCCACCATCTTTTATAATCATTTGATCGTACAGATCCTTTTCCATTCCGATCATCAAGTCTGCTAATTGGAAATAGGCAACTTTCCAGGCTTCAATAAGTTCCTTTGTCGCAGCATCACCCAATACTTCCTGTATAGAAGCCAATAGATGCTTACCAACAAGCTGATAATGCTCGGGGCGAATATTTAGGCTACTGTGTTTTTGTCCAATATGCTTTACTGCAGATAGAAGAACCATAGGGTTTTCGATATGCTCTGCATAGGCCAACACGGCGTTAGCCAACGCCGTTTGTTGTCTCGTATTTTCTTGGTTTCCCATATTGAAAATATGTCTAAGCTCGGGATTATGCCTGAACATACGTTTGTAAAAATAACTGGTAAGCGCTATACCATGTTCTTTTAAAACAGGAACAGTACTCTTTACTAATTCTTTTTGTGCTTCAGTAATCATGATAAAATATTTAAATAGCTTTTTATCTTTTATTTGATCGGAATAAAAAATGAAAAAAATCCGCTCGCTGTGAGGAATTTTGAAAACCTTGATAGGATTCATTTGCAAATGACTATCGACACAAAAATATAAATTTAATAATAAAAGACAAAAAGATCTTTTATTTTATTGTAATTGTTGAGCTAGCAAACAGTCGAGGCGTTTAGTTCGATCTGGACCGCTTTAGGCTATTCCCAGGTTTTTAGGTTTTTCGGATAAAATGTCCATTCAGGAGTTTTTATCAGGTCTTGATCTATATCATACCAGGGACTGAGTTTGCTATCGTTCCAATTGTTTAAAATTTGTATATCTTGAGCTGGCATGTAGCTTTGGGCGAGCAGCACAATTGTCTTCCCACTATTATCCTTGGCCAGATCAACAACGATAACTGCATGGCCAATGGGCGACCCTTTTTGAATGAAAGTGTCTCCAATTTTAACTTCTTGGGTAGTCTTTACATGATGAAGTTCGTCGTGTAGTGAAGCGGTATTAGCGTAGGCGAAGATGTACTCCAAGTACTTCCAATAGGTTGGGTAGGAGTAGTCTCCCTTTGCGTAGTTTGTATAGGCTCGGGGTTTGCCATCAGAGAGAAAGTTGAATTTTATATCCTTATAGCGCTTTTGTCCGTATAAATAATCCGCCCGGAGCCGCATGACTGCATCGGCACACTGATGTAAATCTCGTTTTCCTATGTCCAGTTTTACAACACTATTGTAGATATTTTGTCTAGGTTTAATCTTTCCATTGTAATAATGTACCTCCCGATCGATAGGGTAAAGTGGAAGATTTTCAAGGAAATTTCCAAATGCATCAGCTTTGTATTGCAACCTTTTGAATCCTTCTGGTAATAAAAAACGTGATCTGACCGTCATTCCATTGGGGTCAATAAATTGATTTCCGTTAGTCCGTATAGCTTCCTTGGATGCTGAATCGATAGCTTGTGTTTTCGACGCAGTGATATTGGGCTGTCCACAACCTAGGAAAATCTGACAAGAGAATAAGGGAATGAGTATAGATAGTGGTCTCATATTTCTACGTAGCGTATTGTAATCTAGCGAATATACTTAATTTTAAGCGGAAATCGAGCGAGGAATAGAGCTTTAAAATTAAGAAATTTTTAAGCTATTGATTGGCCCTTTGGATCATTTTCTGATGTAGCTTAGCCGAAGTTAATAAGAATACGATTATGTCAGAAAAACAGATTTTTCAGACGTCAAGCAAAAAGCGCTGGTACGCTTTTTCATGGATGAGCAGGGCATTGGTAATTGGTTTGATCATTGGTGTTATCGGTGTCGTTTATACATTGGGTAAGATCCAGATTCCTCCGTTTCCAACAATTAATACCAACACGCCGTTGACTGAAAAGTCTACTGCAAGATTAAAGAAATCAAAGCGATTCAAGGAATTTACCATTCTAAAATCCGAATTGGAGAAGATCAAACACGATCGTGATCTCAAGCATCTAAAACATATTGGCTCAAAAAGTAGGATCAATATGGGATTTTACGTCAGTTCCTGGTCAAACGAAGTCCGTGAGCAGTCCCTATCTGATTTACGGCGCAACATCGGTCATTTGGATATGGTCGCCATGGAGTCATTTTTTACAGTACCCAATCAGGATACGGTGGTAGATAAAGCAGATACTGCCGCGCTTAAGGTTATTCATCAGTATAAGCGTAAAGCTATCGCACAGATTTCAAATTTCAGTGGTAATGATTTTGACGGGCAAACCGTAAAAGCAATCTTAGTGGATCCAGATAAACAACAACGTTTTATAGACGACATCCTTCTTAAAGTGAAGCGCAATGGTTTTGCAGGCATAAATATCGACTTTGAGAATTTACAGTTGGATGACCACCAGCCATTAAACGATTTTATGGCCCATATCTATACCGTATTTCATACGGAGGGCCTGCTTGTCACGCAAGATATTTCGCCCGAAAATGATGATTACGACCCGATTGCCTTGCAGAAATATAATGATTACATTATCTTAATGGCCTATGATCAGCATTCTATTGAAAGTAATGCAGGCGCTATCTCCCATCAGGCATGGGTCGAAAAAAATCTCGATGAGCTCTGCAGTAAGGTCGACGCGGACAAGGTAATTTTGGCGTTGGCATGTTATGGCTATGATTGGCCTAAAGGTAGTGTTGGACAGACATTGACTTATGATAATGCCGTCATTTTGGCGCATAATTACAATGCCAAGATTGCTTTTGATCCCGAATCGGCAAATCTAAGTTTTAATTATACCGACGGAGGAGGAATGTACCACGATGTTTACTTCACAGATGCAGCAACCTATTTTAATCTTATCCGTGAAGCTGATGACTGGGGATTAGCCGGTATTGCTCTTTGGCGTTTGGGTAGTGAAGATGCCCGATTATGGTCTTTTATTTCAAGATCATTAAGTCAAGAAAGCTTAAAGAAAGATCCATTTGACTTTGGAAAGATACAACACATCCTTGTTGGAGGGATTCAATATATTGGCGATGGGGAAATTTTGGATTTGGTGAATAGTCCCGCCCCCGGGGAAGTTAAATTTACTTACGATCCACTGACGCTAATGATTCAGGACCAAGTGTATGTAAAAACACCGAGTAATTACGTTATTAAGCGCTTTGGAGAAAGAGACAAGACGGTGGTGCTCACATTCGATGATGGGCCTGATCCAACATACACACCGCAAGTATTGGACATCTTAAAAAAAGAACGTGTTCCGGGAGCTTTCTTTCTTGTGGGTGTGATGGCTGAGAAAAATATGGATCTGGTCCGTCGCGAATACCAGGAGGGACATGAAATCGGTAACCATACTTTTTTTCACCCCGATATGTCCACAATAGGGCCAAATCGTGTTAAGTTTGAGTTGAACGCCACCCGAAAGATCATTGAATGTATAACCGGTCATAGTACAATTCTTTTCAGAGCTCCTTTTAATGCGGATGCCGAACCACAGACGGTGGCCGAAATTCTGCCCGTGGCCCAGAGCCGTAAAGAGAACTATATCAATATTGGCGAATATATCGATCCCAACGATTGGTTACCTGGCCGTACAGCAGATGAAGTCTATAATGAAGTCATCAAACAACGCGATAATGGAAACATTATCCTATTACATGATGCTGGAGGCAATCGAGAAGCGACCATAGCCGCCTTGCCACGTATTATTCATTATTTTAAATCTCATGGATATAAATTTGCAACGATTGGTGATTTAATGGGCAAAAAACGAGATGAATTGATGCCACCTGTTGAAAATGCTTCCGATTCGGGATTTAGTGGATCTTCCAACCGCTTGTTCTTAGGAACCTTGTTTTATGGTAACATCTTCTTGAATCTGGTTTTTTCCATTGCCATTGTATTGGCAATTTTTAGAACAGCAATGATTGCTTATTTGGCAATCCGGCAAAAACAAAAAAGTAAAAAAGAGCAATCTCAATTGGTTGTGGATCCTCGGGAGAAGGTAAGTGTGATCATTCCTGCCTATAATGAGGAAATAACCGTACTGGCTACGATAAAAAGTCTTTTGAATTTGGATTATCCAGATTATGAATTGGTTTTTGTGGATGACGGATCGAAAGACAAAACGTTTGAGCTGGTTAGTAAGGTGTATGGCGACCATCCTAAAGTACGGCTGTTTACCAAACAAAATGGGGGCAAAGCTTCTGCGCTTAACTATGGTATCCAACAATCCCAAGCGCAGTTTGTACTCTGCATCGATGCCGATACGCAACTAAAGACAGATGCATTAAAACAATTGATGAAGTATTTTAATAAGGGCCAGGTTGCAGCGGTTGCCGGAAGTGTGAAGGTCGGTAATGTACATAATATTTTGACGCATTGGCAATCGATCGAGTACATCACCTCACAGAATATGGATCGACGAGCGTTTGATCTGCTCAATATGATATCGGTAGTGCCCGGAGCAATTGGCGCCTTTCGTAAATCCGCTGTTTTGGAGGTGGGTGGATTTACAACCGATACCCTGGCGGAAGATTGCGATTTAACCATGCGTATATTAAAAGCCGGTTATATCGTTCGGAATGCATCAGAAGCAATTGCGTATACCGAAGCGCCAGATACGGTTGGCATGCTCTTTAAGCAAAGATTCCGCTGGAGTTTTGGTGTATTGCAAAGTTTTTGGAAGAATAAACAGACCTTATTAAATCCTAGATACGGCTATTTTGGTATGGTTGGAATGCCCAATATTCTGATCTTTCAGATCATACTACCGCTATTTGCGCCTTTGGCGGATATATTTATGTTGTTCTCCTTGGTGAGCGGTCTTTTCTCCCTAAGTGAGGTAAATGGTATCAGCTGGACAGGAATTGCAGGACTGTTTTCATTGCATACCGGTTTTGGTCAGGTGATGTTCTATTACTTCCTTTTTGTGGTCGTCGATATTTTCTTTGCGGCTATTGCGTTTAAGTTGGAAGGCGAAAAGCTCGTCAGTTTAATTTATTTGTTTCCACAACGTTTTTTCTGGCGCCAACTGATGTATTTCGTTTTATTCAAGTCGGTCAGAAAAGCCATTAAAGGAGAATTAAATACATGGGGTACTTTGAAACGAACTGGAGGCGTGAAGCAGGTCACAGCAAGTGAATAGAAAATACTTATTGACAGCGAAAGCATTGGATCGGCATGACATACTGTATGAGCACCACTATCCTTTGCTAAAAAGTATACTGAGTATTTTTATTTGATCTCAGGATTAGTTACTTTCAATAAAAATAAGAAGAACGATGAAGATACTATCCGCTCAGCAAATGAGGAGTGTTGATGGCGAAACTTTAAAGGATCAAGGTGTCAACAGCCTGGATCTTATGGAGCGTGCCGCAACTGGTGTTTTTGAGGAAGTTAAAAGACTTCATCCCAAGGTGGAGTGTGAAACTTTTTACATTTTTTGTGGCAAAGGGAACAATGGTGGTGATGGTCTGGTGCTTGCTCGCTTATTGAGTCAAGAGCAGGCAGTGGTAGAGGTCTATCTCATCGATGTGGAGGAGTATTCCGCTGACAATCTTGCTAATCAAAAGCGTTTGTCCAACCAGGTAATCCAAAAGATCAATCCCGAAGAGCAGGTGGTTATTCCTAGCAGTGCAATCGTATTGGATTGCCTTTTTGGTTACGGGTTAAATACAGTACTCACAGCAGAATGGAACGGTATTATTTCTAGTATAAATGGATGCGGTGCAAGAATCTACTCTGTGGATATGCCTTCTGGGCTTCTCGCGGATAAAAATACACCACCTGAAGCTCTAGTTGTTAGGGCAGACTTGGTGTTTACTTTTCAGGCGCCCAAGCTCGCCCTACTACTGCCAGAAAACCAATGGTATGTCAAAGACTTTAAGGTGTTGGATATCAATCTCAGTCGGCTGGCCATTGACGAAACAGAAACTAATCTCTTTTATGTTGATCAGCTCCTTGTCGCCGCTTTTTATCGAAAGCGACGGAAATTTGATCATAAAGGGACATTTGGTCATACGTTGATTATTGGCGGGAGTAAGGGTAAAATGGGAGCTGTGCAGCTTGCACTACGGGCAGCTCTTCGCGCCGGATGCGGTTTAGCCACAGCATATGTTCCCGCCTCTGGCAATACGATCTTACAGACTGCTGTGCCCGAAGCAATGATCTTGACAGATCCTGAAACGGATTTTATTAGCCAAATCCCCAACATCACGAGTTATCAGTCTATTGGTATCGGTATTGGTATGGGTACAACGCAATATACTATTGATGCCTTAAAGGTATTTATTTCTACTAAAAGTAATACCCCGTTGGTATTAGATGCCGATGCATTGAATATTCTTGCTCGAGATCCTGATCTATGGGCATTTGTACCGGCAGAGAGTATATTGACTCCACATCCAAAAGAGCTTAGTCGAATATTAGGTCCTTGGAAGGATGATTTTGAAAAGATGGAAATGGTGAAAGCTTTCGCCCTCAAACACCAGTTTTATATGCTGGTTAAGGGGGCCAATAGCATGATGGTTATGCCCGATGGGACACTCTATTTCAACAGTACAGGGAATGTTGGAATGGCGACGGGTGGCAGTGGCGATATCCTGACTGGTATTATTACAGCGCTTCTAGGACAGGGGTATTCTTCCAAACAAGCTCTTATTATGGGAGTGTATATCCATGGACGTGCAGCAGATATTGCGGTAGAGAAGATTGGAGTCTATTCCTTGTTGCCTTCCGATACAATCAACTATCTTTCCAGTGCACTGATTGCAATAGAACAGGAGTATGATGGATTGGTACATTGAACAAGTTTTTGCTGCCCGAACTTGGAAACTGCGAAAAGAAGTCTTTTCTCCGGGTGGGAAGCTTGGAGAAGTGATGCTAGATGGTGATTTTGAGGGCACGCATTTTGCAGCCTACGATGGAAATGATGTCGTTGGTGTTCTCAGCCTAATTTCTCTCGGTGATAACTACAAGATCCATTTTCTTGCCGTTGCTCCACATGTTAGAATGAAGGGGATAGGCACGGCATTATTAGGCTATGCTACACGATTTATATCTACATTTAACGGTAGAGTTGTGCTAGCCGAAGCCCTTCTTGATCAACAGCACTTTTGGAAAAAGAACGGTTTTGATGCGGGAAAGCAAAACGATACCACCGTCACCTATTCATTAGCGCTAAGGTAATTTTATTCGCCAAGGTCAGTAAAGACAATAATAGGGTGCTCCCGATCCATCCAGCATGTGTGGCTTTATTAACTTTCGACGTAGTCGATTCGATCCGATTCAGTTATCGGGCGAAGGATCCGGCAAGGATTGCCAGCCGCTATGACGTTTGATGGAATATCTTTAGTAACGACTGATCCGGAGCCAATCACCGAATTTGTTCCGATCCGCACGCCGGGATTGATAACAACATGTCCACCTATCCATACATTATCTTCGATAACGATTGGCAGCGCAAATTCCCAGCCTTGATTTCTTGCTTCAAAATGAATGGGGTGACCAGCGGTGAATAGGCTCACATTAGGTCCAAACAGTACGTTATCGCCGATAGTAACTGGAGCACAGTCTAAAATAGTGCAATTATAATTGCTGTAGAAGTTTTCACCAATGGTAATGTTATAGCCGTAGTCACAACGAAAGGGAGGCTCTAGAAAAAAACGATGTCCTGTTGCGTGAAATAGTTTCTGAATAATCTGTTTTCTAAATTTAATTTGTTTAGGTTCCGAATCGTTAAATCGCTTAAGCTCTTCTTTGGCGTATTGCCTATCTTTAAATAACTGTCCATCCGAATCAAGGTAGGGAAGGCCAGCAATCATTTTCTCTTTTGGTGATTTCATTCAGTACTTAGTTTTAAGTGGCAAACATAGATAAATTGATGATTAAATACAATACTAATCTAACGACCGTTCATTGAGGGAATTCACTCCCCAAGCACGTTTTCTTTGAAATCTTACTGATGTCACAAAACAATTTTCATCCGAAAAGCATTTAGATAATGTAGCACACGTATGCTTCGGCCCTGTTCTGGGCTTTATCCAATAATTATTATTTCAATGAAGATCGCTTATATAAGTACCTATTTACCGAAAGAATGTGGTATTGCCACCTTTACATCAGATTTGTTGCAGGCTGTTGCGCTGCATAATGAGGAATTGACACAACATGTTTTTGCTGTTGCGGACCGGGATTATGTATATCCCAGTGAAGTTGTTTTCCAAATAGACCAACATGCTCAGCTTTCGTATATTGAAGCGGCCAACTATATTAATGAAAACGGTTACGATTGTGTGATATTGGAGCACGAGTACGGTATCTTTGGTGGTAATAGCGGGATGTATATCTTATCCTTGATTAATGCACTGCATATTCCATTACTGGTTAATTTTCACACCATCCTTGAAAAGCCGAATGTCGATGAAAAAGCTATTCTCATTGAAATCGTTAAGCGGGCTTCCATTGTTACTGTAATGAGCAACTATGCGATAACATTACTCAAAAATATTTATAGGGTCAATACGACAAAAGTTGTATTAATACATCATGGAGTGCCGGAATTTACCTTGGATCACGAACTTGCAAAGTTTAAAAAAGGCCTTTCGGGGAAGAAGGTTCTGTTAACCTTTGGTTTTTTGGGACGAAATAAGGGCATTGAAATGGTGATTGAATCCCTACCCGAAGTTGTGAAAGATGAGCCTGACCTCGTGTATCTCATCGTTGGTAAAACACACCCGAATGTATTGGCGCATTCGGGGGAGGAATATCGGGAGTATCTCGGCAGTCTAGTAGAAGCCTACCATTTGGAGCAACATGTTCGATTTGTGAATTCCTTCGTCAGTCAGACCGATCTTGTCGAGTATCTATGCGCCTGCGACGTCTATGTCACTCCTTATATTAACGAGGCGCAGATTACCAGTGGGACATTATCGTATGCCATCGGAGCGGGAGCAGCGGTAGTGTCTACTCCTTATTGGCATGCCAAGGAATTGCTTGCCGATGGAAGAGGGGTGCTTGTTGAATTTAAAAATTCCGCCAGAATGGCTGAAGTGCTTAAAAATCTGTTCTCAAATTTAGATTATCGCACCACATTGCGAGACAATGCGGAGGCGTTCGGGAAAGAGTTAACTTGGAAAAATATAGGCCTTCGGTATACGCGGGTTTTGGAAAAAATCATTCCAACCTCAGACGGCCTCAAAGAAAATGTAGCCTTTACGAAAGATGAGATGCCCAAATTCAGCTGGAAGCATATTGATCGACTTACTAATCAAGTCGGTATCTTACAGCACGCCACGTATTCCCTGCCAAACTATAAAGAAGGCTACTGCATCGACGATAATGCCAGAGCACTTCTACTCACCTTATTGGCTCAAGACGATTTTGCTGATAAGAAGTTAGATCGTCGAATCTCCACTTACCTCAGTTATATCTATTATCACCAGCGCGAAGATGGACTATTTCATAATTTTATGGATTTCCAGCATAATTTTCTCGATGACATCGGTTCGGAAGATTCTTTTGGGCGGACAATATGGGCCTTGGGCGTACTTCTTCGTAAAACTGAATTGACAAGCTACTATCAATTGGGACGCGAATTATTTTTTAGAGCTGTGCCCAATTTTAGTCAGTTACGCTCCATCCGTGCGATAGCGTATACCGTATTGGGAATTGCAGAATATTTGCACGACCAATCCAACGATGAAGTGATGATAGAGCTGATTCGGACTCTTATTGGTAAGTTGGTGTGGGAATACGACGCGAGTTCTGATGAACATTGGCAATGGTTTGAACCTGTATTGACTTATGACAATGCGATATTGCCCTATGCGTTATTGGCTGCTAGTTCATTTTTAAACGACGATAAGATAAAACAGTTGGGACTATCTACACTCAAATTTCTAGAAAGCATAACCATACAAAATGGCGCTCTTTCATTGGTTGGAAATCAGGAATGGGCTAAGCAAGGTAAGCATATCAGCAAATTTGGCCAGCAGCCTCTCGATGTAACGGCGATGGTATTTATGTATCGCGAAGCATTTAAACTGACGAATAAGAAAATCTATTTTAACCGAATGATTGCCTCGTTTCGCTGGTTTTTGGGAGAGAATGATCTTCGTCTTGGACTTTATGATGAGGAAACCAAGGGTTGCTGCGATGGTTTGGAATCGTATGGCATCAATAGAAACCAAGGGGCTGAAAGCACCCTTTGTTTCTATTTGGCTTATATTGAGGTATATCGTGCTTTTAAATATAGCGATCAGGGTTTAAGATAGCGAGTAGTAAATCTTCGAGTTTGATAGTAGCGTAAGTGGACTCATAATCAGACATCGCATACGGTAGAATGAGGTGGTCATTGTGCACAATCGCTCCACACGAATAAATGACGTTGGGTACATATCCTTCCCGTTCTTCATCATTGGGGGTCATCAAGGGGCTATGTAGGCGACCAATTTCAACATGGGGGTTATCCAGGTCCAAAAGGGAGGCCCCCAAAACATACTCCCGCATTGGTCCTACGGCATGAGTAAGGATCAGCCAGCCATATTGCGTTTCTATTGGTGACCCACAATTACCAATCTGCACAAATTCATATGGATACTCGGGCTCTTGGATGCGGATCGCAGTTTCCTGCCATATATTAATATTATTAGAGTAAGCAATATAATTGTTCTCACCGTCGATGCGGCAGAGCATGGCATAGCGTCCGTTTATTTTTCGGGGAAATAACGCAGCCCCCTTATTGGCGATTTCACCATAGATAGGTTTCACTTTAAAATGGTAAAAATCTTTTGTGGTCAATAGCTTAGGGAGAATGCTAAATCCGTCATAGGCGGTATAGGTGGCATAATAGACGCTCTCACCCTTCTCATCTTTGAATTGGACAAACCGCGCATCTTCAATACCTCTCTTTTCGGTGTCAGCGAGCGGAAAGATCACGCGTTCTGAAATAGAAGTGTCCCAAGAGAATGTCATTTCATAATGCGAGGAAGCGAGCCAGAATGCCTGCTGTAAAAATGTTACATTTTCAAGGTTTTCCTCGCTATCCTGGCGCACCTCATCAATGTATCGCTTCAGTTCCTCGTACGTAAAGGTATCTGTCAGTTTCGCCTCTAGTTTAGACTTTACTTCAGTAGGCTCGGCATGTAGCTCATTCATCTTCTTTAAGAAAGATTCCTTATGATAACGATGATTTTTGACTTGAATAGGTTTATCCAATAAACTACCGACATAGTCAATATGAATATTATTGTTAACATCCAATGTGCCCGAGCGAAAAACGATAGAAGAAACATGGCCTTCACCAGTGGCCCTGAAACTTAAAATAATACGTTTTTCCCCTTTAAATAATTCTGTTTGGTCCGGATGTTCTATGATGGACGGATTAAACAAGGCCGCCGACTCTATCGAATACTCCATGGTAAAGTACGAGCCGATCAGTAACTTGTCAATATGACTTAATTTCTCTTTTGAAAAAGGAATCTTTGCCAATAAGTGGCTTACCCGATCAAAATTTCGTTCAAAGATATGAACAATGCTCCGATGTCTTTTGGTATAGCTTCGCAGAACCTGCCCAAAGACTTCCTTCCGTTGCGATTCGTTAAGGGATAAAATGCGTTTAATGACTTTGATGGTACGATCATCTCCTAGAAAAAAGAAACGTGCTAGTACTCTTTTTTTATCTGGCTTAAAGTAAATATCTTTTCGTTCAACTTGTACTGGTTTATGCATAATATTATGTTCATGTTTACATCCTTATTAGAACGAATCACGCCTATCTTTTGTTTTTATTCCCAGTCAATAATCAAAGGATATCTGATAAAAATCGAGTAACTTTGGCTGAGGAAAATTTTAAGATATGATTGAATATAGTTTAGATACGTTAGAGCCGAAAGCAATTTGGAGGAATTTCGCTGCTCTAAATGGGGTGCCAAGGGCTTCAAAAAAAGAAGCACGCGTGATTGCTTTTATGGTAGACTTTGGAAAATCACTGGGGTTAGCGACAAGTGTAGATGAGATTGGAAATGTGCTTATTAAAAAGCCTGCTACTTTGGGAATGGAAGATCGTAAAACGATTGTACTGCAGTCGCATTTAGATATGGTGCACCAAAAAAACAACGATACTATTTTTGACTTCGATACCGAAGGTATAAAAATGTATGTGGATGGTGATTGGGTAAGAGCAGAAGGCACCACTTTGGGTGCGGATAATGGTATTGGTGTCGCGACAATCATGTCAATTTTGGAGTCATCTGCTATTGTGCACCCAGCTATTGAAGCTTTATTTACCGTTGATGAAGAGACCGGAATGACTGGAGCGTTAGGATTAAAAGGTGGTGTGCTCTCGGGCGAAATCCTGTTGAATCTGGATACCGAGAATGACACCGAGATTGATATTGGCTGTGCAGGAGGGATTGATGTAACGGCAACACAGTCGTATAGTGCAGAACCTTGTCCTTTTGACATGCTATCCTTTGAACTTACGGTGAAAGGACTGCATGGAGGACACTCCGGAATGGATATTCATAAAGGTTTCGCGAATGCAAATAAGGTGATGAACCGCTTACTATATAAAGCTTATCAACAGTATGGGCTTCGTATTGCGTCGCTTTTGGGCGGAAGCCTGCGCAACGCCATTCCGAGAGAAAGCGTTGCCAAAGTGGTTGTCGTTAAGGATAAGGCAAGCAGCTTTGTTCAGAATCTGACTCAATTGGCGCAGGATATTAAATTGGAATTTGCCACAACGGAACCGGCTATGGAAATAGTCGTTAGGCAGACTGATGCTGCTTACGCAGCCGTAGTTCCGGTAGAGGTCCAGGAAAATCTAATCAACAGTGTTTATGCGGCCTTGAATGGAGTATACCGTGTGAGTGCCGATTTTGAAGACCTGGTAGAAACCTCCAATAATATTGCTAAGGTTGAAGTCGGTGGCGAAAAGGTTTCCATCAAATGTTTAATGAGATCTTCGGTGGAAACATCTAAATTTGATTTAGTCCAATCTTTGCAGGCTGCATTCGAACTAGGTGGTTTTAAGGTGGATTTTTCGGGCAATTACCCCGGATGGTCCCCCAATCCGAATTCTGAAATTTTGGAAATACTAAAATCCATTTACACGGTACAACACGGTGAAGCGCCAGAAGTCGTGGCCTGTCACGCTGGACTCGAGTGCGGTATTTTAGGCACTAACTACCCTGGAATGGATATGATTTCTTTTGGCCCCACAATCTTAGGGGCACATTCGCCCGCAGAACGCGTCTCCATTTCTTCTGTGCAGAAGTTTTGGAGTTTTATGCTCGAAATTCTTAAAGAGATTCCTAAAAAACAAATTTAAATAGCAGCATTTTTAGTCATCGACAGATAGTCGATATAATACGGCAGTAGATCATGTAAAAAGAAAGGTATGGTGATAAACCATACCTTTCTGCTTTATACTAATTTATCTTTTTTATAGCAAAAATGAAAAAATATCCTTACTTTGAAACTGAAAAAACGATTTACTAGACCAAAATAATATGTAATCTCTCTATTCGAGAGAGTCCTAATTATGATATAATGACTATAATCCTCATTGTAATCAGCATTTGTTTGCTCATCGTATGCATCACTTATTTTAAGATCAATGCCTTTCTCGCTTTTTTGATTGTTTCGTTATTCAGTGGATTTTGTTTGGGTATTCCACCCGCAAAGCTAGTGGGCACTGTCGAAAAGGGAGTAGCCGGAGTGATGGGGAGCCTGACTTTAATTCTTGTCCTGGGGGCTATGCTGGGGAAAATTATCGCTGAGAGTGGTGCTGCCGAGATTATTGCAGAAAAAATGGTAAGACTGATGGGGACACGGCGTCTCCAGTGGGGACTGATGTTGACAGGCTTTGTTGTTGGGATACCTTTATTTTATGGGATTGGATTTGTCCTGTTAGTCCCGCTGATATTTTCGATTTCCTACCGGTATAAATTGCCTGCAGTATATATTGGGTTACCAATGCTGGCAGCCTTGTCGGTCACCCATGGATTTATTCCGCCACATCCTTCACCTGTCGCTCTCGTGGCGTTGTTTCATGCAGATATGGGATTGACGCTTATTTATGGTCTCGTAATTGCCTTGCCGGCAATTGTTTTGGGCGGACCTGTATTTGGGAGAAGCCTGAAAAACATACGACCAATTCGAGAATCAATTTTCCGCGAAGAAGATCGCTCAAATACTGCAGAATACCTCCGTCCGACTGTAGGCGTAAGTTTGACTGTCGCTTTGCTGCCGGTATTACTCATTGTTCTATTTACATTGCTTCCTTATTGCTATCACATAAGGGACGAGACATTGGGGCAGGCATTAAAGTTTTTCGGCAACCCTACCGTTGTTATGTTGATCGCTGTAGGTGTGGCCACTTATTTATTGGGATTAAAACTGAGGCGACCGATGGCCAGTGTGATGACAGTCTATGAGTCTGCCGCGAAAGATGTTGCCATGATTTTATTGATTATTGCGGGATCTGGAATCTTTAAACAGGTGATGGAGGATAGTGGGGTAAGCCTTTTGTTGGCAAACACCTTGCAGCAACTTCCTATTTCGCCATTACTGCTTGCCTGGCTCATTACGGCCGTTATTCGAGGTTGTGTCGGATCAGCTACTGTTGCGGCATTAACAGCTGCAGGTGTTTTACTACCTATTGTTACTGCTGGAAAAGCCGACCCCAATCTCATGGTATTGGCTATAGGAGCCGGAAGTCTGATGTTTTCACATGTCAATGATGCTGGCTTCTGGTTATTTAAAGAATATTTTGGCCTAAGTCTCAAAGATACGCTATACTCGTGGTCGGTGATGGAGGCGATTGTTTCCATCGTTGGGCTTTTAGCCCTTTTACTAGTACAATTAATTTTATATTAGCTATTATTTTAAATTTTAAAATCGTTAAAGATGTATAACGCAGATGAACAATTCGAAAAATTAGGTTTGACTTTACCTCCGGCGCCGGCACCAAAAGGCGTTTATAAACCATATGTTATCGATGGGAAGTACCTATATCTTTCTGGTCATGGTCCGGTGCTAGATGATGCCACGCTGATTATCGGTCGAATTGGAAGTGACATGAGTCCGGAGGAGGGCAAACTTGCCGCAAGACAAGTTGGTCTAACCATGTTGTCGACCATAAAAACCAATTTGGGATCATTGAACAAAATTAAACGGGTTATCAAAGTATTGGGTATGGTCAATTGCACCTCCGATTTTCTCTATCATCCCGGGGTCATTAATGGCTGTAGTGAACTATTTGCTGCGGTTTGGGGAGAAGAGAATGGTATTGGAACACGTAGCGCTGTTGGTTTTGGCTCGTTGCCCGATAATATTCCAGTAGAAATAGAAGCCTTATTTGAATTATACTAACCCGCTTCATATGGAAACTTGGTGTCATATAGATAATCTTGATCGGGTCGATTCGCCAGCTTTGCTTGTTTACCCCGACCGTATTGTAAAGAACATCGAAAGCGCTTTACATAGGGTGCATGGACAGGCTGACCGGTTGCGACCGCATATTAAAACAAACAAGTGCCGGGAGGTATGCCAACTTATGATAGATAAGGGAATTACGAAATTTAAGTGTGCAACAATTGCAGAGGCAGAGCTGTTAGGTGCGATCGGCGCCAAAGATGTTTTGCTGGCGTACCAGCCTGTAGGACCTAAAGTTGATCGTTTTCTCAATTTAATAGCGGCATTCCCCGATACTCATTTTGCCTGTCTTGTGGATCATGTCGATGCTGCCCAGGATATTTCAAAGCGAAGTCTTTCGAAAGAATTATGCAGCGATGTTTATCTAGACGTCAATGTGGGCATGGGACGAACTGGCGTTTCGTTAGAGCGAATTGAACGACTGGTTATGGATATCCATGTCTTGGAAGGAATTCAGCTTATCGGCGTGCATGGTTATGATGGTCATATTCATGAAAAAGACTATAAGTCTCGCCAAAAAGAAAGCGAACGTTCTTATAATATACTCGAAACCGCCTACCTTATGGCACAGGTGTCTACTTCGAAACCTTTAGCCAAAGTTATTGGTGGTTCACCAAGTTTCCCTTTTCACGCTGAGCGCACCGACGTAGAATGCAGTCCCGGAACGTTTGTGTTTTGGGATTTTGGCTATGCGGAAAATTATGTCGAGCAGGATTTTATACTGGCAGCAGTGCTCTTGACCCGTGTAGTTTCGATTGTTGATCACAATCATCTCTGTCTGGACTTGGGGTATAAATCTGTTGCATGTGAGTTGCCGCAACCCCGTGTCAAATTTTTCGATCCCCGTGTTGGACAAATAAAGATGCAAAGTGAAGAGCACTTGGTGGTCGAAGTTGCAAAAGCTTCCGAATTTAACATTGGCGATGCCCTTTATGCCGTACCACGGCATATCTGTCCTACGGTAGCTTGTTATGGTGACCTGCAAGTGGTTCACAAGGGGCAGGCAGATCAGGTTTGGACTGTTTATGCGCGAGATAAAAAGATAAATTATTGATATGTATGAATTTGAAATGCCATTCTTGGTAGACGCACATTTGGATTTAAGCATGAATGCCATGGAGTGGAACCGGGATCTTCGGCTTCCGATTACCGAACTTAATCGTCGGGAAGGTGGGATGAAAGATAAGCCAGATCGTGGTAAGGCAACAGTTACTTTTGATGAATTGCGTCGTGGCCGTATTGGTTTGGTCGTTGCGACTCAAATTGCCCGTTTTGTGACACCAGAAAGTTCCTTGCCCGGTTGGTATTCGGCAGAACAGGCTTGGGCGCAGACCCAGGGGCAGCTCGCGTGGTATAGGGCAATGGAAGCCGACGGTCAGCTAAAAATGATTCGTACAAAGGCCGATTTGGATCAACATATAGCCCTGTGGTCGGATGGTATTGATCATATGCATAAGCCGATTGGTTATCTGTTGAGTCTAGAAGGTGCAGATTCCATCGTGGATATCAGTAATCTGGAAACGGCATATAACAATGGTTTGCGCGCTATTGGGCCAGCACACTATGGGCCAGGTAGGTATGCTAATGGGACAGATGCCACTGGTAAGCTTAATGAGCAAGGCATCATGCTGTTACGCGAGATGGAGCGCCTAGGGATGATATTGGATGCGACCCACCTGAATGATGATGCCTTTTGGGATGCTGTCGAACGTTACCATGGTGCGATCTGGGCTAGCCATAATAATTGCCGCAAATTTGTGGACCACAATAGGCAGTTTAGTGATGAAATGATTAGAGCCCTTGTTGAGAAGCAAGCCGTCATCGGTGTGGCACTAGATGCTTGGATGATGGTGCCCAACTGGATCCGAGGTATATCGGACCCTAAAACAAGCAATTGTTCCTTGGAAATTGTGGCCAACAATATTGACCATATCTGTCAACTGGCGGGAAATGTGAACCACGTGGGGTTAGGAAGTGATCTCGATGGAGCCTTTGGCCGGGAGCAATGCCCTTATGATCTAGAAACGATTGCCGATATCCAGAAAGTCTTTCGTATTCTCGGAAAACGAGGATATGGGAAAACCGATCTTGAAAAAATCGCCAGTAAGAATTGGCTGAATTTTATGCGAAATGTGCTGCCACAATCGTAAAGATAGCGGTGTGGCAGCATTGGGCACTGATGAAATCAATGATTATGTCCAGTGATTTAGGATGTTTTAAGTTGCTAATTAGGTCGTTACGGGCGATATCACTTAGAAGACCTTATAGTCGCAGGACGCGTTGTTGTGTTTAATAGAAAAATCAACTTCTTCCAATACTAATGAACAGATGAATCCAGTATTACGCGTGAAATTATCCCTAATGATGTTTTTGACATATTTTGTCAAAGGGGCTTGGTTTGTAACTTTGGGAACATACCTTATTAATTCGCTTCATGCTTCCGGTATGGAGGTCGCGAATATTTTTGCGACGCAGTCGCTTGGAGCCGTATTTGCTCCTTTCTTTGTCGGTTTTGTCTCTGATAGATACTTTAATGCCGAACGCGTACTATTAGCTTTACACTTGATTGGAGCAGGGCTACTCTATGGAATGTCACAGGCACCCGATGCGACGCATTTTTATCCCTATGTATTTATTTACTTTATGGCATATATGTCATCGCTGTCTTTATCTAATGGAATAGCATTCCGTCATATTGAAGATGCGAAGAAAGATTTTCCGGGATTGCGTGTTTGGGGAACGATTGGTTGGATCTGTTCGGGGCTTGTGATCAGTTATTTGTTTCGTTGGGACGCACCCGAATCGATAGCGGAAGGCGCCCTTCACAATACTTTTATTATGGGGGCAATTTGTTCACTGCTATTGGCAGTCTTTAGTCTCGCATTACCAAAAACGCCACCACAAGCCAACCTTAAGGGTGAAAAATTTGATTTTGGAAAGGCGATTGGTTTAGATGCGCTAAAGCTTTTAAAGCAGCGGAGTTTTCTGATTTTTTTTGTAACAGCCATTGTCATCTGTATTCCGATTTCGTTTTATTACCAAAATGCTAATCCTTTTTTGGTGAATGTTGGCATTCCAAATCCGACTGCAAAGATGGCCATGGGTCAATTTTCTGAGGCAATTTGTCTGTTGTTGATCCCATTTTTCTTTAGAAGACTTGGGTATAAAAATATGATTCTATTAGGAATCTCCGCCTGGGCGCTCCGATACTTGTTTTTCGCATTTGGTGATGGTCAAGAAAGAGCATTCTTACTTGTATTTGGTATTTTATTGCATGGCATCTGCTATGATTTTATGTTTGTTGTCGGCCAGATCTATACAGATCGAATTGCTGGTGAAAAATACAAGGCTTCTGCACAGGGACTTATCACCATTGCCATGTATGGTGTAGGGATGTTGATCGGTTTTTGGGTTGCTGGTGCTGTATCGGATTATCTCAAATCGGCCTATTCTTCACAATTTTGGGAATACCTTTGGTTTATTCCTGCCGGTATTTCTGGTTTTTGCCTTGTGTTATTTGCCGTTTTTTTTAAAGAAGAGAAAGCCATAGTGGATCGGGCAGTCAGCTAAAAAATGCGTTCTGCCCGATCAAGATCAGCGTAGTCTACATCCTTTAGTTAAATTCAGGATATCTAAACTATTCGACTATACTTTCCAGTAACTGTTTTTCATGGAGTTCAAAATATTCACCTCTTTTCTCCATCAGTTCAGTGTGCGTACCTTGTTCAACAATTTTGCCTTGATCCATCACAAGAATATGATCTGCATTCTTGATGGTTGAGATGCGGTGCGCAATAAAAATACAAGTCTTGCCTTTCATAATGCGGCTAAGTGAGCGGAGAATTGTTTCCTCCGTTTTTGTGTCCACGGCTGAAAGACAGTCGTCAAATATCAATACTTTGGGTTCTTTAATCAGGGCGCGAGCGATAGACACCCGTTGTTTTTGTCCACCAGAGAGGGTGATACCACGTTCGCCAACAGCAGTTTCAAAACCATCTTCAAAGGCGATAATATTGTCGTAGACCGCAGCATCCTTAGCGGCCTGCTCCACTTGTTCCTGAGTAAATTGATCCAGTCCAAAGCCTATGTTATTGGCAATGGTATCCGAGAATAAGAAAACATCTTGTGGGACAAATCCAATTTGTTGGCGCAAGCTTTTAAAATCAAAAGCTTTGATCTCCAGATTATCGTAATATATTTTTCCATTATCGGTGTCATACATACGGAGAAGTAAGTTGGCTAGCGTTGATTTTCCGGATCCTGTTTTTCCTATAATAGCGAGTGTTTTCCCGATCGGAATTTGAAAGGATATATTTTTAATGGCTTGAATGCCTGTTTCCGGATAAGTAAAGGAAATTTCCTCAACCCGGATTGCACCAGCTAATTCTTTGGTGCCTGTTCCATTTACAATTGGAGATTCCGTCTGAAGAAATTCATTGATGCGTTTTTGTGAAGCTGCGGCACGCTGCACCAGTGAAGTTACCCACGCCAAGGACATCGCAGGGAAAGTTAATTGATTGACATAGATAATAAACTCCGCTATGTTTCCAGCCGTAACAGTGCCTTTGGCAACTTCAATTCCACCAATATAAATGGTGATTACCGTACTGAGTCCAATAAGCAATAGAATAAGCGGAAAGAAAACAGCCTGCACTTTGACTAGATCAAGAGCGGTGTTTCGATAAATGGTACTTTCCTTCTCAAATTCCTGCATTTTATTTTGTTCTCTGGTATAGGTCTTAATGACGCGGATACCTGCAAAAGTTTCCTGAACGAAAGAAGAAAGGTTGGCCAATTGCTTCTGTATTTTTAAGCTACGCTTATTAATAATTTTGTTGACAAAAAGAATAATGACCGACAATACTGGTATTGGAGCTAATGCGAATGTCGCCAACCGTCCATTTACGCTGTACATCGCATAAATAACCATGATAGAAAGGACAACAGTGTTAATCGCATACATGATAGCGGGTCCTAGGTAGTTACGTACCTGATTGACATCTTCAGTGGCGCGGCTCATCAGATCCCCTGTATTATTCTTTCGAAAGAAACCGAAGTTTAAATTCTGATAGTGGTTATAGATCTCATTTTTGAGGTCGTATTCAATGTAACGTGACGTTAAAATGATCGTCTGCCGCATAAAGAATAAAAATATGCCCCGTAACAGCGAAAGGAGAAGTACAACGAATCCAAAAAACAGGAGGCTGGTGCCAAACACTTGATAGATGAGTTCCTGTCTATCAAAACCTGCGAATAGGCGGTAAAGGTAGATGTTTTCCTGGACCAAATCAAAAGCTTCGCGAATCACCTTTGCAGGCAATACCCCGAAATAGTTGGAGATGATAACAAAAATAACCCCTGGAATCAGTTTCCAGCGGTATTTATAAAAGTACTTATTTAAGTAGGCGAGATCCTTCATATTGCGAATACAAAAGTAGAACTAATTCATCAAAATGCTTCACGATTTAAATGAATTTACTGTCATTCGGAAATCAAATGTTAAGTCTTGGATAAAAAAAGTTGTTAGGCACAACGAATAATTTTCCTACTTTTGCATCAAGTACCTTAAAAAATTAAAACAAATTAGAGTAGTACATTTTATGTCAACATCTCAAAATTCTATTTTTGAATTGATGAGCCAGTCTGGCCATCAAAACTTATTTTTCTGTAATGATGAATTAGTGGGCTTAAGAGCTATCGTTGCGATCCATGACACAACATTGGGACCTGCGATAGGGGGAGTTCGTATGTTACCATACGAAAGTACAGAAGAAGCTATTGAGGATGCTTTACGTTTATCCAAGGCCATTACCTATAAGTCTGCCATCACCGGATTGAATCTCGGTGGGGGAAGTGCTGTGATAATCGGTAATAGTCGTTTGGACAAATCTGAGGTTTTATTGCGCCGTTTGGGCCAGTTTATTGAAGGATTGAATGGTAATTTCATTGCTTCACTAGACGTAGGTACGACACAACGTGATTTAGAACATATTTATACCGAGACTGACCACGTTGCTGGTCTACCAAAGGCTATTCATGGTAGCGGTGTCGGTGATCCTTCCATTTTTGCTGCACAAGGTGTTTATTTTGGTATAAAAGCCTGTTTAAAGGAATTATACGGATCGGAAAATGTTGCGGGTAAAAAAGTTATTGTACATGGAGTAGGTGGTGTTGGTGAGCGTTTGATTGCAATGTTACGTGAAGAGAATGCACGTGTATATGTCAGCGATATTACGGAAGAAAAAATGCTGAAAGTAGCGGCTAAGTACAAAGCTGAGCCAATACCTTACAATGAAGTATTCGATCACGAATTTGATGTATATTCTCCTTGTGCGTTAGGTGGTACGGTAAATCCGGAATCCGCACAGAAAATGCAATGCAAAATTATTGCTGGTTCTGCCAATAATCAATTGAAAGATGAACTTGTTACAAGTTCTATTCTGCATGAAAGAGGTATATTATACGCGCCTGACTATTTGATCAACGCTGGTGCATTAATCGGCTGTTACTCAGAAATTCAAAATTACGGCGTAGATCACACTGAATTTGTGATCAAAAATATTTATAATGCGACTAGAGACGTCTTAAAAAAATCGAAAGAAGAGAATATTTCGACTTTTGAAGCGGCTAATCGCATCGCGGAGAAGCGTATCCAAGATATTAAAAAAATCAAGCGGTAGTCTTCATCCCAAAATCGTTCTTATTTATTATTTTATAAAAAAAATCGTTCTTTAAATTACTATGTTAAACAGGAGACACCTGAGGGTAAAAGTAGTGCAAACGCTTTATGCGTACAGTCTTTCAGAAGATAAAGACATCAAAACATTTGAAAAAGCACTATTAAAAAATGTGGATGAAGTCTATGAGATGTATATGTGGACACTGAATCTATTAGATGAGGTATCAGATTATGTTTTAATAGATGCAGAAGGTAGAGCCAATAAGTTCTTGCCTACTGAAAAAGACTTGTCTTTAACGACCAAGTTAAGTACAAACACTTTTATTGAGTCATTGAGACAAAATCCACAATATGGAGAAGGTGTCAAAAAGTATAAGATTTCGTGGAGTTTTGATCCGGAGATCGTGCGTACTGTATTTTTACAGTTAAAGGATTCCGAGGCTTATTTGGAATACTTGCAGCAAGAAGACCGTTCGATCGGTACGGAAAAAGATATTATCAAACATATCTTTAAAAAGATCATCTTGAAATCACCGGTTATCGAGCAGGTTTTTGAAGAAAAATTTATCAACTGGCCGGTAGATAAGGAAGTTTTGCAAGCACTTATTGCGAAGACATTTAAGAATTTCAGTTCGGAAGATCCGCGTAGAAATAAACTTGCAGAAATTACACAAAATTGGAATGACGATAGCGATTATATCATTGCATTATTGGGTAAAACTATTCGTAATACAAATGAGTATCAAAAGCTTATCTCTGACAAAACAAAGAATTGGGAGTCAGATCGGATTGCTTTAATGGATACGTTATTGATGCGTATGGCGATATGTGAATTGATTAATTTTCCATCAATTCCCGTGAAAGTAACAATAAATGAGTATATTGAAATTTCTAAGGTATTCAGTACATTGAAAAGTAATACATTTATTAATGGTATCTTAGATAAAATATTGAACGACCTGAATCAGCAGGGACGAATCCAGAAGGCAGGTCGTGGTTTAAGAGATTAAAACCAAACGCATAAATAATTTTTACGAATGAAAAACATTGTTAAATATTCGGTTTTAGCTTTATCAGCAGTGCTTTTATTTTCTTGTGGAAATACAAACAAGGGAAAAGAAGAAGGAGCGAAGATAGCAACCGACACCGCCGCTGCAGATAGCCTTTCTAAGGCTGCAGCACAATTGGGAAAAGTAGAATTTGAGGAGTCTGCATTTGATTTCGGCCAGGTAAAGGAAGGCGCACAGGTAAAACACACTTTTGTACTTAAAAATTCGGGAGATGCACCTGTTATTATTTCTAAGGTCACTGCTTCATGTGGTTGTACACAACCGGAGTTTTCGAAAAGTCCTATTTTGCCAGGTGGAACATCTGAAATTCATGTAACTTTCAATAGTGAAGGACAAGTTGGTAAACAGCAGAAGATTATTACGATTCAATCGAATGCTTCCAATGGCTTGACAACCGTACAGTTAAAAGGCGAAGTATTAGCGAAATAACACATTATTAAACGATATAATTACAAATGAACACAGTATTATTACAAGCAGCAGGTGGCAATTTGATGAGTTTTCTACCAATGGTTTTGATTATCGTGGTATTTTATTTCTTCATGATCAGACCGCAAATGAAGAAGCAAAAAGATCACAAAAAATATATTGAAGAACTTGGAGTAAACTCTAAAGTAGTAACTACAGCTGGTATCCACGGGCGTATTGTAGAAGTATCAGATACGACTTTCTTAGTTGATGTAGGTTCGGGCGTTAGAATCCGTTTTGACAAATCAGCCATTGCTTTAGATGCTTCTAAAGCTGCTAACAACACAGAAAAGAGCGCTTCATAAGCTTTTTCGAGAAAGAAAAAAAAGCCAGTTTTCGTAGGAAACTGGCTTTTTTTATGTACCGGTCAAATCTTTATATTACCTAAGTGCATACTGTCTGTATTACCTCCGCCATAGCTCTCTACAAAAAAGATATACACTTCATAGGTCACTTGCTTTTTATGTTTCGGTATATCAATGTTTTGTCTACCCGTTATTAAGCTATTTTTCGCCTCATTCGTCAAAAATGGATATTCAGCCCCATTATACGTTGCATTATACAGGAATAAGAACGAATCATAAGTTCCCATGTCAAATTTCTTCTCCAGATAGGGGTCGTATTCCCAAGTAACCAGAAATACCTGGTTTTCTTGATCGAAATCCATCGTGTAGGAAGTGATGGGATTGGGACTTCCTTTGGCAATCATAAATTTTTGCCAGTCCACCACAAAACCGTTCTCTTCCTGAATAAGCGCATGGTTCAAATTATAAGACATTGCGACATCATAGGCCCGTTTCGGATAACTGTATGCCTTGTAGCCTATAGTGATGATCGGGTTTAACATGCTTATATGCGACCTCATAGTTTTGAAGCGTGTTCTACTCAGCAGCTGTTCAGGTGTGGGCTCTCGTTTTTTAACGCGAGGGAGAGAGCGTACATAATTTCCTGTTTTAGTCGACACAAATACAACAGAGCCTGCTTTCCCGGAAACAGTCCCATTAACGCCATTTTTGATGATTGCCATAATGTATTGATTAGCTTATAGATAATTAAGATAAGCATTAAAAAGGAAATATGCTAATACAAGGTAATCCCTAAACACAATTTTTAGTCTATGTTTAGACAGTAATCAGTCATTGTTTATTCAGTCTGCACTGAACAATCACTGAACGATCACTGAACAATCACTGAACAATCACTGTAAAAAGTGATAAGTTGGTTACCAACTGATATTCTTTTGTTGCAGCTAAAAAATTAAATGAGACAATAGGGAAGGGACTACACTCTGTAACAAAAAAGTGTGTCGCAAGAAGTATTTATTAGACGCTCTTTTCCTGCTGACACCAAGCTGTCAATCGAGCTTCTAATTTTGTGAAAAAGATTGCTATGGAAAATCTTAAACCGTTTGATGGGCTACATTGTGAAACTACCGCAACAGGTACTTTATTGAAGCATATTGGCATTGAACTTTCTGAACCGATGCTTTTTGGATTAGGGGAGGGACTTGGTTTTATCTATTGGAAAATGAAAACCATGGACTTTCCATTTTTGGGCGGACGAATAAAAACGGATCTCCTGACGCAGCATATCTGTAAAAATCTCGGTCTCGAACTCAATGTTCATGAAACCTCTTCAAAAGTAAAAGCCTGACAGGCTGTACGACAGCTCTTGGATGAGGGGCAACCTGTGGGATTAAAACTCGATGCCTATTACCTGGAATATTTTGCTAATCCATTTCATTTTGCGGGACATTATGTCGCTATATATGGCTATGACGATGAGCACGCCTATTTGGTGGATACGAGGCAGCAAGGCGGTAATGTGAAGATGTCGCTTGCGAGTTTAGCTTTAGCGCGGGCAGAGAAAGGGCCTATGTCGTCCAAAAATTTGTATTATACCATAGCAGGTAATATGGAGAACGTTGAACTGAAAGAAGTGCTGATTGCCGCAATGGTCAAAAATGCAAAGCAATATCTTGCACCACCTATCAGCAATTTTCAAAACCCTTGCCACAAAAGAGAAAAATGCAATGGAAATATTGGCTTCATTAGGATAGGCCACTTGAATGAAAAAATCTTCTGTAGCAATAGGTTTAACCGTTTTTCTTTAAAAATAAATAACAAATTGAATTTAAACGTGTTTATATTCAATTTGTTATCAATTATATTGACCTAATTTGGTGAAATAGAAATAAACCTGGCACTATACTGTTCAGTGTCTTTTGGGGTTACTCTATATCAAGAATGTCTCCGGGCTTGCAGTCCAGCACTTTGCAGATGGCTTCTAAGGTTTCAAACCGGACGCCTTTAGCCTTTCCCGTTTTTAAGATGGAAAGATTGACAAGGCTCAAACCGACTTTCTCCGATAATTCTGTCAAAGACATTTTACGCTTGGCTAAGACAACATCTAAATTAATTATAATAGGCATGTTTAATTAAATAAAGGATTCATTCTCCCTACTCAAGACGACACCGGATCTAAAAGCTGCGCCAAAAGCCAATAATACTAATCCAATAATGGTCTCCGTATCGAAAACATGTGTTCCATTGTGTAACAAATAGTTCGAATTATTTAAACTTAATTTTGTAATACAATTAAGGAAAGATTCCTGTGTAATCCATCTCGTAACAGGTAAAAGTAGTAGACAGATTGAGCTGAAAATAATAAACGAAGCATTCTTATCTGTAAAAAATGTATTGTTACTAAACGATTTGAAGAGCTTTTGCACGAAGAAAATTAATAAACCTATTAGAAACCAGTAACATAATTGTGCAATTTGATAAAGAATAGATGAAAATGAAAGTAATTCTTTAAGGGATTGAAATCTCAGCTGCACTAAGCCCTTCCCTTGGTACGGACTGACGATCAATGTGTTGTTGAACCAGTGATCCAATGTTTGAGAAATATCCTTTTGTTGATTTGCCTGGCTATTTGTGTCTTTGGGTATAATATTAACATTACAAACCTGATAAGCTTTAAGGCCGCTACCTGCGGCCGGTATGCCGGAAGTAAATAAATTTGATACCAAAAATAGGATATAAAATACCATTACTATGCAAGAAAGATAGTAGAGATAGCGCGCTGTTTTATTATTGGATAGTTTAATAATTGATTTTTTTGATTGATACAAACTTAGTGAAATTTAAAATAAAACACATATTATTTAATGTTTTATTTTAAATTTTTATCGAATTATATTATTTTTTCTAGTTCTGCTTGTGCTGCTTGTCCCATCGAATACATTCCTATTAGTACGGATCAGATGAACAGGTCTTTTGGTTTTGGACAAATTTCCAGTATATCTTATTTGAGTATTGGAAAGCAATTGGTAGTGTTTAGTCAGACCAAGTTTTTACCCGCATATGAACTGATTTTTACGCAAATTGATTAAGTTTGTGTCATGGCGAATGCAGTTCGAATAAATAAGACCCAACAGCGTAAGATTAATGTCTTCGTGCGTTGTGTTGGAATTTCGTTGTTAGCTTGGTTATTGTTTTCGATTTCCAATCAATATACTGTGTCCGTTAAGGCAGCAATTGAATATGTCAATCTTCCCGAGAAACGCGCATTTCACCCGCAGCAATCCGATACGGTAAAGGTGAAATTGGAGATGACGGGATGGCAATTTTTATTTTCAAAGGCTGCTTTGGAAACACCTAAAGTTCAGGTCGACCTAAGCTCACTAAAAACCAAAGATTGGATCGTTTTTTCTAATCAGCTAGGATTTATAAATCGGCAATTTCCGCATGAACAGCGGGTCGTGTCGGTGAGTCCCGATACCTTATTTTTCGATTTTTCGAAACAGACACAACGTAAAGTGCCTGTGAATCCCCTAGCTAATATTGCATTTAAACGGGGATATGGCTTTATCGCTGAAACTAAAGTCACACCTGCTTATGTCACCATCACCGGACCTTACGAGGATGTTTCGGAAATTGAATACTGGGAAACCGATACCGTTCGCGGGAAAGACGTAGAAACTGATGTACGAACTGTTGCGAATCTGGCGAAAAATCAAAAAGGGAATATCAATGTTTATCCAACGTCTGTTGAGGTGCTGATGCCAGTAGGTGAATTGACTGAGAAAGTAATCGAATTACCTGTCAAGGTGGAAAATGGGCAACGTTATAGTTCGGTCAGACTTAGTCCAAGTAAAGTTGTTGTCACCGTATTGATGTCCGTAAAAGATTACAATAGGTATACTTCGCGCGATTTTGAGGCAGTGGTAGATCTTTCAGATTGGGAGAAGAATCAGGTACAGTACTTACCCATTTTATTGACCAAAGTTCCGGAATATTGTCAGATAATTAGCATTGTGCCTCAAAATGTAGACTTTTTTGTACGTAAATAACGATATTTTCATGAAGATTGGAATAACAGGCGGAATTGGATCAGGTAAAACTTTTATCTGCAAGCTCTTTAAAGCCATGGCAGTACCTGTTTATAACGCGGATGAGGAAGCTAAAAAACTGATGAATAGTGATATTCGCATTAAAGAACGATTAATCGCGGAATTTGGAGCAGAGACTTATCCGGACGGGAAGCTGGATCGAGCTTTCTTAGCTCAACGTATATTTTCAGAAAGAGCGAAGCTCGAACTTGTGAACGGAATTATACACCCTATTGTTATACAGGAGGCCAAGGAATGGGCAGAACAACAAAAATCCCGTTATACGCTCAAGGAGGCTGCTTTGCTTTTTGAAAGTGGCTCTTACAAGGATCTTGATTATACCATCCTGGTTACTGCGCCTTTACACATACGTGTTAAACGTGTTATGGAGCGTGATGGCGTCACTGAAGAACAGGTCATGGAGCGAATAAATACGCAACTAACTGATGAAGAAAAATTAAAACTGGCAGACTTCGTCATCATTAATGATGGAACCACACCACTATTGCCACAAGTGTGGAATCTACATCAAAAATTTTTAAAATAATAGTATGTCTATAATATTGCCTGACTTCTTCGTCAGAAAGCCAGAAGGTTATTACTGCCGTTACGGTGATTTTTTTATCGATGCCAGCAATCCAGTTATGCATAATGTCGTATCTCATGCCCATGGCGATCATGCGAGCTCAGGGCACGATTATGTGTATGCTACCCATGTGACAGCTTTGTTTATGAGTCACCGTTATAAGCAAAATCGCAAAGACTCCTATCAGGTTAAAATATATAACAGTCCTTTTAAACTCGGTGCTGTCGAGATTACGTTAATACCTGCAGGGCATATTCTCGGGTCGGCACAGATTCTAATGGAATATATGGGCGTGCGATATTTGTATACCGGCGATTATAAATTACAGCCCGATGATACCTGTGAACCCATCGAAATGCATCAAGCCGATGTATTGATTACCGAAAGTACCTTTGCAAATCCGGCTGTTATCCATCCTAACCCGGCCGAGGAAATCAAAAAATTAGATGGTCATGCCAGCAATATCTTATTGGGTACTTATGTACTGGGAAAGGCGCAACGCGTTACTGATTTGATCAATAGATACTGTCCAGATAGAAAAGTACTTGTGCATAGTGGAATACTGCCGTACCATCGCCTTTACGATCAGCACGGGTTAAAGAAATTGTCCTACGAGCCCTACAACAGAAAAGAAATGAAACAGGGCGAACAGAATAAAGTTTATCTGGTCCCCCCAATGACATTTAATAGCTACTTCAGAGCGACCAAAGTATTGCGGGCGTTCGCTTCGGGCTGGAAGCGCCTGCAGGCACAGAATGATATCGAACTCTATATATCCGATCACGTGGACTGGAACGACATTCTCCAGTATATCAAAATGGTTGATCCTCGGGAAGTATGGACACTCCATGGTGATGGAACGATTCTGAAAAGTTATTTCAAAGATAAACTGATCGTCCGCGACGTCTTTCTGGCACAAGCGTGAAGCAACTAATATATTTTGGCGTATCTATAACAGCACCATACAACTGATTTCGACCGCTCATCTGAAAACTTCGCTGACCATACAGCGAAGTTTCTATTTCATATTAACAATCTTGTCAACAACATAGACAGTATTTCCGCGCCAAGGAAGTACTCCATGATACTCTTTGTAACGTAGATCGAAATATTTTCCACTGTTGAGCTCCAATTGTTGGAAAACTGAATCGTCTTCGATAGAAAATTCAAATTGATTGCTGGCTATTCCTCCAGTTTTGATGCTTCCAAATCCTTCTTGGATGAGCTTGCCCTCGTATGTCTTAAAAATATTACCTTTTCTTACAGCGTAATTAAGATAGCCAGACTTGACACCCTCACCGAATACATAATAATATTTCCAGTAGGCATATGAGCCACCTCCGACGAGGATAAAGAGGATCAGGATGAGCAAAAATTTTTTTAATCCGGATTTCTTCTTTTGTTGTTCAGGTAAATTTTCCATTATGTATTTGAATTAAAATGGTTTCAAACAATTTGTAAAGCAGTTAAAAATGTATTCTTCGATACCCTATTGTAAAACTTGATCTAAAGATAAATAATGAACCGCATAAATGCTAGTGGTTTTTACTATAAGTCAATGAAAAAGGTGATTTGTTGGATGCTAATTCTATTAGTTTCTTTATCCTTCGTACGTGCTGTTATGCTAATTTTTGTAAATTTGTCCAATGGACTCAGACCAGATATATCGCAAGATCATTCATTTAGATATGGACGCATTCTATGCGTCTGTAGATCAGCGCGACTTTCCCGAATATCGGGGGAAGGCAATCGCTGTCGGCGGATCTCCAGATGGGAGAGGGGTGGTTGCGACAGCGAGCTATGAAGCAAGAAAATTTGGTGTCAAATCTGCTATGAGTTCAAGAAAGGCTCTGCAACTGTGCCCTCATATTATCTTCACTTATCCCCGTTTTGATGTGTATCGCCAGGTTTCGTATCAGATCAGGGAGATTTTTCTACGGTATACTGACTTAATTGAACCACTTTCCCTGGATGAAGCATATTTAGATGTTACAGTGGATAAACAGGGCATTGGTTCGGCAATCGATATTGCCAAAGCGATTAAAGGAGCTATTAAGGACGAACTGAACTTAACGGTGTCGGCTGGTGTGTCTGTCAATAAATTTGTAGCGAAAATTGCTTCAGATATGGATAAACCCAATGGTTTGACGTTTATCGGTCCTTCTAAAATTGTTAAGTTTATGGAGTCATTGCCTGTAGATAAATTTTTTGGCGTCGGGAAAGTGACTGCAAAGAAAATGCACGAACTGGGTCTTTTTACGGGGCTCGATTTAAAAAAACAGCGTGAGGATGATCTGGTCCGTTGGTTTGGAAAGACAGGTCACTTTTTTCACCGTATTGTCAGAGGTATCGATGACCGTCCAGTTGTTCCTAATCGCAGCAGTAAATCGATTGGTATTGAGGATACTTTTGAAGAGGATGTAGAAGCATTTGAAGAATTAAATAGCATTTTGCATCGACTCTGTCAACAGTTGTGGTTACGTATCGGCAAAAAGGAAGTTTCTGGACGAACGTTAACTTTAAAAGTTAAGTATGCGGATTTTGTTCAACTTACACGTAGCACGACCATAGAAAGTAGTTTCGACTCCGAAGACAAAATTTACGCCACTGCACATCGTTTGTTAAGCAAGGTTGAGCTGCTAAACAAGGTGCGGCTATTGGGAGTTTCAATATCCAACTTTGTGGAAGAAAATGATTTTCCAAAAGAAGGTATACAGCTAAACCTTTTTGAGCATCGTCTTTAATCAATAACCCGCACTATTTTTCAACTTTTGATAAGCTACAGGATATACCGCATGTGAATTAAGCTTGTTACAGGCAAAATCATCGTTATTTGTCACAATTCTTTATCTTAGCCCAAATAATAATAAACATATCCAAAAAGTAATGAATACGGTATCAAGAGTACTCTTAGGTGCGTCGATCGTTTTTTTTGTGCACGAGACTGGTGTTGCGCAGAAGAAATTGGATTTTGCGCAGTCCTGGGGGCAAAAGCAATCTTTGACAGTTCGCACCAATCAGTATCCGGGCTGGGCAGACGGGACAGCTTACCTGGAGAATGATGTAAACGATGGTCATTTGTATCAGGTCAACGTTAAATCAGGCAAAAGAAGTATTTATACAATTCCTGCTAAAGATGGAACAGTTGTCTACATCGATAGCAACGATATCTTCCTAAAAAGCAGTGATGGAGCCGTAAAAAAGCTGACCAATTCGCCTGATATTGCCGAACAGAACCCAACGTTGTCACCAGATGGTAAATACGTGGCTTTTACGCGCAAAAGTAATTTATACAGCGTGGATGTGGCGTCCGGAGAAGAGATGCAATATACACATGATGGTACTGACGTCATTTACAATGGTTGGTCATCTTGGGTGTATTACGAAGAGATTCTTGGGCGTCCGACAAAGTACAAAGCTTTTTGGTGGTCTCCAGATAGTCGTAAGATAGCATTTATGCGGTTCGATGATACAAAGGTTCCGATGTTTCCGATTTATTCGTCCAAAGGCCAGCATGGTTACCTGGAGGAGACAAGATATCCCAAAGCCGGTGACCCAAATCCGGAAGTGAAGGTAGGAATCGTTCACCTCGAAGGGGGCAACGTTACCTGGGCTGATTTCAACGAGAAAGACGATCAGTATTTTGGCCAGCCTTATTGGGCCTTTGATAGTAAAAATGTGATGGTACAGTGGATGAACCGGGATCAGAACAATTTGAAGTTTTATCAAGTGGATCCGAATTCAGGTTCGAAAAAAGAAATCTATGATGAGCGTCAGGCTTCATGGATCAATTTGGATCACGATGAGCGTATCACGTATCTGGCGGACAACAAATATTATATCCTAAAATCGGATAAGACAGGCTGGGCGCATTATTACCTCTATAAATTGGATGGAACATTGGTTAATCCAATTACTTCCGGCGAATGGCAGGTAACGGAATTAAAACGGATTGATGAAAAAAATAAGGTGATCTATTTTACCGCACGTAAAGAAAACTCAGCGCGTTTTGATTTGTACCGCGTGGATTATTCGGGTAAAAATCTCAAACGTCTGACGTTCGGTGAATACTCGCACGATGTGAATGTCTCGCCTGACGGCAAGTATTTTATTACTAAATACTCCAATGTGAGTACACCCGATCGGTTCGCTTTGTTGGATAATCAAGGTAAGGTCGTACGTCAGCTAGCGGATAGTAAAGCTGCTGATTTTGCCTCGTATACCTACGGTAAAACCGAATATTTACATCTTAAATCGGATGACGGATTGTTCGATCTTCCCCTAACAATAACTTATCCGACAAATTTTGATAAATCAAAAGTTTACCCGGTTGTTTTCAGTATTTACGGTGGGCCTGACGCGGGAACGGTAAAAGATACCTGGAAAGGAACGGCCAATCAGTACTGGGCCAATGAAGGAATTATTCAAGTCTCTGCAGATCACCGGGCATCTGGTCATTTTGGTAAACAAGGTGTTGCTTATATGCACCGCAATCTTGGTCACTGGGAAATTATTGATTATTCGACAATTGTTAAATGGTTAAAATCGCAACCTTGGGTCGCTAAAAACAAAGTACTTATCACCGGGCATAGCTATGGTGGCTATATGACTTGTTTGGCGATGACGAAGGCGGCTGATGTATTTGATTTTGGTATTGCTGGCGCACCGGTTACCTCTTGGGGTCTCTATGATAGTCATTACACGGAAAGATGGATGGATACACCACAGGACAATCCTGAAGGCTATAAAACCGGATCTGTATTGACTTATGCTAATCATTATAAAGGTGTGCTGCGCATTATGCATGGCGATATGGACGACAATGTACATCTGCAGAATACAATCCAGCTGGTCGATAAATTGACTGATCGAAATGTTCCTTTCGAATTGATGATTTATCCTGGAAGCCGTCATGGATTTGACCGATCGAAAAGTAAATATGATTTTAATGAACGTGCGCGTTTTTACTATCAATATTTACTGGAAAAGCCACTTCCAAAAGAGTTTAAATAACTCTAAGTAAGGCAGAAATAAAGTATCCCCTATCAGTCCGATAGGGGATTTTTATTTTTTGGAGTATTTTCATTCATTCACGCTGCCAAATATGCTCTATCGGGTTCTTCTTTATGTTAAATATCACAAAAAAGTGATTTTTCTGTGTGTGTAAATTGTTGAAAATTAAAAAATATGGCATCTTTGTATAAGTTTATTTAAAGATCAAATGATTCAATTCCTAAAGGAAAGTACTTTTGCCGTTAATGAGGTTTTTAATAAGTCATTGGAGTTGCTGAAAAAGCATTATTTTTCGGTTGCCGGGCTTTGTTTTCTGTTATTTGTGACTTCTGGACTCTCCAATTATCTCGCAACATCGATTAGTGATTTCAATGTAGTGTTGAGTGGTTTTATGGCGTTTTTTTTCATGGTGATGTATTTCGGATTGAATATGACTTTGTTTAAGTATATTTTGAGTCTGATTGATGGAAATCATGATAAGAAGCTGATTCAATGTATTCCAAGTTCAAAGGAACTCGTTTACTTTTTCGGAGCTATGCTCAGTATTATGGTACTTTCAATAATGCTCTTAATGCTATTGGGGGCAGTTTCTTTACCTTTCCTTTATTTGTTTGAAAACGGTGAAAATCGTGTGGAGCTGATGAGCAAGTTTACGATGTTTGTTGTTTTTGTGGCAGCTATATTAACTTTTCTCCTAATTATAAGAGTGGCATTTTATCCGTTCTTCATTATAGATAAACACGCGGGGACTTTCAAATCTTTGCGTTTTAGTTTTGCACTGACAAAGGGTAACGTGTTCAAACTGTTGTTGATTTTGGCTGTGTTTGCTTTCTTTCAGTTGCTGCAGATGTATTTTAATTTTTTAGAATATTACATAATTTTTATTATTTTGAACCTCGTGAGTTCTTTTTTGGTTGTACCTTTAGCTTGCATTGTCGTTTCGGTAGCTTATCGTTCGATGATGGCCGACTACCATGGTGGAGAGGATCCAAAGATTTTAAAAAATATATTTTAATTAATAGCAAAGGTTTTGAGTAAAAAAGGAATTGCCATTTTAGGGGCAACGGGAAGTATAGGCACACAAGCCTTGGATGTTATAAGAGCCTTTCCTAATCAATTTGAAGCAGTCGTTTTGACATGTGGTAGCAATGCAGCATTGTTAATTCAACAGGCTTTGGAGTTTAAGCCCAAAGCAGTTGTTGTAACGGATTCCCTTCAATATAGTTATGTCCAGGACGCCCTAAAAGGGCATAATATCGCTGTTCTTTTGGGTGAAGTGGGGTTGGTTGAAGTGGTTCAATATGAGGGTGTTGATGTTGTTTTGAATGCGATTGTTGGATCTGCTGGATTAAAACCTACTGTGAAAGCGATTCAATCCAAAAAGGATATCGCTTTGGCTAACAAGGAAACGCTGGTTGTCGCTGGTGAGCTGATTATGGCTTTGGTGCATGAACATGGCGTTCGAATGCTGCCTGTGGATTCAGAGCATTCGGCAATTTTTCAGTGTTTGACCGGAGAGGAGCATAATCCGATAGAGAAAATCTACATTACCGCTTCTGGGGGGCCTTTTAGGGGAAAAAGTAGACCGGAGCTTCGCTATGTTACCAAGGCTCAAGCTTTGAAGCATCCCAACTGGTCTATGGGAGCCAAAATCACGATTGATTCCGCTTCTTTGATGAATAAAGGCTTAGAAGTCATTGAAGCAAAATGGCTTTTCAACCTGTCCATAGATCAAGTCGATGTCATTGTGCATCCTCAGTCGATTGTGCATTCCCTGGTCCAGTTTCAAGACGGTTCTATGAAAGCACAAATGGGGGTGCCTGATATGAAATTGCCGATCCAATATGCGTTGACATATCCAGGACGTTTCGAAAATAATTTTGAGCGTTTTAATTTCATGGACTATCCAACCCTCAGTTTCGAAAAAGCAGATATGGAAACCTTCAGAAATCTGGCTCTTGCTTATGAAAGTTTGCGGGCTGGTGGCAATAGAAGCTGCGTATTGAATGCCGCCAATGAAGTCGTTGTAGATGCGTTCTTGAAAGATCGAGTTGGTTTTCTGGAGATGAGTGATGTTATTGAACAGACATTGGATCAAGTAGAATTTATTGCCGCGCCTACGTTGGATGATTATCTGGAGACGGATCGCGTAGCAAGATTAATAACAAAGGAAATAATCAAAGATTAAATTTAAAAAGCATACATGGGTGTTTTAATTATGGTCGGACAAGTGATTTTAGGCTTGTCAATTTTAATTGTTCTACATGAGTTAGGACATTTCTTAGCAGCGCGTGCATTTGGTATCAAGGTAGAAAAGTTTTATTTGTTCTTTGATGCTTGGGGAGTGAAATTGTTTAAATTCAATTATAAAGGATGTGAATATGGTATTGGCTGGTTACCGTTAGGTGGTTATGTCAAAATTGCTGGGATGATCGATGAGTCGATGGATACGGAGCAATTAAAAGGTGAGCCACAACCTTGGGAATTTCGGTCAAAACCAGCTTGGCAACGTTTGATTGTTATGTTGGGCGGTATTATTGTCAATATTGTTGTCGGTGTTGTTGTTTTTTGGATGCTGACTTTTAAAATGGGCAATACAGATATCAAAATGGACCAGCTGGTAAACGGTATTGTGCCGGGGTCTATTGGTGAATCTATTGGTTTGAAAGCCGGTGATAAGGTGGTCGCTATTGATGGTCACCGCGTAGAGAACTACTCCGAACTGATTAGTTCCAAAGTCTTGATGGGCGGCGTTACCCTCGCCGTTGAACGTGGTGGTGTGACTGAAGATGTCAAAGTTCCAGCCGATTTATTAAATACACTATCTGACAAAAAAGGAGAGAAGTTTATAGAGCCACGTGTTAAAACAACAAGTGTTGCTGAGGTTTCTACGGGATCGGTGGCTAGTAAAATGGGTTTTGTGAAAGGCGACAGCATTATCGCTGTAAACGGTACGCAGGTTCCGTTCTTTGACCAATTTAAGGCACAAATAAAAGCAAATATAAATAAAACTGTTGCTATTAAAGTGCTGCGTAATGGAAAGGAAGTTTCACTGCAAGGGAACGTTCCTGCTGATGCTATGCTGGGAATAGGTATTAACCGTGATTATTCCATCAAGTCCTTTACAACGCAATATACTTTGACAGAGGCATTTCCAATTGGTGCAAAAAAGGCTTTTACAGTTATTACCGATAATGCCAAAGGATTTGGCAAAATTTTTAAAGGCGAAGTGCGTGCTGATAAAGCCTTATCGGGTCCTATTGGTATCGCAACTTTGTTTGGTACGGAGGTGGATTGGATCCGTTTCTGGTCTTTGGTCGGAATGTTGTCGATGGCATTGGCATTTATGAACCTATTGCCTATTCCAGCTCTGGATGGTGGGCACGTATTATTCTTATTAATTGAAATGATACAAGGTAAGCCATTGAGTGAAAAATTCTTGGAAAAGGCGCAGATGGTAGGTTTCTTTATTCTTTTGGCTTTGATGGTCTTTATATTCGGAAACGATATATTTAAGCTGTTTAAATAGCTCAAACGATCGTCAGCATAGCCTGACCGCATGTATCTCATAAAGTAAAGGGGGCTAAATTCAAAGCCCCCTTTACTTTATGAGATCGGTACGCTTAGGGGAAAAGGCTTCGCGGTCTATAATGCTAGCTTAATTATCCTTTCATATGTATTCACCGTGAGTATTTGAGCATTTAGGATGAAGATTTTTACTACAATAAATTCTCTTTTTATATTGCATTTGAAAAACAATTTTTCTAAGTTTGGTTATGGATGGAAGAAATAGAGCAGATGTAAAACCTGGTATGTTGGTGAATATCATCTTAAAAAAAGATCAACGTACTGGAAATTTTACGGAGGGAATTGTGAAGGATTTGTTGACCTCATCCTCTTATCATTCGAGAGGAATTAAAGTGAGGTTGACAGACGGCCAAATAGGAAGAGTGGCCGAAATTATCGAAGATGATTTTTAGTAGGTGTTCTACTGATTTTCCGTTCTTTTTTATTTAATCTTTTCTCGTACTATCGACAGATGCGTTGCCTATGGTTTTCTTTTTGAATAAAACACATGTAAAGCTTGTCGAGTCATTAATAGTGGATATTTTGAAATAAAACTTGTAAAACAACATTATTAATAACTTTTCGCTATATCATTTATTTTATTACATATTTATATAATATTGTTTTCATAATTACTATATGACGTTTTTTTCAAATGGATACCAAAAGTAAATGTACGATTGTCTATGCCGATGATGCGTTGATTCATCATATACTGATGCGTGCTATGGCTCAATCCCATTTATTGAATTTGGTTTATTGTGCTTCAAATGGTATGGACTTAATCGATTACCTCCATGAAAACGGACATAAACTTCCTCAAATATGTATATTGGACTTACATATGCCCGTGCTAAACGGAATAGAAACGGCAAAAATTATGAAAGAAAAGTTTCCTTCCGTCAGAATATTTGGTCTAACATCAAGCAGTGATGAAGATGAACGTATGAAAATGCGGGAAGCTGGTGCAGAAGATATTTTTTCGAAGGAGCAGATGCCTTTATTAATGAAGCAACTTGCTTCTTGAATATAAAAAGAAACTAAAGAAAAAGCCTAACACCTGTTAGGCTTTTTCTTTAGTTTCTAAAGCATCCTTGAATTTTAGCAGTCTAATCCAAGACGGACATTTACTTAAATCTTTTTTCCATAAGCTTACATGGATAAAACTTGTGCTTAAGAAGCGTTGAACGTCGAAGACTTGCATATCCTGCTGTATTTCTAGCGTATCAGGCAGGTCTTTAGATTTAAAATATTCTTGTAATTCCTCTGGAGTCATACAACAAAAGTAAAGTTTTAAATCTTTATCTCCAACCTCCGCCAAGCGCGCGGTAAAGATCTACAAATGCATCCAAATGCTGCTGTCTTAACTCCACAAGATCGAGATCACTATTTAATGCATTGCTTTGCGCTGTAATGACCTCTAGGTAAGTGGCATATCCGCTTTTGAAGAGTAGATTGGCATTTTTGACCGCAAGTTGCGCATTATCCACTCTTTCTTTTGCCAAAGATAATTGTTCACGCTGTTTGTCTACTGTGACAACTGCATTAGAGACTTCGGCTACTGCCTCCACAACCTTTTGCTGCAACTGAATTTCAGCCTTATCTCGTTCCAATTTGGCTACTTTCGTACTGTGTTTTTAATGTTCTGTTTTTGAAAATAGGTGTCGTTAAATTTCCAGTTATTCCCCCAAGTAATGCCCCAGGAATATGAAACCAATTTTTTGGAAGCATGCTATTAACCCCTAGTACGCCACCGATAGTTAAGGATGGATAACGCATGGCTTGTTGGATATTAACATTCGCATTGGCAGCCATCAATTGGAGCTCAGACGATCGAATATCAGGCCTATTGCGAAGAATTTCTAATGGAGAACCGAGGGAGATGTCTTTGCTCTCGGCGAAGAGATGCTCGTAAGAGGTACCTCTTTTGATACTGTCTGGTAATTTTCCGGTGAGCGTCTGAAGTGCATTTTCCTGAATGACAATTTCTTTTTCCAGTTCGGGTACAAGGGATGCTGCCAAGAGGCGCTGCGATTGTGTTTGTTGGATCGCCAAAGCGGTGATTTCACCAGCTTCATATTGTAACCTGATCATACGGAGCGTACTGTCGTTTAATTGCACGTTACGTTTAGCGACTTCTATTTTAGCATCAAGCATCAGCAGATTGAAATAGCCTTTTGCTACCGAAGTTATGATGGAGGTCTGTACAGCGTTTTTTGCTTCCTCGGTATCCAAATATTCGGCCAGTAGCTGCTCTTGTTTGCTTCCTATCTTCTTCCAGATATCTATTTCCCAGCTAAAGTTAATGTCTGAGCCAAACATTGACTGATAGACGAACATATCTTGCGGTGCTTTTTCACCTTTTTGATCATAGTATTTGGTCAGTGGGCCGCTGCCAAAATCCTGCGATCGCCAAGTCCGGTTTCCATTGGCAATCGTTGCATTTATACTCGGTAGATAATTTGCCTTATTTTGGGCTAATAGCCGGTTTGAAATCTGCAGATTTAGTAAGGCGGTCCTCATCTCAAAATTGTTTGACAACGCAGAATCAATTAATAACTTCAACGTCGGATCATGGAAGAAAGATTTCCAATGAATTAGTCCCATACTTGAGGTGTCTCCGAAGAGGTCCAGTGTATCGCCACGAAAATTTTCAGGAAGTTTTACTTTGGGCTGCACATAATCTTTTCCTACTTTACAAGCATTCATCATTCCTAATATGCCTATGATTATACCGACTCCCAAAATGTATTTTTTTATGTTTTTCATTATTCTTCCTCTTGTTTAGCTAATTTATCATGTAGTTTTTCATCCAAGCTTTTAAATACGACAAATAATACCGGGATGATGAAGATACCAAACGCTACGCCAAATAGCATACCGCCGGCGGCGCTGAAACTGATGGAGTGATTCCCGATGGCTGATGGCCCTACAGTCCACATCAGTGGTACTAGACCGGCTACAAATGCCAAACTTGTCATCAAGATAGGCCTTAATCTAAGCTTGGATCCATTGATGGCCGCTTCGACAATACTCTTACCATTTTTGCGCTCCTGGACTGCGAATTCTACAATTAGAATTGCATTTTTGGCCAAAAGACCTATAAGCATGATGAGTCCTACCTGAACATAAATATTGTTTTGAAGTCCTACCAGGTTGATGACAGCGAAAACGCCAATCAATCCTACCGGTATCGACAAAAGTACTGCCCACGGAAGGATATAGCTTTCATATTGAGCCGAAAGCAGGAAGTATACAAAAAGAATACTAAGTGCAAAAATCAGCACAGTCTGGGATCCAGATTGGCTCTCTTCGTAACTCATGCCCGTCCATTCAAATCCATAATTCCCAGGAAGATTGCTATCGGCCATTTTTTGGATAGCCTGCATAGCGTCATCTGTACTGTAACCGTCGGCTGTGGTGATATTTACAGCGATAGCATTGTACAGATTATAACGGGTTATGGTTTCGGGCCCCACCGTCTTTTCTAAGGTCAGGAGGGTATTTATAGGAACCATTTCACCTTTGCTATTCCTTACAAAAATTGAATTGAAGGATTCGGGATCTTTACGGAAATCAAAATCCGATTGAACATAAACGCGATACTGGCGGCCAAATCGATTGAAATCACTCGCTTGTACACGAGCAAAGTAAGATCTGATGGTGGACATAAGATCTTTGATATCGACGCCCAGGGATTTAGCTTTCACAGCATCAATATTGACTTCATACTGCGGAAAGTTTGATTTGAAGCTTGTGTAGGCGCTTCGTATCTCTGGTAAGGTATTTAATTGGTTGATAAATGTGTCGGCAATGGTGTTAAAGTCTCTGATATCGCCACCCATCCGATCTTGAAGAACCATTTCAATGCCGGCAAAATCCCCAAAACCCTGCACAGTAGGGCGAGGGAACACTGTAAACGTGGCTTCATTAATCTGGGATAGATCTTTTCTGATGGTATCCATAAAGGCATTGATATTCTGGATATGCTCACGCTTGGCGTGTGGTTTTAGGGTAATGTAACCAGCAGCAAATGCCGGACTTGAACTGCCATCTAGGGCATTAAAACCGGAAACTGTCGTCATTCCATTGATATCCTCTCTTTTCTTTAGAATACTATCGGCACGGTGAAGTACCTCTGTCGTCCGGCTCAATGAGGCACCAGGAGGGAGGGCGATATTGTATGTAATAAAACCGTCGTCCTCGGTCGGAATGAAACTTTTAGGTGTTTTGATCATAAAAAATGCGCCGAGTGCAGTAATCAAAACTAAACCTGTCCAAGCTATTTTTTTGTTCTTGATAAGGACTGTTACCACGGCAACATACCGTAAAGTAAGTCTATCAAAAGACGTGTTGAACGCCTTAAAGAAGCGATTTTTAAACTGATTTATCTTGCTGGTTTTTTGATCGTTGTGATGTTGTGGCGTTTTAAGCAGGAGTGCACATAGTGCAGGGCTTAAGGTCAATGCATTGAGTGCTGAAATCAGAATTGCCGTTGCCAACGTGTAAGCAAACTGTCGATAAAAGATTCCAGCCGGCCCCTCCATAAAGCCAACGGGCAAAAATACGGCGGCCATGACCATCGTTATTGACAGAATGGCACCTGTAATTTCGGACATCGTCGACAATGTCGCAGCTCGGGCTTTTAATCCTGTGCTGTGCATTTTTTCGTGGATCGCCTCAACGACAACGATTGCATCATCCACCACAATTCCAATGGCTAATACCAAGGCAAACATGGTTAGGACATTCAGTGAAAATCCAAAGAGTTGCAGAAAAAAGAACGTTCCTACCAGCGATACCGGGATTGCAATAGCTGGAATCAAGGTAGACCTAAAATCTTGTAAGAAAATAAATACAATAACAAATACGAGGATAAAGGCTTCAAAAAGTGTGTGTTCGACTTGATTGATCGATTCGTCGATCTGGTCCCTTACCGAGTATGTCACTTCGTAGTGTATGCCTTTTGGAAATGTTTTTAATTGTTCTTCGAGTACTTTTCTGACGGCAATATCGATATCATGAGCGTTAGAACCACTAGTCTGTGTTAGATTGAGGGTTAGACCCGGATGTCCATTTACCTTATTATCGCTACTTAGATTGGTCGCTCCGAATTCTATTCTTGCGACATCCTTTAGATAGAGTACTGATCCATCATCGTTGGTCTTTATTACAATATTTTGGAATTCCTCCGGTGTGGTGAAGCGCCCTTTATGGCGGATCACCGTCTCAAAGGCTTCGTCTGAGGTCTCTCCAAATTTACCAGGGGCGATCTCAAAGTTCTGATCTTTTATTGCGTCAGTGACATCCTGTGGAACCAAGTTGTAAAGGGCGAGCTTTTCGGGATTTAACCAAAGTCTCATGGCGTAATCCCTAGCCCCTAGGCGGGACACTTGAGCTACTCCATCTACGCGCAGTAAGGGTCGCATCAGGTTAATCTGTGCAAATGCCTGTAGAAAAGTTTCGTCATAGGCGCTATCTTGATGATCGGAGTATAAGTTGATTGTCATGATGACACCGGTTTGCCTTGGCATGACCGTGATACCCGCTTCATTTACTTCCGCGGGAATGGAGCTAATGGCTTTGGAAATCCGAGTCTGTACATTAACTGACGCAATGTCTGGATTGGTTCCTGTTTTGAAATATACAGACACACTTCCAGAGCCTGAGTTGGAAGCAGAGGATTTGATGTAAGTCATATCCTCTACACCATTGATGGCTTCTTCGATAGGTAATAAAACACTTTTCGCCACTGTTTCAGCATTCGCTCCAGGATAACTGAGTGAAACAAGCACGCTGGGTGGGGCAATTTCTGGAAAGCGCGATACAGGCAGCAATTTTAGGCCTACTAAGCCTAAAATAACCAAGATAATGGAAACCACCGTGGCCAATACGGGCCTATTTATAAATGTTTTAAGCATATATATAGAATTTTAAACATGCTACTTTCAGCGTAAAGTTTCACGGGTACAAGTAGCATGTAAAAACGATCAATAATTATTTCTGTAAAATTGGGGTTACCGGTGAACCGTCGGTCAATTTGTCAAAGCCGCTAGTAATAACACGATCGTTTTCATTTAAACCTGAATCGACGATGTAGTTGTTTTTACTTTTGCCCGAAAGTTGGATATTTCGTTTCTGTGCCTTATTGTTTTGGTCCAATATATAGACAAAGGTTTTATCTTGCAATTCGTTTACAGCAATCTGAGGTATTTGGAGAACACCTTTCTTAATTTCAGCGATTTTAAGTGTACCGCTGCTTCCAGATCGGAGAATGTTATCATGATTTTGAAAGGTGGCGCGTAAGGAGATTGCTCCCGTGGTACGGTTGATCTGGCCATTGACCGCATCAACTATTCCCTTTTTCGCATATTCTTCACCATCAGCGAGAACTAAAGTCACCTCGGGAAATACAAGTTTTTGATTTTGGTTGTATTTCTTACCCTCTATGCTATCTTTTTTTGCCTGTGCTTTTGAAAAATACAGAAAATCAGATTCATTCATAGAAAAATAAACATACACTTCCTGAATATCGGAAAGATAGGTGAGAGGTTCTTTATCGCCCTTTGATACCAAATTCCCGATACGCTTTGGGATCCGGCCAATGTATCCGCTTACGGGTGCCGTTATAACCGTAAAGTCTTTACTGATCTGCGCTGAGCGTACGGCCGCGATAGCTTGGTCAAGTGTTGCCTTGGCAACTTGATAATCTGACTTGGCAGAAGAAAGTCTGACATCGGAAATAACATCATTTTGAACAAGCGGTTTCAATCGGTCTACTTCAAGTTGTGCATTTTTAAGTTTGGCTTTAGCGACCTGTTCTGTAGCGACCATGTTATTGAGGTTTTCCTGATAGGTGGAAGGATCAACTTTAAATAGCTTTTGGCCTTTTTGTACAAAGGAGCCTTCATCAACATAAATTTCCTGAAGTAGTCCCTCAACTTGGGGGCGAACTTCTACATTTACCTTACCTTCAATTGTCCCCAAATAATCTTTGATAGTAATTGCATCTGATTTTTTTACGGTATAAACCGGTAAAGCTACGCTTTTTTCTTTGCTTTTATTTTCTTTTGAAGAACTTGAAGAACAACTTACCTGAGTGGCTAAGGCTGAACAAATCAATAGAGATACGTTGAAAATAGATAATGTTTTTTTCTTCACAATGATTGATTAATTTTTACGATATATGTGTGTGTAATATGAATATTACAATATAAACGTCAAATAGTTTAATTATTGTGAAGATTAACATTTGTTAACATCTCCAATTGGAGATAGTAATTCTTGAATTATTAATCAATATTAATGATTAATAGTTTCACCTGTTTGATAATGAGGTTTTTAGGGAAGGGATACATCATATTTTCCCTCGGAGGAAAATATGATGTTATTAAGATGGATACTTAAAATTTTAGGTGCTTTACGGTCAGCCCGTTATTAATAAGTTGTTTTAAAGCGTCAATTCCTATGCTAATATGCGCTTCTACATATTTCGCTGTAACGGTTACGTCGCTGACAGATGTTTTAACTCCTTCCGGAACCATTGGTTGATCCGAAACGAGCAGTAAAGCACCGGTAGGAATTTTGTTGGCAAAACCGACACTGAATATCGTTGCGGTTTCCATATCAACGCACATCGCGCGGATTGATTTCAAATATTTTTTAAAGGCCTTATCGTGTTCCCAGACTCGTCTATTTGTAGTGTATACCGTTCCTGTCCAGTAATCCCGTTGATGATCCCTTATCGTAGTTGATATAGCCTTTTGCATAGCGAAGGCAGGCAGGGAGGGGACTTCGGGTGGGAAATAATCATTCGATGTTCCTTCGCCACGGATAGCAGCAATCGGTAAAATCAATTCACCCACTGGAATCTTTTTCTTGATCCCACCGGTTTTACCCAGAAATAGTACTGCTTTTGGCGCAATAGCCGATAATAAATCCATAATGGTTGCGGCCATAGGGCTTCCCATACCAAAGTTGATGATAGTGATTCCGCCAGCAGTGACCGATTGCATCGGCTTATCTTCACCGTAAATGGGCGCATTATCATGCATTTCGGAAAACAGCTGTATATATTTAGAAAAGTTTGTCAAAAGGATGTATTCTCCAAACTCTTCTAAAGGTCTTCCCGTATACCTCGGAAGCCAATTGTTTACAATTTCTTCTTTACTTTTTAAACCTGGTGTTATCGGACTATTTACGGTACTTTTGGCACTTTTCTTTTTTGTCATAGTCATTGTATTTAGTTTTTCGAATCTATTATATTCCTATAAACACTCCATTATGGGTATGTTATTATTGTAATATAAGATTTTTAGTTCTTTAAAAAAAAATCCCGTTCAGCTGAACGGGATTTTTTTAAGCGACTTTAAGCTTTTTCAAATCGGACTTCTCGAATTTTTTCTTCGCGTATTCCAGGGTGATTTCCAAAGCTTTTTGTCCCGTCTGCTCTTTTGTTGATGGAATCTCAAACATCGCATCCAGCATAATGGCTTCACAGATACTGCGTAAACCCCTAGCTCCGAGTTTGAACTCATCTGCTTTATCGACAATAAAGGTATAAACATCAGGATCAAATTTTAGTTCGATACCTTCATATTCGAACAACTTCTTATACTGCTTTACCAATGCATTTTTGGGTTCAGTCAAAATGCTTAGTAAAGTTTCTTTATCCAACGGATTCAGATAAGTCAATACCGGTAGACGCCCTATTAACTCTGGAATCAAACCAAAGTTCTTTAAGTCTTGAGGAGTAATATATTTGTATAAGTTATTCAAATCAATTTCCTCTTCGTCTTCATTCATTTTATAACCTACAGTCTGTGTACGTAAGCGGTTTGCAATTTTCTTTTGGATACCATCAAATGCACCGCCACAGATAAAGAGTATATTACTAGTATTTACCGCGATCATTTTTTGATCAGGATGCTTCCGACCACCTTGAGGTGGAACGTTGACCACTGTACCTTCTAGAATCTTCAACAAAGCCTGTTGTACACCTTCACCTGATACATCTCTAGTAATAGAAGGATTATCGCTTTTACGCGCAATTTTATCTATTTCATCGATATAGATGATTCCGCGCTCTGCCGACGCTACATCGTAATCTGCTGCTTGAAGTAAGCGTGTCAAAATACTTTCTACATCTTCGCCAACATAACCTGCCTCTGTCAGCACTGTCGCATCTACAATACAAAATGGTACGTTTAATATCTTAGCAACTGTCTTTGCTAACAATGTTTTACCCGTACCTGTTTCTCCAACGATAATTAGATTCGATTTTTCGATCTCAATTTCGTCTTTATCCACTTTCTGATTTAAACGTTTATAGTGATTATAAACTGCTACCGAAATTACTTTTTTTGCATCATCCTGACCGATCACATATTGATCCAAGTGAGTTTTGATCTCAAAAGGGCGGATCAACTTTAATGCAGTCTGTAATGTTTTGCTTTTTCGTTGTTTTAATTCTTCTGCTAAGATTTCGCCTGCCTGCTGGATGCATCTATCACAGATATGTGCACCGTTGCCTGCAATGAGCATCTGAGCTTCATTTTTGCTTATCCCACAAAACGAACAATGAATGTCTCTATCGTTATTCTTTGCCATTGTTATTTAATATTCTCCTTCTTAGGAAGTAAAATCTCATCAATCATACCGAATTCTTTCGCCTCATTGGCTTTCATCCAGTAATCCCGATCAGAAGATTTTTCTACCCATTCGTAAGTTTGTCCAGAATGATCTGAAATAATGGTGTATAATTCTTCTTTTAATTTCATCATTTCACGTAAGTTGATTTCCATATCGGCTGCGACGCCTTGAGCGCCACCAGAAGGTTGGTGAATCATAACACGTGAATGACGTAACGCTGCGCGTTTCCCTTTCGCACCAGCAACCAAAAGCACAGCTCCCATCGAAGCAGCAATACCGGTACAGATTGTTGCTACATCTGGCGTGATATATTGCATGGTATCATAAATTCCCAGCCCAGCATACACACTCCCGCCTGGAGAATTAATGTAGATCTGGATATCACGTTGTGCATCGGTTGACTGTAAAAACAAAAGTTGTGCCTGAATAATGTTGGCAACCTGATCATCAATGCCGCTGCCTAAAAATATGATGCGATCCATCATCAAACGTGAGAATACATCCATCTGTGCAACGTTCAATTGACGCTCTTCAACAATGTATGGTGTAAGATTTGTCGGAATGCTTGTCTCTGTGCGAGCAATGAAGCTGTCAACGTGTTGACTTCCAATACGGTGATGCTTTACTGCATATTTTCTGAATTCGTTTTTATCTATATTCATCTTTTTATTTTTTTCTGTTCTGTAGGACTAATATAAAACTATATTTTATAAATCAAATAAATTGAAAAGATGTTTTACATCTACTTTACATTTTTTTTGTGGGCTCGACTCACCGCCTGGCGATTAAGGTATAGACTACCTCCCTTTTTATGTGTTTCATGCATAGCTCCTTAGCCAAGTTCGTTATAGCTGGGGAGGTCTTCTAAAAATTCATAGGATTCAGTCTTAAAATTAATTTTACAATAGTAATGATTTATGCCATTGCTCACTACTAAGTAGGGGATGCGATGAACGGTGTTATAATTTGCAATTTGCTCAAACACTTGTTGAGTAATTTTTATATGCGGTGCCTTAAATTCGGCCAAAACGATCTTATGTCCATTGCTGTTGTAAATTAACAGATCACTTCTTTTCTGAAGGTTATTTAATTTTAATCCGCCTTCGATATTCATCAGTGATTTGGGGTAATTTTTATTGAGTGACAGATAGTTTATCCAATGCTGCCTAACCCACTCTTCTGGAGTTAAGACCAGATTCTTTTTTCTGAGCTCATCAAAAATGTAAATCGCATTGTTTTTTTTGGATATTTTAGCTTTAAATGGAGGTAAGTTCAGTGGAGTGGGTGAAAACATGAACAAATGTACTAAAATTTTGGTAATACTAATAAATTGCCTAGTTCGGAAATATGCTGTTTTTTTTATAAACTCTGTCTTTCTACGGCAAAGAGGTAAACCAACCGCGCTAGTTTGCCAGCTGCATTTTCTCGCCTTTAAAGCAGTCAATTACTGCAAAGCTAAGTAATGAACAGAGATATAAAAGTATAACTTTGGGAAGTTCCGGTTTGATTTGCTATTAAAATTGTAATTTTGCTTCTCATGCACGCGCGTTTTTACATATGAACATACATCCGATCTTATCCGATATCAAAAATAGGGTTTTTAATCCCGTATATCTATTGCAAGGGGAGGAAAGCTATTTTATCGACACCATTGCTGAAGCGCTTGAAGCGACGGTATTGACCGACGCCCAAAAGGGCTTTGACCAATCCATTTTTTATGGAAAGGATGTTGATATGTCTACAATAGTCAATTCGGCTAAACGATATCCTATGATGAGCGATAATCAGGTTATCATTATTAAAGAGGCGCAAGAGTTAAAATGGAAGTCCGATACCGAGGAGCTGTTGACCAACTACCTGGAGCATCTTACGCCAACGACTATTCTTGTTTTTTGCTATAAACATGGCAAATTTGATAAGCGTAAAAAAATTTACAAAGTCTTCGAGAAAGCAGGATTGGTGATTGATGCTGCTAAACTTTATGATGATAAGGTAGCGCCCTGGATCGGATCCTACATGAAAGACGCTGGTTGGCGTATTCATCCCCAGGCTAGCGTACTGATTGCAGATTATCTCGGTAATGACTTGTCCAAAATATCCAATGAACTGGATAAGCTTATGCTCAATGTTCCCAAAAATCAGGAAGTGAGTACGGATGACGTCGAACGTAATATTGGTATTTCTAAAGATTATAACGTGTTTGAATTAAATACTGCATTAGCAAAACGGAATGCCTTAAAAGCGTATCAGATTGTCGACTATTTTGTGGCAAATCCCAAAAATAATCCTTTGGTTATGGTCATCGGTCAAGTGGCGACCTACTTTACTAAAATTCTAAAATATCATTATCTTATTGATAAGACCGTCGCCGCAAAAGAATTAGGTGTCCATCCATTCTTTTTGAAAGAATATGAACTTGCGGCAAGAAATTACAACCGTAGAAAAACGTTCGACGTGCTCAATGTTCTAAAAGAGACTGACTTAAAATCGAAAGGTGTTAATGTTCCAAGCAACTTTAATAGCGCAGAGATTCTCAAAGAGATGATCTATCGGATACTCAATTAAGTAGCCAAACCGAGTATTAAATAAACAAACAGACTTGCTCAGCTCTAAGACACCCATTAAGGTGTCTTTTTTTTACATAAATTTAATAATTAAACATTTGTTTAAATTAAACGTTTGTTTAACTTTGTCCCGCATTTAATAGCACTGCGATTCGTTTCGTTGCTTAAGATGCGATTGTATCTTTAAAGAGGTAGTTGTTTATAATGGAATTTAACGAAAAACAGATTGATATACTGCTAGCAGCAGAGCGTCTTTTTGCAACAAAAGGGTTTGATGGAACTTCCGTTCGTGATATCGCCAATGAAGCGAATGTCAATGTGGCGATGATCAACTATTATTTTGGTTCTAAAGACAAGCTATTGGATACTTTCTTTGAATGGCGTGTTCCCGATTTCATGATCAATGTGGATGAACTTGCGGGTATTGATCATGCGTTGGATAAAATTGATGCGATGGTGGATCGATCAATTAAATCGATGAACTCTCACCGAAAGCTATATCACATTATTACCATCGAAAGTTCACTAAAGCAACGGATGCTTATATCTGAGGCTTTTAGGAAACTCAAATTACACAATTTAGAAGTGATCTCTTCCGTCATCAATGATGGGGTTGCTCAGGGGGTATTTAAAGCGGGGTATGATCCAATTTTGATTCACTCGATGATGATGGGAACTTTTATGAATTTCCAGATGAACCATAGCTTTTTACAGGATCAGTTGCATATCAATAATGATAAAGATTACGCACATTATATAGAAACAACTTTGACAGAATTTATACAGAAAACAATTAAAGCTTTATTGACATATGAAAAATAAGTTGGCCAATTTAAGTGCTTTATTACTTCTAAGTCCCATGGGTTTGTTGGCACAAGACAATAAGCATATGACTTTGGAAGAGATAATTCACTTGGCCGCAAATCAAAGCGTGGAAGCGAAGTCCGCTGATACCAAGATATTCGGAAGGCAGCTCGAAGTCGAAACTGCCAAATCAAAGCAACTTCCCGACGCAAAATTGGGTGGACAATACATGGCCATGACTACTCCAAATGTGAATTTAAAGTTGGCATTGGGTGAGGGAGGTGCTACTCCGGATATTGCAGCAAATCAATTGTGGTTAGGACAGGCTTCGGTAAGCCTGCCAATCTATACCGGTGGCAGAATTAAGGGCGGCATTGATATTGCAAAGGATGTATTGAAAGCTGAGGAATACAATGCTGTAGCGAGCAAAGAACAATTGGCTATACGTGCAGTAAATCTTTATTTGAGTCTTTATAAGGCTCAGCAAACAAATTTGTTGATTGCTGAAAATATCAAGCAGTCGGAGCAACGTGTTTCGGATTTTAAAGCAATGTTGGATAATGGTTTGATCGCACGTAATGACTTATTAAAAGCAGAACTGCAGCTTTCAAACTATCAGGTTTCGCTTCAGGAAGCACAGAAAAATATCAAGGTGCTGAATTATCAATTGGCTAACTTCTTGAAAATTGATGAAGATACCCAACTGGATCAGATCAATTTGGGCGAAGTCACAGGTGTGGATTTGGGCTTAAAAGCATCATATGATGCAGCAAAAACCTCGCGCTCAGATCTAAAATCGATGGAATCGCAACGTTTGGTTGCTGAAGATCAGCTGAAAGTCACAAAAGCGGCTGCCATGCCAACTGTTGCTGCAACTGCTGGATACAATGCTTTTGGTCTTCAAAAGGTGGTTACCGTGACGAATGCTGCCATGGTTGGCATCGGCGTTTCTTACGATATCGGTTCGCTTTACAAAAATAAAAGAGAAGTGAATGTGGCAAAAAACCGTATCAAGGAAATTGATGAGCATATTGAATTATTAAATGACAAGGTAAAAGTGCAGGTTCAACAGGCCAATGAAAACTATATGCTGGCACAAAAGCAGGATGTGGTCTATCATCAGGCGGTGGATCAGGCTGTTGAAAATTATCGGATCACCAAAGATAAGTACGATAATGGTATCGCAGATACCGACGACTTGTTGACCGCAGACGTACAGCAGCTGCAAAGCAAGATCAATCTGGCAATCAGCAAAGCAAACACCATTGAAAAATATTACGACCTGCTGTTAGCAAATGGGTCTTTAAACATTAAATAGCAATTAATCTAGACATGGAAAATACAGTAGAAAACGCACCTGAAAAAAAAGGTACAAATAAAAAATTTACAATTGTTTTGGCTGCATTGGTCATCTTCGGAGGGGCTTATGGGGCGTATAAATATATGCATGGCCAGGCGCATGAGACTACAGACGATGCGCAGGTAGAGAAAAACATGAGCCCGATCATTCCACGGGTGGGTGGTTTTATCGCTAAAGTCTACGTAAAGGACAATGATTTGGTTAAAAAAGGGGATACGTTATTTACCATTGAGAGTCAAGACTATCAGGTTCGTGTGGACGAGGCATTAGCAGCCTTGGCAGCAGCTCAAAGTAGCTTTGATGTTTCAAAGGCAGATGTATCTGCGTCTTCGGCTAATGTGGCGATCTCAGATGCAACGATCCAATCCAATTTAGGCAGCATCGATGCGGCACGTATTCGTGCTAAGCAAGCGAACAATGATTATATCCGCTACCAAAACTTATACAATAACCAGTCCATTACGAAACAGCAGTACGAGCAGGCATTGACTGCGAAATTGGAAGCCGACAAGCAGGTTGAAATTTTGCAACAGCAACGCAATGCCAGTGCGTCGCAACGTAATGCAATCGTCAGTAAGACTACAGTGGCTTCAAAACAAACTTCTGTTGCTGAGGCGAATATAAAAAGAGCGAATGCACAGCTTGAGGCGGCTAAATTGAACCTTTCTTATACCGCGGTACTTGCATCGGTTGATGGGCAGGTGTCTAACATTAAGGTTCAGCCCGGTCAAATGGTCAATCCAGGTCAATCTTTGTTCTACATTGTCGATAATATTGAAACTTGGGTCGTTGCCAACTTTAAAGAGACGCAATTGGAAAAAATGAAGCCTGGTCAAAAGGTGGGGATCAAAGTGGATGCTTATCCTAATATCGAATTTGAAGGTGAAGTAAATTCTTTCTCACCGGCGACAGGATCGCGTTTTTCTTTATTGCCGCCAGATAATGCGACTGGTAACTTTGTGAAGACTGTTCAGCGTTTACCTGTAAAAATTAAATTGACAAAAGACAATAAAGCAGAAAATGTGGCTTTGCTCAGACCGGGCATGAATGCTGACGTAGATGTGCATGTTCAATAACTATGGAAAATTTAAATCAACAAGATAGTCTGGTTGAATATGGTTTTCGACGTGTTGTAATTACGATTACAGCGGTGCTTTGTGCGCTGTTGGAAATCGTGGATACAACCATCGTCAACGTGGCTCTGAACGACATGAAAGGTTCGTTGGGGGCGACCTTGACCGATGTCGCTTGGGTTATTACCGCGTACGCGATCGCCAACGTAATTGTGATTCCGATGACCAGCTGGTTGTCCCAACAATTTGGACGGAGAAATTACTTTGCTGCGTCTATTATCATATTTACGGTATCTTCATTTTTATGTGGTAACGCGACCAATATTTGGGAGCTTGTTGCATTTCGTTTTATACAAGGGATGGGCGGTGGAGCTTTGTTGGTAACAGCACAAACCATCATTACAGAAAGTTATCCGAAAGAAAAACGTAGTATGGCTCAGGCCATCTATGGTATGGGGGTTATTATTGGTCCTACATTAGGTCCTCCTTTAGGTGGATATATTATCGATAATTTCTCCTGGCCTTATATATTTTATATCAATGTGCCCTTAGGTATTATTGCTACATTGTTGACCTTATCTTTTGTACGCAGCCCCAAATACAGCCAAAAACAATCTGCAAAGGAGGTGGATTGGTTTGGTATGATCTTTTTAATCATGTTTATCGGTTCTCTTCAATTCGTTTTGGAGCACGGACAGCAGGATGATTGGTTTGACGATCCATTGATTTTAGGCCTATCAATCTTGTCTGTTTTCGGACTATTATTCTTTATCTGGCGGGAACTGGTGTACGACAAACCCATTGTTAACTTGCGGGTATTGAAGGATAAGAATTTGCAGGTGGGTGTAGTGATGAGCTTTATCCTCGGTTTTGGCTTATTCGGCTCGACTTTTATTATTCCAATCTATACCCAGTCGATATTGGGATGGACGGCCACAGACGCAGGTTTGTTATTGTTGCCAAGTTCGATCATGACCGGTATCATGATGCCTTTTATAGGAAAGATGATCCAAAATGGTGTTCCTCAAAAATATATGGTTGCCGTGGGGCTTAGTATCTTTTTTGGATTCTGTTTTTGGATGTACAGTCTCATGACCAATGATACGGGATCTGAGCACATGTTTTGGCCCCTGATTCTACGTGGAGTTGGCTTAGGATTGTTGTTCGTACCTGTCATGACACTCTCACTATCGACATTACATGGTAAGTCAATTGGTGAAGGTGCTGCCTTTACAGGGATGATGCGCCAGTTGGGTGGTTCATTTGGAATTGCCTTGATCACGACATTTATTGCCCGTGATAGCCAAAAACATCGTGTTGACCTGGTTGCCAATTTAGATCCAAGTAAATTTGATGTGCAACAACGGGTGCAACAATTGCAAATGAGTTTTCAGTCGAAAGGCTTTTCGCCTAATGAGGCGCTTGCCAAAGCGCATCAAATATTAGACATGAGTGTGATGAAGCAAGCGACCGTTTTATCTTATATGGATGTGTTTTTGTATCTCGGGGTTGTCTTTCTGATTTGTGTTCCTTTTGTATTGATGATCAAACAAGGGAAAACACAGATCGATATGTCCAGTGTACATTAGTATTGGATTCTTCTGCTGCGCTGTTATCATAGTGCACCATCCGTGAAGAACAATTTATCGTTCAATTAAAAAGTCCTCAAAAAGTGTTTAACTTTTTAAGGACTTTTTTTATGCACCAAGCAAGCAAGTTCTCTAAACAAGGCCTTTTGAAGAGCTTTTCCGCGTGGATGACAGATGCAGTCAACTTGATGCGGTATTACGGTCAATTATTTATCTGCTGCTGTAACTAAGTCTGCAAATGATTGGCAATAGGATCTAGCCATAATATCCCAGCTATATTGTTTTAAGGTGTTCTGTTTAAATTGTAGGCTTAGCTTTTTATAGTGGACTGGATCTGCTAAGATGGCTTGAAGTTGTTCGATCCATGCGTGTTGGTTTTCGCTTGGCAGGACAAGCCCATTGTAATTGTGTGTAACGGCGCTTGTAATTCCTTCTAATTCGGCGGCGACAACAATTGTGCCTGCTGTGGAAGCTTCTAGGCAGACGAGCCCAAAGCCTTCCATATCACCGGTCACTTCAATATTGGGCATCAAAAAGGCCTGTGCGTTGGTCAGGAGGCTTTGCAGTTGTTCGAATGGAACTTTTCCAAGATGTTCAATTTTTTCGGGGTATGCTTTCAGTAATTTTCGGATGGCCCCTTGATCGGTGGGAAATCCTAGGAATAGGGTGATTAAATGATTTATCTTTTTTGGTGTAAGCTGCAATAGGCGTTCTTTCCATGTCGGTTTTTGATCGAATGGCCCCACCATTAGTAATTTGAAATCGCCCTGAATCGCGGGGATGACATGTTTCATCAACCACGAGAAGCCCTTCCGCTTAACAGGGCGTCCCAAAGTGATAAAATAGGGCCTGCTTTCGCAGGTTGGTTCATTGTTTTGAGTGGAGCAGTGTATCGGATCTACACCGTTGGGTATAACAATAATTTTGGATGGATCGATACCACGTAACTGGGCGGCGTCGGCGGTGGCTTGGCTAACCGCAATAAGCTGATCAAATGTATTAAACCGCGGTATGATCTTACGTTGAAAATAACGAAGTGGAAAAACGATATCCAGACCGTGAAGCGTGACAGCACGTTTTAAATGGGTATATCCTTTATGAAAAGAGGCTAAGGACGCAATTAATCCATCGTTAAAGTGGATAAGCTTGATGCCGGGGTTATCGTTAATTTTGGCGAGAATGCGGCGATTCAGCTGGAAGAAGAAGGCTAAAAGAGGTTCCTTATTGTCATAGACTAAGGTGTGTACCTTCAAGTAAAGAGCTGCGGTATTGATGAGTTCAAAGCTTTGCTTTTCCATACCGCCAACACTTGGGGGATATTTGTGGCTGACAAATAGTATTTCTATTTCAGATGGGGACATGAACTGGTTTCTTTTTGATGCATAGATAAAATATAAAACCCAGCGCTACCCAGATAAGCTGTCGGCCGCGACGTAATAATGAAGCACTGAGCCAAATACTACCTCCTGTAATACCGATCATATGGAGTAGGAGCTTATTGGCGATTTCTTCAATACCCAGTTGCCCTGGAATAAAAGCACCGATGCTTTTCAGCACAATGACACTCATATCTACTATTAAACCATGTATTGGTAGAACTGCGACACCCAAAAATTTTAGAATATAATAGAATTCAAGGCTGCCAATAATCCAATGTAGTGCAAAAAGTAAGTAAGAATACCAAAAAACCTTATTTTGATGTTTATAAAAGTCTTTTACACTCCAAAGTAGTGACTGAACATGCGCTTGTGCTTTTCCAAAAGGTGTTGCTGTTGAAGCCTTGGTTTGTGAGGGAATTTTTGCAGCTATTAACCAGTAAAGTATCAGGATCATCAAAAGGAATAAAAATAGACAGATAATATATATTATTGGGCCTGTGTAGCGTATAATTTCATTTTTTAAAGGAGAAAATACCAACCAAAGCATAGCAATCAAAAAGAGTGTCAATTGAGACAGTACGGCAGTAATACGGGATATTGCAACCGAATTCAATCCTTCTTTTAAAGGAATGTCATAACGGGTTATCAATTGTGCCTTTAATAAATCGCCACCGATAATGCTTGTGGGATTGAATAGTCCAACGGTTTCCCCGATTTGATGGACGGCAAAGAGTTCGAGCAGATTGACCTTCTTTTTTGCAGGGCCTAAACATATCCACCAAGCTAATGTACCTAAAAAATAGGCCGCGCAAGTTGTAAACAAAATAACGATGAAGCGATAACCAACAGAGGAGAGCTCTTTTTTCAACGCATTTAAATCGCTTTTCGCTAAAAAGATCGTGATGGACGCCAGAATCAAAAGTAAAAAAACACCTTTGATGAGTTGGCTTGGGTTTGTTAATTTGCCCATGCCAAATCGACTTCCTGTGTTTTGTCTATCAATAGTTCAATGTCATTAAAATAGCGTCCAGCTAGTCTATTCCAATCCAGTTGCCCAACATAGGATAGACCTTCAATGACGAGATTACTTTTTAAGCTTGCGTCGGAGAGAATTTTTTTGAGGTAGTAAACATATCCAGCCGCATTTTCAGGTTGACACTTAAATCCATTTTTTCCGTGCTGAATCAAGGACGCCGAGCCTCCGCCGTTGGCGATAACACAAGGAAGTCCGGATGCTAATGCTTCGACGACGACGTTTCCATACGTTTCTGAGACCGACGGAAAAACAAAGACATCGGCCGAAGCATATAAAATTGCGAGCTCATCATGGCTTTTCTTTCCTAAGAAAATGGCTTTAGGCATCTCTTGCATCGCAATTATTTTGGCTGTTCCTTCACCGACAACAATGAAATTATAGTCGAGGTTTTGGGCATGTATCTGTTGATAGATTTCAATAAGCGTTTTAATATTTTTTTCCCAGACGATACGACTGACAAAAAGGATTGTTGGTTTGTCATTCTTTGTGATGGTCTGCAGTTGAGATAGATTCTTTTTTTGGGGGTTAAACAGAGCTGTGTCTATTCCTCTTTGCCAGAGCTTTAATCCTTCTTGTTGTAAGCCGATCTGCTGTAATTCATTTAGAATGGATTTGGTCGGTACATAGACAATATCACATTTATTGTAAAAGTTATTCATTGCTTTTTTTATCCATTGTTCAGTCGGTTTGACTAAGGGTAATATGTTTTTGAAATAATAGGCAATGTATGAAATGAAGTGTGTATGATAGATTGTAAGGACAGGAATACCTTTCCGTTTGGCATAATTTAAAGCAAAAAAACCTAAAAGGGAAGGAGTTGCAATATGGATCATGTCGGGAGCAAATTTATCTAAAGCGAGCTCAAGTTTCTTTTTAATAAGCTGTGGAATAGCGAGACAATAATCGTCATTGACCGGTATTTTGAATGTGGGAACCTTGTAAGAATGGAAATTTCGAAATTGCGTAGGGCCGCCGCCATAAATAAAGAAATAGTTGAATTTCTGCTGGTCTATACGGTTTATCAGCTGAAACATTGTCCGTGATGCACCGTCAAAATCCTCGACGAGTATCTCTGTAAAGAAGGCTACCTTTCTCATGTTATTCTTATTAGGGGTTGTATAAAAATAGTTGAAAGCTGTAACCCCTATGCTATGCAGGTATTAACCTTTTGTCATTATAGTGTTTATAAATTATTAGTTTTTAATGATTTGTGTATAATTATTAAAAGTAGAATTAATTGAATATGATAACAGAGCTAATGTTGGTGGAGTACCTTTGGAGTGAACAAAATATTCAGTCCATGCTATTAGATCTATTGTTCGAAAAAAAAATTAGACCCAAGGGTTTTCGAAAGATTGTCATCTTATTTATTTGTGCGTCTGCCGGTGTTATGTTGGGCTTTAAGTTGAAGCCAAAACAACAGCCGAAGTTTAGTAATTCGGTGTATGCAGCTATGCCGGAGGCGACATACGGAAAGCTAAATTTGTTAACATACAATATAGCTGGCCTTCCTGAATTGATTTCCAGTGCTGTAACCGAGCGGTCTTCCAGTATTACGTCGATCGGCAATCGGATCAATGCGTTTGATATTGTCAATGTACAGGAGGACTTTAACTACAACAAGTTTCTTTACAGCGAAAATAAGCATAGCTACCGAACGGCAAATATGGGTGGAGTACCTTTTGGAGACGGACTGAGTACACTTTCAAAATATCCGATCGTAGAGTTTGAGCGAATAAGCTGGACCGATTGCAATGGTGCAGATTGTCTGACGCCTAAAGGCTTTTCTTATGCTCGAATTCAATTGGCCAAGGCAGTATTTATTGATGTTTATAATGTACATGCGACAGCGCAGGATGATCAGAATGCAACGATTGCCCGGCAGAAGAATATAAATCAGCTAAAAGCCTATATCAAAAAGTATTCGGCTGGCAGACCACTTTTGATTATGGGTGACTTTAATGCACATTATGCTTACGAGCTGGATAACATCGGTTCTTTTCAGAAGGACTTAGGTTTGGTAGATGCATGGGTAAGTTTACGCAACAAAGGTGATATTCCCGGGCATAAAGTGAATTTTGAAGCGAAAACAGCATTGGAGTTGACAGAGGATTGCGAAGGTATTGATAAAATTTACTATCGCAATAACCATCTTTTGCTATTTGAGGCAAAGAATTATCAGGTTCAAAAAAAGCTTTTTCAAAACGAAAAGGGCCAAGATTTATCCGACCATTGTGCGGTGTCCTTACAATTAGGTTGGCGTGTTGTCAAACCTTCGGTTCAGTAAAGTAAAACTTTCTCAATTCTTTCATATCAATCGCGATTAGCACTGAACCCCTCAGTGCTTTTTTAATGGACATCAAAAAAGCCCCATAAAATGAATTATGGAGCCTTTATTAAATTGGGATAAATTATCTTATTTATACATTTCTTCACGTTGTGCTTTCACTACATCGCTATTAATGTATTCATCGTAAGTCATCAATTTGTCGATGATACCTTTCGGGGTCAATTCGATGATTCTATTGGCAACAGTTTCAGTCAATTCGTGGTCACGGGATGTGAACAGCATGGATCCTTTAAAATCAGACATTCCATTGTTCAATGCAGTGATAGATTCCAAGTCCAAGTGATTGGTTGGTTCATCGAAGATCAGGAAGTTGGCACCTTGAAGCATCATACGGGAGAACATACAGCGCATTTTTTCTCCTCCCGAAAGCACAGATACTTTCTTCATAACCTCTTCACCGGAAAACAACATTTTCCCCAAAAATCCCCGTATAAACTGTTCATCTGCTTCTGGGTTAGTTGTATATTCTCTCAACCAATCAACCAAATTATCACTTTTTCCTTCAAAGAACGCAGCATTTTCAATCGGCATATCGGCAGGAGTGATGGTAACGCCCCATTTGAATTCGCCGCCGAAATCGGTGTCTCTACCAGTGATAATATCGTAAAATGCTGTGGTAACCAATGAATTTGGACCTAGAACAGCGATTTTATCGCCTTTATTAATCATAAACGTAATATCCTTAAAGAATACCTCGCCATTGACCGTTTTGCTTAATCCTTCAACTTGTAGCGTTTGATCTCCTGGTTCACGATTCATGGTATTGAACATGATGGCAGGATATTTACGGTTGGATGGTTTAATCTCGTCAATATTGATCTTATCCAAGGCTTTTTTACGAGAAGTAGCTTGTTTGGATTTGGAAGCATTGGCAGAGAACCGACGGATAAATTCCTGGAGTTCTTTTACTTTATCTTCCATTTTCTTGTTTTGATCAGAACGTTGTTTTAACGCTAATTGAGAAGATTCGTACCAGAATGAGTAGTTACCCGTATAGATTGTCATCTTACCAAAATCAATATCCACTGTATGCGTACATACAGCATCCAAGAAGTGACGGTCGTGGGATACAACGAGGACGATTGCTTCGTAACTCGCTAAAAAATCCTCTAACCATGCAATGGTATTAATATCCAAATCATTGGTAGGCTCATCGAGAATCAAAATATCGGGTTTACCGAATAATGCTTGCGCTAAAAGTACGCGGACTTTTTGGTTACCGTCGATTTCAGAAACCAACTTATAATGTAGTTCTTCTTTAATACCCAAACTGCTCAATAAAGTTGCGGCATTTGATTCGGCATTCCATCCATCCATTTCAGCAAAAAGACTTTCCAATTCGCCGGCACGTTCGCCGTCGGCATCAGAGAAATCCTCTTTCATGTAAATGGCATCTTTCTCTTTCATGATTTTGTAAAGCTCTTGGTTACCCATCATGACAGTTTCAAGAACAGTAAACTCATCGAAGGCATAGTGATCCTGACTTAAAACAGACATGCGTTCGCCTGGCGTGAATGCCACTGAACCTGTCGAAGGATCAACTTCCCCCGAGATAATTTTTAAGAAAGTAGATTTACCCGCTCCATTAGCGCCAATAATACCGTAACAGTTTCCAGGTGTGAATTTTAGATTGACATCTTCGAATAGTACACGTTTACCAAAACGAAGGGAGAGATTTGACACATTAATCATGCTGCAAAGATACGTTTTAATATTGTATTTTTAACTATTTACGGTGATCAGTTTCAGGAGAAATTGAGGAGAGTAATGTCGGGGAAATCAACTGTTTTTAGCTTCTTTTGAAAATCTGTTTGCTGTGAAATTTCAATGGATGAATAGGATCTTTGAAATGACGTGTGAAATCCGGTAATGTGTGCAAACAATGAATTAATAAATTATAAATATTGTGTTGGTGATTTAAATTGGCTTCTTTTTTGTGGACAAGAGCTGAAATGAAATCAATTATGAAAAGAAATAGAATAACCGGTGTCGTTATACTTACAGTTGCTTTTTTATTTAATATCCAAGGAGCCTCGGCTCAATTTGGAGGGCTATTGGATAAGGCAAGCAAAGCCGTTGCTTCCAAGGGAAGCAAAATGTTGGGTTTGGATAAACTGCTAAAGGAACCAGAAGCGATCAGTACAAGTTTTGAGGATGTAAATAGGAAGGGGGAGCAAATGCCTGATTTTCAAAATACGGCTGTTTATAAACCTTTAGAAAATTTGCAAAAGAATGGCAATGATGGTTACCTATTGGAGGCTGGACATTTTGAAATGACCAATAAGAGCTATTGCTTGAAAGCAGGTACTTATGCGCCTTCGAAAGGTGATGGATATATGTATGCACCTACATTGGGCAAGAAGAGAGAAGTGGTCATTGCAATTTTGAAAAGTGCTGAAAAGCACCCAGAAGTTGCCCAATCTGACATACAGATGCTATTGTGGACGATCATAGCGAAGACAAAATTTATTGATTATTCGGGTCCGGTGAAAGAGACAGCCTTAAAATTGCTTACAGCTGAACAAATTTTGCATTTGGAAGGTGGTGCGCTCGGCGTTTTGCCATTCGATGTTGTCCAAAAGGCAAAAGACCAAATGCCTCCTGCAGTGCAGACAATCTTTGAAGCGGAAAATAATATTCGGCAGCTCGTTTCCTCAGGAAACTATTCGTACGCTGATTTTGAACAATATGCAATCTTAGCTGGTATGGCTGAACCTCGTACGGACGTTCCAAGTGGTATTTGGACGCTTCACCCCGATGGTTATTATGTTCGCTATTTTCCAAGTGGTTATGCGATTACCAAAGTTCAGGTGTATGTCCCTCAAGAGTTGATTACAAAATTGAATGGCAAGAAGCTTGTATACGATGCAACAGACGATATTGCATGTCCGGCAAATACGGGATCGCAACGATTAGCACAAACGAATGAACCGATTCGTGATTAAGATGTGAGGCATTGAAAGGTCGATAGGAAAGAGAAGGGTATAAAGAGGAAATTTAATGAATAAGGGAGATCTACTGATCTCCCTTATTCATTAAATTTCCTCTTTTGCCTCCTGTATAATATATAAACAATGACAATAATAGCGATGATTGCTAAAATAATGTAATGGGAACCTGAATGTTGGGTTTTATCCTCTGTCGTCTGCGCATATGTAAAATTTGCCACGAAAAGAAGTACCATGAAAATCCACTTCTTGCACATAATAAACGGTTTATTAACTATAGTAGCAAGCTAAGTATTTTTTGCAACAAAGCCAAATTATTTCATTAAAAAATGACAAAGCTTTTTATAAAAATTTAATGTATAATTTCTGTTTCTCCCATTTGATTTGTTAGGTTCGAAAAATAAAAGGGTAGCTACATTGGATATAACCCGGGATATCGTCGCTCGAATTCGGTAAATGGTCATAAAAATCGTATCTTGTGAACCTTTGTAAGCGTTTTTAGATATTCAAATCATGTCAAAACTTATCAATTTAACTGTCTTTAGAGAATTCTTAAAATCCAGCTTTGCAGGTGGAATTATACTTTTTTCCTGTGTTATTCTAGCATTGATCGTTGCAAATACACCTTTGTATGCCAGTGTAATGGAATTCCTGAACAAGGAAGTAGGCTTTGAGAGCGATCATGTTCATTTAAAATATTCGTGGTTATTGTGGCTCAACGATGGTTTGATGGCTATTTTCTTCTTACTGGTGGGGCTCGAGATAAAACGTGAAATTGTAGAGGGTGAACTCTCATCGCCAAGTAAAGCAATCCTGCCCATTTTGGCTGCGGTTGGGGGGGCACTTTTGCCAGCCATCATTTATTTAGCTTTGAATCAGGGCACCTCGACTGTACATGGTTGGGGTATCCCCATGGCAACGGATATTGCATTTGCTTTAGCCGTTATCACGCTTCTCGGGAATAAAGTTCCTGCCAGTCTTAAGATCTTCTTGGCTGCTTTGGCCATTGTTGATGACCTACTTGCCATATTGGTGATTGCGATCTTTTATAGCAATGGTATTCATGCGACCTATTTATTTATTGCTTTAGGCATCTTTCTGTTTTTGATCGTGTTGAATAAACTGGGCGTTAAAGCGATATGGGCTTACCTTATTCCGGGTCTATTTATTTGGTACTTTGTTCACCATTCTGGCATTCATGCTACAATAGCGGGTGTGCTTGTTGCCATGACTTTGCCAACAACACCCGACGCGGAAGAATCCCCCCTGGAAAAATTGGAGCATCTGTTGGCCAAACCCGTCAATTTTATTATCATTCCGCTGTTTGCATTTGCGAATACGCTTATTCCAATCCATGGGGAAATGATTGGTGGTTTGACTTCAAAATTGGGGATTGGTATTATCTTCGGTCTAATCGTTGGAAAATCAGTTGGAATATTTTTGATCTGTTTCATCGCCAAAAAACTGAATATTGCGCAATTACCGGAAGGGGCTGGCTGGAAACAGATTTTTGGAGTAGGCTTATTGGGGGGAATCGGTTTCACGATGTCGATCTTCATCTCGATACTGTCTTTTGATGATAACATATTAATTGAGGAAGCAAAGTTTGCTGTGCTGATCGCTTCTTTTTGCTCAGGCATGCTTGGTTATACTGTTTTGAGTGTTGTGTCATCTGGAAACAGAAAACAGATTACCGATTAATTTCATCTACAGAAACATGCTATGTTTGGCTTGCAACTTCATTCCTAATTTCTGCGTGGATTAGTCCCACGGCGACGTTGTTTGGAATAAGTAACTAGCTATCGGTATTAATTTTAGAGTTTTATGAATTAGATTTAGTAATTTAGGGCACAACAATAAAAACAATACGTTGAGATTTGATGAATTTGGCTTTGTTCCAGCTTTGGAAGAAGGTTTAGAAAGTATGATGTTTGAGGAAGCTACGCCGATCCAAGAACAGACCATCCCGATTATTAAAGAGGGAAAAGATATGATTGCCTGTGCACAGACAGGTACAGGTAAAACAGCGGCTTATATGTTGCCGATCCTCGATGCGATAGCGCGGGATTCAAAGGAATCCATTCTTGCTATTATCCTTGTTCCCACCCGGGAACTTGCTATGCAAATCGATCAGCAAATTATGGGCATGTCTTATTATACCGGTGCAACATCCATAGCCATCTATGGTGGGGGCGACGGTATGGGGTACGAGCAGCAAAAGCGCGCTATACGAGAGGGAGTAAATATCATTGTTGCTACGCCGGGTAGGTTGATAAGCCATCTTACCTCCATGAAGATTGATCTCTCTCACTTAAAGCACTTTGTTTTGGATGAAGCCGATAGTATGTTGGATATGGGATTTCAAGACGATATCTTACGTATTGTAAGTTATCTGCCGAGGAAAAAGCAGATGCTTTTGTTTTCAGCAACTATGCCAGTAAAAATCAGGTCCTTTGCCCGAAAAATCCTACTAGATCCTGTGGAAGTCAATATTGCCATTTCCAAACCCTCGGAGGGAATTGATCAACGTGTATATCTTGTCTATGATCAACAGAAAATGGAGCTCCTAAAAATGATACTGAAGGATCCGAACTATGTATCGGTTATTATTTTTGCATCCCAAAAGACCACGGTCAAACTTCTTGCTCAGGAATTACAGAAGCAAGGAATTGATGCCGAGGGATTCCATTCGGATCTCGAGCAGTCGAAACGAGAAGATATCATGGGCAGATTCCGCTCCCGTCAGGTACGGGTACTGGTGGGTACCGATGTCATCTCCCGTGGTATCGATGTTGTGGGGATCAGTTTGGTCGTTAATTATGATGTTCCACCAGATCCGGAAGACTATGTTCACCGTATCGGGCGTACCGCGCGGGCAGCGACCACAGGAACGGCCATTACCTTTGTTAATGAAAAGGACCAGAATCGCTTCGTCCAGATTGAAAGTTTAATAGGTTATCCGATTGAACAACTGCCATTGCCTGAGGGGTTTGAAGCGGGACCTATTTACAACCCTGGCAAAAAAAATCCGCAGCATAAGAAGAAGCGTTTCAATAGGAATAAAAATAAAAACTATCAGAAAGCTAAAAAGGCTTAGTTTTAGACTATAAAGCCCCCATATCAGAAGAACATGGGGGCTTTATAATAAAATGTATATTTTTATTCTATAGTCCACACGGCTAATTCATATCCATCAGGATCCTGGAACTGAAATCTTTTTCCGCCCGGGAAACTGAAAATATCTTGCAATATCGTGCCGCCAGCACGGATAACCTGATCACGCGTAGCCTGTAGATCGTCGGCATAGATAACGACGAGAATACTGCCATTTCTGGGGGCACCAAGTGTAAAACCACCATCAACATATTTTCCTCCAAAAGATGTATATTCCGGCCCGTAGTCTGTAAACTCCCAACCGAAGCTCGTCGTATAAAATGCTTTGGAACGTTCAAGGTCGCTTGATACAAACTCAAGGTATTGGATCTGCTGGTTAACAAATTTTTGTTCAGTATCAGTATTGCTCATAAAGGTAATATCTATTTAATGTATGTATAATAAATTGTTAGATCTGTTTTTACGGTTTAGGAATCAAAAGCCAAACCGTTTGATAAATATAGGGCTTTGTTGAAAATGATACGCATTTTTTCTTTTTAACCTGTCTTCTTCACCATTCAATCTGTTCCGCCACCCAGTGCACGGTAAAGATCTATGGCTGCGTTGAGCTTTTCCCGTTTTACTGTAATACGATCCAAATCATTTTGAAGTGCATTGTTTTGGGCAGTTATCACCTCCAAATAGTTTGCCATCCCACTTTTGTAAAGTAAGGCCGCATCAGCGGTGGCTTTGGCGAGGGCATTTGATTTGGCGTGGATAAGTTGCAGGCGCTGTTCTGTATGTTTGATTTTTGCCAAGGCATCCGAAACTTCCGAAACTGCGACCATAACCGACTGTTTAAACTGCAAAGCTATCTTTTCGCGTTCGATGACCGATATCTCATAGTTTGATTTCAAGGCCCCTTTCTGAAAAATCGGTTGAGCAATATTCCCTGCTATTGTTTTCACAATAGAACCCGGTAGATCAAACCATTTGCTAAATTGAATGGAGTTTGTACCAATGGACGGAGTCAAGCTTATGGAGGGGTATATTGCTGCTTTAGCGAGTCCCATTCTGCTTGTCGCAGCCACAACAGCGTATTCAGCTGCTCTGACATCTGGTCTGCGGCTTAATAGTTCGGCCGGTACCCCTGCGGCAAGTCCGGCTCCAACAATCGTATCATCTAAACTTGCTGTACGTTGAATGCCCTCGGGGAAACCTCCGCAAAGAATGCTCAGTGCATTTTCTTCGACCGCCATATTTTGATGGGCTAGGGGAATCAATAATTCAGCAGTTTTCTTCTGAGCTTCGGCTTGCTCCACAGCAAGCGAACTGACCAGTGATGAGTTGTATTGCAAACGTATCATATTCAATGTGCTATCGCTCAATTGAACATTTCTTTGTGCAATCGTAAGCTGTTCATCCAAAGCAATCAGATTATAATAGGACTGGATGACCTGTACAATAACCCGGGTTTTCAGGGCCGATAAATTTTCCTTTTGGCCAAAAAAATTGGCCAAGGATTCCTCTTTTTGCATTTTTACCTTTCCCCATATATCGGCTTCCCAAGACAATCTGAGCGTAGCACTATAATCGTCCATATAGGGTGTCCCAATAAATTGGTCGCTCAGTGAGCCATTCAAGGAGTTGCTCGATAACCAGGTTCTATTCGCTCCAATGCTTAAATCAGCTGTTGGCAGTAATCCTTTCTTAGACTGCTTGTACGCGAGTTCCAATTGTTGCATGTTCAGGAGTGCTACATTGACGTCCGTATTATTGGACAAAGCCTTTTCAATGAGTGATGTCAACAGGGGATCCTGTACAAAGTTACGCCAGGATAGCTGTAGCGTATCAGACGTCACGACAACCTCGCTGTTTTTGAAATTTTCGGGCATTGCTATCTCCTGACGGGTGTATTTTTTGCCCACGCTGCATGCGGACAACAACAGGGTAGTGCTTGCGAAAATTGTTATATAGTGATGAAATTTTTTCATTTTAATCGTTTGTATTGTGTACTGTATTGTCCGTAAGTTTTTTACCCGAAACTTTTTCTTGCAAATATTGGAACACCAGGTACAGTAATGGTATAATAATTACGCCAAGGATAACACCGCTTAACATACCCATTGCTGCTCCTGTACTGATGGAATGGTTGCCTGTGGCCGTTCCGCCGGTCGCAAACATCAAGGGGACCATACCCGCAATGAAAGCCAATGAAGTCATCAAGATTGGGCGTAGACGAGCTCTTGCGCCTTCTAAAGCCGAATCAATGAGTGAGGAGCCTGCTCTTCTCCGCTGTAAAGCAAATTCAACAATCAAAATGGCATTTTTTGCCAAAAGACCGATGAGCATGATCAAGCCGACCTGGACGTAGATATTGTTGTCCAACCCAATAGCACGTGTTCCTAGGAAAGAGCCGATCATACCTGTTGGGATGGATAACAGGACGGCAAGGGGCAATAAGTAACTTTCGTACTGTGCTGATAGTAAGAAATAGACAAATAGCAAGCTTAATGCTAAGATAAGTACGGTTTGATTGCCTGATGACTTCTCTTCCAAACTAAGTCCCGTCCATTCGTAGCTGTAGTCTCCCGGTAACTTGGTCAATACATTTTTCTCCAATGTTTCCATGATCGCACCATTACTGATACCAGGCGTACTAACAACGTTTATCGTGAGCGAATTGTATAAATTATAACGGGTTACCGACTCAGGACCATACACTTTACGAAGTGTGACCAAGGTATTCACAGGGACCATTTGGCCAAGGTTATTTTTGACAAATATTTCGTTGAATGCTTCTTTATCGGTTCTATAAATGCCATCCGCTTTAACTGCTATCCGATAGAATTTACCAAAACGATTGAAATTCAATGATTGGTCACCCGCAAAGTATGTTTGAACGGACGAAAGCATTTCACTGACATCTACACCAAGTTGGGCCGCTTTGTCTTCATCTACTTCTAACTCCATCTGTGGATAATCTGCTCTGAACATGGTATAGGCAAATTGCACTCCCGGTTGTTTCATAATCTGCGCAATAACGGAGTCGGACATTGCTTTAAGCTCTACCGGCGATTTACCAGCTCTGTCCTGCAAAACGAGTTCCGCGCCATTCATCATACCATAACCATCAACAGGAGGGGAGCGAAATGCCATTGCGTTACCTTCTTTGACACTGGATAATTTTTGTGAGATCACTTGGTGAATCTGATCAATATCGTTCATCTCACCACGTTTCTTTTTATCTTTCAAGCGTATAAATCCTGTCGCATAGGCTGCGCTGGAGTTGTTACCGATCATATTGAATCCAGTAATACTTGTATGGCTTTCAATCGAAGGGATATCGGCCAGTAGTTTTTCGATTTTTTCTACTGCTTTTGTTGTTCGGTCCAGTCCCGTTCCTGGGGGCATTTCCAAACTGTATACGACAAAGTTATCATCTTCCATTGGTACGAAACTTTTGGAAGTGCTTGTCATGAGGTACCCCGCAACGCCAATTGTAGCCAGGATCAAAAGTGCGGAAATCCATTTTTTCTTTGCCAGGAATTTTAATGAACCAACGTATCGGTTGGTCAAGTTTTCGAAGCCTGCGTTAAACGCTTTGAAAAAACGCTGAGAAAACCCAGTTTTTGGGGTCTGTCCATCTTGATTTTCGGCGTGTGTATTTTTAAGTAATAATGCACATAGTGCAGGTGTCAGCGTCAAGGCATTGATCGCAGAGATCACAATGGCGATCACAAGAGTGTAGGCAAACTGTTTATAGAACATACCCGATGAACCTGTCATAAACCCAATGGGAATAAAAACTGCACACATCACCAGGGTAATGGAGATTACAGCTCCTGTGATTTCACTCATGGCACTATGGGTAGCCTGTTTACCTGTTAAATTGGAAGTCTCCATCTTTCCATGTACTGCTTCGACAACGACAATTGCATCATCGACAACAATACCAATGGCGAGTACGAGGGCAAATAACGTCAATATATTGATGGTAAAGCCAAACACGAGCAGGAAGAAGAAGGTACCTACAATAGCTACAGGGACTGCAATTGCTGGAATAATAGTCGATCGTATGTCTTGTAAGAATAAGAATACAACGAGGAAAACCAAAATGAAGGCTTCAATCAATGTCGAACGTACTTGAGCTGTACTTTCATCCAAACGCTCTTTGGTACTGATCAATTTAAAAATCTTGATTCCAGGAGGGAATGAGCGTTGCGCTATTTCAATCTGTTTGTCGATTCCAATTTCAATTTCATTGGCGTTGGAGCCTGATGTCTGGAATATACCGATGGTGACGGTATTGAGACCGTTATTTTGGGAATTACCGCTATAGCTGATCGAGCCAAACTCAATACGTGCCACATCCTTTAAACGTACGATCTGGACATTATTGTTTTTAACGATAATGTTTTCATACTGCTCTGGAAGATTCTTTTTCCCCTTATAGCGTATAACATATTCAAGAGGTGCTTTTGATTCTTCACCTAATTTTCCAGGTGCAGATTCCAGACTTTGTTTGGAAATTGCAGCAATAACTTCTTGCGGCACAAGTCCATAACTTGCCATTTTTTGCGGATTCAACCATACACGCATCGAATAGTCTTTGGAACCAAATACCATCGCCTGACCGACCCCTGGAACACGCTTGATCTGTGGGATCAAGTTGATGTTCACATAATTCTGTAAAAATAGTTCATCATATTTTTTATTATCTTCTGTATAGATATTAAATATCATGATCATACTATTTTGTTGCTTGGAGGTTGTTAATCCCATTCGGACAACTTCCTGTGGCAAGATCGGAGTAGCCTGTTGTACTCTGTTTTGCACGTTGACGGCTGCTTGATCTGGGTTTACACCTGCTTTAAAGACAATGCGCACAGAGAATGTACCATCGTTACTTGCAGTCGATGTAATGTATTCCATGTCCTCCACACCATTGATTTGTTCTTCAAGGGGTGTAACAACTGATCTCAATACTGTTTCGCTATTTCCTCCGGGATAGCTTCCGGTAACTTGGACCGTGGGCGGGGCGATATCCGGGAATCGCGTTTGGGGCAGCCTAAAAAGACCGATGACCCCCAGTATGACAAATATGATCGATATAACAGTTGCCAAAACTGGCCTGTCAATAAATTTCTTTAACATTTTAGTATAATTTTTATAAAGCTTTTAGTACCATTTTTTAAAAGTGCATACGGAACGTATAGGCGTGTTATAGCTCTTTGGACGTTGCAGCTTTTGCCATGATTGCTATTGCCTGGATTTCTCCCAAATATTTAAAAAGGAACTTTTTCAGCAGCTCTGTCGTTGCTATCTACGCTCCATCTGGTTACATGGTGGATTTTTTAGTCGGTTGAACTTGCATTCCATCGTTAAGCATGTCAATCCTATTCATAACGATTTTTTCACCAGCTGTAAGTCCTGATTTAAGTAAATAGGCGTTGGCGGTATTTCCCGCAATTTCAATCTGTTTCATGGAAATTTTGTTCTTTTCGCCAATAACATAAACGAAGTAGCGATCTTGAATATCCTTGACAGCCGCCATAGGGACCAACAAAACGTTTTCGTGCGCTTTTTTCAAGATTACTTTGGCTGAACCACCCGAACGGAGAATTTTATCAGGGTTGGTGAAACTTGCTTTAAGTGCCATGCTTCCGGTTGTTCTGTCGATGTTACCACTGGCTAATTCTACTTTCCCCGAATGGTTGTATGCCGTTCCATCAGCTAGTAATAGCGTTGCTTGTTGATTGGATGTTTTGTTATTCTGATCTTTGATAAAGGCTATAAAATCGGCCTCACTCAATGAAAAATACACATTTACGGTATTGATTTCAGATAGCGTTGTTAACGGTGTCGCATCTGCTGCGGTAATTAAATTTCCGATCCGATTAGGAATACGGCCGATATAACCACTCACTGGTGCATTGATCAACGTAAATTTGGCATTTATTTGAGATGAACCGAGTGCAGCTCGTGCTTGCGCTACCTGTGCTTTAGCTGCGGCATAATTGGCCTCTGCAGTTTTTAATTGTAATTCGGTATACACTTTACCTTCAACAAGTGGTTTGATTTTTTCAATCTCCAATTTCGCGTTTTGTTCTGCCGATAAAGCAGCTTGGTAAGCTGCCTTGCTGTTGTTTACTTGTTCGTTGTAGACATCAGCTTTTATTTTGAAAAGGGGTTGACCCTGGGATACATAGTCTCCTTCTTTGACATAAATCTGATCCAGATATCCCGTTACTTGCGCTTTGACATCGACGTTGACGGTCCCCTCTAATGTACCAGGATATTTTTTTTCGGTCTCCGCGTGGGTAGGAGATAATTCGATAAAGTCAACAGTAACTGCCTGCTCTTGCGGTTGTTCTTGGTTGCCTCCACAGGACGATAATAATGCTGCTGCTGTAATAAGTGTAAGGAAAGGTTTTAAAGTCATCGTTCTTTGTGCCATTTTATCATTTTATAATGAAACAAAGAAAAGAATTCTTTTAAGCCATAAGGCAAAGAAATCTACCGAGACGTTACAATTGCTTACTGAAACGTATCAGTGATGAGCTGAATTTTACGATATTAAATGGTACGATCCAATTGTGTTGAAGATATTGGTCTGATCGATTGGCATTCCCTTCTTCATCGCGAAAACTTACTTTACCTTTCTGAGGAAAAAAGGAGCAAGCGGATCAGTTTAGCATTAATAGTCTAACCAATTTTTTAGCAGTTGAGCCTTTTCTCTGCTCACAAGGATTTCCACTTGATCGTTATTTTTAATTTCTATTTTTAGTTTTCCGTTGAAGTGGTTATGTAATCTTTTGATCGCATCTATATGTATAATGAATTGCCTGTTGGCGCGAAAAAATACTTTTGGATTCAATTGCTGTTCGAGTTCTTCCATTGTTTGAGGGACAATTTCGACAGTACCACATTTGAGTTGCGCATGGGTAAGTTTAAATTCGGAGTAAAAGTATAATATTTCTTCGACGAGAATGGTCTTATAGCCGTCTTTGAATGGAATTAGAAAACGTGAGCGAAAATCTTTTGGATAGATAAAATCCAATAAACCTTGAAGCGGTTGTTGGTTGATCTGGAGATCTTTTTGATAGTCAAGTTTTTGGATGGCATTTCCCAGCTCTATTTTTTCTACAGGTTTGAGCAAATAATCTATGCTATTGAATTTAAAAGCCCTCACAGCGTATTCGTCAAATGCTGTTGTAAATATGATTGGGCAGTCTATTTTTATAGTCTCTAATATTTCAAAGCTTAAGCCATCGGATAAACGAATATCCATCATGACCAGGTGGGGAAGTTCATTGCTATTAAACCAATTGATGCTATCCGCAATATTATCAAGTACATCCAAAATAACGATGGATGGTTTTATTTCTTTCAAAAGTCGCTTTAAACGATCGGCATTGAGTTTTTCGTCCTCGATGATTAATACTTTGGTTATATTCATTATGCTTGCGCTAAAAGTGGGAGGATAACGTTAAATGTTTTGCCATCATTCTTTATTTGCAGTTTTAAGTTGGATAGCAAATCGTATCTTTTAATGATGTTTGAAATTCCGATTCCCGATGATTCGGATACATTCTCAATAGGAATTAATATATTTTCAACAACAAGTTGATTCTGGGCGTTGGTGTAGACTTTAATTTTCAGCGGTTTTCTCTTATTTGTCTGATTATGCTTTAGTGCATTTTCTACCAACAACTGTAAGGTAAGAGGAGGCAATTGGAAATTGCGTTTGGCGGGGTTAACGTTTATCTCGAAGTTAACTCCATCGCCGAATCGGCTTTTGATAAGAAATATATATGCATTTAGAAAATTGAGTTCTTCTTCAAGTGAGATAATATCTTTTTTAGAATTGATAAGAAGGTAGCGATATATTTTGGAGAAGTTTTCTGCATACTCGTAACCTGATTGCTGGTCTTCGAGAATGATTTCTGAGAGTACGCTCAGGTTATTAAATACGAAATGAGGGTCGATTTGTAATTTTAACGATTGAAGTTCTGTTTCTAGAATGACCTGATCGAGCTTTGCTGCACGCATGGACTCATTTTTCCAGTTGGTGATCAAATGACTACCGATATTGATACCCATTATCATGAGCGCAATCAAAACACTAATTGTAATATTTTGTATCATGCCTCTTTTTTCCTCCAATGATGGGGCTATAGTAACATTTTGGGGACCAACGTAATATTTTGAGATGAGGTACTCCAAGAGTAAGTTGATAAATAATACCGTCAAGAGATTGATGACGGTTTCAAGTAGTAGTCGCTCCGTAGGGCTATCTTTCCAAGTTAAAAACTTGTCAAGTTTGTCATGGACAATGATGCTGAATTCGGATATGATAAAGCTGTAGATGATCGTAAAAGTCCACTCGCCGAGTATTTCGAACATGTTTCTTTGAAAGTAGCCAGCCCAACAATTCGAGAAAGGATCTATAATATAGGCGACCAAATAAATGAGCAGAAAGGACAGAAAGGTGAATATCAGCCTTCTTTTATTTTTACTAATTAGATTATTCTCGTCTTTATAGATCCTAATATCCCGCATTTGTTTAACTTATATTTCTAAATGAAATCTATACAAATTTTGTAATTTCTTTTAGTATTAGACGACAAATTTATGCTGAAGCGTATAAAGCCCCTACTGAAATATCAATTTGATGCTCTCAGGCGTATAATGCTGGAACAAACAAAAGATGGAGACCCTAGGGTCCCCATCTACCAGATATGTATAAATAAAATTAGAAAATGCTTGTTTAAAGTATTAATTATTGCTCCATCCACCCCCTAAGGACCGGTAAAGGTCAACAACAGCAGCAAGCTCCGCTTTTTTTACTTGAGCAAGCTCAAGCTCGCTTTGTAAGATGTTACTCTGGGCCGTTATCACTTCCAGATAGGTGGCCATTCCAGTTTCAAATAGGAGGTTCGCATGTTTTGTAGCTTCTTTTAACCGGTTAGTTCTATCCGAAGTAATCTTTTGTTTTTCTCTCAATTTTTGAATTGAAATTAAAGCATCGGAAACTTCTCCAGCTGCTGAGATTACTTTTTGCTTGAAAATCAATACGTTCTTTTCTTGTTCGACACGTGCCAGTTCATATTGGGTTTTCAATTCCTTCCGCTGTAAAATTGGCTGCGTAATACTTCCTGTAATTGCACCAAATAATGAAGCCGGTAAGTTGAACCAATTGCTTGCCTTGAATGCATTTACTCCTGCCTCGGCGCTAATAACCAAGGAAGGATACATGCGTGCCTTTGCGTATTGTTGATAAGCTTGTGAAGCTGTAATAGCCAGTTCAGCTTGTTTTACATCCGGACGATGACTTAACAAATCGGCTGGGACGCCAGTTGCTAATTCTTCGGGGAATTGAATATTCGACAATTTCTCCGCTATTTTAATTTCCTGCGGGAGTTTTCCGCTAAGAATCTGGATGGCATTTTCCTGAATAGTGATCTGCAGTTCAAAGTCGGGGATTAAGGCAGCTGCAGACAACCGCTGCGCATCGACCTGCTCCAACGCAAGCAGCGTAATGTCACCAACGTCATATTGTTGCTGGACGATGCGTAAGGTTGTATCGCTCAATTGCAAGTTTTGTTTGGCGATATCACGCAATTGATAAAGCATCAGCAGTTGATAATAACCTTGTGCAACTTGTGCAATTAATTGGGTTTGTATTACTTTTTTCGCTTCTTCTGTCTGTAGATAGGAAGCTAAAGCAGCGCTATTTTGATTTTTGATTTTACCCCATAGATCGGCCTCCCAGGATAAACCTAAGGATGCCGTATAATCCTCCACATGATGTTGGCCTAAAAACTGTCCGAGGCTCAATCCATTCATACTGTTATTGGATGGGTTGGTGCTATTTCCCCTGATCTGTAGTTGGGCTGAGGGAAGATAGTTCGCTTTTGCTTGTTTCAGGCTCAGTTGAGACGCTTCAATGTTTTTCAATGCTAGCTTCATATCTAAGTTATGTTGTATCGCACTGTCAATTAATGTCTGTAGGATTTGATCTTTAAAAAAATCACGCCATGGAATAGATCCAATGCTAGTTTCCTGCGGAGCTTTAGCCTGGTCGCGGTACTGTTCGGGTAAGTTAGGGGCAAGGTATTGATTGCTGACCAACTTATCTGTTTTACAGGACCATGCGACAAAAGATAAGATGAAAACCGTCAGTAACTTTGCTTTACTATTCATATATTTAAATTTTGTCATGATATACTAATTGTTTTTATGCACGGGTATTTCCAACGAAGCGGTCACGCTTTCATACTGTTTTTGCTTCGGGACACCAGCTATTTTCTCTTGAATAAATTGGAAGAAAATAAAGAGAATCGGGATAATAAAGAGCCCTAAAACTACTCCGGTGAACATCCCACCCGCAGCGGCAATACTGATGGAATGATTTCCTTGAGCAGACGGACCTACGGCTGTCATCATTGGAATCATACCAACAATAAAGGCTAAGGAAGTCATGATAATAGGCCTCAAACGTAATCTTGCGGCTTTAAGTGCAGCGCTAGGAATCGATAGCCCCTGTTTGCGCCCTTGAATAGCAAATTCCACAATCAAAATGGCATTTTTGGCCAGCAAACCAATCAACATGACAAGTGCGACTTGTACATAGATGTTGTTGGCGATATCAGTGAAGCTAATTGCTGCAAAGACGCCAAATATGCCGGTCGGAATGGATAGAATAACCGCTAATGGAATGATGTAGCTTTCATATTGTGCCGCAAGCAAGAAGTAAACAAATATCAGACAGAGAATAAAAATCAATGTAGACTGTCCTCCGGAGACAATTTCTTCCTTGGTCATACCTGAGAATTCATAGGTAAATCCAGTAGGCAATTGTTGTTTTGCAACTTCCTCAACTGCACGGATAGCGTCTCCGGAACTATATCCGGGTTTTGGTATTGCATTTATGCCAATCGAATTAAACAAGTTGTAACGCGATGCTGTTTCGGGTCCATATACACGTTCTAATTTGACTAATGTATTGATGGGAACCATATCACCTAATCTGTTTTTTACAAAAATACCGTCCATTGAAGTTGGTTCACTTCTATCCTTGGCATCAGCTTGGACCATCACACGATAGTATTTTCCAAAACGATTAAAATCTGAAGCTTGAGCACTACCAAAATAGGCTTGCATGGTTTTTAATATGCTTTTTGTGCTTACGCCAAGTTGCTCTGCCTTGATATCATCTACCTGGAGCTCATATTGTGGATAATCCGCTTTAAAGGTTGTGAAAGCCATCATGATTTCAGGACGTTTCATCAGTTCGCCAATAAACTTTTGGCCTACGCCACTGAATTTTCCAAGTTGTCCGCCGGTTCTGTCCTGTAAAACCATGTCCAAACCGTCAACATTACTGAACCCTGGTACTGTAGGGAAGGTAAAGACAAAGAAATTTGCGCCTTTGATATTTGCCAGGCGTTGATTCACATCGGCCATAATCGCATTGATGTCTTTTATCTGACCACGTTCTTCATGTGGTTTAAGGAGGATAAATGCAACACCCGCTGAAGGACTTGTGGATTGTGTTAAAATATTGAAACCAGCAAGTACATTTAAAGTCTTGGTAAAATCAGCATGTTGAAGTTGCTTCTCAGCTTCGGCTAATGCCCCAGAAGTACGATCTAAAGAAGCGCCTGCAGGCATGGATAAAGAAATGGCAATAAATCCTTGGTCTTCCGACGGAATAAATCCAGTAGGTGTTTTACGGATCATAAATATTGTCAAAAGTAGGGTAATCGCCAATCCTGCAAATGCAACCCATTTGTAACGGATCAAGAAGCGCAGACTTCCTAAATAGTTTTTAGTCAACCGGTCGAATCCAACATTGAATCCAGCAAAGAAACGTTCCTTGAATTTAAGTTTCTTAGCATCAGAATGACCATGATGCGTTGGTTTTAAGAAGAGTGCACATAACGCAGGACTTAGTGTCAAGGCATTAATTGCTGAAATAACGATTGCAATCGCCAACGTGAAAGCAAATTGTCTGTAAAACACTCCGGTAGAACCTTCCATAAAGCCGATGGGAAGGAATACGGCAGACATCACCAATGTAATCGAGATAATTGCCCCGGTGATTTCGCTCATGGCAGATGTTGTAGCGAGCTTAGGTGGGAGATTTTCATGTTCCATCTTGGCGTGCACTGCCTCGACGACCACAATTGCATCATCGACGACAATCCCAATGGCAAGCACCAGGGCAAACAAGGTCAATAGGTTGATTGAAAAGCCGAAGAGCTGCATGAAGAAAAATGTTCCAACGATGGCTACTGGTACTGCAATCGCTGGTATTAATGTCGATCTAAAGTCCTGAAGGAATAGAAAGACAACTAAAAATACCAATATAAATGCTTCAACTAGTGTATGTTTTACTTGGTCAATAGATTGATCAAGTGCATCTTTTGTGTTGTATAAAACGAGATATTTGACACCTTTCGGAAAGCTTAAAGAGGCTTTCTCCATGAATTTTTGAATCGCGATCTGAATTTCATTTGCATTCGAACCTGCCAGCTGCATTACCCCAATATTCAATCCTGCTTTGCCATTGATACGGGTGTGGCTCGCATAGGTATAGGATCCCAGTTCAACACGAGCGACGTCTTTGAGTTTAAGTACTGAACCGTCAGTGTTGGAGCGGATAATAATATTTTCGTAGTCACTTGGTTGGTTGAGTTTACCTTTATATTTGATCACAAATTCAAAAGCTTCACGGCTGCTCTCGCCGAATTTACCCGGAGCAGCTTCAACGTTTTTATCTTGGATGGCGGCCATTACTTCCTCAGGCGTTAATTTATAAGTCGCCATTTGATTTGGATTGAGCCATACCCGCATGGAGTAGTCTTTGCTACCACCAAATGGCAATGCTTGTCCTACGCCGGGTATCCGTTTCAGTTCGGGAATAATATTGATCTGGGCATAATTGGTAATAAAGGTCTGATCGTATTTACTCTGATCTTCCGTATAGAGATCCAATACCATGATCAAGCTGTTTTGCTGTTTTGCCGTGGTGATTCCGGCTTGTACAACCTCAGCTGGCAATTGGCTGGTTGCCTGAGCCACACGATTTTGGACGTTCACAGCAGCTTGGTCAGGGTCAGTGCCCAATTTAAAATATACAGTAATCATTAATGAACCGTCGTTACTGGCGGTAGAGCTCATGTAGCTCATATTTTCAACACCGTTAATTGACTCTTCGAGTGAGGGAGCTACGGCACGAAGGACCGTTTCGGCATTTGCCCCGGGATATAATGCCGTTACTTGCACTGCCGGCGGTGCAATATCGGGAAACTGCTGCAATGGCAGTTTGAGGATACCAATCACCCCCAATATGACAAGTAGTATGGAGATAACGGTAGCAAGTACAGGTCTTTCTATAAATTTCTTAAGCATGTGATTGTAATATTATAATGAATTGATGCTATCTCTTGATAAAGCTTGTGGCGTGATTTTCTGCCCATCCTGAAGCAGGTCAATGCCTTTGTAGACAATCCGATCTCCCGCATTCAGTCCTTTGCTTACGAGGTAATTTGCACCACTTTTTCCGATGACAGTAATGGGCTGTTGAACAACTTTATTTTCTTTGCCAACGGTGTAAACGAAGATTTTATCCTGCATTTCAAGGGTAGCAAGTTGAGGTACCAATAATGCTTGTGCATACTTCTTCTGTAGCCTTACACGGCCGGTATTTCCGTTACGTAAAACTCCTTCCGGATTGTTGAACGTCGCGCGGAGGGTAATCGCACCGGTATTTTTATCAAACTGGCCATCCACCATATCAATTTTTCCTTTCTGATCATAAATTGTCTGATCCGAAAGAACTAAGCTGATCGGAGGGAGGTTGTGAAGCTTTTGTTGTAAATTACTACCTTCTGTATTGTTTTTGAATGCGATAAAGTCATTTTCTCCCAATGAGAAATAGACATGGAGATCTCTTACATTTGACAATGCTGTAAGTGGTTGGGAGTCTGTAGGTCCCACTAAACTCCCTTGTTTGCGCTGCAATCTACCGATGTATCCTTCGGCTGAAGCCCGTATTAGCGTGTATCCGACATTGATTTTTGCCGTTTCAACCGCCGACAGTGCCAGTTGTACATTTGCTCTAGCGGCGTTACGTGCGCTAATTGCAGTTTTTAACTGAAAGTCTGTCAGTACTTTGGTGTTCACCAGCTTTGTTTTCTTTTCCACTTCTAACTCGGCGTTTTCCAAGGAAGCTTTTGCTGCCAGCAAATTTGCCTTCGCTTGATTTAATTGTTCCTGATAAGGGCGGTCGTTAATCTTAAAAAGCGCCTGACCTTTATTTACTTTAGCACCTTCATCGACATAGATGTTTTCCAAAATCCCTTCGACTTGTGGCCTGATCTCAATATTGGCCGAAGCTTCAATAGTTGCTGGATATTCTTGATAAACCGTCTCGTTACCATTCTCGATGGTAACGACCGGAAGTTTAACCGGTTGTGGATCAATGGGTTTGCTCGTGCCTGTTGAACAACTATATAGAAAGATTGCACTGAGCACATATGCAGTCTTTACGATATTAATTCGTTTAACACTGTTAAGTGTTGGAACGTAAATCCTTTTAAGACTTGGTGATAGATTTGTTTTCATGTGATATTAAAAATTGAAGTTTTGGTATATTTAACGGTGTTAGATTTCTTAACGTTGTATTTTTTGGTGTAAAAAAAATTAGTCAGTCAGGGAGCGTGTGATGCCGTAAATAGCATCTTTTAAAACCTCTTGATTGGTATTGTCGCCATTGCCTTGGTTTACCAAATTGATCGAAATCAATCCATGTATAATTGACCAGTACGTAAAATACTTTCTGCAGATCAATTCTTCGGATGGGTTTTTCTCTTTCATGATTTCACGGATGACATCACTTATCAATTTTCCATGGGATTCAGCACATTTATAGGTTTTTTCAAAACCACAACAGGCCGTTCCCACACCGAACATTAATTGGTACAATTCGCGTTCTTCGAAGGCGAAATCCCAATAGCTAAACCACATTGCTTCCAATTGTTTCTCCAAATCGGTTTCAGTTGATTTGGCTTGTTTTACTTTTTTGGCAAGCAGGAGATAACCTTGGTTAGCAAGCTCCATCAAAATGGCATCTTTATTGGCGAAATACTCGTATATCATGGGGGCAGTATATTCGATGATATCTGCAATTTTGCGCATACTCAAGGCCTGCCATCCTTCTTCTTTGACGATTTGGAGCGCAGCATCTAGAATATTAGTTCTATTCTCATCTTTGAGCCGTTGTATGCGTTCTTTGCTACCCATGCTAATGCGTAAATAATTTAACAGTGTTAAGCAAAAGTGATACTTTTAATTTTATTTATTGACATCTAAAAGTCATTAAATAAAAATGTATTATTTTTGATGCTCGGAAGAAGTGTTTTCATCGTTCGCAGCGCGGGTTACAAGCTGTTTTATGCGATTCTTTTCTTTGTCAGTTAGAGGAAGTGCCTTTTCAATAATTGGGAGAATTTCTGTGCTTTTTTCCGATTGCAATAACAGGTCGATGAAACCGAGATAGGTGCGCATAAGGTCTGTTTTAAGGCCGAAGAAAATCCGTGGATCTACAATATATAGTTCCTGTATTAATGCTAACAATAGGTTTTTTCTTTTTTTATCTTGTTCCGAGCTGCTGTATTCGGGCAATAAGCCTTTTCTTTCTAGATCTGTTAATTTTACCGCGACAGCGTGCTCTAGTACATATTTTTTTTTGCTTTCTATCCAGTAAATCACGTAACTCAGCATGTAAATTCCGATAAATAACTTGTTTGGCCTTCCCCGAGAAAAGATTATCTTCTGTAGATAGGAGGATATCTTGTTGTTCAAAATGATCAAAGAAGGTAGATTCAACATAGACGGAGTGGTGGAAATTGATCGCGTTATTGTTGAAACTGCTAAGTACTTTGGCAATTTCCTTTTTATCGCTATTCAGAAAATAATAATAATATCGATCACCAATTTGTTGGTTCCAGCGAATGTAATTGATGGTAAAATGATAAGAAGTATCACGATCAGGGCTATATCCTGTCCAAGAAAGCTGGTCTGTCTCTTCGATTAAATGGTCATAAGCTAATAGCTTTCCATTGACGCGTATGGCGTAATTCCTATCCTTATTCAAGTAGAGAAACCATCCAAACTCTTGTTCGAGGAAATTGTTAAAGTCGTCGCTTTCAAAAAATGTAGCATTAAGTCCAAAAACGCCTTCAAGAGTAACTTGCGTTCCCGTATTTTTAGATTCTACCAGCCTGCTTTCACTGATATCGTATTGCTCTTTACTTTCGCGATCAATTTGAATTCGGTAGCTTGAGAAATATTCATTCTCCTGAAAAACGGTATCCCAAATCGCACGTGTTGCAAAAAGCGAGAAAGAAAATCGACCCTTTCCCTTTTTTCCTCTGGTATAGGAGCTCCGTTTGAGACTATTTTTTTTATAGAATCCAAAAAGTTTCCAAATGAGGAAGAAAGTGTCTCTAGGGGTATGCCTTCGCCATTGTCCTGTATGCTTACACGATTAATGTAGCCTAATTCATTACTGTCTATAGAGAGTTCAATCTGTGTGGCTTTTGCATCAAATCCATTCCAGAAATATTCAGCGATGGCATGTTTAGGGTCTTTGGGAAGTCCTGCTGATTCGATACTTTGGTTCGTTATTTTTGTGCTTTTCTTCATCATAAAGACGGTTTAGCTTAAAACTTGTATAAAACAGATGGAAATAATTTGGTCGATTAATTCCATTTCAATGTACGCTATTTTTTAGATCTCTGGATTAGAAATGTGAAAAAATAAGCAAGTCCAAAACAGATAATAAGATCGAAAAGAAAATAAATAGAATTGAAACTACTTCGATTCTCAGGTTCCACTGAGCGCTTGCCACCCATATATTCATAAAAAGGAAATGGAAAACCCAATCTGTCATTTCCATCGGATATGCTATCGCATTTGGCGAAGAGAATGGTAGTCGTGACTGTTATTACACTAAAAATTACCCAGGTTTTTTTTGGGAAATTTGAAACTATCTTCATGGTTATAGCTCTTTAAGTTGTTTAAAATTACATAATATCATGCGGAGATGTATATTTCTGATTCGTATCAATATGGCTATTTAACGCTAAAGCTGATGTGTTGATATAGAAATTGCTTTTTTGAGTAGAAATATATCTAAATTTAGTCTATGCTTATAGAAACTTTAAAAAACCTTTTCCGACGGGACTTAAACAGGCTGCGTGATGAAATTTCTTTGTACAAACAGGAAGGAAATATATGGCTTATTGAACGTGATATTTCCAATTCAGCTGGCAACTTATGTTTACACCTGATCGGAAATCTTCAAACATATATTGGTGCTGAAATAGGCAAGACGGGGTATATCAGAGATCGAGCGGCTGAGTTTTCGTTAAAAGACATTCCTCGAACACGATTATTAGATCAGATAGATGATACGATTGATGTGGTTACACGTTCTCTGGATCTGTTGTCGGAGGAGAACCTTCTTGAGATATATCCCATACTCGTGTTTGAGGAAAAAACAACAACGCAGTATTTGCTTGTTCATCTGACCACCCATCTAACTTATCACCTTGGCCAAATAAACTATCACCGGCGACTACTGGATCAACCTGAGGTATAGTTAATGTATTGGTAAACCTATTCTTGTTCTAAAACATAGGAAACAAATTTATAGTATGGACATAAGAAAAGCGGTATTATCTGATGCTCCGGAGCTCGCAACCTTGACCGAACTGCTGGGTTATCCAGCCGATATTGAAGGAACGAAAACTATTTTGGAGGATCTGTTGCGGTAGCAGGAGTATGCTGTATTTGTGGGGATTATTGATAATAAAACAGTTGGCTGAATTCAACTTCATCAGGTCATCAGTATGGAGACTGGTGTTTATGTAGAAATCATTGGCTTGGTTGTCGATGAAGAATATCGAGGGTTAGGCCGATTATTATTGCATGCGGCATCCGATTGGTCTAGGTCTGTCGATTGCTACCGTTTGCGTGTAAGATGCAATATCATTCGGACCGAAAGCTATAAGTTTTATCAAAATAGTGGTTTTATACTAAAAAAGGAGCAGAAAGTTTTTGATTCTTTGCTTTAAAAGGTGAACTTTAGCCCAATTAGATATCGAGACCATCAAACATTCTACCTGTATCGACTGTTGATTTCTCGAAGACCCGACTTAGATAAAATGAGAAGAATCTTTACATTAATTGCCTGTTGCTGTGTTTTTAATTCGCATGCGCAGCGTATGGACAGTATTACCACGGTGATCGCACCTGAGTATGACCGAGTGGGGTTACTGCATCGATTTTGGCTTGGAGATAGTTACCGTAAATTATATAATACTCCTGTTAAGATGCGTGTGATGGATCTCGCTACAGAGCGGGGCGGGCTTCAGATTGTTAAGTTGGGTGGTGGCATGCAGACACAGTCACTTCGACTGGTAGATTCTATGGGTAGGGAGTGGGTTCTTAGGTCTATTCAGAAATACCCTGAACGTAGCCTACCGGAAAGCCTTCGAAAGACATTTGCAAAAGATATAGTACAAGATCAGATTTCGATACATCATCCATTTGGTGCATTGACCGTTCCGCCATTTAATAAAGCCTTAGGTATTCCTTCAGCTTCGCCAGAACTGGTTTTTGTAGGAGATGACCCTAGGTTCGGCGAGTATCGTGAGGTATTTAAAAATAGGGCCTATATTTTTGAGGCGCGTACCCCTTTTGAGGATCAAAAAACGGATAATAGCGCAAAAGTCATGCGTAAAGTGTTGGAAGACAATGATACACAAATTGATCAGAAGCTCACACTACGTGCACGATTGTTAGATTTTACGTTGGGCGACTGGGATCGCCATCAAGACAACTGGCGTTGGGACCCTGAAAAAGAAAAAGGTAAAAAGATCTATACGCCTGTCCCTAGGGATAGGGATAAGGTGTATTATAAAACTTCGGGGGTATTTCCAACATTACTTTCCTATCAATGGTTGAAGGCCCATTTGCAACCCTTTAGTCCACATATCCGAAATGTGCCCCATTGGAATTTTAATGCAAGTACTTTTGATCATTTTTTTCTCACGCATCTTACGGTGGACGAGTGGATTGACGAAATACAATTTGTTCAGAAAACATTGACGGATTCGTTGATTCATCAGGCTATGTTAACGATGCCTGATACCATTGTGAAAATGAGCGCGAATGAACTGGAAACAAATATTCGTTCAAGAAGGGACGAACTGATGGAAAGTGGATTAACCTACTACCGATTTCTAGCCCGTGTCGTTGAACTACCATTGTCCGCCAAATCTGAATTTGTAGATGTCGATTACAATAGTGATGGTTCGGTCACTGTCAATATCCATAACAAGAAAAAGGATGGCACCGAAGGGCGAAAATTGCTAAAACGTACTTTTGTACCTGATCAGACCAAAGAAGTTCGCATATATGGTATATCGGGCGTTGATGAATATAACTTCCATGGATCGGGCAAATCGCCCATAAAGTTTCGGATTATTGGTGGTGATGGTCAGGATTTGTACCGTACAACAGACAAATTTGCCAATGGCAGCAAAGTTTATATTTATGATGGTAAAGACCAGGTTCAGGGTACTATCCAGATTGATGATGCTATTCATCTGAAATTGAGCAAAGACAGCGCTGTCCATACGTTTGACTATGACAATTTTGTCTATGATCGTAAAGGAGTTGTTTTTAATTTGGACTATGGCGTTGACCGCGGACTTATTTTTGGACTGGGGTATATGATCGAAAATCAAGGATTCAGAAAAAAACCTTATGCGTATAGGCATCAGTTTCTTGCCAGTTATTTGACCGGTCGCGAATCATTTATGTTTGATTACAAAGGTAATTATAAGGAACTCATTGCAGGGCATGATCTTTACATTCATCTTTCATCCCTTGGGCCCAAAAACCTGAGCAACTTCTTTGGGTATGGAAATAATACCATTTTTGATAAATCGGATTCAAAGCGCATTTCCTATTACCGAAATCGATTTGATCTTGTGAATGGTGATATTTTTCTAGAAAGATACCTAGCCCCCAAATTCAAGGTTTTCTATGGATCCTCCTCCGAATATTATAATAGTAAAGAATTAAATAATGTTGGACGATACTTTGAAGAGTTTCATGAAAAATATCCTTCGGAGCCTATCTACGGTAGTAATTTTTTCACTGGGGTCACCACTGGTATAGATTACGATACCCGCGATAATATCAGTAATCCAAAATCGGGAGTACATTTTCACACTAGATTGGGGTGGAATGCTGAAATCGGAGGGGAGGGCCGCAACTATACAAAATTACAGCATTCCATGAGTTTTTATAAAACGGTTGCCGACAACTATATTACTTTTGCTAATCGTGTGGGATTTGATGCGGTATGGGGAGATCCCTACTTTTATCAGCACGCACAAATTGGAGGAGAAATGAGCTTAAGAGGGTATAATTCTCGGCGATTTACTGGGAAAACAGCGCTTTATAATAATTTTGACATGCGATTGAAATTATTTAGCTACTCTTCTTATATCGTTCCTGGAACAGTCGGGGCAATTGGTTTCTATGATGTAGGAAGGGTCTGGATGAGTCATGAAAATTCCAATGACTGGCATATGGGATATGGTGGCGGAATTTATTTTATGCCAGGAGATCTATTAACTATTCAAGGAGTAATAGGGTTCAGTAAAGAAGCAACCTTGCCCTATCTCCGAATTGGACTTTCTTTTTAAAGACCTAAAACGAAGCTTTTAAGTATAAAATGAAATCAGAGATCAAAAAAAAATTAGATAGAAATTTTGCTGAGCGTAGATTACGAAATAGCAACATCGATTTATCTGTGCTAAAACACTATAAGAGTTACGCAAAAACTTTTGCCGACATTCATAACGGTATAGTCGTACTGAGTGACCTGACGGCAAACTGGAGTTATACCTATATGGGGACAATTGCAGAACGACTTTACCTTCCTTCATATGACAAGAAGCTGGAAATAAATGGTATTTGGGAAGATTTTCTTCTCGAACGTGTTTACCCCGATGATTTGGCCATTAAGCATGCTTTGGAGCTTCAATTTCTCAACTTGGTCAAAAAAAAGGATCTGGCGGAGCGATTCAATTATCAAGCAAACAGTATACTTCGGGTCGAAGGGAGAGAGGGGCAAATCATCCAGCTGTCCCATCAGATTTTTTACTTGGACACCCCAGGACCGGAATTCCCCCAGCTGGCTTTATGCTGTTATACCTTAGTACCAGAAACTGAAACTTCAATCAATCTTCGAAATTATATCCTCAATCAGGTAACAGGCGTAGTCCATCACTTAGATGGCTATGGTGCGAAAACTTCGATTAGTACACGAGAGAAAGAAATTTTAAGCTGCATCAAGGAGGGGATGATTAGTAAACGAATTGCCGAAAAACTAGGGTTGAGCATTAATACCGTTAACAGGCATCGGCAAAATATACTCCAAAAGCTTCGTGTACGAAATTCATATGAAGCAGTGAGTGTGTTTAACAAGATGCAGCAGGACATACTGACTTAAGATGACGCCCGTCTATGGGGCTGTCTTAGACGGGCGTCGATATTTTTTAGTTTGAATTATTCTCTTTCAGCCATTTGCTTCGACGTTGATCTGCAAGGTGTTTGATCGTAAAATAGTCAAATTTCGCCTGAAAGCCATTGCCGTCTGGTGAAGCTGCCATTAAACCAACCATAACAGGGTGATTATCCTGCAGCCAGGCATTCCTCATCATGATATACTCCTTGTCATCAAAAGAATAGAAAAATTCGACAGCATCTAATCGACGTATTGCTTTGATCCAAATAAAAGGGATTTCCTTATCTATTGGAATAATGCTCCAATCACTCGTTTTATGCGTAACGACCGTACTCAAATTGTATTTTCCATCCACAAATTCTATCCCTGCTTTTATATAGTTTTCATGATCAATGCGCAGCATGAGACCTGCTTGGTCAAAGCGGGTTTGGTAGTTCGCCGAGATCTTTGCCTTGACTTCAAACTCTCCCCCGCGTAGCGTATAGAAAAAGGGGGCGTCGTCTACTGTAAATCCATAATGAGAGATACGCCAATAATCGCTTTTAGGCGTAACGAACATCGAAAGTGAATTGTCTTTGATGTTCCATTCTGTTGGTTCGTTAAACCAAAGCATCTTATCCAATTTTTGTGCGCTGGCCTGTGTCGTAAGCAATGGAAATAATGAAGCTGCTAAAAATGTCTTTATAGTTTTCATGTTTTTGTTTTTGTGATGATATTCATTTTCATCAGCAAAGATATTTAAGCATAGCACAGGTTTTCAATACTGATAAATAACCATGATTTCAATAATTCATCCTATTGTAATTTATTTGCAATTTAATTGCATTTAATGTTTTTGCTACATAGTTGCAATAGTGAAAAATACTATCTTCGCTGAGTTGACTTTTAATCCACTGTAGTACCGAATCGGTATAGCAAACAAGATCGATTTCAATTTTAAACAATATAAGCAACAGCAGTATGGAATTTTGGGAACGTAATTTTATAGAGAAGCAAGAAATGTGGGGGGATGAAGCCGCAAAGTCTACAACGTTTGCAGTAGGCTTTTTTTTGGAACACAACATCAAAAATATACTGATTCCTGGGTTCGGCTACGGTCGCAACGGTCGCCCTTTTTTGGAAAATGGAATAAAAATTACAGGCATTGAGATTTCGAAAACGGCAATAGAACTCGCCCGGAAATCCTTTGGGACAAATACGATAATCCATCATGGTTCGGTTAATGAAATGCCTTTTGATCAGGATATATATGACGGTATATTTTGTTACGGGCTTATTCATCTATTGGATGCTGAAGAACGTAATGCGTTAATCCAGCATTGCTTTGACCAATTAGCTGAAGGAGGTTATATGATTTTTACGACCGTATCAAAGCTAGCGAGTATCTATGGAAAGGGGGAGGCCATAGGCACTGATCGATTTGCAATGTTTGATGGAGTACATATGTTTTTTTACGATATTGATTCCATTCATGCCGAATTCGATCCCTATGGATTAATGGAAATTAGGGAGGTAGAGGAAAATTTTCCATTCTACTTCATCATTTGTCAGAAGAGGATTAATATTTAAATATATATATTTATGAAAGATGATAGAAGCTATGAGGTAATTATCGTTGGGGGAAGTTATGCGGGGCTTTCTGCAGCGATGGCATTGGGACGTTCCTTGCGGAATGTGTTGATTATCGATAGTGGGCTACCTTGTAATCGACAGACGCCGCACTCTCATAATTTCATTACGCATGATGGTGAAAAGCCGCTTAGTATAGCGAAAAAAGCGAGGGAGGAAGTTCTGAACTACCCGAGTGTCAAGTTCCAGAAAGGGCTTGCTGTGAGCGGCATGATGACAGCTACAGGGTATGAAATAACCACCGAAAATGGGGACGTCTTTCAGGCTAAAAAGCTCATTTTTGCGACTGGTGTGGAAGATATTATGCCTAGTATACAAGGATTTTCAGCCTGTTGGGGAATTTCGGTTATCCATTGCCCATATTGTCACGGTTATGAATTCCGAAAAGGAAAAACTGCTATTATGGCCAATGGAGAGCGTGCGCTTCACGTAGCGGGATTGGTCAATAATCTCTCGAACGACTTAACGCTATTGACTTCGGGTAAGGCTAGTTTTGATGTTAAGCAGAAAGCAAAACTGAAGTTACATGGTATTTCGATTATTGAAGAAGAAATAACTAAAATCCAGCATAAGAATGGATGGGTCCAACAGGTACAATTAAAAGACGGTCGTGAACTTGCCTTTGATGCTGTTTATGCTGCCATACCTTTCAGGCAACATTCGCTTATTCCTGCTATGTTAGGTTGCGAATTGACCGATCAGGGACATATAAAAACAGACAATTTCCAGAAAACAACAGTCGCGGGTGTTTTTGCCTGTGGAGATAATTCCAGTATGATGCGTTCTGTAGCGAATGCGGTTGCTGCAGGAAACCTAGCTGGAGCAATGGTTAATAAAGAACTTGTTGATGAGGTTTTTTAGTGGCCATATTGATCTGTTTTCCGGCAGTGGTGACACATTGTTAATTCATCAGGAAGTTTTTACAAAAACTTCCTGATGCGTAAATGCTGTCTTTATTAAATTTTTTTGTCCAAATTTTACTGAAATAATAGCTGCCGATAAGATAAACCGACACCAGGAAGTGATCCTTTATGATGGATAATCGTTTTAAAAGTCGACGGTTCCTACTCTACATTTGTTGAATACGTTCGGTCCGACTAGCCGTTTCCCGTCCCCATTCTGCAATAGATTCTAATAGCGGAATAAGCGTCTTGCCGAATGGTGTAAGTTCGTAATCTACTTTCAAAGGAGCTTTTTCGGTATGTACTGTACGCTTTACTAAACCATCAGCCTCAAGTTCCTTTAATTGTAAGCTTAATGTACGCTCGGTAATTAATGCACATTCTTTTCTTAATTCATTATAACGTTTTTTTTCAATTAGATGAATCAAAATTACTGCTTTCCATTTTCCGCCTATGTATTTCATAGTTAGGCTGGTACTGCATGGGTATTGTTTGTTGTCTATCAAATACATCTGTTACTATCAAGTTTGACCGTTATTGCAAATATATAATACTATATTTAAGTTTGCAACTATAAAATATATAGTTAATTTAATCTTGTATGTTATGGCTTTTTTAGAAACTGCAAAGCAACGTTACACAACGAAAAAGTATAATTCAGAAGCGCTAATTCCGGAGGAGAAAATCGCTGAATTAAAGGAAATAATCCGATTGAGTCCATCTTCCATCAATAGCCAGCCATGGAAATTCTTCTTTGTCTCTTCTGGGGAGATGAAACAAAAACTCGCTGCCGCATCCTATTGGAACGCACAGAAGATAAATGAGGCAAGCCATCTGGTTGTCTTTAGCGCACTTACCGATGTAGATCGCTTTGAAGAGCAGATCGCAAACACGCTTCCAGAGGGATCGATTAATTACTATAAGCAATTTTTGCAGTCGAAAGGGGAGTTCCATGTTCAATCCTGGATGAAGCAACAGGTGTATCTTTCTTTGGGATTTTTCCTTGCAGCCTGTGCTGCAAATCATATTGACGCAACCCCAATGGAAGGAATTGAAAATTCCGTCTACGATGAAATACTGGAACTCGATGGCTATCAGACGCTGTTTGCAGTTGCTATTGGCTATCGACATGTGGAGGATGCAAATCAGCCTGCAATTACCGCAAAATCACGTTTGACAATTGCAGATATAATTGAAGAGTTCTAGGTAAAAAAAGATGAAACCAATAGTGGTTTCATCTTTTTTACATTAGTTTAAACTTATCTTTTTGCCCTGTTCGGGGAAAACATAATTTATTTTAAGTGGATTATTGTTGAGCAATTCGTTTTTAATGATTTCAGGGTTGTTACCAGTTGGTTTTCGGTGTGTGACTACTATGCTTAGCCCTTCCAAGTTTTTTAGTCCCGTTTTTTCTTTGAGCTTTACGAGTTCTTCTAGCAGCAAATTGGGGGTTAGGTGACCGAAGAGTAAATTTTCTGGCTGATTATTTGGGAAGGAGACTTCAATCAATATGCTGTTTAATTGTTTATTTTTGATCAGAGGGGTCATCTTATTCCAGAGCTTATCTAGCTGATCGGATTTTTCCACCCGGTCCGCGCCAGTATCGCCGAGGTAAAGGAGGTAGTGATTATCATGGCGGACAAGTGCTGCACTACTTTTATATGGATTTACATGGCTCAGCTCATATGCCGTCAAAGATAATGCTGTATTTGGTACTTGCATTTCCAGCCCCTCCTGTAAACTGTTGTAATGATACTTTCCTAGTATGGGTTTTTGGCCCTGATCCCCAAAATTGATCCAGGTATCCGTGATGAAATAGTGATTTTGTAGAATTTGAAGGACCGGATCAATAGCGAAAATGTTCTTTTTGCTATCGGCAGGAGAATTAATAATAAGACCCGATAGATGATCGAGATGTCCATGGGAAATGAAATATCCCTTTATTTGGTTATGCAAAATTGTTTCGACCGATCCATTTAGACTTTTCAACACAATAGCTTTTCTAATCCCCGTATTTATGGTTCCGGCGTCGAGGCAAAGGAAGGCCGTATCTCTTGGAGTGCCTACTAAATAAGCAGAAAGATTGTCTTCTTGTTCGCCACCATATATTCCCAGCGGGACAAGGTCAAAATGCTGTGCCTGACAGGTCATGGTCACAAGAAATGTAAAAATGGAAAGCGCTAGTTTTTTCATGATTATTAAACTAAAAACCCATCCGTTGTTATAGGATGGGTTCAAATTTACGTTATTTTTTGTTTATTGGTTGAATCGGTAACGTACACCCAGCTGAATTCTCCAGCGTGAAGTTTCATCCACACTGTTCGAGAAAGTGTTGGTTAAAGGAATCTGATTTGTTGCATCTAAATACGGGAATGAGAATGTTGGTTGTCCCTGCGCATTCAATCCTTTGTAATTTAAGATACCGTTCGCTTTGTTGGCAAATTGGGCAACTCCCCAGCTTTTGTTGATCATATTACCGAAATTAAATACATCAAAAGTAATCTGCAATTGATGTTTCTTACCGCTGGTATTTAAAAATACATCTTGCGCGATGCGGATATCCAGTGTTCCGATCATTTTTCCTACCAATGCGTTACGTTTCGCGTATTGGCCTCTGTGCGCGTTCAGGTAATTGTCCTGATTAATGTATCCGTTCAATTGAGACCATAATTGATCAGCTGTCCGAGTGTCTTGCACATTGTCGCCAACAAGTGCAATTTCAGCTTTACTATTTGGAATGTAGATCAAGTCATTACCAGACAAACCATCATTGTTCAGGTCACCGCCATAAGTATAAGAGTAGCGAGGCCCGTCCTGCAGTTGATAAAATAAGGAGAATGTCGTTCCTAAATGATCCAGGTATTCTTTACGGTAAGAGAAGTTGGCAATAAATCTATTTTTAACCAAATAAGTTGAATAAGATAGGTCAGCGCTATTTGGATTACCCGACACATAGCGATCACGCCACATGGATTGAGCAATAGATCCTCCATCGTTCACAGATCTTGAATCTGTATAGGTATAACCGATATTTGCAAAAAATCCACCTTTGAACTCTTTCGACAATGTTCCTGTCAAGGTATAACTATAACCTTTTGATGTATTGGACATCACAATGGCGTCGGAAATATTCGGATTTTCGGGAGTAGGTTGAGCAGCACCATAAATACGTGGAGTATTGTAACGCATACGGTTATCGGCACCAACTAAAGCTTTACCGTCCGTCGTATTTAGATTGACGTTACGGAAATAGACCGAATTGATATCTTTTGAATACATGGCTTCAAAAGTACCAATAACACCGCCTGGTAATTTTTGGTCAATGGCAAGGTTCGTTCTCCAAAGCTGCATAAATTTGAAGTTATTATCCGTTACCGCCAAGTTATAACTCGAGTTGTTGGCTGCAGTTTGGTGGTTCACATTGCGATAAGCATCTACATCAGGTGTAAATGGGCGGTTTGTAGGATTATTAATAGATTCAGAACCAAACATAACACCATTATTGCCGGCCTGATTAGAAATCCATACTAATGGCGGACGACCCGTAAAGATTCCCGATCCACCACGTACCTGCGTTTGATTTGTTCCATTGACATTCCAATTAAATCCAATTCGTGGCGACCAAAGAATTGCACTCTTTGGATATTTTGATACATCGATCTTTTCACCTTGATCAAAATTCAACTTGGTTACATTATCATTTTTCAGTTCATTGGGGGATGATATGTTAGTCAAATCGGCTCTCAATCCAGCAGTCAATTTAAAATGATCATTTACAGCATAGGTATCCTGTGCATATAGACCAAACATACGTGCTGAAATTTCTGCATAAGGAAATGACCCATCAGGTAAAACAGAATATTGGATTTGGTATTTGGTTGCGTTGGAAACATTATTTTTTGCAGAGTTGTAGAAGTCATCTAAACTGGCAAATGTATAGGCTCCATAATAGTTCGGTGCAAATCCATTGGTGGTTTTGTAATTTTCAAAATTGGCTCCCAAGGTAATCTCATGCTTTCCGGCATAAATATTAAAGTTGTTGGTTGCTTGAAATACCTTCGTCTTTAAGCTATTAAATGCTGTAAATGGTTCGTAACCAAATGCTGTCATGCTACTACCGTCGGGGTTCATGATGTCTACCAAAGGAAATGGTTGGCCACCTTTCGACTCTCTATAGTCGTTCATGACATTGTATCCTACGGTCAATGAATTAGAATATTTGCTACTGATACGCGTACGTAATTCTAAATTCACATTGTCCATGTTGTTGTTTATACCGTAGCCTGCTGAGCTGAAAGGTAGGCCAAGGTTGGACGGTTGCCGATTATTTTTGGGCGCACCACTATTGGACGGTAAGATGTCGCGATAGGAACGAAAGTAGAAATATTTAGCGCTTAAGGTATTTTTTTGATCGATATTGTAATCTAATTTAACGGAAAATTTGTCACTGCGTGTATCCAAAGGATAATCTTGATAAGATCCAGGATTATACCCGATCGATTTAAGGTAGTTGGCTAGCTCATCAAGTTTCTCCGCAGATACGGTTGAAACATTCGGCCCCGTATTTCCTCCGCGTGAAGCTATAAAATTTGTTCCTGGGTCTGTTCTTCGCTCAAGCTCGCCGCTTGCAAAAAAGAATAGCTTGTTTTTGATAATTGGTCCCCCCACGGTAAAACCATAGCCTTTTAAGCTGAAGTTGTTGACTGGTGCTCTTAGTCCGGCCGAATTGTATTTGTTGACTAAATTCTGATTTCTGAAATAATAATTTAACGAACCTTGTACTTCGTTGGTACCACTTCTTGTTACGGCATTGATTGCAGCACCGGTAAAACCATTTTGTCTTACGTCATAAGGAGCAATGTTTACTGAAATCTCCTCAAAGGCATCCATATTGATAGGTTGCGAGTTTGTTTGGCTTCCGATGGTTCCTTGTAGTCCAAACGCGTTGTTAAATAGCGCGCCATCGATGGTAAAGTTATTGGCAAGGTTGCTTCTTCCTGCAAAAGAAGGATTACCGTACTGCATCGAAAATTGAGGGGTCAGTTTGACAAAGTCTGTAAAGCTTCGATTGAGTGTGGGTAGATTTTGAATCGCTGTGCGGGAAATGTTTTGTGCCGCACCTGTTCGGCCGGAGTTGAAGACTTTGCCCTGTCTCGTACCTACAACGACAGCTTCATCCAATACTTGCGATGCGGACTGCATCTGAATATCTAATGTTGAGCTTTGTCCCAAAGCCAGTTTCTCGATCTGCTTGATATTGGGTGAATGCCCAAGATAAGTTACAGTGATTTGATAAGGGCCACCAATTCTCATATTGGGGAGATTATAGCGTCCATCACTTCGCGATGAAGTAACGTACTTTGTCCCAGAAGGTAAATGTATGGCTTCAATTGTCGCCCCATTGATTGGCGAATTTCCCTCTCTGACGGTTCCATTCAGAGCAGAGGTGGTTTCATTTTGCGCATAGGTAAGTGAGGTACCGATTGTGCTTAGCAAAATGCTGGTAATCAAATGTTTTCTCATTTGTTTTGTAGCTGTTTAAATGACTAGGTGATTTTTAAACCGCGATAAAGGTAGGAGAGTAGTATTGATTTTGTGTTAAGTAAATATTATTTAACGGTTTCCACTGTCGTAGGTATAAACCGTTTTTTATTATTGATAATTCAGTCCAATCTTGCTTGCGGCTATTTTTTAATTTTGATTATGTTTACGTTTTTTCTTTTGTTGTTTAGTATATTCAAACCTATCTAACCGGATTGGATTTTATCGTTACTTATGACCATAAATTTTAAAAACATAGATTATTTGAAGTCTGGAAACGACGTGCAGAAAAAAGCCTATCGGTTATTGACTGACTATCAAATTACTACTCTTCTTGATGCTTATGATCCGATTGTAGTTGGTACGATACCGATTCAGCTAGATGTGGGTGGGAGTGATATAGACATTATTCTTTGTGTCGACGATTTTGATGCTCTTGAAGAAATGCTGTCTCTTAATTTTTCGAAACATGCACATTTTCGGTTACAGCGGCCGGCCGATCGTGTAATCATCTGCCGTTTCACGATTGAAGAGCAGCTTTTTGAAATTTATGCAACGGATAAAGCAACTGAAATTCAGAGTGGATACTTACATATGCTTAAAGAGCATGAAATTATTCAATTGAGGGGTGGAGAATTCGCTGAACAGGTCAGACAGCTCAAGAGGAGTGGGATAAAAACTGAGCCTGCATTTTGTCAGCTATTGGGAATTGAAGGCGATGCATATACAGAACTTCTAAAGTATAATCCAGCAGATAACACGATGAACTATGAATGATTTTAATCTATAATAGAATGAATCCCCTAGTTGAACAGTTCAAAAAATATGGCTATCTCAATGAAGCAATTGAGAAAGCGGTAGAAAATAGAACGCGTTATTTCTTTAAGAAAAAGGGCGAGCATTTTTTGAGAGAAGGGCAGCATTTATCCAGCTATTTTGTTTTAAGTACAGGATTACTACGAGCTTATTTTTTTAAAAACGGACGTGAAATGAACAGCTGGTTTGGTGAGGAAAACCAGATTTTTGGATCGATTTTACCCGTTTATACTGAAAAACCCTCTTTTGAAAATATTCAGCTTCTTGAAGATTCCGAGATCTATGCTATTTCTGTAGACGATTTAAATGAATTGTATAGAATTTATCCTGAACTAAATCTTATCGGTCGGAAGATTGCCGAGGAGGTTTGTATTATTCTTGAAGAACGGATTATGTCGCTGCATACCGAATCTGCAGTAGAACGATATCAATCGCTCATACGCTTACAGCCAAATTTGTTAAATAGAATTAATCTCGGTCATATTGCATCATATTTGGGGATTACACAAGAAACACTTAGTCGGATCCGGCGATAAGGTACGATTTTGATATAAGTCAAAAAATGCCCCTCATTTAGCGATTATCTTTGCTGTAGAAATTTAAACTATTGAAAATGAATTGGATTGCATTGATCATCGCTGGCATTTTTGAAATTGGCTGGCCGCTCGGATTAAAAATGGCTCAACAGCCAGATTCAAATAAATTGGCTTGGATCATATTGGCTATTGTTTCTATGAGCATTAGTGGAGGATTATTGTTTTACGCTCAAAAGGCAATTCCTATCGGTACAGCTTATGCCGTATGGACAGGTTTGGGAGCTGTGGGAACATTGATTGTTGGAATCTTTTTTTTCGGAGATTCTGCCAATATATTTAGGCTCCTTTCAGCAACATTGATCGTCGCTGGAATTATCGGTTTAAAAATATTCTAAAAAGCCACAGGAAATGCTATTTATGTTAGGGAAGATTTAAATAAATTATAAAGGTGAGCTCAATTTGCTTGACTAGAATGTTCAAAGTCGTTTGAAACGCACTTTTTTAATCAAAACTCCTTATAAAAGAGTAGGTTGGGATGATTTTTGCTTGATAATCAAATTATGAGGCAAGAACTAGCAGAAAAAATAGAATTGTATAGTAAAAGGTACGGTCTATTTATGCGGCCGGAGTATGTTAGCTTTGCTCGGGACAAGACTTTTGCTTCGCAATGAATGTCTCCGTGAAGGTGATATAAAAGCGTACCAAGACTATATTGCTTCGCATTATCCGGAAGATCTTCCCTGGGAAATGAAACAATATCAGGAAACGACCAAAGCATTGGAACGAATGAGTAAGGAAATGGCAATTGCTTGGGTGAATACGCATCAAATCAATATTTTCGAATCCGATATTTTTATCGATGATGAAGATTCAATTTTGCGCCCTATTCAGTCAAAGGATGAAGATATGTTTCGCTATAATTTTAATGCGTTGGAAGAACTCATCTACAATCACCAAAGACCAGAAGATCTATTTCGGGGGAATAGGGATTGTTTTTGGATAGATACAAGAATTGAATGGCGGTAGTAATACTTCTTGCGATATTTTTTATAATCGAGACGCTAAAACAATTTTTTGTTTTAGCGTCCAAGTCCTTCGCATATCTGAAGGACTTTTTTTATAAAAGCTTTATTTTTAGATTTCTAAACGATACGCCTCTCGACCAATCCTGCAGTGCTAATTTCCCATTGATATGCTTACCAAACTCCGGATAATCTTTGAAATTACTATGCTTTACTAAATCTTTCCATTTAGCTGAATTAAAATCCATTTCAGCGGTGATTTTTCCATTTAGGAAGAATGTAATTTTTCCATCTTTCTGAACGATACTGGATTCATTCCAATCATCTTGCGTTTTAATGTTGACAAAGTTTTGTTGCGGTAGAAATGTATAAAGACAGCCCGAACGCTTTAGCGGTTTATCAAAATCAGGATGGGAATCTGCCAACAGTTGGTACTCCGGTCCAGAATGGTAGGTCGCATTAATATCGGGTCTTTCCTGTACGTTGACAAAAACGCCACTATTTCCCTCTTTTTCCAGCTTCCATTCAAACTTAAACTCATAATTTTTATACGCTTTGTCCGATACCAAGTCGTATTTTTGGCTTTCACTGTTTGGGTCACAGTAAATTGTTCCATTTTTTACAATCCAGGCCGTAGGCGCATTTTTGCTATTATTGTACGTATGCCAATTGTTGAGCGTGCTACCATCAAATAAAAGTTGCCAGCCATTACGTTGCTCTTCTTCTGTCAATGTATTGGGACTGCTTTTTTCATTTTGACAGGAGAGTAAAATACAGCCCAGAAAGACCCATAAGGTGATTTTTTTGAAAAGGTTTAAGTTTATCATTGTTTTTATTTTTATAAGTGTCTTTTTAATACGTTTTCCCAACCAATATGTATTCCCTAAAATAATTTTTAATGTGAACTTTTGGAGACAATTTCATATTCCTTTGCAAATTTGTTACATAGTGCTTCTGCTAATACTTATCCCGAGGTTCACATATTCTCCCATTCATTCATGAATTTTTAAAATGTGCTGGCCCATCATTTTAAAAGATAAATCGGCTCAAGCCGTCTATACTTTTTTGGTCACCTTTCAAGCATAGATGACAAGGTACACATTATAATGATTTGATCACATTTTCAGCATAGTCATTCTCATTTTGATAAAATAACCTTATCAAAATGATAGGATTCTCCAATTCTATTTTGTCACTTATTTTTTTATATCATCTGATTAATAGCGTTTTA